>NZ_JACRTA010000001.1 GCF_014385065.1 Lentihominibacter hominis
CTCGCTCTTGGCGAGCTTTTTTAGTATATCGCATGTCACCGCTTTTGTCAACAACTTTTTCCAACTTTTTTTCGTCGTTATTTTCCGTTGTTTTCCTCTCTGCCGTGACAGCTTGTTTAGTATATCTTATGTTAAATGTTTTGTCAACAATTTTATTCAACTTTTTTCATCGTTTTTCGACGGTTCTTTTAAAGCCTTGCAATTACTTGTTTCTATTGACAATTTCTTATTTAAATTTGTCCCTCAAAGTCTTTTTTAAAGTAACATTTTCTTTTTTAATAAGTATAACAATATTTAAATTGCGAATAATAATTAATATTTATCAGGAGGTGAATATTTTGACTATAGTTCTTATAAGAACAGTTCTATTATATTTGATAGTTTTGTTTGTGATACGTATTATGGGAAAGGCTGAGCTTTCAAAGATGTCTCCCTTTCAGCTCATAGTTGTATTTATGATAGCTGAACTGGCTTCTATTCCGATAGAATCTCCGGACGTATCTATGATAACAGGTGTGGCGGCCATCTTCACACTGCTCTTTCTGCAAGTTCTTATTTCTTTTCTTTCTCTTAAAAGCGAGAAGTTCAAAAACTTTTTCAGCGGAAAACCGAGTGTATTAATAGAAGACGGAGAGATAAACAGGAAAGAACTGAAAGCCTTAAGGATTACAATAAATGATCTTATGGAGCAGCTACGTATAGGCGGCTCGCCTTCTATATCAGATGTGGATTTTGCTGTAATGGAATCTAATGGAGATCTCTCTATAATACCGAAGAGTGATAAGCAACCTTTAACACCTGAAGATATGTCTATAGAAAAGAAAAAGCAGATAATGCCTGTGGTCTTTATTTCAGACGGGATAATTTACAGTAAGAATGTGGAAAAATCAGGTTGGAGTATCAAACAACTTAAAGACGAGCTCATCAAACTGGGAATTTCGGATTATACCCAAGTCTTTCTTGCATTTTGTGATGGTCAGTCAAAGCTTCATGTGTTTACTTCCGGGAAAAATCAGAAAAAAGCTTCGGAGGTGATTATATGAGAGATCTTATTATTTCTATAATATGCATGCTTATACTGATCATACCCTGGGGTATATACGATAAATACGCAGCGAAGACTGTCGATAATTACAAATCAATCATCAGTGAAGAAATTCTCCCTGCTATTGAATCTAACGACTGGGAAACTGCTGAAAAACGTTTTGATTTTATTGCAAAGGATTGGGACAGATATAAGAAGCTTTCTGCATTTTTTATAGACACCGAATCTGTAAACGAAGTAGATAGTTATGTTTCTAAAGCATACTATTATATAAAACTTAAAGATGCGGGAAATGCTGCTGCCGAATCTGCATTTCTTCAATATCGTTTCGATTTTCTGCATGAAAACGAAATGCCTAATATGGGCAATCTCTTTTAAAAATTAATTGTATATTATGCTGTTATATGCTATACTTTTTTTTGCGTAGAGTAGGTATTGTGCGTAAAGTGTCATAAGATGGGATGTTGCTTATGAACGAAAGCTTTGCTGCGGTGCAATATCGCGTCCGCTACTACACCAAGGAATTTAGTGAAAACTTCTATACTCTTTAGTGTAGTTAATTCTACGACTATTGAGGAAAGGAGTTTTTTTAATGGAAAATAAGTCTAATACTATGAGACTTGTGATCATGGCTTTTCTTATCGCGCTGGAAGTAATACTGACAAGATTCTGTTCAATCAATACACCCATATTGAGAATAGGCTTCGGATTCCTTCCGGTTGCCATGATGGGTATAATGTTCGGACCATTGTGGACTGCTGTCGGATATGCCGTAGGCGACCTTCTGGGAATGATGATCTTCCCTACAGGAGCTTACTTCCCCGGTTTCACCCTGACAGCTTTTATTACCGGATTAATTTTCGGATTATTTCTTCACGGTAAAGAGATCACATGGAAGACTGTACTGCCTGCCAGCCTGATCATAATTTTAGGTCTCAATCTGTTGCTTGATACAGTATGGCTGTCTATACTCATGGGCGATGGATTTATAGCGTTGCTTCCCACAAGAATATTGAAATGTGTGGTTATGCTTCCTATCCATCTGCTGCTAATACCACTTGTGTGGAACCGTATACTTTCAAGACTTCCGTTTATGAAAAGCTGGGCAGCTTAAAACGTGTTGTTAAAAAAAATGCGCTTAAAATTTGGATAGCTTAAGCGCATTTTTTTCAAATTATTTTTCTGACATTTTATTTTTATTCGCCAAATCTACTAATTGATCATACATTTGCTGCAGTCTTTAATACCATTCCTTTAAATTATAATTTCCTTCACATTTCTCTTTCAGAATATAACGCCTTATCTTTTTTTACAGTAGTTTGGTGGCACAAATACCTATAGTATTAAAGGCAGATTCTTTATTGTCACTTATTTTAATCATGATCTTTACCCCCCCTCAAAAAAAGAAAATCTTACATAATAAATGAACGGCCGAATCATAAAATTCAGCCGTTCTTACTGGTCGGGATGACAGGATTCGAACCTGCGGCCTTTGCGTCCCGAACGCAACGCTCTACCAAGCTGAGCCACATCCCGTCTTACATAATATATTATATTACTTTATTTTAAAATTTCCAGTATTTTTTTGCAGCAACTTATAAAGAACCTTTCTCACGGTGATAAGCTTTAGCCATAATACAATCGCTTTCAATTTGTTTGCTTAACTCTTCAATACCCGAAAATTTACGTTCTTCTCTTGTACGCTTTATAAATTCTACACGTATTTGCTTACCATAAAGCTCTCTATCAAAATTAAATATATGAGTCTCAATATTTTTATTATATATTCCTACTGTAGGTTTTACGCCAACATTTGTAACACTGGGATATTTTACACCATTATATGTGCAATATGTTATATACACACCATTAGGTGGAGTTGCCATAGTTTCATCTATCATTATGTTTGATGTAGGAAAACCTATCGTCCTTCCAAGCTTATTTCCCACAACTACTTCCCCCCCTATGGAATACATTCTGCCCATGAATTTCATACATCTTTCCATATCGCCTTCAGCTATCAAATTTCTTATATACGTACTGCTTACTATGATATTATCTATCTTATACGGTTCCTGTACGTGGATGCCAAAACCATGCTTCAGACCTTCATGCATCAGCACTTCGGGAGTTCCCTTTGCTTTATATCCGAAACTGTAATTAAAGCCACAGTAAGCTTCTCTTATCTTAAATTTATCCACAAGTATATCTTTTATAAAGTCTTCCGGAGACATAGTTAATATATCATTTGTAAATGGTATATTAAACATGTAATCTATACCCATAGTTTCGATTATTTTGGCTTTTTCCTCTGCATACAGTATATTCTTTACCGCAGGCAAATTCTTAAGTAATGTTCTTGTATGATTGGAAAATGTAAACACAGCACTTTTGAGTCCCATATCCTGTGCGCTTCTGACAGTTCTCTCTATTATTTGCTGATGTCCTTTATGAACACCATCAAAATTTCCTAAAGCTACAACGGTAGGTTGTATACCGTTCACTTCCTCCAGTGAATTGAAAATTTTCATATAATATCGCCTCTCAAATCATACCGCAGCAAATATCTTATCAGCTTTCAGAGCATTCTCTCTCTCACTGTAATACCCTATCCCCAAAAAGCATCCTGTTTCTGCTTCATAAACACGGTATATGCTGCTGTATCTTCTTCCTCTGCTGTTATACTTTTTGTAATTGTCCTTTTCCGGTTCTTTAGTCACTTTTACCTGTTTCCATCTAATGCTGTTTCCTCTGCAAAAATATCTTGCTCGATCCCGGCTCATTTCCGCTCTGCCTAAGTGAACAAGAGGAAAATCAATTTCCAGAAGTCTACTTTCTATATCAGAACACTCAAGCTCCTTAAGTTCATCAGGTGATGTGGCTCCTTTCAATGTAAACACACCACTTGACGTTCTGTACAGGGATTGCATAACGCCTCCGCAGCCGAGGGCTTCTCCCAGACCACTGCATATACTTCTTATGTATGTTCCTTTGGAGCATGTCACATCAAACATTATATTTTTCTTGTCAATATCTATATCTATAATATCCAGCTTACTTATATGCACATTCCTTGGTTTTGCCTCTATATCCTGACCATCCCTTGCATATTCATAAAGCCTTCTTCCGTTAACTCTTACTGCAGAATATTTCGGAGGTATCTGACTTATCTGCCCCCGAAACAGCTCTATTTTCTTAAGTATGTCCGAAATCTCTATATTTTCGGTATTTCTTGTCTCCACAACTTCTCCCCAGATATCCTGAGTATCAGTCACAATCCCTAATTTCGCTGTACATCTGTATGTTTTATAATCAAGATCAAGATATTCCATGATCTTGGTCGCTTTGCCAATGAAAATAGGAAGAAGTCCTTCTGCCATGGGATCAAGAGTACCCCCATGGCCAACCTTTTTCACACCTGTGACTCTGCGACATACAGCAACACAATCGTGCGAAGTCCAGTTTTGAGGTTTATTTAAAATCAGTATACCATCTTTCATCTAATTCTCCCAATAATTACTCAACTCTTGTTTTATCAGATCAACTGCTTTCTCCATCGGTATATCAAGTGTGCATCCGGCAGCTTTAATATGCCCCCCTCCTCCGAATTTAACGGCAATCTTATCTACATTACCGTAAGATTTTGCTCGCATACTGACCTTCACTGATCCGTTCTTCTCCTTAAGAAAAGCAGCAAATTCTACTCCTTCAATATTTTTCAATGTGTCTACAATTCCTTCGCAATCTTCTAAAACAGCATCATACCGATTAAGCATATCCTGTGTCACATAGGAAACAGACACCTTTCCTCCGGCAGCCAGCTGCATATTGCTCAATATTTCACTTTCAAGTTTTATCCTCTTGTAGCTCATATTATTGTAAAGATTTACTATTATCTTTACATGATCTATTCCTCTCTCAAACAGCTTCGCCGCTATGAGGTGCGTTTCTGATGTTGTATTAGAGTGTTGAAAACTACCGGTATCAGTACTTATCCCTATATAAAGAGATTCTGCTATAAGTTTGTCTATCACAATATTCATCTCTGTGAGAAGTTTGTAGATTATCTGAGCTGTTGCCGCTTCATCTCCGTCTATATAATAATAATCTCCAAAGCTTCCGGAAGTTATATGGTGATCTATGCACAGTTTAAGTCTGCCTTCGTTAAATTTATCTGCTCTCTCACGGAAACGGCTGTCTTCACTGCAATCTATACAGATACATATATCAGGATTCTGTATTATGCCCCTATCTTGTGTACAAAACTCCGTATCCATAAAACTTAAATATTTAGGAACCGGTTCATCAAGAAGTATCCATGCTGTTTTCCCTTCAGACCTCATGGCGCGGCAGAGTGCCGCGCATGACCCTATTGCATCTCCATCAGGACTCACATGAGGGAATATCAATATAGTTTCTGCTTCCCTAAGAATAGCTCCCATCTCATTCAGTGAAGTATTGCTTATCATAATTATTCTTCTCCATCATCACTGCTATGATCTATATCCAGATCATCTATTATCTTAGATATATGTCTTCCGTATTCCATGGACCTGTCTATTTTAAATACAAGTTCCGGCACATGCCGCAGCTTTACCTGATGACCTATCTCTCTTCTTATGAAGCCTTTGGCATTATTAAAAGCCTCAATAATTTCGCTCTGCTGCTCTGCTGCTGTTTCCGTGCTTGGATCTGTTCCCAGGACAGACAGATATACAGTAGCGTAGCTGCCGTCACTTGTCACTTCTACTGCGGTTATACTTATCATTGCCGACAGACGCGGATCTTTAAGATCTTTTAAAAGCATTCCGCTTACGATCTTTTTTATTTCCTCGCCCAGCCTTCCCTGTCTATGTCCTTTTCCCATATCAATTTCCTACTTTCTTTCGATTTCTTCCATAGTGAAGCACTCTATTACGTCGCCTTCCTTGATATCATTATAATTTTCTATACCTATACCGCATTCGTACCCTTGAGCCACCTCTCTTGCATCATCCTTAAATCGTTTTAAAGATGAAATCTTACCCTCGTGGATAACTATGCCGTCTCTTACAAGACGTATCTGCTCATTACGAACAACTTTTCCGTCTGTAACATAAGCTCCCCCTACAATACCAACGCCGGGAACTTTGAAAGTATCCCTTATCTCTACTGTTCCCAAAATCACTTCCTTAAATTCAGGATCCAGCATACCCTTCATGGCATTTTCTACATCATCTATGATATCATAGATAACTCGGTAAGTTCTTATCTGTATTCCTTCACGTTCAGCGATGGCACTCACAGCTGTACTTGGTCTCACATTGAATCCTATTATGATAGATCCTGATGTACCTGCCAACATTATATCTGATTCATTTACAGTACCGACGCCTGTATGAACAATCTTAACTCTTACTTTATCATTAGAGAGCTTTTCCAGTGATGACACTATCGCTCCTACAGAACCCTGAACGTCTCCTTTTATAATAAGGTTAAGTTCTTTCACTTCACCTTCCTGTATCTGGCTGAACAATTCTTCCAATGTAGTACTTGAATTTCTGGCGAGCACCTCTTCTCTGAGCTTGAGCTGTCTGTTTTCAGCTATTTCCCTTGCCAGTCTGTCATCTTTAACCGCATTGAACACATCTCCTGCATGAGGTACTTCTGTAAGCCCCAGCACTTCCACTGCAGTGGCCGGTCCTGCCTGTCTTAATGTCTCACCCTTATGATTTGTCATACGCCTGATCTTACCCGAACATGTTCCGGCAACAATACTCATTCCGGCTTTCAGAGTACCATTGAGTACCAGAAGGCTTGCCACGGGACCTTTCGCCTTATCAAGACGCGCTTCCAAAACAGTTCCCAATGCCAGTCTGTTAGGATTAGCTTTAAGTTCCAAAACTTCTGACTGCAGCAATATCATTTCAAGAAGATTTACGATACCTTCTCCTGTCTTGGCCGATACAGGCACGCTTATTACGTCTCCTCCCCAGTCTTCTACAAGAACACCGTTATTAGCCAGATCGGATTTAACTACGTCAGGATTTGCTCCCGGTTTATCTATTTTATTTATAGCTACTATCATAGGAACGCCCGCAGCTTTGGCATGACTTATAGATTCGAGTGTCTGAGGTTTAACGCTGTCATCAGCCGCAACTACCAGTACAGCGATATCTGTAGCATGTGCGCCTCTCGCTCTCATTGCCGTAAAAGCTTCGTGTCCCGGAGTATCCAAGAACACAATTTTCTGTCCGTTTATCTCAACTTCCGAAGCACCTATATGCTGAGTAATGCCACCTGATTCCTGTGCTGTTACATTTGTCTTTCTGATAGCGTCCAGAAGTGAGGTTTTACCATGATCTACATGACCCATTACGGTAATGATCGGAGCTCTTGGCTTCAGATCTTCTTCCTTATCTTCGAAGCTTTCTATCCCTTCTTCTTCTACTTCTTCTTTAACTTTTCCTATGGCCACCTGAATTCCCATTTCTTCAGCTAAAAGAACTACAGTATCTTCATCCAGATTCTGATTTATATTTGCCATCACTCCCATCTTCATAAGAGTCATTATTATCTGCGAAGCCGTGGTTTTAGTCTGTTCCGCAAATCCTGCAACCGTAATAGGAACATTTATCATTACTGTTCCCACAGGAAGTTCTACAACTTCCACCTCAGGTTCGGGAGCTGGTTTAGGTTTATTGTGTTTTTTGTTTCTCACCTGTTTTTCCAGAGATCGAGGCTGAGACTTCAGCGATTTTCTCACATTGCCGCCTCTCTCTAACTTAGAAAATTTATCATGCTCTTTATCTCTGTCTTTGTTCTTCTTTTTTGAACTGAGAGCGCCTGGTTTTGCTGCCAAAACTTCAACTCCATCATCTTTTTTCGATGCTCCTCTCTGCTGAGGAGCTCTGTCCTGACGGTCCGGTCTGTCGTTTCTTCTATCCTGAGGTTTACCGCCTTTTCTCTCAAACGTTTTCTTATCTCCAGGCTTTCTATCAGTACGTTTTCTTCTGTCCTCTGTTTTTTGAGCAGCCTTCTTCTCAGCTTCACGCTTCTTTGCTTCCTTTCGCTCTGCTTCACGTTTAGCTGCAGCCTCCGCTTCTTCTCTTCTGACATCCTCTGCTTTCTTAATCACCTTAAGTCTTGTCTGTCTTCTCGGAGGTTCAGATCTCTTTGTTTCTGCTTTCTTAATCTCAGGTTTCTTTGCTTCCTGTTTACTCACAGAGGCAGTTTCCGAAACCGGTTTCATCTTTGAAATCTCAGAATTTTTTTCTTCAAATACCTTTTTATCTTCTGATTTCTTTTCAGCAGCTTTATCTGCAATATTTCCTGAAGTTCTTTCTTCAAACGCATCCTTAGATACTACTGGTTTTCCTTCAGGCGGTTTCATTCTGCCTTCAACTTCTTTTGATACGATAGGTTTTCCCATCGGCGGTTTTGCTGCAGTTGTTTTATTGGAGGATTTTGCAGTTGTTTTTGCTGACTTCTTTACTTCCGGCAACTTGATTTTGGCAGCTTTCACAGTCACTTTAGGTTCACCGTCTTTTTTGTCATTTTCAGATTTTTTAGTTCTCACTCTCACTACTTTAGTCTCAGTATGAGCTCCACTTTTCGTGATAGTATTTCTAACTGCTGTAGTGTCTATTTCCGACATATCATCATTTACGTCTGACACTGCTATTCCCATAGATTTGGCCTTCTCAAGTACTTCCTTACCGGTCAGACTCAATTCAGATGCCAACTCCTTTATTTTCATACGCACTTCCTCCTTTATTCTGATTCCCTGTTTATCTCATCCAAAATAACTTTCATAAAATTATCATCACACACGGCGAATACGCTTCTTCCTGATGTTCCCACAGCATGAGAGAGGTCGTCGCCTCTTCCATACTTAACATATCTAACACCGTGTTTTCTTATTTCCTTCATTATCTTTTTTTCGCTGTTCTCCGAGATATCTTCTGCCAGTATCACAAGTTTTACCTTTCCTTTGGATATTCCGAAAATACAAGTATTTATCCCTGACATCAGATTTCCTGATTTTTTAGCAAATCCCAGATAACTATTTATTTTACTTCGCATACTCCTCAAGCTCCTTGAATATATTCGCCATCTGTTCTTCAGATATATCCGTCTCAAAGCTTCGCTGAAGAGCACGTTTTCTTTTCGCTTTCTCCATACATTCTATATCCGGACACAAATACACACCTCTTCCCTTGGCTTTTCCCACAGGATCTATATTTATCTGTCCTTCATAAAAAGCTATCCTTACTAAGTCTTTTTTAGGCTTTGACTCCATGCATCCGACACATCTTCTCATAGGGGTCTTTTTATTTTTCAATTTCATCTCCCCTATCTTCATCGGCAGCATCTGTGTCCATCTCATTTTGATCGCTGTCGATATTTTTATCTTCTGCATATTCAACATCTTCTCCTACATACTCTATGCCGTCATCTTCATAATCTTCCTGAAAATCACCGGAGATTTCTTCTGACCCATCGCCAAAATACTGAGTATGGCTCTTTATATCTATCTTCCAACCGCAAAGTCTTGCTGCCAGACGTACGTTCTGTCCGGACTTTCCAATAGCCAATGAAAGCTGATAATCAGGAACTACGACAGTAGCCGATTTTTCATCTTCATCCACTAAAACTTCCTCTACTTTAGCAGGGCTGAGAACATTTTTTATCAATATTCTTGGATCATCATCCCATGTAGTTATATCTATCTTTTCTCCAAATAACTCATCTACAATATTTTTTACTCGGCAGCCTCCCGTTCCCACGCATGCTCCTACAGGATCAACATTTTCATCTTCTGTATATACTGCGATCTTTGTCCTTGAACCTGCCTCTCTGGCAATACTTTTTATTACTACAGTACCATCTTCTATCTCAGGCACTTCCAGTTCAAAAAGCTTTTCCACAAAACCAGGGTGAGTTCTGGAAAGGAATATCTGAGGACCCTTTGTACTCTTTCTCACATCCATAATATAGGCTTTTATTCTGTCATTGACTCTGTATCGTTCTCCTGTCGCTCTTTCGCCGGACACAAGTATACCTTCGGTATTGCCCATATTTACAAATATCGTATCATTACTTATTCTCTGAACTACTCCTGTTATTAGGTCCCCTTGCCTGCTGATATAATTATCAAATATCATACCTCTTTCAGCTTCTCTTATTCTCTGAACTACAACCTGTTTAGCCGTCTGAGCTGCTATTCTTCCAAAATCCTTAGGAGTTACCTGATATTCAACAACGTCTCCCACCTGATATCTCGGATCTATTTCAAGCGCCTCTTGCAGAGAAATTTCGGTAAACTCGTCCTCCACTTCTTCCACAACATCACGCCTCATGAGAACATCGACATCCCCCTCTTCTCTGTCGATATTCACTCTGACATTCTGAGATGTACCGTAATTCTTCTTATATGCTGAAACCAGAGCAGATTCTATAGCCTCGATAAGGACATCTTTTGAAATCCCTTTCTCTTTTACTAAATCATCTATAGCATTTATAAATTCTTTATTCATTTTCTCTCATATCCTCCTATATTAAAAAACAACAGCCAGATTTGCCTTGGCGATCTCAGATAGCCGGAGTTTGCACTCTTTTCCATCGTGATCTGTAACTGTTATCACATCACCGTCTATACCCCCGAGAACACCTTGTATGCTCTTTGTTCCATTCTTTCCTTTATAAAGCTTTATCTCTATCTCTTCTCCCACATACCTCTCATAGTGATCTGTTTTTATAAGCGGTCTATCCATACCGGGAGAAGATACTTCTAAATAATAATTCTGCTCTATCAGATCTCCTTCATCAAGTTTTTCGCTTAAAAACCTGCTGACCTTCTCACAATCTTCAGTACTAACATATCCATCCTTCGGAAATTTATCAATATAAACCCTGAGGAACCAATCTCTTCCTTCTTTTATGAATTCGCAATGATAAAGCTCATACCCTTCGTCAGATAAAAACCCGTCCAGCAGTTCTTCTACTGTATCGGTGATTTTTTTCTTTGCCATAAAACACTCTCTTTCGCTTTTGATAATATGACAGGCTGATTTCTGCCTGTTTACAAAAGTAAAGAGTGGGCGTTTCACCCACTCTTACTAAATCCATTAGTTATATCAATAATATATTACCATATAAGCATTGAATTTTCAAGGACTATTTGATACATAATTCAAATATCAGCATTTTTGTGTTTTCCTGCTTTACAGTACGCTTTTTCTCTACTTAATAATACGACAAACATCTACCCACTTCTTGCTATTCGTTATTTTTTCAAGCTTATCTACTGTCAATCTTATGGCACTGTTGGAGCTTCCGCATGCAGGATAAACAGTCTCTATACCTTTAAGGGAAATATCAAGGTAAACGGCAACATCTTCATTTACGCCAAAAGGGCAGACTCCTCCAACGGCATGCCCCGTTAACTCCTCAACCATATCAAATGGTATCATTTTTGCTTTTGCGGAAAACTCAGCCTTGAATTTCTTATTATCTATTTTACGGTCACCGGCTGCAACTATCAAAACAGGACCGCCATCTACCAAAAATGACAAAGACTTGGCAATTTCTTCTTCTTTACAGTCTATAGCCTCGGCAGCTTCCCGCACTGTTGCCGATGAGGCATCAAACTCCATAACTTCATTATCAAGTCCAAATCTTTTCAAATAAGCTTTTGCTCTTTCCAGTGACATTTTTATATTCTCCTTACTTTCTATTTATTAACGTCTGTTTCCATATTTATCAAAATTACGTTTCAAAGCTGTTTCTGTAGGTATTATAGTACCTGCCAAAGCAGCTACCTGTACAGCCAAAGCAGCAATCCCTGTCTTATCAACAACGCTGTCTTCTTTTCCCCATATGATCAGAAAAACTATAACTGAAACGAACAGTAATATCCATCCGACAATCCACCATAATCTGCCGCAGTATTTATGCGCAAATTCCCATGTATCATCGTTTTTCATGGACATTGCTGTCCTATATCCGAACAAAGCATTAATTTTTTTCGGAGGCCTTTTCATGAAGTATCGTCCAAAACAAATCATTATCAATGGAATTAGCACAGCGTTGCATAACATAAAAATCCATGATGCCATAGATATAACCCTCCTTATCAGCCGCCTTTCTTTCCTGATATTATCCATAACAGTATATCATAAAATTCCTGACGGGCAAATTTTTCTAAAAAAGGACTGTGTCCGCATTTATCCAGAATATAAGATTCAAAACAAATCCCTGATTTCCTTAGAGGCTCTGCTACCCCCTTTTCGGGATGAGGGTCTTGCCGGCCATGTACCAGATATATATCACATTTTATCTTTCCAAAAGCCTTCAAAAACCCTCCGCGACTTCTGATACGACAGGCTTGCCTAAAAACAGCATTATACATTTTGCTGTCTGTTCTGTCACTTTTATAATAGCAGTCGTCCCGCAAGCAGTAATTATCAGTTTTTTTAAGTATATCCGAAATCAAACCCATTTCCTCTGAGGATATTTTGCCTTCAAACAATTTTTCAAACAAATCCCTTTCACCATCAGACATTTTCTTGCATCTTCTCTTATTTATTTGGCTCACATATTCATCTTCGAGAGGAGGGCATCCTATAAGAATCAGTCTTTTTACAATCTCAGGATATTCCGACGCCAATAACGCAGACAGCCATGCACCCCATGAATGGCCGATTATGCAGACTTTCCCAGAGCAATTGTTTTTTATCTGCTGATACAGTTCTTCCACTAATTCATTTATTGAATATTTAGATTGTAAAGCCTCTAAAACACCTGAACCGGGCAATATCCCAGCCAAACAGTCAGCAACATTTTCAAGCGATCCTATATCTCCCGGACCGCCGTGAACTAAAACAGTCATATATGGCGGATTACCGTGAAGACGAACCATCTCCTTTCCTGTATAACGGTGCAGAGCCTCCTTAATCTCTCTGCCTTCTATACTTTCCTTTATGAATTCTCTGTTTGAAACAACTCCCTGCTTTTCCATTATATAATTTGTCAAAGCTGTTTTGCCGCGCTTTACTTCCTGCTTCTTTATGATTTTATATCCGCGCTTTTCAAAAAAAGGTCTTGACGTGACAGAGGCGTGTACCTCTATCCTACTATTTTGCACGGCCTGTTCCAACGCATCGCAAATGGCTGACGCCACGCCTTCTCTCTGATGATCCTTATGCACAAACAATCTGTTCAAGTACCCACCTTCATCAATATCTCCAAAACCTACTATAGCACCATCTTCAACAGCTACAAAACTGTAATTTTTCATCAGCGACTCATCCCACTCCTCTGGATTTTCCTTTCCTGTAGCCCATGCAAAAAGCTGTTTGCGGGTATAATCTCCGGAATTTACAGTATGTACAGTATCGTAAAACAGAGAAAGAATCTCTCTGCAGTCATTGCGTTCATATTTGCGAATATACATAATAACTCCTCTTATACAGTTAATAATTATTAGTTTATTATATCACACTAAAGCAGTAAATCGCAAAAAATACATGTCACAGTACCAATACTTGTACGAAAAACAGCAATTTCTTCAAAATATACTAAAATAATACATACTGCTGTACTATAATAAAGACATAAGTTCTGTCAAAATAAGGAGGTAAAAATGAACGAAATAATCAAATCAATAGAAACAAGACGAAGCATACGAAAATATAAGCCCGATATGATACCGCAGGAAACTGTTAAAAAAATCTGTGAGGCCGGAACTTACGCTGCCTCGGGAAAAGGAAGCCAGCCCTGCATAATTATAGCAGTTACAGATAAAACATTGAGAGACAGACTCTCAAAGATGAATGCGAAAATTATGGGGACAGATATAGACCCCTTTTACGGCGCTCCTGTAGTTTTAGTAGTTCTTGCTGATAAAACACGCAGCACATATATTTATGACGGGAGTTTAGTCATCGGTAACCTGATGTTAGCCGCCCACAGCGAAGGCATCGGAAGCTGCTGGATACACAGAGCAAAAGAAGAGTTCGAATCAGAAGAAGGAAAAAAAATCCTCAGAGAACTCGGCATTAAAGGTAATTATGAAGGTATAGGACACTGCGTACTGGGATATACAGATGGCTGTGAACCTACAGCCGCTCCGAGAAAAAAAGATTATATATACTATGTATAAATCATACTATATTTCTCCAGTAATTCACAGACAGCAGAATACCTAATACAATAAAATTAATCGCTGCTATTCTTTTCAGAAAACACAAGCCTGTCTATATCAGTAATTTCTTAACCGATACAGGCAGGCTTTTCACCACATCCTATCCAAACAGGCTTATCTGAGCAGTTTCCGGAAGTCCTTCCAAAACACCATGCTGACGAAGCTCGTCCAGCGCCGTCTTATTTATCTTTCCTCTGTCACTTACATCTTCTACAGTCTCGTAAGGTCTTTTCCTATATTCTTCCTCAAATATTACAGCCGCCCCTTCACCGACACCTGTTATAGCCACAAAAGGAAGAAGAACTTTTCCTTCATGAGAAAGAAAGCGAAGACTGTCAGAGATTCCTAATCTTGCCGGAGAAAACTCATATCCTCTCGAACACATCTCATACGCCACTTCCAGCACAGGAAGCTCGTCCTCTTCTTTTTTTGAAGCATCCTGTCCTTTTCTTATTATCTCCTCCATTCTGTTCTCAATAGAATCTATCCCCTTTAATATAACCTTTTCATCAAAATAGGCTACCTTTGTTGTGAAGTACACAGCATAAAATTCGACAGGATGATACACTTTATAATAAGCTATTCTGTTGGACATCATAACATATGCCACCGCATGGGCTCTCGGGAACATATACTGTATCTTTTTACAGGATTCTATATACCACTGAGGAACATCATTTTCTTTCATCAGTTCTTCCTGTTCCAAAGTCAGTCCTTTACCTTTACGTACCTTCTCCATGATGGTAAAAGCATCTTTATTGGGAACGCCTTTTAATCTGAGGTAGTTCATGATGTCATCCCTAGTTGAAATCGCATCCTTCATTGTAGCTGTACCGCTTGTTATAAGTTCCTGAGCGTTTCCGAGCCATACATCGGTACCATGGGAAAATCCTGATATACGGACAAGATCCGCAAAAGCATCTGGCTTGGTATCGTCCAGCATCTGCCTGACAAATTTAGTACCGAATTCAGGTATTCCGTAACTTCCATGAGTGAATTTATAGTCAGGATTCTTTATGTCCAGACCTTCTATTCCGTTGAATATAGTCATGACTTTATCATCTTTGATAGGTACCTTCAGAGGATCTACTCCTGTCATATCCTGAAGCTGCCTTATCATGGAAGGAGCATCGTGTCCCAGTATATCAAGTTTAAGAAGATTCTGATCTATGGAATGATAATCAAAATGAGTTGTAACTATATCCGATTTGACATCATTGGCAGGATGCTGCACGGGGCAGAATTCGTATATCTCATGCCCCTCCGGAACTATGATTATCCCCCCGGGATGCTGTCCTGAGGTCTTTCTAACTCCTTCGCAGCATGAAGTTAGTCTGTCCATCTCAAATTTATTCACATTTATATTTCGCTCATCAAAATATTTAGCAACATATCCATATGCAGTCTTATCCTTTATAGTACCGATAGTGCCTGCTTTGAACACATTTTTCTCACCAAATATCTCCTCTACGTATTTTTGCGCAGTTCCCTGATACTCTCCTGCGAAATTAAGGTCTATATCAGGCTCCTTATTTGCTTCAAATCCCAGAAAAGTCTCAAATGGTATGGTGAACCCTTCTTTACTGTAAGGTGCGCCGCATTCAGGGCATACTTTATCAGGCATATCTACACCGCAGTCGTATTTCTCATTATCTCCCCATTCTAAATTTTTACAGTTAGGACATAAATAATGAGGCGGCAAAGGATTTACCTCGGTTATTCCTGACATTGTAGCAGCAAACGAAGATCCTACAGAGCCTCTCGATCCTACAAGATAACCATCCTCCAGAGATTTTTTCACCAGCATTTCGGCAGATCTGTACATAACCGCATATCCATTATCTATGATGGAATTCAGTTCTTTATCAAGACGCTCTCTGATTTCTTGAGGAAGAGGCGACCCATACATATCGGCAGCACGTTCCTCACATGCTCGTCTAAGATCTTCCTCAGCCCCTTTTATCTTAGGAGGAAACTTTCCTTCAGGCACAGGCATCATTGGTTCTATCATATCAGCAATCAGATTTGTATTCTTTATAACCACTTCATATGCAGTTTCCTCTCCCAGATACATGAATTCCTCCATCATTTCCTGAGTAGTCCTGAAATAAAGCCCTTTATCTCCTTCCACATCTTTGAAACCCTGTCCTGCCATAAGAATCCTTCTGTAAAGAGCTTCTTCTTCATCAAAATAATGAGTATCACAGGTTGCCACTACCGGTTTATTATATTGCTTTCCTAATGCTACAATCCTTTTATTATTTTCTCTGAGTTCTTCCTCACTTTTGACCATTCCATGCTCTATAAGAAACTTATTGTTTATAAGCGGCTGTATCTCCAAATAATCGTAAAAATCAACAAGCCTCTTGATTTCCTCATCACTTTCATTATTCAGAACAGCTCTGTAAAGTTCTCCCGCTTCACATGCAGAACCTACTATAAGACCTTCTCTGTACTTTTGAAGAATAGACTTAGGTATCCTAGGTTTCTTGTAAAAATATTCAAGATGAGACAGAGATACAAGCTTATACAGATTTTTAAGACCTTTTCTGTTTCTGGCAAAGATTATTACGTGATTAGTTCCCCTTCCTTTGTAGTTTATCACGCCGTTTTCATCTATAAGATCCCTGTCTTCAAGAAGATACCCTTCACATCCATATAATATCTTAATATCCTTGGCTGCATGAGACGCATCCGGAAATGCCTGCACTACTCCGTGGTCCGTTATCGCCACAGCTTTGTGCCCCCACTTTTCAGCAGTTTTTACCATACGTTTTATATCGTTAAGCCCATCCATAGCACTCATTTTAGTATGAGCATGAAGCTCGACTCTTTTTTCCGGATATGTATCTATACGCTCTTTCTTTTCTGCCTTCTCTATACTGTCAGCCATTATAGTCACACAGTTATCAAATCTATCCCACTGAGCCATCCCCTGTATCTTTATTCCGTCTCCCTTACTTAGATGATTATCTATATCATCCCATTTCTCATTGAGAACAAAAGCTTTGACACAGATACTTGTGATCTTGTCAGTCACGTAAAGACTTACCAGCTTACTGTCATTTTTCGTGGTACGACAGTCTTTCTTAAACATTTCCCCTTCAATCACAACTGTTCCGCTTTCGGAAGTAACATCTCTTATAGCCATAGCTTTCTCTGTTATAGCCGTTCCCATTATAAGATTTCCTTTGACAGGAGTATAAGCCTTTCTGCGTCTTCCCTTAAAGGGTTTGCTACCGCCTTGCCCTCCCGACGGAAATGGTATGACGCTTCCGCTATCTGTTGATGAATCCGGGTTCTCTCGTCGCTGAGTCTGCACTTTTACAGCTCTTTGCCGATGTTCTTCATAAACAGATTTCTCTTTTTCTTCCATCTGTTTTCCTATGGTTTTATACTTTTGGACGTGATTTTCAAATCTTACAGTGATATCTTCTTTAAGATCCCTTTTTATAAGCATACTAAACTTATCCGACACTTCTTTATTGAGAACATCCACAGACAACTGACCCAGTGCATATATTACCAACTTTCCGTCCTCAAACTGCCATTTGTCTGTATATATAGTCTTTGTAACATGAGCATATTTGCCATTGACAAAAGCGATCATATGACCTATGTAAAAACCCATGGCTTCCTCTATACTCTGAATAAGATTTTCATAAGATATATTCAGATCTATTCCTTCAACATCAGGAAGCCGCCCCTGCAGCGACCTTTTGAACCTGTCTATAAATTCATAAGGCAACACAAAATTAAGCTCTGCATCAAGCGAAAGCCTTCCTGTTTCTCTTGATATCACAGCCTTTTTTATATCAAATGTAAGATCTTCTTTTCTGTAACTCCCAAGTTTAGAAAAATCAATAGAATTTTCCAGTATCTCTCTCATATGTATTCTTCCGCCATCTTGATTATCTCAACTACAATATCTTCTTCTTTTACAGTCTTTATGATCTTTCCCCCCGCAAAGAGAACACCCTTTCCCTTTCCGCAGGCCACGCCTATATCTGCACTTTTTGCTTCCCCGGGCCCATTGACAGCACATCCCATCACAGCAATTTTAAGATGTTTTGCACCTTTGTCCTGAAGAGTTTCAACTTTCTTCTCTATCTCATCTGCAATAGCCTGCAGATTCACTTCTGTCCTTCCGCAGGTGGGACAGGATATAATCTCTATTCTGTCCTTCCGCAGGCCTATAGCCGAAAGAAGCTCTTTGGCAAAAAACACTTCTTCCACAGGATCTGCAGTAAGAGAAATTCTCATTGTATCACCTATACCCTCAAGCAGCAAGGCACCTATCCCTGCCGCTGATTTTATACGTCCTCTGTTCAATGTCCCTGCTTCCGTCACTCCGATATGCAGCGGATATACTGAATGCCGGCTGACAATTTTATATGCATCGAAATTCATCTTCACATCAGAAGATTTCAGGGATATTACTATATCTTCAAAATCATATTTCTCAAGAACAGATACATTTCTCAGCGCACTTTCGGCTAATCCCTCTGCTGTCACGCTGCCATATTTTTCCAGAATATCTTTCTCCAGAGAACCTGAGTTCACTCCTACTCTGATAGGAATCCTCTTCTTCTTCGCCATTTCTACTATTTGCCTGATCCCATCCTCAGAACCGATATTTCCCGGGTTGATCCTTATTTTATCTGCTCCGTACTCCATAGCCTTAAGAGCAAGTTTGTAATCAAAATGTATATCTGCCACAAGAGGCACATTTGATCTGAGTTTTATTTTTCCGAAAGCCTCTGCCGCCGTTTCATCAGGAACGGCTAACCTTACTATCTGACATCCTGCAGACTCGAGATTTTTTATCTGGCAGACTGTAGACATTACATCGGATGTTCTGGTATTGGTCATTGACTGAATGGAAACAGGTTTGCCTGCTCCTATCTCTACGTTACCGCAAAAAACACTTTTTTTCATATCCGACCCGCCTTATGAAAACAGCGGAACGATAAACTTCACTATATCATTCCACGTGACGTATACCATCAGCGCCATGAGAAGAACTATACCTATAAAATGTATTTTTCCTTCCATTTCGTCGGTAACACGTTTTCCGGTTATTTTCCTTATGAGCAGGAACAGCAGCCGTCCTCCGTCAAGAGCTGGAAACGGAAGCATATTCATGATAGCTAAATTCAGGCTCAAAAGAGCTGACAAATAAACCACATAGATAATTCCGGCCTTAGCTGTATCGTTTACAGCATATACTATACCGACAGGACCGCTCAGTTCCTTGGCAGAGACTCCTCCTGTAATAAGTTCTTTAATAATATCATACATCATCACCGTCATATTGCCTGTATTTTTTATACCAGTCCCTATGGATTCAATAATATTATGACGTACTACAGGCTTTATGCCTACCTTCGACCTACCGGCTTCTTCGTCGTACTCTATGGCCGATGTCACAGAAATATTTCTTCCGTTTCTCTCCACTGTTAACTCTACAGAGTCAGCCTTACTTCCTCCTATTGCAGCAAGAATATCATTCCAATCATTTATGCGGCTGTCATTTACAGCTACAATCTCATCGCCTGACTGAAGCCCTGCCTCATATGCCGGAGAATCATCGAGAACTTCATCTACAACTGTTGTTGCCTGACCTGACCAAAAGGCAATTATTATCATCAGGATTACTGCGGTAAGAAGATTCATAAAAGCTCCTGCCGCCAAAACCACAGCCCTCTGCCATGCGGGTTTTCTGTTGAAAGCCCTTTCATCATTGGAATCCTCATCTTCACCTTCCATGGCGCAGAATCCTCCTATTGGGAAAATTCTCAATGAATAAAGAGTCTCTCCCTTCTGTTTTTTAAAAAACGCAGGTCCCATACCTATGGAAAATTCATTTACTTTTACTCCACAGGCTTTTGCTGCGATAAAATGACCGAACTCATGGACAAATATGAGTACGCAAAATATTAAAATCGCATATATTATAGTCATAGATTTCCTCCTATTAAATCATATTCCTCATTTTCTCTCTAATCCTCATATCCTGCTCCAATATTCCCTCCATATCCAATCTATATTCAGGCTTATGCTCTTCCATCACTTTCATAAGAGTATTCTGGATATCTATAAACCTTATTCTTCCCGCTAAAAACATTTCTACAAGAACTTCGTTGGCTCCATTAAGCACTACGGGATAACTTCCTCCCAAGCGACAGGCTTCATATGCCAAATCTATGGTTCTGAATACGTCTCTGTCTGCAGGATAAAACGTCATTCCTTCTTTAAGACTGAAAAGATCAAGACTCTCCATAGATGATCCCATCTCCAGTCTTTCAGGATAAGAAAGAGCATAAGCTATAGGCACCCTCATATCCGGCACGCCCATCTGTCCGATTATGCTTCCGTCTCTGTATTCCACTGCAGAGTGAAGGATACTCTGAGGATGAACAACTATCTGTATTTTCTCTGCAGGAATATCAAACAGCCATCTGGCCTCTATTATCTCAAGTCCTTTATTCATCATAGTTGCAGAATCTATTGTTATCTTTTTTCCCATGGACCAGTTTGGATGAGCAAGTGCTTGATCTATCGTTACTTTCTCAAGCTGCTCTGCGCTGTATCCTCTGAAAGGTCCTCCCGATGCTGTCAGCAATATTCTTTTCACATTGCTGGCAGCGCTACCCTGAAGACACTGAAAAATTGCGCTATGCTCACTATCCACAGGAAGAAGTTTAATACCCTTTCGTTTTACGGCAGCCATCACCAACTCACCGCCCACCACAAGAGTCTCCTTATTGGCAAATGCGATATCCTTTCCGGCATCTACAGCCGCCATAGTAGGTTCAAGACCTCTCATGCCCATGAGAGAATTCAACACCATATCGCAGTCTTCCATAGAAGCAATCTCTTTAAGTCCTTTATCTCCGTAAAAAACTTCTGTATTTCTGTACTTTTCAGATATCAACAAAGCATCTTCTTCACGCTCTACACATACAGCCTGAGGTCTGAACTTCTCTATCTGACGGCAGAGAAGCGCAATATTCTTTGAGCAGGAAACAGCCGATACCGAAAATTCAGTGCTGTTTTCCTCTATCACATCTAATGCCTGAGTCCCTATAGATCCCGTACTCCCCAAAATCGAAATTCTTTTCATAAAACCCAGCCCTGTCACAAATACTGTTATAATAAATATTCCATAACCAACACTATATAATAATAAACCATCGGACCTGTAAAGAGTACACTGTCAAATCTGTCCAAAATACCTCCGTGGCCGGGAATAAGATTCCCGTAATCTTTTATTCCCATCTTCCTCTTGAAAATAGATGCAGTCAAATCACCAAACTGTGAAACAATTCCACCCAAGACGCCTATGATGATACAATGTATTATAACTTCAGGCATGAAAAAATATCCGAACAGACCGCTTAGGATAACACTTCCCAAAATGCCGCCTATACAACCTTCAACAGTCTTCTTAGGACTTATTTTCGGACACAGCTTATGTCTGCCCAAAAGATATCCGCTGAAATAAGCCATTATATCGGTTCCAAAAGCTGTAATTACTATAAGCCACACCATAAGAGCATAATCTGTCTGATCCACTAAAGTCACATGAAAAGAAAAGAATACAACATAAAAAATGCCTGTTACAGTAGCCATAGCATCTTCCAGTTTTCTATGTTCTATATTGAACAGATACAGAAGACTTAAAAGCACAATACCGAAGAACCACAGCATATACCATTCCTTTTGGCCATCTGTGAAAAAATTTACTGCATAAAGCCCTACAGCTGAAATACAAGCTACAGCAAAATTAGGTTTGATATCTATAGCTTTAAAGCCGTTAAAAAACTCTTTTACACCCATTATACCTATAATCAGACAGGCACCGAACAAAACATAACCTCCCAGATATAATATAATCAGCAATGGCAGCATGATTAGCCCCGACAATACTCTTGTTTTCATACGTTATCTACCTCCAAATCTTCTCTCCCTGCTCTGATAATCAGCAATGGCCTTCTCGTATTCCTTCGGAGTAAAGTCGGGCCAAAGAACATCGGGAAAAACAAGCTCGCTATATGCACTCTGCCACAGCAGAAAATTAGAAAGTCTCAGTTCTCCGCTGGTTCTTATTATCAGCTCGGGATCCGGCACACCTGCATAAAAACTCCCGGTCCAAAGATATGAAGATATAATGTCATCAGTTATGTCATCAGGAGAAAGAAGGTCTTCACTGACTTTCTCGCTTATAGCTTTTACCGCATTTTTTATCTCATCTCTCCCTCCGTAATTAAGAGCGATATTAAACTGAAGACCTGTGTTATTTTCTGTTTCTTCCAAAGTGCGTTCCAAACTCTTTACCGCATCATTAGGCAAAGATGTATAATCTCCCAGCACTTTTACCTTTACATTATTTTTTACAAGCTCTCTCAGATCACTATCCACATATTTCACAAGCAATTTGAATATACCGGAAACCTCAGCAATAGAACGCTTCCAGTTTTCGGTAGAAAAAGCATATACGGTAAGATATTTTATCCCGAGTTTATCTGAATGATCCACAATTTTTTTCATAGCCTTCATACCGGCATTATGACCTGCCAAGCGCGGCAATCCTCTTTCTTTTGCCCATCTTCCGTTGCCATCCATTATAATGGCGACATGCCGGGGCATTCTTTCTTTATCAAGCATATTTAAAACCCTGTACTTCGTAAATAGATGTGACCTTCCGGTCACATCTATCGATTTCGTTATAAATTTATACTGTTTAAACTTCCATTATTTCATTTTCTTTATCTACTACGATTTTGTCAATAGCTTTAACTGCTTTGTCGATGGTTTTCTGAATATCATCGAGAGTACTCTTAGCATCATCTTCTGTAAACTCTCCGTCCTTTTCCATCTTCTTAACCTTATCATTGGCATCTCTTCTCAAGTTTCTTACTGCAATCTTGCTGTCTTCACCCAGCTTCTTAACAATTTTTGTAAGCTCTTTTCTTCTTTCCTCCGTTACCTGAGGAACCTGCAATCTGATAACTTTACCGTCATTAGCGGGATTAATGCCTACATTAGCGGCATTTATCGCCTTCTCAATCTCAGGAATGCTTTTTGGATCAAAAGGAGATATCATCAGTGTCCTTGGTTCAGGCACTGATATATTCGCCAAAGCCTTAAGCGGGGTCGGAGTTCCATAATACTCCACCACAACTTTATCCACCAGCGCAGCATTAGCGCGTCCTGCCCTTACCGTACCCATTTCTTCTTTAAGTACGTGTAAACTTTTCTCTATTTTATCATCTAATGTTTTTAAATCAAAATCACTCATTTTATTCCTCCAAATTTTAATTAACGAACGATGGTTCCGATCTTTTCTCCGCATACAGCCTTCATGACATTGCCCTCATCTGCCAGAGCAAAAACATGTATGGCTATGTTGTTGTCTCTGCAAAGAGATGCCGCTGTAGAATCCATTACCTTGAGATCCTTTTCGAGAACTTCTCTGTGAGTAAGGCTTTCATATCTTACTGCATCAGGATTTATCTCAGGATCATCTGAATATACCGCATCTACTTTTTTAGCCAGCAATATCACTTCAGCGTCAATTTCAGCCGCTCTTAAAGCAGCAGTTGTATCCGTAGAAAAAAACGGATTTCCTGTCCCGGCTCCAAATATCACTACTTTGCCATGATCAAGATGACTCATAGCCTTTCTTCTTACGTATGGCTCCGCCACCTCACGCATCTCTATGGCAGACTGAACTCTCGTAGGTATGCCTTCGGCTTCAAAAGAATCCTGAAGTGCCATGGCATTCATAACCGTAGCCAGCATTCCCATATAATCAGCTGTTGCTCTGTCCATGCTTTTGCTGGTCCTGCCTCTCCAGAAGTTTCCTCCTCCCACTACTACAGCAACCTGTACGCCCATCTGCGTTACTTCTTTTACCTGAAGAGCGACTTTTTTTAGCATGTCTTCATTGATGCCAAAATGATCGTCACCGGCTAAGGCTTCTCCGCTGATCTTAAGCAGCACTCGTTTATATTTTGCCTCCATTGTTGACTCCTTAATATGGATTTTATAATTGGTGGGATTATTATACCATAAATTATATACCTATGCCACATTAATAGTATAAAAGTGGTATAGGCAGCCATGACATATTATAACTTTATATCCTCTTAAAAAATCGGAGTATTCTAACACAATCTTCTTGTAAGCATACGGAAATATCAAAAGCCAATATCTCCCCATACGATAAAAAGGCCCTTAGGCCTTTTCTTGTCTACTTATCCTCTATCCATGATTTCAGCATATTCTCGAGACATTCCATCTTGAGAGGTTTCGTAAGATACCCATCCATTCCTACTTTCTTTGCTTTATCTCTGTCTTCCGAAAAAACATTGGCAGTCATGGCTATAATGGGAATGTCATTATCAGAACGGTTCAATCCCCGGATCATAAGCGTTGCCTGGTATCCGTTCATTATAGGCATATCTATATCCATGAGTATGGCCTTATAAAACCCCTCCTCAGATTCCATAAACAAATCTATCGCCATCTCTCCATCGTCGGCAGCTTCAACTTCATAATCCAGATCTTCAAGATATGTAACGAGCACTTCTCTGTTATCAATCTTATCCTCAGCAACCAGAATGATTTTCTTATTTCTGAGACGCTGCAGTTCCTGAAGTTTAAAAGATTCCAGATCTATCACTTCTTTTGTTCCCTCAACAGTTTTAAAATCAAGATCAACAGTTACTTTAGTCCCCATGCCTTCAGTGCTTTTAATAGTTATTCGTCCGTTCATAGCTTCCACTATCTTTTTAACTATAGCCATACCAAGACCCGATCCGCTTATATTATTAACACGCGTATCATCCCCACGGACAAAAGGTTCGAATATCCTCTCAAGAAATTCCTCAGACATACCCATTCCATTGTCCTGACATACAAAATTATATGTCACTGTATCAACGCTTTCATTTTTAAGCTCTGTTATTTTGATTTCAGCAAAACCTCCCTGAGGAGTATACTTTATCGCATTCGTACCCAGATTTATCATTATCTGCATTATATGACTGTAATCACCTATAATCTGTCTGTTGACAACTTCCTTATCGGATATGCGGAAAATTATATTCTTCTGAGCGGCCAGAGGTTCGAGCATATTTTTTATTTCTTTTGTAAGTTCCTCTATGTTAAATTCTTTTTCTTTTATGAGAGTTTTGCCCTGCTCTATTTTGGTGATGTCAAGTACTTTATTGACCAACTGAGTGATATGATCGCCCGCCTTACTTATCTTGTAAAGACATGATTCCACTTTCTCTTTGTCATCAATGTGATTTCTCGCTATATCGCACATACCCACTATGACATTCAGCGGAGTTCTGATTTCATGTGACATACTTGATAAAAATTCGGTTTTAGCTTTGTTTGCCTTTTCAGCTTCATTCTTCATATAGATCCCCCTGTGTCAGCTTTCTCTGTAAAAAGCCACAAATATTTACAACACATATTTTATCTGGTACGCCGAAATATCTACAGGGGATTTAATCGACATACTATACCATATTATCATATAATATTCTATATTTAGACATCTTTCGACAAATTATTTCATTCTTTCCTGCTTTATTTTGTGATCTATAACATGTCTTTTTGAAAGTTCAGACGTTATATCTTTCAATGTTATACCTTGTTCAACCATCATCACCATTAAATGATACGCCAAATCAGCCACCTCATATATAGTTTCTTCTTTATCGTTTTTAGCTCCGGCTATAATGACTTCTGTAGATTCCTCGCCTACTTTTTTTAAAATCTTATCCATTCCTTTGCTAAAAAGATATGTAGTATAGCTGCCTTCCTTGGGTTCGGTTTTTCTTCCGGCTATCATCTGATAGAGAGATTCATAAGAAAACGGTGTCTCATCTTTTCCTACATACTCTATATTGAAAAAACAGCTTTCAGCACCCGTATGGCATGCCGGACCGCTTTTTATAACCTCTACCACAAGGGCGTCTCTGTCACAGTCCGATGTTATGGATACTACTTTCTGTCTGTTTCCGCTGGACTCTCCTTTTCTCCAAAGCTGCTGCCTGCTTCTACTGAAAAAGCAGGTATAGCCTTCATCCATGGTTATCTCAAGGGAATCCCTGTTCATGTACGCCACAGTCAGCACCTGCTTAGTATAATAATCCTGTACTACAGCGGGAATCAACCCTTTTTCATCAAATTTAATTTTATCCATATCCATATTATAATCTGACCTCCACACCTTGACTTTTCAGATAACTTTTCAAATCTGATATTCTTATTTCTTTATAATGAAATATGCTGGCAGCAAGACCTGCATCCATTCCCTTATGTTTAAACAGATCAGAAAAATCTTCCATCTTTCCCGCGCCTCCTGAAGCTATTATGGGAACATTAACTCTTGCAGCTATCTCACTCTGCAATTCAAGATCGAATCCGCCCTTTACACCATCTGTATCTATACTGTTGACCACAAGCTCTCCGGCGCCTCGCTCCACACCGTCCTTTGCCCACTGCAAAGCGTCTACGCCTGTGTTTTCCCTACCGCCTTTGGCAAACAGTTTAAAATCTCCGTCAACTCTCTTTATATCCATGCTGAGGACCACACACTGGTCTCCGTACTTTTTTGCCGCTCTTTCTATAATATCCGGATTCTTTATCGCTCCGCTGTTGACGCTGACTTTGTCAGCTCCGCATTTTAACACTCGGTCAAAATCCTCCAGCGTATTTATACCGCCTCCCACCGTCAAAGGGATGAAAATTTCAGAAGCAACCCTCTTCAGTATATCTGTAAACAGACCACGCTCTTCAACGCTGGCCGTTATATCATAAAATACCAGCTCGTCAGCTCCTTCTCTATTATAAAATCTGGCCATTTCCACAGGATCCGAAACGTCCTGTATACCTTCAAAATTCTTTCCTTTTACTACCCTGCCGTTTCTCACGTCCAGACACGGTATGATTCTCTTGGTAATCATAATCTCGCCTTTCTTTTTCCCATCTATATGGCAAGCTTCACTGCTCTTTCAAGGTCCAGCTTACCGCTGTAGATGGCCTTGCCAAGAATTGCCGCAGCCACCACATCCTTTAAAGCCTTTATCTCATCCTCAAAGCTTATTCCTCCCGAAGCCACGATTTCAAGCCCCTCTATGAGGCTCAGCCTCTCATATGCTTCAAAATTGGTACCCTTAAGACCTCCATCCCTTGATATATCCGTGTATATTACCGTTTTCACGCCGATGTCGCGAAGATATTCACAAAATTCAAAGCTCTTGGTATCGGTAATCTCTTTCCAGCCGTTTACTGCAACATATCCGTCAAGAGCATCCACTCCCACTGCGATTTTATCGCCGTACTTTTTTACCATTGCCTTTAAGAATTCTGGCTCTTTAACTGCGACTGTGCCTAATATTACTCTGCCCACTCCCAAGTCGAGATACTGTGCTATACGCTCCTCGTCTCTTATTCCTCCGCCGACCTCCACAAACATATCCACCTTCTCGGTAATGGCCTTTATAGTGTCAAAGTTAACCAGCTTCCCGTCCTTTGCGCCGTCAAGGTCCACAAGATGAAGGCAGTCCGCTCCCTTCTTCTTAAAGTCCTCGGCCACCTTTACCGGGTCGTCGCTGTAAACCGTCATCTGATCGTAATCGCCCTGAAACAGTCTTACAGCCATACCGTCTCTCAAATCTATTGCCGGAAAAATCTTCATTATTAACTATACCTCCATAAATGCTTTCAAGATGTTAAGCCCCACTTCTCCGCTCTTTTCCGGGTGAAACTGAGTTCCGTAAACCTTACCGTTTCTCACAGCTCCCGTTATCCTTATACCGTACATGGACGAGGCTATTATGCTTTCTTCACAGTCCTTTCCGTAAAAGCTGTGAACGTAGTAAACACAGTCGCCCTGCTTGATATATTTAAACAGCGGCTCATCTGACTCAAAGCTGAGAGCGTTCCAGCCTATATGAGGTACCTTAAGCCCTTCTATTCCCTCAGCTTTCAGGTCTTCATCTATTGGCGCTATGACTCCCTTTATGAGTCCGAGGCCTTCATGTACTCCATATTCACGGCTCTCCTGAAAAAGCAGCTGCATTCCTAAGCATATTCCAAGAAGGGGCTTTCCCTTTGCCGTCTCATTAACGATGGTTTCCACCAGACCTGTATCACGAAGCTTTGCGATGGCATCCTCAAAAGCTCCCACTCCCGGCAGTATTATCCTGTCAGCCGCTTCAATATCTTCTTTTTTACCGGTAACTACAGCCTCAGCTCCCAGATACCTGAGCGAAGCCGTCAGAGAAAACAGATTCCCTACACCGTAATCTATTATAGCTATCATTACAAAACTCCTTTTGTGGACGGTATCTCATCGGCATATTCATCTTCTATGGCGCAGGCTGCCCTAAGAGCCCTGCCCATTCCTTTAAACACCGCCTCTATTATGTGATGGGTATTTTCCCCTGCCAGCATTTTAACGTGTATTGTCAGTCCCATTTCCCGTGCAAAGGCCTCTATAAACTCCTTTACAAGCTCCGTATCAAAATCGCCTACCTTCTGTGCAGGAATCTGCACATCAAAATTGACGCAGCTTCTGCCGCTTATATCTACAGCGCAGAGTATCAGAGCCTCGTCCATAGGCAGCAACATACTGCCGTATCTGTATATGCCTCTCTTATCTCCCAGAGACTCTTTAAAAGCGCTTCCCATAGCTATGCCTATGTCTTCCACCGTATGATGATAGTCCACCTCCGTATCGCCGTTGCAGTCCACCGCTATATCGAATCTCCCGTGCCTTGTGAATAGCTCCAGCATATGATTGAGAAAGCCGCAGCCCGTATTTATCTCATATGCTCCTGTTCCGTCTATTTCCAGAGCCAAGACAATCTTTGTCTCTTTTGTATCTCTGACGATTTTCTTTCTTCTCACTTTCCTATCTCCTTCTGCGCAGCATGTGCCCGGTCAGCCCAGTATCTTTCTTGTGGCCTGAACTAAAACATTCATCTCCTCAGGCGTTCCTATAGTTATTCTAACATAATTACAAATCTTTTTATCCTTAAAATGTCTAACTATTATATTATATTTTCGCAGTCTGTCAAAGTACTCTTCTCCTGATATTGCGTGACTGGATGCAAATACAAAGTTTGCCTTGGATGGGAGAATGCGAAATCCCAAACTTTCCATGTCTTTAACGAATTCCTCCCTGGTGTCCATTATTTTTCTTCTCGTCTCCTCAAAGTACCTTCTGTCTTTCATGGCTTCTGCTCCTGCCAAAATAGAAAGGCGATTCAAATTATAAGGATTAAAACTGAATTTTATCCTGTTCATATCAGCAATTAATTTTTCGTTTCCCATGGCGATTCCCACTCTGGCTCCGGCCAGACTCCTTGACTTGGAAAGAGTCTGAACAACCATCAGGTTATCGTATCTTTCTATGAAGGATACGACGCTTTCTGCTCCGAAGTCAACATATGCTTCATCTATTACCACCAGATTTTCTCTGTTATGTATCAGTATTTCCTCTATCTGCGCGGAAGACAGCGCCATACCCGTAGGAGCATTGGGATTGGTTATTACTATAGTACCGTCAGCTCCAAAGTAATCCTGCGGTCTTACAGAAAAGTCATCTGCCAGAGGCACCTCTACACCTTCTGCCTTAAATATATCACAGTATACGGGATAAAAGCTGTAGCTGATCTGGGGATAATATATTTTCCCTGACCTTCCCTGAAATGCCATAAATATAAATGCGAGAATCTCATCGGAACCGTTGCCTGCCATTACCTGCTCCCGTCTTATGCCATAATAATCAGCTACCGCTGCCGTCAGGATCGATGCGTCCGGATCGGAATAAAGCTTCAGATCATTTATTTCATGGCTGTTTATGAGCTTTGACACGGCTGGCGCAGGCACGTAAGGGTTCTCATTGGTATTGAGCTTTATCAGTCTGCCTGTAGCCTTTGGCTGCTCGCCCGGTGTATATGGTTTAAGTGTTTCAAATTTGCGGCTTAAAAATCTGCTCATTTTACCTGTTCTCCCAATTTACTAAGCATATTGCTTATAATCTCATTCTCGAATTTAAAGCTTGTTTCATTGGCGATAAATCTGGCGCTGATATCCTTAAATTCTTCCAGCACACTTAAGTGATTTTCTCTTAAGGTATTACCTGTCTCCACTATATCCACAATAACATCTGAAAGACCTAATATAGGTGCCAGCTCTATACTTCCGTTAAGCTTTATTATCTCTATATCTCTGTTTCTGCCGCTGTAAAAATCCTTGGCTATATTGACGTACTTTGTAGCCACTCTAAGAGTTCTGTCAGGATCCTCAACGTATCCGTCGGGGGCAGCCACCGCCATTCTGCACTTTCCTATTTTAAGGTCCAGCAATTCGTATACGTTTGACTGATTTTCAAGGAGTATATCTTTGCCCACTATTCCTATATCAGCTGCTCTGTGCTCCACATAAATAGCCACATCGCTGGGCTTTACGAGAAGATATCTTACGTTCTTCTCAGGACTTTCAAACACCAGCTTTCTGTTCTGTTCATAATATCCCGGGCAGTCATATCCTATGGAAGCCAGCATATCGTACACCTTGTCTCCCAGTCTACCTTTGGGCAGCGCAATATTCAACATATGTATATCTCCTTTCATCGAGTCTGCATTTCCGCAGCATCCACAAATTTTCCTTCTTTAAGCTCATACCTATATCTATATCTCAGGCACGGCGGCTCTGCAGTTTCAGCTCTCACTGAGAAGCCTTCCTTCTGCAGGTTTCTTACAGACTTTATAACATTTGTCAGTTCTTCATCTTCATGGTAAATAAGCAGCACATCCACATCGTATTGTGAAGCCGGAATCTTTCCTTTAGTTAATTCATCCAAATATATTGCAAAACCTACGGCTCCGGCATCCTTTCCGAAAATAGCCATAGCCTTGTCATACTGACCGCCTGCCAGCACGCATCCCGGAAGATCTCTGATATACCCTCTGAACACTATACCATTGTAATAATCTATATCATTTACCATGGAAAGATCTATCTGTATATTCTTAGCATACCCCAGACTCTTGAGGACACTGCAGTACTCCTGAAGCTCATCAAGGTCATTGAGCATACTGTCATTTAAAGCCATAGCCTTCGCCTTTTTTATGGTCTTTCCCATTTCACCGTAAAGGAACGGAATCTTCCTCAATACATCCGAATGCCTTTCATCCAGTCCGGCCTTTAAAATCACCTGCTCTATACCTGTTACGTTTTTCTGTCTTATACTGTTGAGCAGTTCCATATACATTCCCTCATCAAGCTTCAGCTCTTTGAGAAAATCTATAGTGTAGTGCATATGTGAGATTTCAAGAAGGTAATCAAAATCTATGGTCTTAAGAGATTTTGCCGCAAGAGTTATTACTTCCAGCACGCTGTACTTATCTATCTTGCCCATATATTCAAGACCCATCTGATTTATCTCTTTAAAACAGTGGTTTTCCCTGTTTTCCCTGTATACGTTCTCTATGTAGTAAAGTTTTTCGCTCTTTTCTCTTGTGGCTCTTGTGTTGTTGATTACGCTCAGCGTAACGTCGGGCTTCATGGCAAGAAGTCTGCCGTCCAAATCCGTAAACGTAAGCACCTTGTCTCCGATAAGAAAATCCCTGTTGGTAGCATAGAGAGAATATTCTTCGAATTTACTTATCTTATATTTCTTATATCCATATTTTTCATAGAGACCCCGAAGCTCCAGTGTTGCCCTTTCGTCAGGTTTCAAATTGTATTTCATGTCCGTTCCTCCCAAGATCCATAGCTATTTTACAAGCTTTGCTTTATCAAATTAAAGTTTTATATCGTTATCACTTTATAAGTATATATCAAAATTATAAAAAAGTCCAGTATAATTGTAAAAAAAAGGCTGTCTCACTAAAGACAGAAACCTTCTAAAAATCATTTGTTTTTATTATATAAATAAATTTATCTTTTTCTGTTTATCACAGATGCAAGATATGCAGCACCAAATCCATTATCTATATTAACAACTCCTACACCATTGGCACAGCTGTTGAGCATTGACAGAAGCGCCGCCAAACCTCCCAGATTTGATCCATATCCTATACTGGTAGGCACAGCAATAACCGGAGCATCGACAAGGCCGCCGACAACACTGGCAAGAGCCCCCTCCATCCCGGCCACAACTATTACAACATCTGCTTTTTTTATGATATCCAGTTTGGCAAAAAGTCTGTGTATACCTGCTACTCCCACATCATATATTCTATCAACGCGATTTCCCAGTATCTCCGCTGTAACAGCTGCTTCTTCGGCGACAGGAATATCAGCAGTTCCCGCTGTAACTACAGAAACGGTTTTAAAGCTGTCTAATTCACTATCTCTGCCATCCTCATCCATCACGGCTATTATACGAGCAGTTTCAAAATACCGAGCCTTAGGAATAATTTTGATTACTTCATCAAAATCTTCTCTATCTGCTCTTGTACCCATAATATTGCCTCCGTTTTTAACAAGCTCAGACATTATACAGCCTATTTGTCCAGGAGTTTTTCCCTGACAGAAAACTACCTCCGGAAATCCCGTACGCAATGCCCTGTGATTGTCTATACTTGCAAAGCCCATATCCTTAAAGGGCATTTCCTTTAGCTGTTCATATGCATCATCTACACTGACATTTCCGTTTTTCACCTGTTTTAACAATTTTCTTATATATATATCATTCATCGCTTTATCCTAACCTTTTACACTATTACTCTGTCCTGACTTACAATAATATCAGGTTTTACATCATGAGCTTCTGCCGGAAGTTCATTTACAATCTGAAAATCATAACATACAGCCAAAGTTTTGCACCCGGGATGCCTTTCCAGAAAAATATCGTAGTATCCACCTCCGTACCCAATGCGGTCCCGCGCCTTTGAAAATACTGCTCCCGGCATAATTATAAGCGCGCTCTCGACATGATTCAGCTTTTCTTCCGAAATGGGCTCAAGGATGCCGAAGGATCCTTTTTTTAAGCTATCACCCACATTATACCGGTAAAAATCCATACTTCCTTCATCTACCCTTGGAAGCCATAAACGCTTCCCTTCGCCTGTGGCTTCATTCACAAGATAGGTAACATCCACTTCACTTCTTATAGGCATATAGAGACATATATCCTCAGCGCTTTTATAGACCTGCGAATTCACCACTGTTCGGCAAACGATCTGAGAATACTGTTTCACCTTGTTCTGGCTCATTGATTTTCTTATTTTCAGTATATCTTTTCTTATCTCATCTTTGCTTTTCATAATCATATCTTATCAAACTTTCATACGCTTTACAATCCATACGAAATATGATATCATGACTGATAGTAATAAAACAACTATTAACAGAAAGGTGGAACCACAAGTGAAGAGAATAAAAACATTAGTATCACGTGATCTTGAAAAATCTGCTAAAACAGGCGGCTGTGGCGAATGCCAGACTTCATGTCAGTCAGCAAGCAAGACTTCCTGCAGTGTTGCTAATCAGCAGTGCGAAAAGCATAAGAACTAACATAGATACTGTAACACACTGATATTAACCGCTGCATCTTTAAGTAGATGCAGCTATTTTCTTGTTGCTGCCAAAACACCTTCTGCACATATACGAAAGGAATACACATGGTTCATCAATATAAATTAAATGGATATAATATAGTTCTCGATTCAGAGAGCGGCTCCATACATACGGTAGATGATGTCGCCTATGACGTCATAGAGCTGTATCAGAATACTCCCAAGGATGACATAGCAGCTGTTATAGCCAAGCGCCACGGAATATCCGCTGAGGAAGTGGAAGAGATAATACAAGACATAGAGGAATTAAAAAAAGACCGCAAACTCTTTACAAAAGATATTTTCTCAGGACAAGCCGATCTTTTTAAAGAAAGACAGTCTGTAGTAAAAGCCATCTGCCTTCACGTGGCTCACGGCTGCAATATGACCTGCGGATACTGCTTTGCCGGCGACGGCGAATACCATGGACCTCAGGCATTGATGAGCTATGAAGTGGGAAAACGCGCCCTTGACTGGCTCATAGAAAATTCCGGTACACGACGCAATCTGGAAGTCGACTTTTTCGGAGGAGAACCTCTCCTGAATTTTGATGTTGTAAAAAAATTAGTCGCATACGGGAGACAGCAGGAAAAAGAACACAACAAGAATTTTCGTTTTACACTTACAACAAACGGAGTTCTGCTTGATGACGAGGTCATTGACTTTGCCAACAAGGAAATGAGCAACGTGGTCATCAGTCTCGACGGAAGAAAAGATATCAACGATAATATGAGAAAAACCCGTGGGGGAAAAGGCACTTACGACATGATTCTCCCTGCCTTTAAAAAGCTTGCCGAGTCCAGAAACCAGCAGGACTACTATATGCGCGGCACATATACTCACTATAACACGGACTTTACAAACGACATTCTCCATATGGCAGACCTGGGTTTCAAGGAGCTTTCCATTGAGCCGGTTGTTGCCCCGGACGACGCTCCCTATGCACTGAAGGAATCCGATATGCCCAAGCTTCTTTCGGAATACGAGCGTCTGGCATGCGAAATACTTGACCGCAAAAGAGAGGGCAAGGGACGTAACTTTAATTTCTACCATTATATGATAGACCTTACAGGAGGACCTTGTATCGTAAAACGTATATCCGGATGCGGCGTGGGCACAGAATACGTGGCCGTTACTCCTTCGGGAGACCTGTATCCCTGCCACCAGTTTGTGGGAGACGAAAAGTTTCTCTTAGGCAATATATATGACGGCATAACCAACGACTCTGTATGTCACCAGTTTAAAAGCTGCAACATATATTCCCACGAGGAATGCGCAGACTGCTTCGCCAAGCTTTACTGCAGCGGAGGCTGCGCCGCCAACGCCTATCACACCACAGGCTCCATAACCGGAGTATATGATATGGGATGCCGGCTTCATAAAAAGAGAATAGAGTGCGCCATCATGCTGAAGGTTGCGGAAATGTCAGAGAATCTGTAAATAATAAAAAGAGCGGAAATTAGATTGATATTTTCTGCTCTTTTTACTATCCAATAAAATCTTACAGCGTTTTTCGTATACATATTTATCGCTTATCATAACCTCTCAAACTCAACTTTATATGCTCCCAATATCTTCCGGCATGGTATTTTCATTTCTTCCATAAATGGATCTGTCCACTGAAACTCACAATCACAATATTCCTTAAAGCCATCTATGACTTCTGACGCTGCGAAAATATATTTTTTACTATCTTCTTCCCAGAAAAAACATCCATCATTGTCATCTTCAGCAGGACAGCCGCCAACTATACCTACTCCTGTATATTCTATAGCAAGAAAAGGTGCAGTAAACTTTATAGTATCTTTCTTTTCAACCGTATCATTGCCGTCATTTTTTTCTCTTTTGTATCTGTCAACATTTTGATAGGAAATAGACATCCCAGTACTGTCCCAAGTTCTCAGATTAAGCCAGCCTCTTTTTCCCCTCGCTACTACAGGCGTATTGAACTCTATACGAACCATCTCATCTTCAGCTTCTGAACCAAGATTTTCTTTTCTTATCTCTATATTAATTCTCAATACAGGCCTCAGAGATTCAAATTCATCATAAAGAAGTTTTTTTATCTTATCATGTTCAACCTCATAAGCCATAACAAACTGCTTCACTCTCATACTTTTACCCCTTTCCTAAACGCTTCAATCATCGCCGCTGTTATACTTATATCCGAATCTTGAGGAGGAATCTCATCTCTTGACAGCCACACAGCCTCTGACAATTCGTTTTCATCAAGATAAATATTATCTTTTCCATCCAGTTTAACGAAAAATCCTGAAATAACAGAATCCGAAAACCCCCATGGCTGGCTTCCAAAGTAAGAGATATCTTTTACTCTAAGTCCCACTTCTTCCATAACCTCTCGCTCCAAGGCACCCTCTAAGGATTCGCCAATCTCCACAAATCCGGCAATCAGCGCCAAGCCTTTATATTCCCGGCCGGCATATCTTGTTACAAGCAGCCTGTCACCGTCTGTAACTGCAGCCATGATAACAGGAGAAATGCGAGGATATTGAACATTTCCGCACTGAGGGCATACCGTAGCTCTTTCAGTGTCCGATAATTCAAGTCTGCTCCCACAGCTTCCGCAAAAGCGATGCTCTCCATACCAGTGATTAAGGTGGCTTGCGGTAACAGCTGCAAATGCAAGCCAATCCTCCTTAGCATCATTTAACTTCCTCAGCTCTATGTATTCCATTCCTGCAGGAAGCTCCTTGTCTGCATTGCCATCTTGAAGCATGAGAAATATAGGTTTATCGTCGACGGAAAAGGCATACACAGCGTACTTTTGCACCTGCTCAAACAAAGAGGCTATGCTGCTCATATCAGGCAGCTCCATACCTTCTTCATCGATAGATGCGAGAACCTTTCCTTCGCAGAAAACAAAGACTTTGTCTGTAGGACGCGGTTCTGCATTTCTAAAAGCATTATCCAGCTTATGAGGGGTTATATCCTGTATCATACACTGTCCTCCTCAAAGCTATCCTTTATATGTTCTTCAACTATAGACAGAATTTCTTTCATTCCCTCTGTACATTCCCAATCATCGAGTATATAATGCTTGACAACATCATATATCCACTCTTTGTAGTATGATATAGCTGCCGCCTTATCCATGCCCTTTTCCTTAAGTTCACGTATATCCGCCACCGAATATTCCACCTGTATTTTACAGCGTCTCTTTTCTTTCCCTTCAGTAACATCGTACACATTGACACTACACCTATTGTAAAAAGGCTCTTCCGGGATCAATTTTATCTTATGCACATTCTCACCTCATATATTAAGGCCACTCACAAAAAGAGGCTGTGCCCGATGATTGATTTCATCTGGACACATCCTCTTAGATTCAACTTATATATTTTGATTAAATATCAAATTAGTTGTTTTCAGCCTTGTACTTGTCAAGAGCTTCTACCAGCTTAGGTATGATAACCTTAACATCGCCAACGATTCCTAAGTCAGATACTTCAAAGATAGCTGCAGTATCGTTCTTATTGATAGCGATTACGCATTCTGAGTTTTCCATACCTGCAATATGCTGGATAGCACCTGAAATACCACAAGCCATGTAAAGCTCAGGTCTAACTGTCTTACCAGTCTGACCAACCTGTCTGTCTCTTTCAATCCAGCCGGCGTCAACGTTTGCTCTTGATGATGAAATTTCTCCACCCAGTAAGTCAGCAACCTTCTTAAGTTCCTGATAGAATTCAGGAGAACCGATACCTCTTCCGCCTGATACCAGAACTTTAGCTTCTGTAATATCAACAGCCTTCTTAGTATCTTTAACAACTTCCTTAATGTCTACGTTCATATCAGCAGCAGTAAATTCAACTTTGAATTCTTCAACAGTCCCCTGCTTTCCAGCCTGTGGAGCGATCTTCTTCATTACTCCAGGTCTTACTGTAGCCATCTGAGGTCTGTAGTCAGCACATCTGATAGTCGCCATTACGTTACCACCGAATGCAGGTCTTGTCATCTTCAATGTCTTGTCGTCCATTCCCAGTCTCTTTTCGATTGAAGCTGTATCTGCAGTTGAAGTAGCATGTAAGAAATCAAAATACTTATTCATATCTATATCCAAGTGAGTACAGTCAGCTGTCAGACCAGTATGTACTCTTGCAGCTACTCTTGGAGCAAGGTCTCTACCAATTGAAGTTGCACCGAACAGTACGATGTTAGGATCATAGTTCTTTATTACAGCAGTTAATGCCTTGGCATATGGCTCTGTAACATATTCAGCAAGCATAGGATCTTCTACAACGATTACTCCGTCTGCACCTGCTTCGATCAGTTCCTGTGACTTATCTTTAATTTTGTCACCCATAAGAACCGCGTATACTTTTTCATTAAGGTCAGCAGCTAATACTGTTGCTTCGCCAAGTAACTCAAAAGTAACTTTAGCGATTTCACCGTCTCTCTGCTCCGCTATTACATATAAATCTTTGCTCATTTTCAAGAAACCTCCCCACTAAATAATGTGTCTTTCTTCCATCTTAGCTATGATTGCAGCTACCGCTTCGTCAGGGCTTACGTCTAACTTAGTTCCTGCACCCTTAGCCATCTTACCGAATGAAGTTACTACTTTTGTAGGTGAACCGTTCAGTCCGATGTGATCCGGGTTCAGACCATCTTTAAGATCGTCAAATCCCCATACAGTGATATCTTTGTCATAAGCGTCGATGATTCCGCCTGCATGCATGTATCTTGGCTCAGCCAATTCCTGCAGTGCTGTAAGCAGGCAAGGAGTCTTAATATCGATCATATGATGTCTGTCTTCATACTGTCTTCTTACAGTTAATACGTCTCCGTTTGGTTCGATTTCTTCAGCATATGAAATCTGAGGAATTCCAAGGTTTTCAGCAATCTGAGGTCCTACCTGAGCAGTATCACCGTCGATTGCCTGTCTTCCTGTGATTACAAGATCATAACCGATCTTCTTAAGAGCAGTTGAGATGATGATTGCTGTTGCACAAGTATCTGATCCACCGAATTCTCTTGCTGAAAGCAGATAAGCGTCATCGCATCCCATTGCCAGTGCTTCTCTAAGTGCTACATCAGCCTGAGGAGGTCCCATGCAAACTACTGTTACAGTTCCGCCTACTTTTTCTCTAAGCTGAAGAGCTGCTTCTATACCTGATTTATCATCGTGATTGATGATGCTTGGAACACCATCTCTGATAAGTCTGTTAGTCTTAGGATCCAGTTTTACTTCGTTTGTGTCCGGAACCTGCTTTATGCATACTACTATTTTCATCGTTATTCTTCTCCCTTCACACTACTACTTTAATTTCATTGATCCTGAAATTACCATCTTCATAACTTCTGATGTTCCTTCGTATATCTCTGTGATCTTAGCATCTCTCAATGCTCTTTCTACAGGATATTCTCTGCAGTATCCGTAACCGCCCATGAGCTGTACAGCTTCTCTGCACACCTGGTTAGCAACGTCTGAAGCGAATAACTTAGCCATAGCTGCCGCAGGACCATAGTTTTCACCGGCATCTTTAATGCATGCAGCTCTCCAAGTAAGGAGTCTTGCAGCATCGATCTTAGTCTGCATATCAGCTAATTTGAACTGAGTTGTCTGGAATGCAGCGATAGGTCTTCCGAACTGCTTTCTTTCCTTTACATACTCAACAGCTTCGTTGAGAGCACCCTGAGCAAGACCTACAGACTGTGCAGCAATACCGATTCTTCCGCCATCGAGAGCCTTCATTGCAATCTTGAAGCCCTGGCCTTCTTTACCGAGTCTGTTAGCAGCTGGTACTCTTACGTTTTCATATGAAACTTCGCAGTTTGATGCTGCTCTGATACCCATTCTCTTGATATTGTCACTTACTGTTACTCCAGGTGTTCTGTTGCCGTCATCATCCTTAAGAGGTACAACAAATGCTGAAATTCCTCTTGTTCCTGCTGTCTTATCAGTCAGAGCAAATACTACGCAAGTATCGGCAAATCCTGAGTTAGTTGTAAATATCTTACCACCGTTAATGATATATTCGTCTGTAGCTTCGTCATATACAGCCTGTGTCTGCTGTCCTGCTGCATCAGATCCTGCGTTAGGCTCTGTAAGTCCGTAGCATCCTGTCTTTGAACCGTCGATCAAAGGTCTTAAGAACTTCTGCTTCTGTTCTTCAGTACCGAATGAGTCGATACATGAGCAGCAAAGTGATGTATGTACTGAAATAGTGATTCCTGTACTTCCGTCCATCTTTGATACTTCTTCCATGCAAAGAGCATAGCTGAGGTAATCTCCGCCTACTCCACCGTATTCCTTTGAGTAAGGAATACCCATAAGTCCGTATTTGTGCATCTTTGCAAGCAGTTCCATGCTGTAAACTTCTGTTTCATCCATTTCTTCTGCCAATGGTTTAACTTCATTTTCTGCAAATCTGCGATACATTTCCTGCTGAAGCAAATGTGTCTTTGATAATTTAAAGTCCATTGTTTATCCTCCTAAACTCTCCATTTAAATTTTGCTTACAATCACTTACTTATTTTATGTCAAATCACAACTTGTGTCAAGTCGCATTCAATAGGTATTATATTATGTTTTTTGATTTATGTCCATATTTATTTTAAAGATTTTTCTTACTCATTGACAAACGGATATTTGGGCACTAATATGAATATAAATTATCATTAATGCAGATATATATAGTGTAAGAAAGGATGGAAAATTATGTTTGAAACTCTGAGGTATGAAGTAAAAAATAGTATCGCTTATGTCACTGTTGACAGACCGGAGGCATTGAATGCCATTTCTACGAAAGTCCTTACGGAACTTCAATCTGCATTTGAACAGATAACTGATGACAGCCAGGTAAAGGCCGTTATTCTGACAGGTGCCGGTAAAGCGTTCGTAGCCGGAGCCGATATAGAACAGATGTCAAAGCTTACAGGCGTCGAAGGTCACGAAATGATAAGATACGGATCAAAAGTTATGAATTATATAGAATCCGTAGACAAACCTGTGATCGCGGCAGTCAATGGATTCGCGCTGGGAGGCGGCTGTGAACTTGCCATGGCATGTGATATACGTATTGCTTCTGAAAAAGCTCAATTCGGACAGCCGGAAGTTAATCTGGGTATTATACCGGGCTTTGGAGGTACGCAGAGACTGCCGAGGCTTGTGGGCAAAGGCATGGCAAAATATATGATACTGACCGGAGAATATATCAAAGCAGACGAAGCTTTAAGATTAGGTCTTGTAGAAAAAGTGGTTCCCCATGATGAACTTATCCCCACATGCGAAAAACTGGCAGAAACAATCATGAGCAAAGCTCCTATCGCCACTGCAACGGCAAAACATGTTATAAACAGCGGCATTATGCTTGATGTACCTACAGGAGTCGCACTGGAAAGTGAAGCTTTCACTGTACCGTTCTGCTCAGAAGACAGAGTTGAAGGCATGAAAGCATTCCTGGAAAAAAGAAAAGCTGAATTTAAAAACAAATAAGCATACGTTCTTTAATATACAGCAACCTACGGAGGAATTATGACTACAGAAGACATCAAATTAGTAGCAATTGATATGGACGGCACATTGCTTGACAGTCAGAAAAAAATGCCGGAAGATTTCATTCCATGGGTACAGAGTCATCCGGAAATCAAAACAGTTATTGCCAGCGGTCGGCAATACTACACTCTGGAACACGATATGTTCCCCATAAAGGATTCCCTGATATTTATCGCAGAAAACGGCGGACTGGTCTTCGAAAAAGGCAAAACAATATATCGAAACGTAATGAGGAAAAAAGATATATCCGACTGTCTCAGCCTCATATCACAAGTCCCCGGTGCTACACCCATATTATGCGGAACAAACTCAGCTTACCTGAAAGAACCTGATGAACAAGTAAAAAAAGGAGCTCTCATATACTATTTCAGACATAATTTTGTAAAAGATATGCTGCATATCATATCTGAAGATCAAATAGTAAAAATAGCGGTTTATTTCAAAGATAAATCAGCAGAAGCATCCATAAAATATTTCAGCAATGTGAATGCGTCTTTGGATGTGGTTATATCGGGTGACAGTTGGATAGATATATCCAACTCCTCGGTAAACAAAGGAAATGCTATTAAAGCCATACAGGATAAATATGGGATCACACCCGATCAGTCTATGGCCTTCGGAGATTATTTCAACGATATGGAAATGCTGCAAAATTGTACGGAAAGTTACTGTATGGAAAACGGTCATCCTACTGTAAAGGCCACAGCAAAACACATAGCCCAATCCAACGATGACAATGGCGTTATGAAAGTACTGAATACTCTTTAATATAAAAAACGTATACAGCAGACAACTTAAAAACAAGTTAAATCTTACATAAATAATAACTCCGCAGATATTAAATTCCACGGAGTTATTATTTCATTTTATCTGCAATATTGATCTTCCACCAAAATATCCGTATCTACATCATACTTTTCTTTTATGGCAGAAAGCTCAAGATAGTGAGGCTGACTGAGATGAACCTTCTGCGCTTCCCTGCTGCTCCATTGCTCCCATAAAAACATCATATCGTCTGAATCGGCATGATAAAAAAATTCATACCTGATACATCCTTCTTCCCGTCTCGTTTTTTCCGCCGCAAGACATGCTTTCACTTCTTTATAAAATTCATCCCTTGCTTTTTTCCCTGTGAATTTGTATGTAACATAAAAATTGGTCATTTTGTTTCCTCCGGATTTCCTATGTTATTTGGTTCTTGCTATGCGCATGATATCACTTTAGGAAAGATTTGGCAACTAAATAATCATAAAAACGAAACTTCTTTTATCTCTTGTTTCCTACCTTCGAAAAATATCATTTCCGGACTGACTGTTTTAATCTCAAAAGGATCAGTATCAAATATATCTTTGTTCAAAACTATAAGATTAGCAAGTTTGCCTTCCTCTATAGTACCGATCTTATCTGACAATCTCATTCTTAATGCATTATTATATGTATATCCTTTCAAAAGCTGGTTTAACGTAAGCCTTGCTTCAAGAGGTGGTCTCACACTTCCCGGATACTTTTTTTCATCCAGCGGAAGCTCTATATCAACCCTTGTCATAGACGTCTGCATTCCAAAATACGGATCTCCTCTCTCTGCTTCTCCATAACTAAACAGGTCGCTCGAAAAGCCTACTGTACCTCCTTCACGAATTATCTCCGTGAAATCATACATAGTTTCCCATCTTCGGCGCCCCAAATATTCTATGGCGTTTTCTCCGAAATAGCCTCCTGACCAGTGAGCAGTCCAATCTATGAATATACCCAGCTCTGCCACACGTTTCATATCATCGGGATGTATCAGCTCACAGTGAGCCAGTGTAACATATATACCCCATTTTTCACCGCAGATCTTCTTGGCGTTTTCCACCGCATTGCAGCATGTTCTGAAAGCCCTGTCACAAACTACATGAATATGAATATCTATTCCTTCATCATTGAGCTTCAAAAGAACACTTGTCAGCTCTTCCTCGGATGCAGTCATGCTGCCGTAGTTTTCTCCTGAACCATCATTTTCAAAAGGTTCAAGGCTGGCGCTGTCACCCATCTCATTAGTCCCATCCATAAAAAACTTTACGGTATTTATGTGAATATGCTCTGTAGTATATTTATCACTCCATTCACGTACCGTAGATATGGCCTCCTCTGCCTGTTCACAGTCTTCCATAAGAACCGTCGCTTCATAAAACATATTCAATCTGCCCTCTTTATCCATATCGTAAAAGGTGCGAATAGCTTCTTCTCCTTCGGTAAATCCATCCATGATACACATAATACCTTTGCTCTTAAGAAAATCAAGAAACGGAGATACGGCATCCTCTTCTGTACCTGTAGGAGGATGCCAATTTATTGCTTCATAGATACCTGTATCGCCGTCGGGACTGCCCTCCAGCACCCAGCCGGTAGGCTCGCCGTTCTTATCTTTGACTACCTCTGCCTCCCCGGCAGGACTTGCTATATGTATTCCCCCATCTTCATCTTTTAACATATCTATAGCTACGGAATTATACCAACATGCATGATCCGTAAAATCCTGTATCCTCGCAGGTCTGTCAGGAAAAATCTTATCAAGATCTTCCTTCCGCGGGCCATCATTTCCGAAGGTCTCAGCATAATACCCTTCTCCGAAAAAATAAGGCACTTTCTCTTTTGGATTTTTTTCTGCATATTCTTTTATGGTTTCCATGAGCCTCTCTTTTTCCAAATAAAGGGGCATTCTGATATGCCATATGGTCTTAGCCACAGTTGTCGGATGTGTATGACCATCTATGAGGCCCGGGATCACTGTTTTCTGGTCAAGGTCTATAATCTGTGTTCCGGGCCCTGCCAATTCATCGCATGCTCCTAAGCCTCCGACACATACTATTTTCTTTCCGCTCACAGCGACTTCAGATGCCCAAAGAGCTTTTTCATTTTGTGTAAATATTCTTCCGTTTTTTAATATCATATCTGCTTTCATATTATCTCTCCTTATCTCGCAGGATCTTTTTTAATCCCTATAAGCAAAAGTAATGTTCCGGCTGCAGTTCCGACTGCTCCGCCGACTCTTGCCACATTTATCATCGCAGCAAAATCACTTATAAGCCCGCTTTCGTACATCTCAAGATAATATTCAGGTCCCCATGAGCCTTCATACCACTGGAGAAAAAAGCTACCTGCCAGAGCATATACGCCAAAAGACAGAATAAATACCCCAAATCTTGTAATATCTCCCTTGGCAAATTTCGTTTTGGGATTTATAGGATATTTTTGTGAATCTATCTTGTAAAGACCTCCGTAAATAAGCTTAAATACGATGTACGCTGCGAGCCCCGACCCTATAGATACAAAACCGAGAAGAAAATATTCCGTTCCGTTTACAAGGAGGGCTATCACTGCAATAATCATAGGTACAAAGGCATACAGCTTGACTTTAATATTCCCTCCTCTGATATACCAGCAGTCCCTGCTGTCAACCGGATATTTCTTTCTTATGATGAGCAGCGCTATTCCAAGCACCACATATATCATAAGAGCCAGAGGTCCTACGATTACAAGCAATGTAGAAAAGTCAAAATTCATCATTACGGCAGTAAACACTCCCAGAAGAAGTATGGAAAGAACAGGTACTCCCCTCTTTTTGCTTACCTTTACAAGAAACTTAGGACACAGCCTGTCATCAGCCATTACAAAAAATCCTCTTGAGCCGGCAGCTATGTAAGAATTAAAAATTGCTGCCTGAGAAAGTATTGCTATTACAAGAAATGCTACTCCCCATCCGTATCCCAAGAATTCTGTAAGAACATCTCCGTATCCTATGCCATCAGTTCCCCATTCATCCCATCGTCCCAATGATACTAATCCCGCAATAGTAGGAAGTATATAGCTTGCTGCTATCATAGGCATCGCTATTCTGAATCCTTTAGGAATAACCTCCGGATTCTCTATTTCTCCTGCCATATTGGATACACATTCATATCCGCAATACATCCAAACCACAATGCAAATGCTGCCGCCCAAAGAATCAATTACTGACTGCCCCTCGGGAGTTACCGGAAGTATCGGATTATACTGCCAGTTAGCAAAGCCCACTACAGTAACTGCTGCAAATCCGATAAGAATACACACAGATAATAAGGTGCTTATAGCGCCCACCTCTTTAAGTCCCATGAGATTTATTACGACAAAGAATACTACAATAGCAAGCTTTACTGTAAAAGATACAAAAGGGTCATTTAACGCCGGTATAAACTTTGAGCTGTAGTTTACTATCAGGACTACGTAAGTAGCTGATGAAAGGTATATGGAAACAGTTCCCCACCAACCCATACAAAATCCCCAGAATTCGCCAAGGGCCTCTTTTACCCATACGTATATGCCTCCCTCTGACGGCATCAGGGCAGAAAGCTCTGACACAATCTGGCTTATGGGATGCGCCCATACTACTGCGAACACCATAAGCATTATAACAGTCAGCCCCGGTCCGCTACCGGGAAGCATATCCTCTATTCCGAATGCCCCTGCGGCCACAAGGCAAAATAGAAGGAACGCTATCTGTATAGACTTCATCTTGTGCTTTTTCAGACCTGCTACACCGTCCGGTCTCGACACCCTTTTAATATCATCCATAATCAATCACCTCCATAATTAATAATTTTTTGAAAATTCCGCTTATAAATCCATTATGTTTCAAAATAACAATTTGCTCTATAGTCGTTTTTTATAAAAAAATTATAATAATAACTAAAATTCGACTGTTGGAAAGCCTCAAATTTGACCCTGTCATCAGATTGATATAATATAGATACGAGGTGAATAATCATGAAGATAAGACAAAAGATTATAACATATAAAGATAAGCTTCCTTACAGCATCCAGCTATGCAATATAGCACATGCGGAACCACATTATCACGAACACGAACTGGAACTCATCTACTGCCTTAAAGGTCATGTAGATCTGGTTGCGGGACATCAAAATGTAAGAATAAATAAGGGAGAGATTTTCTCTGTAGACTGTGGCGATATTCATTATATATATTCCGATGAAGATAATCTCACTATTTTGTTTCACCTCGATCTTACCGGTCTTGATATTTCCTGGGAAAAACTCTGTTATATATATTTTGCATGTGAAAGCTGTCATTGCTATCCTTATCAGAAAAAAGCCATGACTTATATAAAAGATATCATTCTGACACTTTCCTATTTTCAGTACAATCACTGCGAAGGTTCCAAAGACCTTGCAAACTCACTAATAAATATTCTTCTTAAGTATTTCAACTGGTTCAATTACGAAAACCAAACCGAACAGATCAACATGGAACTTCACGACAGGTTCTACCGCATACTGGAATACTGTACTAAAAATTACAATAAAAAAATAACAATTTCAAAACTTGCAGAAATGGAGCATATAAATAAAAATTATTTTTCTCAATTCCTCAGCAATACCGTTTTCATGACATTCAGAGATATGATCCAGTACAGTCGCTGTTATAAAGCCGAGCAGCTCTTGCTGCTGACGGATTTACCTGTATCGGAGATATCGTATTCCTGCGGATTCTCCGACAGTAAATATTTCTATTCATCATTTAAAAAATGGTGGAAAAGCACTCCTTCACAGCACAGAGCCAGATACGCCGAATATATGAATACGTCTGAGGAAATATCTTTTGTCTGCGATACGTCTGCCTGTGAACTTCTTCAATGGCACATAACCCAATGGCATACAGAAAAAACTTTATTCTCTCATCATACGGTTTGAATTTTAAAATTTTTGTTAACATCTTGACATATTTCCCTCAACAAATTAAAATAAACTTATGAGTACATAAAAAACTCGTCGGTATCGTATTTATATACGTATCATATGACGAGTTTTTATTACGTAAATATAAATCCGCCGGACGTTCTGTCCGAAGAAATGAGGCAATATCCTGAATGGATCAGAAAAAAGAACATATCATAGAAATCGGAAAAGAATTATTTATTGAAAAAGGTTACCGCAACACGTCTATGCAAGATATCGCAGAAGCCTGCAATATATCAAAAGCTACATTATATAAAATATTTCAGTCTAAAGAAGATTTCAGTCTCATGGTAATATGTTACATGGTGGAACAAATGCTCTGTAATGTTGAGCGATTAATGGAAAGCAGTACAAATTCACAGATACAAATGCTTAAAAACTGTATTTCCGAACGTATGGATCAATTCTCAAAGCGTATGCGGTTTATGGATGAATTCATATTTGCCCAATCTTCTGACCAGCGTGAAAAATACCTGATATATATAAACAAAATAAATCTCGATATATTTGCACTGTTTCAGCAAATAATAATCCGCGCCTTCGATCTTAAAGATGAAATTCTGGCAAGTGAGCTCACTCTGACCTTAAACGGGCTTCTTAAAGAAATCTCCTATATCACATGGAGCGGGCAGCTTCATCTTGACCAAAATGCAGCAGTCGACTATATCACCGACAGTCTGCAGGCAACTATGGAAAAAAGAAAAGGCAAACACGCCTTTTTAACACAGGAAGTAATTCAGAAAGCAAAAGATGCCTACAAAGGAGATCTTGAAGCACTGAAACCTATATTTATAAAAAAAATGCTTATGCATGGTCTCAAAGAAACATTGACAAATTACGAAAAAACAGGTGACGAAAATAAACTTCTGGAGGCAGAACACCTCCTTGAGAAGTTAAAAAACATAAATAAACAATTTAAGGAGATATTATGAATTCAGACAAAAAATCAAAACACAAATCGGAAAAGAACACATTGATCATTGCCGTCATGATCTCAGGTGTATTTCTGGCGGTACTCAACCAGACAGTCCTTTCACCGGCGTTGCCGAGTATAATGGCTGATCTGGGAATAACTGCTACTGAAGGACAATGGCTGACAACGGCATTCATGTTAGTTAACGGTATTATGATACCTATAACAGCATATTTCATCAACAGATTTACTACTCGACAACTTTTTCTCAGTTCAATGACACTGTTTGCCGCCGGAACAGCTGTAGCGGGGCTTGCCGGTAATTTTACGCTCCTTCTTATTGCCAGAATATTACAGGCAATGGCTGCAGGCATTCTCATGCCTATGATACAGACTGTCATACTGTTACTTTTTCCAAAAGAAAAAAGAGGCGCTGCCATGGGTACCATAGGTATTGTTATAGCATTTGCGCCTGCTATCGGGCCTACCCTTTCAGGATGGGTCGTAGATAGCTGGGGATGGAACAGTATTTTTCTTCTGATCGTTCCTCTCGCAGTTATTATCATCATAGTTTCATTCTTTTTGCTCAAAAATGTGGGAGATACTTACCGCACGAAACTTGATGTGCCTTCGGTTATATTCTCTACTGTGGGATTCGGCGGACTTCTGTATGGGTTCAGCATAGCCGGAAGCTATGGATGGATACATCCGATAACAATAGTTACTCTTATACTTGGTATAGGTTTCCTGATAATTTTTATCAGAAGACAGCTTAAATTACATACACCTCTTCTTGAACTGCAAATACTTAAAACGAAAGAATTTAGATATTCTACCATTATAAGTATGATTGTAAATGCCGCACTGATTGCAGGTACTATAATCACTCCTATATATCTTCAGAATGTACTTCAGTTCACAGCAATGCAGTCGGGGCTGGTAATGCTTCCGGGAGCCCTTCTAATGGGAGTTATGAGTCCTATCACAGGAAGGCTCTTCGACAGATTCGGGCCAAGAGGGATATCTATACTGGGACTCAGCCTTCTGACATTTTTCACCGGATTCTTTATTTTCATGGACGAAACATGGACATTTACAACCATTTGTCTTATATATACAGTCAGACTGTTTGGTCTGGCCATGGTAAATATGCCTATTAACACCTGGGGCCTTAATGCTCTCGAAAATAAAATGATTGCTCACGGAAGCGCCATAAATAACACAGCAAGGCAGATAGCAGGTTCCATCGGAACAGCTATACTCATAACCATTATGACTACTGTAACTTCCATGAATCAAAGCTCAGGAGTCATAAATTCAACTCTGAGCGGAATGCATGCAGCATTCGGTACAGCCACAGGTCTCGGCGCCATAGCTCTGCTGATAGCTGTCATTTTCGTAAAACGTACAAAACATGATGACGATATTTTTTGCGATTAAACCATAATAAATGATATAATTAAAGAAAAGGAGAAATATGATGAATATCCAAAATCATGTAATAACAATAGGAAGACAATTGGGAAGCGGAGGTTCTGATATGGGAAAGGCTATCGCCGACCACTTTGGCTTTCATTATATCGATAAAGAAATCCTGGTGAGAGCTGCAGATATCATGGATGCCGATGAAGAAAATCTTGAGATGGTAGATGAGAAAAATATTTCGGCTCTCACTGCCATGGCCAGATCAGCAGCATACGAAATGCCCTATATCGCCAAAGAATGGTATATTCCTACAAGTGAGCAGCTTTTTAAAACTCAGACCCAGATAATGCGTGATTCTGTACAGCAGGGGCCGTGCGTCATTATCGGCAGATGCGCTCCATATCTTTTCAGGCATTATGAAAAGCATACCAGTATCTTTCTTCAGGCAGAAATGGACAGACGTATAGAACGTCTGGAAAGAACTTTTGATAAAAAACTTTCCAGAAAAAAAGTCATACATGATATAGAAAAAGAAGACAGAGAGCGAGCTCAGTATTATCATACTTTCACAGGCAAAAAATGGCTGGATCTCAGACAATACGACTTCGTTCTTGATACTACGCCTTTTTCTGACGAGGAGATCCTCAACATACTGATATATTATATAACTTCCAGATTCCCTGAATTAAAATAATACCCGTAACAAGCTCACAAATAAAAACAAAATCCCCGCATACAGATAATTTTAATCTGTATGCGGGGATTTTGTTTTTATTAAATACCGATTTAAGCATTCTCTTCAGTGTCATTTGCCCATCCGCATTTATCTATGATGAACATCACAAGGCCCATCACGATACCTACTATCGTAGCAAGACACATACCGGTGAGCTCTACTTCTCCAATCTTTATAGCCGCTCCCGAAAGACCTACAACAAAAACAACTGCCGTCATTGCCAGATTCCTTGGTCTTGAATAATCCACTCTCTTATCTACAAGCAACCTGATACCTGATGCCGCAATCATACCATAAAGGAGAAAACTTATGCCTCCCATTACAGGTCCCGGTATAGTACTTATGAGAGCGCTGACTTGACCGAAGAAAGAAAGCAGTATAGAAAATACGGCTGCTCCCCCGATAACCCATACACTGTAAACTTTAGTTACCGCCATTACTCCGATATTTTCTCCGTAAGTAGTTGTCGGTACTGATCCGCACAGTCCTGACAGCATGGTCGAAATACCATCCGACAGAAGCGAACGGTGAAGACCGGGATCTCTGAGAAGATCCCTTCCAACTATCTCACTTGTTACAATCTGATGTGAGATGTGTTCCGAAATAACCGTAAGAGAAGCCGGAATTATTATAATTACTGCACTCAAACTGAATTTAGGAGCCATAAACGCAGGAAGCTCAAACACACTGGCATCTGTAACAGGTGAAAAATCCACAAGCCCCATTATAACTGCCAGTACATATCCAGTAACGATGGCTATCAGTATAGCTATGGCAGAAGCAAACCCTCTGAATACAACTTGTCCTATAACCGCCAGAGCTAAAGTAAATATGAACACAAAGACAAACTTAGGATCTATTGCAGCTCCTTCGGAACTTATAATTCCTCCGTTGCTGGCTGCTGACCCTGCCAATTCAAGACCTATCAATGCTACTATAGGTCCCATCGCCGCAGGAGGTAGTACTGCATCAATCCAGTTTACACCGGCGAACTTGATTATTATGGCTACCACAGCAAATATAGCACCTGCGACTATAAAGCCTCCGAGACAATACTGATACCCCATGCTGCCGATTACAATGAACCCCGGTGACAAAAACGCAAAACTCGATCCCAGATAAGCAGGCGCCCTTCCCTTCGTTATAAAAATAAACAGCAGCGTGCCGACTCCGTTCATAAGAAGAACGATAGAAGCCGGAATGCCAAAGAGAATCGGAACCAATACAGATGCACTGAACATTGCAAAAGTATGCTGTATGCTCAGTGGGATCCATTTGCCTATAGGAGGCTTCTCACCGATCTCAATGATTTTCTTTTCCTTGTTTTCTTTAGACATTTTCCTCTCCTGATAATAAATGAATAACAAACGAACTATAACTTTTAATTATTTAATATCTGCCGTTCATTATATCATAAAAACAAAAAAATTACCGTTGTCATATTTTTCTGTATTTTGTTTATCAGCTAAAAGAAAAAGCAGATAGCAAAAAATTACTATCTGCTTTTTCTTTTATATATTCAGATTATATTTTCATGCATACATCCCACGCGCGCCATATTACCGTTCGCAGATTTCCTACACTGTTGCAGTCTCCTACAAGATGTACTCCCTTAGATTTCTGATGTAGCGGCTTAGGCGTATATCCGACAGAATAGATCACCGTATCTGCCGAGATTTCCGTAAGTCTGCCGTCCTCATCTTCCAAAACAGCTGATGAATCTTTTATCTCACATACTTTCGTGTTGAGATAAACAGGAACATCTTTATATGCCATCATCTCTCTGAGAAACGATGAATTGGCAAGACAGACCCCTTTAGCGCATATCAAATCGTTCATGGACTCTGCTATAGACGGTTTCTTTCCTTTAAGAATCAGATCATAAGCTATCTCACAACCTGTAAGTCCGCCTCCTACTATCAGCACATTATCTCCAGTCTCTGCTCCCGATAGATATTCCGTAGCCTGCATAGCCTTCTCGATTCCTATAATAGGAGGCTTCTTTGCTTCAGAACCTGTAGCTATAACCACTTCATCTGCATCAAGAGCTTGTATATCGCTGATTTCTGTGTTCATTACTATCTGAACATTGACCTTTTCTATCATACGTCTGTACCATTCAATGAGCTGTCTGTCTTTGTCTTTGAAGGAAGGTGCTGAAGCCTGGATAAATATACCACCGAGTTTATCGGACTTCTCATAGAGAGTTACCTGATGTCCTCTGGCAGCCAATACCATAGCCGACTCCATGCCGCCTATGCCTCCGCCTATAACTGCAACTTTCTTAGGAGAAGCAGTCTTTACAAGTTTATATTTTTTAGACTGCATAGTTCTCGGATTCAAAGCACATCTGGCCATTCCCTTGGTGTCTTCCATATCCTGTATATTCCCCACGCCTTCATATGAAGCCATTGTAAAACATGCATTATGACAATTGATACATGGCTTGATATCCTCTTCTCTGTCTTCTTCCAGTTTTCGTATCCAGTTGGGATCAACAAGAAACTGCCGCGCAACTCCCATTCCATCTATCTTACCTGCCGATATAGCTTCCGCAGCTGCTGTCGGAGTCATCTTGCCTGCGCATACAACAGGTATATCTACATAATCTTTTATATGCTCTACATACTCAAGGTTACAGTTATCAGACATATACCCAGGCGGGTGCGCCCAATACCACGCATCATATGTACCGTTGTCACAGTTAAGCATATCATATCCTGCATCCTGAAGGTATTTAGCTGCCATTTCTGACTCAGCTATATCACGGCCGACTTCAATATATTCTTCTCCCGGCAAGGCTCCCTGCCTGAAACCCTTTGTCTTTGAAACCACTGAATATCTGAGAGAAACAGGAAAGTCATCACCGCAGGATTCTTTTATAGCCTTTACGATTTCTACAGGGAAGCGATATCTGTTCTCAAATGATCCTCCATATTCATCAGTACGCTGATTAGTATACTTCATAGTGAACTGATCCAGAAGATATCCCTCATGCACGGCATGTACTTCTATTCCATCTACGCCTGCATCCTTGCACATCTTTGAAATTCTTGCAAAAGCTTCCACCATCTCATGTATTTCATCTACGGTCAAAGCTCTGGAAGGCACCTTATCTGTCCATCTGTTAGGGTTAGGCGAAGCACTGGCACAGAGGTAATCCACATCTATTATAGGTTTTCCGATCTTTCTGAGAACCTTGTTACAGTAAACCTTCTCCATAAGATCATTTACTGCCATTGAACGCCCGAAGCCTGCTGTAAGCTGTATAAACAGTTTACCCCCGGTTTTATGAAACTCCTCCATGAATTCCTTCAGCTCTTCAAATTTCCCTTTGCCCTGATACAGCCATTTTCCGAAAAAGGTATCGCGGATAGGCGCAATGCCCGGAAGGATAAGTCCGGCACCGCCCTTTGCTCGCTCCAACAGAAAATTAGCAGCCTCCTTGTCAAAATGATTGGGCTCCATCCATCCAAATATGGATGTACCTCCCATGGAACATTGGACAATCCTGTTTTTTATTTCACAGTTTCCGATCTTCCAGGGTGTAAATAACGCTTCATACTCTTTCTTCATAGTTACTCTCCCTCGAATTCTATCTAAGAATATTATGGCGCAGGCCTGTCATGCTCATTGTTGTCCTGCTGTATATATTTTAACGCACTTTACAGCTATTTCCAATAGCTTTATAATATTTATTCAATTATTTACTACTGTTTCCTATCCATCCCACACTGATATGCTCTTCCGAAAGCACAGGCATCTTTTTCAATCATTTCATAAAATCTGTATCCGCCGGAAAAATTATAACAGTCAAAGCCTGTCTGCGAAAGGATCCTGCATGCTATATAGCTGCGAAGTCCCGTCTGACACATTACACAAATCTTTTTTGTATTATCAAGTTCATTTAACCTCTCTCTCAAATCATCCACAGGAATATTCACAAAACCATCTGCATGGCCCTCATTATATTCCTTCTCAGTCCTTGTATCCAGCAAAATCACATCATTTCTTTCCCTAAGCTCATCTATATCATCCGGATGCAACTGCTTCACCAGTCCCTTTGAAATATTTTCTATCATGAATCCGGCCATATTTACGGGATCCTTCGCCGATGAATACGGAGGGGCATATGCCAAATCCAAATCTTTTAACTGCACTGCCGTAAGCCCGACATTTATGGCAGTAGCCAGAACATCAATACGTTTATCCACTCCATCATGGCCTATTATCTGTGCTCCGAGAAGTTTCAAAGAAGATTTTTCATATATGACTTTCATAGTCATTGTTGTAGCTTTCGGATAATATTCCGCATGAGATAAAGGAGAAAGAATTATTTTGTCATAATCTATACCCAGTTTCTGCGCCTTTTTCTCATTGATCCCTGTCATAGCTACAGTAAGGTCAAAAACCTTGATCACTGAAGATCCTTGCGACCCTTTATAAATGCTGTGATCTCCGCATATATTGTCTGCAGCTATACGCCCCTGTTTATTAGCAGGACCGGCCAGAGAAATAAGATCAGCTTCACCCGTAACAACATGTTTTACCTGTACGGCATCTCCCACCGCATAAATATCAGTTTCGGAAGTCTCCATAAACTCATTCACAACTATACTTCCCTTAATTCCCAGCTCAAGACCGGCCTTCTTAGCAAGAATCGTATCTGGGGTTACTCCCATAGCTAAAATCACCATATCAGCTTCAATAGGTTCATCATCTTTGAGTATGGCTTTTATTTTACCATTCTCATGCTGCAATTTCTCCACTGAACTTTTAAGTCTTATATTTACTCCTTTATCCCTGAGCTTTCCGTGTATCGCACAAACCATGTCTTTATCCAGCGGAGCCAGCAGCTGGTCAGGTCTCTGTACAATCGTTACGTCTATACCTTTTGCTGCAAGATTCTCAGCCAGCTCAAGGCTTATATATCCTCCTCCTGCAAGAAGAACTTTTCCGGGCTTTTTCAGTTCTACGAATTTTTTCACATTAAAAGTATCTTCAACTGTTCTCAATGTGAACACATTATGACTGTCCGTACCCTGCATCTGCGGTTTTGTGGGCATAGCTCCCGTCGAAAGCAGCAATTTGTCATATGACTCGACTCGAACCTGTCCTGTATTGAGGTTCTTTACCGAAACAGTTTTTTCTTTAACATCTATAGAAACGACTTCATGAAGAACTCTTACATCTATTTTAAAACGTTTCCAAAAACTCTCAGGTGTCTGAAGTGTCAGCTCCGATGGATTTTTGATGACACCTCCTACATAATACGGAAGCCCGCAATTAGCATACGAAACAAATCCACTTCTCTCAAACACAACTATTTTGGCATCTTCATCAAGCCTTCTTATTCTTGCGGCTGCCGTAGCGCCTCCTGCGACGCCTCCTACAATAACTACTTTCATTATACCTCTTTAAAACCTCCTGTTTTATATCCTTACGCCCATCTAACAGGCGTTTCCTCCCCTATCTGCAAGATATCATTGTGAAGAGCCCGCAGCTTCGGAGTTATAAGCTGGTCCACATGCATATGCCCAAAGTACCATTTCTGAAATCTTCTGCCCTCTGACACGATCTCATACCAGTCCTCAAATATCTCAGGCAGATGATAATCATATTCTATTTCTTTTAGCCTTGAAATAAATTCTCTGGCAAAAAGAGGCGTCTCATGAGTTATCACATAATCTATCTCATGAAGGTTCTCCATAAGCTGCTTTCTTCCGTACCCTATTTCTTCAAGAGTCGGTTCTTCTTGTTTCCACCAAGTCTGTCCTTCTGTCCTTCTATCTATATCATTGGAACGCGCCCCTCCGAAAACAAAAATATTATTCCCGTAAACTGAATATATCTCACCTCTCATCAAATGATACATACGATCTGAAACTTTATGAGCACGTCCGCCATTCCATCTTACTATATCCATTCCGGCAAGTAACACATGGTTCTCATGATTTCCATCTATGAAAACCACTGTTCCCGGAAACAGCTGCTGCAGCGTATCCGCTTTGTAAATATAATCTTCGTTCCAAACATATCCGGCATCTCCTGCAATTATTAAAATATCTGTGTCTCTCATTTGACCTTTTTCATGAAGTCCGAAAAACGGAATGAAAGATCCATGTTTGTCTCCTGTTATAAAAATTCTTCCTGTCGTACATCCTGTCATACTTTTATTCAACCTGCTTCTTACTTATGATAGTAGTATATACTGTTTCTTTCCTCGCGCGATATCTTCCCGGAATAATATAGATACTGAAGATGCGAAATAGCTTCCCCGGTAGCGAACCACTTCTGCGGTGCCGGGAATTCCTCCCAGTTTCTGCACTCTATCTCCCATGTCATATCTCTCGCCACCTCATACGGTGTCTTCCACTGGTCTCCCAGAATATAAACAGCCTCTGCCAATCTGTCTTCGTGATGTTTATAAAGCTCCTTTATGCGATCGTACATATTTTCCACAGGTGTTCCGTGAGCCGTCAAAAGCATCTTCACATCCAACTTTTCAACCTTGGCAAGACTGTCCAGATAATCCTGCAAGGGGTTATCTGCACTGAGTTCTATAGTTATGTTAGGTGTTATGGTCCCCAGTATATGATCGCCGCAAAACAATATTTTCTTTTCCTCATCATAAAGGCACATATGTCCTGGGGTATGTCCCGGAGTTTCTACAGCTTTAAGCTTATATCCTCCATATTCCAACACATCGCCTTCAGCAACATATGTAAAATCTATCTTACAGTCATGAACATACTTTCTTCCCGGGTGTATGTCTGTATTCCTTCCGAATTCCGCTTTCGGAAATCCAAATTTTAAAAACATATCATCCAGTATTTTCCAATAAAGATTGCCTGCCTCAAAATTCATCAACTCTCCGTCAGTTTCCCCTGAATATATAATGCTTTCTTCCTTTGCAAATTTAGGTACCAGTCCGCAGTGATCGGAATGCAGATGGGTGATGAATACATCCGTTTTTTCTATACCTAATTCATCAAAAGCATTTCTCAGCGCCTCTTCACACTCAGGTCTGTTAAAACCTGTGTCTATGAGAAGATTCTTTTCACCTGTTATTATGTAGGCATTTATTTCCCTGAGAGGGTTATTTGGCAAAGGCACTACTTTTCTGTATATATTATCTGCTATTTGGGTTAACATATTTCCTCCTGTGTAAAATATTATCTTTTCCGATTTCATTTAAAATCCGCATACCCATATATAATATCTATTATTTAATGATTTTGCAAGGTGATACAGTCAATAGAAAAAGCTATTTCATTTGTTCTAAAAAACCGCATACTAAAACGCAGCAGAAAAACTACTGCGTTTCAAAATCCCTCTTCAATATGTTTTTCTGTTTATCAGTCCACGGCTACCATCACAGAAGTGGCTTTGATAACGGCATATGCCTCCTTGCCTACCTCCAGACCCAGCTCTTCTATTGCCGTCATGGAAATCGTCGAACTTACAATATTGCCTCCGCCTATATCAATCTTCACAATTCCGTTTACAGCTCCTTTTTGTATATCTGTTATAGTACCCTTCAACTGATTTCTTGCACTAAGTTTCATCGTGTTACCTCCTTGTATATTACATAGTATAGTTTGGATAAGTATATCACAAATTATCAAAAAAAAATATTATTTCCTCAACTTTTTAACACTCATAGTCTAAAAAGGAATTAAACATTTTGTCCGGCATAATATTATCTATAAAAATATTATCTCGGAGGTCATAATGAATTACGATGTTATTATAATAGGAGCCGGCCTATCCGGTCTGTCATCTGCAGCACTGCTTGCAAAACGCGGACTTAAAGTAGCTGTAGTAGAGCACAGCTCTTCACCGGGCGGATCCTGCGGAATCTTCAAAAGAAAAGACGCCATCTTCGATCAAGGCGCAGCCATGCTTTACGGATTCGGAGAAAAAGGATTCAATACTCACAGATTTCTTTTCAACTGTCTTGAAGAAAACATACAGATGATTAAACACGATCTGCTCTATACCGTAAATTACTGCGGACAAAAAATCAGATTTCATGCGGATACAGAAAAATTCACCGAAGAATTAGCTAAAATTTTCCCGCATCAGAAATCCAACATAAAAAAATTTTATAAAGACATGGAAAAAATGTACCATCACGTTATAAGCGGAACACCAACCTACACAACTCCAGATCAGACTAATCCAAAGGAAGCACTGAAAGGATTGCTGCACCATCCCGTATCTTATATCAAATTCATGTCATATCTAAATAAAAACGCAGAACAGCTTCTGAAAAAATACTTTACCGATCCTAAAATATTCAATTTCTTTGACAAACTTACGTCTACTTACTGTTATGCTACGGTATCAGAGGCGCCTGCTATTTTAGCTGCAGTAATGTTCATTGACAATCATGAAGGCGGAAGTTTCTATCCTGCAGGGTCCACCCTCTTTCTTCCGGGTAAACTGGAGAAAATCATTGAGGAAAACAGAGGCGATATGTACTATAACTGTAATGTTAAAAAACTTCTGCTCGATAAAGATTCCTGCACAGGTGTTATAACAGATACCAAAACCATTCTTTATGCACCTTACGTGATATACTCGGGAACAGTATGGGATCTTTATAATCATCTGCTTCCGGAAGCTGCGGTTAACGCTGAAGATAAGAATCGAATAAACCTCATGAAACCGACATATCCCAGCACAGTTCTTTACACTATAGTACAAAAATCCGTCATACCTGACAGTACATGTCCTATAGAAATGCTGGTTTCTGATCCTTCTAAAATCGATGAAAACGAAATAACACTATATATACTCAGCATAGACGACCACAGCCTATGTGATCCTGATCATCATACTGTCATAGCCATAGGCCCCAGTTTTAAAAACTGGAATGACACAGACCGCTATGAAAGTCTAAAAGAAATTGAAACAGAACGAATATTGAATGTAATCGAAAAACGTTTCCCGGGGTTCAGGGACGCACTTATCTTCCACGAAATAGCCACCCCTAAGACCATTGAAAGATATACGATGAAACCGGGAGGAGCTGTTGCAGGCCCCAAGCAAATGCTTGGTCAACACATGCTGAAACGTCAGCATATAAAAACAAAATGGCATGGTCTGTTATGCTGCGGAGAATCTACCGTTATGGGAACAGGCACCCCTGCAGTAACAGCATCAGCTATCGCAGCTGCAAATGTCATCTTAAAAGAAACGAAATCTGAGCTTTACAAATGGAAACCCGGTATGAAAAATTATGTAGATATATTAAAAGCTCCTATAGAAAAAGATGATATATACAGATATTATCCTTCCGCTGAAGCCAATATCATGAGAGAAGCTTCAAAGTGCATGCTCTGTGAAAAGCCTTCATGTTGCAAAGATCATCATACTATAATACCGGATATCATGAGAAGATGTGCATGCGGTAATTTTTACGGAGCATACAAAGCTGCCAAAGCCCATATAACAGATATCAGCGATGACGGGCTCACTAAAAGCTGGGAAAAAAACTGCATAAAAAATGATCCTGTAAAAATACATTCAATAATATCTTATCTGTTTAATTTTCTTCTTCCGTAAAAAAACATCATAGTAATGAAAAACAGAAAGACCGATGTAATAACGATAAAAATAATGCTTCCCCGAATTGTCAGTACGCTTCCGTCTCTACAGAAAATCACTCCCATCATTTCCTTAAACGCTTCCGTCCCCTGACTTCCGCCGGCAGAAAAACTTTCATCTATCATATCTTCTGTTAATATCCGGCGGAACAGGACGGCGCCATGAGCCGTAGGAACACATTGAACAACAGCCTGAACATATTCAGGCATCTGTCCCATAGGTATATATATACCTGTCAGAAAGCCTATCAGGGCGCCTATGATAGTACATTCAGCCGCCAGTGCATTACTGTTTCTGATAAAAGAAACGAAGAACATGACAACAGAGGAATTTGCAAAAGTAGTCAGCAATATAACAAACAGCAGCTTCATTTCATTGCCTGATATTATATTTCTGTCATATCTTATTTCTATGTACGCCGCCGATACCATAAGCAAAAGAAGCGTCATGATTATCCCTATTATGACTGCACATAATATATAACCTCCAAGTATTCCTGTTTCATTTACGGGTGAAGTTATGAAATCTTTATCTATACGTTTCATCTTATCTTCCACCATAACTGCATAAGCTCCCATAGTTGTTGTTACTGAAGTTATCGCTAAAATTCCTGATACCATCCATGCATCTGTTATTAACTCTATATCCTCCGATCCGGAAAGACTGCCAAGCAAATTATCTCGAAGAAAAAGTATATAAAGAAGAACAATTATTATCTCTGCTAAAAATGACAGCATCACTGCTGCCCTGTCTTTAAAAAAAATATTTAAATTCCTCATACAGAAACTAATCATGTGCTTTTCTCCCGATAATAGCTATATAAGCTTCATCCATATTGCCTTTCAGCACTTCAAAATCCGTAAACCTTCCTCTGCAAACTTTTAATAATTCCAATGCTTCCAATGTGCTGCCTATCTCCAATACAAAATTTTTACTTTGAATCTTATACTTTATTCCCCTACTATCAAGAGTATGTTTAAGTATAAAATCATCTGCCGCAGTCAAGATCAATCTGTCAGAAGAAAATCGTGATTTAAGTTCTCCCGGGCTTCCTTCTGCCTCTATATGTCCTTTCTTCATAACTATGATCTTATCGGCTCCTGCAGCTTCTTCCATATAATGAGTAGTCAGTATTACAGTCATATTCTTTAAACGCCTTACAGAATTTATCATATCCCATATAGACTTTCTTATCTGTGGATCAAGTCCTGTCGTAGGCTCATCAAGAAATAAAATTTTCGGATCATTAATCAATGCTCTTGCTATATCACACCTTCTCTTCTGACCTCCGGACAATATACCGTACTTTCTGTCCAGCAAATGGTATACGCCTGCCGATTCTGATATTTTTCTTATCTTTTCCTCCAAGCTCTTGCCTCTTAAGCCATAAAACCTGCCCCTCAGACAAAAATTTTCAGCCACAGTAAGATATTCATCTAAGACTCCGTTTTGAAAAACAACGCCTATCTTTTTTCTTATCGCTCTGTTATCTTCTCCCAAAATCATATCATCTATAAATACAAGTCCGCCATCAGGCTCCTTATATGTACATAAAATATCTACAGTAGTAGATTTTCCGGCTCCATTGGGGCCTAAAACAGCCAGCATCTCTCCTTCATCTGCAGTAAAACTGATACCGTCCACAGCTTTATTTTTCCCGTAATACTTTTTAAGTCCATATACTTGTATAGCCTGCGCCATTGGCTCTTTCCCCTCTCTAAGATCATATTGTGAACGTAAAATTACATTTAAATAATATGATTCACCGTAAAGAAAAAGACCCGCAAGCCATTTGATGGGGAGGATTATGACCTGCAAAGTCTTCTCTGTCTGTTTATTATTGAATTACTGTTTCCTATCTTTGCACTCTTCCGCTTCCGTCGCCTTCTGCCAGAGTCTTTACTTCATCTACAGAAACTCTATTGAAATCTCCTTCTATAGAATGTTTCAAACATGATGCAGCAACTGCAAACTCAAGAGCATCTTTATCCTTCATACCGCTGTAAAGACCATATATTAGACCTGCTCCGAAACTGTCGCCTCCTCCTACACGATCTACTATACGTACATCATATTGTTTTGAAAAATATGTGTCGTTTTCAGCACTCAGCATAGCCGCCCACTTATTATCACTGGCTGATATGCTAGTACGCAAAGTAACAGCCACATACTTGAAGCCAAATCGTTCCTTCAGCTGCCGAGCTACTGAAACATATCCGTCGTGATTCAGTTTCCCGCCTGTCACATCAGTCCCCTCAGCTTTGATGCCGAATACTTTTTCCGCATCCTCTTCATTGGCTATACATACATCCACATAACGCATGAGTGTGCCCATAACTCTGCATGCTTCTTCACTGCTCCATAATTTCTTTCTGAAATTAAGATCGCAGCTTACAGTAAGTCCCTGTTTTTTGGCTTCTGCACACGCCTCCTCACATAATTCTGCGACATTTTCCCCAAGAGCCGGAGTTATTCCGGTAAAATGAAACCATTCTGCACCGTTAAAAATATCCTCCCAGTCAAAATCTCCTTTCCCGGCAGAAGCTATAGATGATCCTGCTCTGTCATATATTACTTTTGACGGCCGCTGGGATGCTCCCGTCTCAAGATAATATATCCCTACTCTGTCTCCCCCTCTTGATATCTTACTTGTATCTACTCCGAAATAAGCCAAACTTCTCACTGCTGATTCACCTATATCATGGTCAGGCAGCTTTGTTACAAAAGCTGTATCCATGCCAAAATTAGCAAGAGAAACAGCAACATTTGCTTCTCCTCCGCCAAATGTAGCCTCCATTTTATCATTCTGAAAGAATCTGAGATATCCCTCAGGTTTCAAACGCAGCATTATCTCTCCGAATGTTACTATTTTAGCCATTGTTTCTGCTCCTCACTTTCTCTATGATCTCTACAGCTCTCCTGCACTGAACTGTCACTTCATTCCATTTTTCGTTATCAAGCATATCCTTCTTCACCATAAATGAGCCTCCGCACGCTGCCACTTCTTTACTTGACATATAATCTGACAGATTGTCAAGAGAGATTCCACCTGTAGGCATAAATCTGATTCCCTGGTATGGAGCAGCATAAGCTTTTATAGTCTTTATCCCTCCAAACTGCTCAGCGGGAAAGAATTTTATAATTTTCAATCCATAGCTCATAGCCTTCTCTATTTCAGTAGGTGTAAGACACCCGGGAAATACAGGCATATTAATACTGATGCAATATTCAATCACATCACTGTTAGATCCCGGACTAACGATAAACTGTGCACCTGCCGCACAAGCCTGTCTTGCCTGTTCTATAGACAATACTGTTCCTGCTCCCACAAGCATATTAGGGCAACTTTCTCTCATGGTTTTAATGGTTTTATCCGCTCCCGCCGCCCTGAATGTCACTTCGGCTACCGGTACACCACCGTCACTCAATGCTCTTGCCAGCTTCTCTGCATTCTCAGTCTTTTCAAGCTTTATTACAGGAACAATACCAATACGACTTATTTGTGATGATATATGCTCATAATTCTCATTCATAATGTCACACCTCGCTTAAAAATAGCTATATCTCTATAATTTTTCTCCTCACTGCAGCTTTTTTTACCGGATGCCACATCCAAAATATATCTGTCGAGTTCTTCTGTGATCTCATCATATTTTGCCACATCCAGAATTCGTTCTGCATCGAAGTCTATCCAATTTTTCTTTTTAAAAGCCAGTTCATGATTAGACGATATTTTAATGGTGGGGACAGGTCCTCCAAAAGGAGTTCCCCTGCCCGTAGTAAACAACACTATGTGGGCTCCTGAAACAGCAAGAGCAGTTGCTGCCACCAGATCATTTCCCGGTCCTTCAAGCAGAGAAAGACCTTTTTCTTTTACAGGGCAGGCATATCGCAGAACATCAGTGACTTCAGCATGTCCGCCTTTTTGTACGCATCCCAGAGATTTATCTTCAAGTGTAGTTATTCCTCCTGCTTTATTCCCGGGAGATGGGTTCTCGTATATAACCTGTCCATTTTTCCTGTAATACTCTTTAAAATCATTAATCATACTAACCGTCTTATCAAAAACCTCGCTATCTCTGCATCTATTCATAAGAACCTGCTCTGCTCCGAACATTTCAGGAACTTCCGTAAGTATTACGCTTCCGCCTCTGCCGCAATGCCTGTCAGAAAACTTTCCCACAAGAGGATTTGCCGTTATCCCCGAAAGTCCGTCAGAACCTCCGCATTTAAGCCCAACTATCAGCTCATCAGCATTTATTTTCTGCCTCCTGAATTTCCCGGCATAACAAATAAGCTGCCGGACCATTTTTTTTCCTTCTTCTACTTCATCGCTTACATCCTGACACTTCAGCCATTTTATTCTGTCTCTGTCGCCCATCTGTTCTTTAGAGAAAACCTTCCCAAGTTCGCTGAAATTACAATTCTCACACCCAAGACCCAGCATGAGCACCCCTCCTGCATTAGGATGCGCTGCCAGCTGAGAAAGCACTTTTAATGTAGCCTCCTGATCTTCTCCCATCTGTGAACATCCGTACGGATGCTTTATGACAATAATACCATCAGTATATTCAGCTGCCTCTTCACGCATCTGATACGCTATATCATCTGCTACCGAATTGACACATCCTACTGTAGCGATTATCCATATCTCATTTCTTATACCGCAGCTTCCGTTTTTTCTTCTGTACCCTTGAAAAGAAGCAGAATGGCTTTGTGATATTTCTTTTAAAGCACCCTTTTTCTCATATACATATCTGCTTTCCTGATCTAATAATGTCTTGATATTATGTGTATGTACCCAGTCTCCTTCAGCTATATCCTCTGTGGCAACACCGATGGGAGCTCCGTACTTTATTATCCTATCTCCTTTGCCGATACTGCAAAGAGCAAATTTATGACCCTTTGGGACAGGTTGGTTTTTCTCTATATCAGAAAGTGCAACGGCTACATTATCCCTATCATCTATCTTAATCCATTCCATTATTCTGCTCCTTGAGAAACAGCCTCAAAGCCTCTTTCATACCCATCTGCTCTATCTGATCAAGATATTGTTGCGTAAGTTCTCCGAAACTCTTTATCTCCCTCAAATCTTCTCCGAAAAACTTTTCGTTGCCCATGAAATCCTCTAAAAGCTCTTTATTATCATCATATTTTCCGGCTTTTTCAAAAAATTCTATTACTTCCTTAGAATCCCGAATATTTCCCTTTTTATAAAATGCTATCAAAGCAGCAAAAGAAAATACTATATGTACCGGAAGAATATCATACTCAAAGACAAAATCTTTCAAGGCAGGTTTTACTCTCGCAGTCCATTTTGAAATACTGTTTAACGATATATCCTCAAGTTTATGATCTATAAAAGGATTCTCAAAACGATCAAAAACATCTCTTGCAAAATTGTTGAGCTGATCCCCGCAAAGAGGTATAGTCGGAATTACTTCTTCTGTAATAAGATCCCTCACAAATCTTCCTATATCCTCATTCTGCATGCTGTCTCTTACAATTGTTTCACCATACAACAATGCCACCGGAACCATAGATGTATGAGCTCCATTGAGGATCCTTACCTTTCTGATCTTATACGGTTTATGATCATCTGTTACTATTACAGGAAGCCCCGCTTTATCAAAAGGAATTCTCCTGCCTATATCATCCGGCCCTTCTATTACCCATAGTCCGAAATATTCAGCTGTATCAAGAAAATCATCTTTATATCCGTTTTCTCTGTGAAGTTTTTCTGCCGATTCTGACGGATATCCTGTGACGATACGATCCACAAGAGTACTGCAGAAAATATTTTCCTCATGGATCCATTCTCTGAATTCGGATCCCAACTCCCAATCCTTGCTGTGTTTCAACACTGCATCCTTAAGATATTTTCCGTTATCATCTATAAGTTCACACGAAAGTATAATATATCCTTTTCCTCCGCTGCTTCTCATAAATCTCTCATACAGCAGTCTCGTCAGTTTCGCCGGAAAAGAAGCAGGCGGTTCATCCTGAAGAGAACATGTTTCGTCATATATGATACCTGCTTCTGTGGTGTTTGAAATGATGAATTCAATATCATCATTAGCCGCAAGATCCAAGAACGAATCAAACTCTGTATAGGGATCTATGCCTCTACTTATACAGCTGATAATCCTTCTCTCATCTTTTATTTCATTGCCTTCTCTTCCTCTTAAATAAAGAGTATAGAGTCCTTCCTGATTATTCAGCATACACGCGCGGCCTTCCGGTATAGGCTGCACGACTGCCACTTTAGCGTCAAAACCGGATTTTTCATTCATTATATCTATAAAATCATCCACAAATCCCCGAAGAAAATTACCTTCGCCGAACTGAATGACTTTTTCTTTTCCGTCTTCAAGCAGGTATCCGTGATAACCCGCTTCTTTCAAAGTCTTATATGTTAAATCTTTCATCGAAACTCCTTAAAACTCTATCATCACTTTGAGCATTTCAGCTGAGTTTTTGTCAAATTCTTTAAAGGCCTTATCACCTTCATCAAATGAATAAGTATTTGTAATTATCTTATCAAGTGGAATCCTTCCTGTCTTAAAGATATCTATAACCTCAAGAAAATCACTCTTCACCGCATTTCTTGAACCGTATATCTTAAGTTCTTTTCTTTGCAGTTCGGTAAAATTAAAATTTACAGTTTTCTTTCCCACACCTATCTGTATCACTCTTCCTGCAAAAGCCACTGCATCCACCGCATTTTGAAACGTCTGTGGAAGGCCTACTGCTTCTACAGTCACATCATATCCGTTTCCGTCTGTTCGAGTTTTCACGCTATCTGCAAAATGTTCATTGTTTTTTATATACCCGTCAAATCCAAAACACTCCGCATACTTAAGTTTATCTTCAGCCACATCGCATATATCTACCGATGCGCCTGCCTCTTTTGCCGAAAGAGCAGCTACGATACCTATGGTGCCCGCACCTATAACCAAAACCTTTTCGCCCTCTCTGATGCCGGCTTTTTTCACTCCATGATAACCTATGCAGAAAGGCTCCACGAGAGCAAGATGTCTGGCCTGTATGCCCTGACTTTTATAAAGACGCTCTGCCGGCATCGTTATATACTGGCAAAATGCTCCATCTCTTTGAGCTCCCATAGTCTCATTATGCTCACAGCAGTTCACATACCCTCTCATGCAGGAATAACAACTGCCACAATTAAAATACGGATTAGCCGTAACAACCATTCCCTTCTCAAGGCCATATGGGTTTTTCCCTATCTCCGCGATCTCTGCTGAAAATTCATGCCCCGGTATCCTTGGATATCCGGCATAAGCAAAAGTTCCGCGATAAGTTCCGAGATCTGAACCACATATGCCTCCGTAAAGAAGTTTAAGAAGGGCCTCTCCTTCCTTTATCTCAGGTACAGGCATTTCTTTATGACAAACCTCGCCAGGTTTTTCTATGCATATATATTTCAAAGCTTTACCTCCTCAAACTTTATAGTTTGCCAAGCAGACTGCCGGCATCCTTCTTTACCACTTTCAATACATTAAGTTCTGCAAGTATCGCATCTTTCAGATATTTACGCTGTCTTCTCTCAGCTTCTCTCACAGCCTCTGTTTCCGCATCTGTACATACCCCTTTAAGCAGTGCTCTTATGACTTTATAAAGATTTTCATTTCCATTATCGACAAGGCCTGCGCCCCAGCTTGGCTTAGCACGTTTGGTCACCTGTTCTTCAAAGAAAGTATATGTTCTCTCACTAAAAAATTCAGCATAATAATTAAAGTCTACTTCACTGAGAACCTTTGCCGCCTCCTCGTACTTTTTCTTATCCATAAGATCTGAAGCGATTTTGAGAGACTCTATATTTGATATATATCTTTCATGAGGAGCTATCATCTCATCGTTCCAGTTAAGCCTTATAAAATTCTTATGAATAAGCCTGTAAAGATCATGAAGATCATGTTCAGCAGATCCTGAAATAAAGCCCGACATTTTTTTATTGACATCTTTTATTTTATCGCTGAGTGATCCGAGAAGACCTATGGTATCCACAAAGGCAGTTTTTTCTTCTTCATTCAAATATACTTTTACACTTTCATATGCATCATATATTCTCCGTTTCAAATTTACAGGGCATATTTTTGTTCTGTCAAGAGATACGATGATATGCGCAAATAATCTGTGAAACATCTCAAAAGCCTCAAAATCAAATCCTGAATCCCAGCCGCTGTCTGAACTGTGCAGTACTTTTCTGTCAGCCAGACATCCGTCATACGCTCCTGCTACAAGACTTGGCATTCCTGCCTTTGTGTAGCTGAAATCTTCAGTAGCTGATGTCAGCTTCATGTTAACTTCAATAGTATAATTTTTTGTATCTCCGAAATCTGACACACTTTCTTTTACAAAATCATACAACTCTTTCGTACACACTATACAGAATCTTTCTTCACCTTTCACAGCATAAAATCCGTCAAGATTTACAACAGCAAAGCCATTGTTTCTCCACTCCGGCCTCACCTGCGTTATTTGCTTATAAGCTCCTACTGCCCAGTCATATTTACAATCTGTAAGTCCCCATTCTTCAGCTCCGTGAGCAACAAATCTTATAGTTCTGTCAGGAACATATCCGTTTTCGGTAAATAATTTAGCAAGTCCCAATGCCCAGCCTATGCCCTGCACATCATCAAAGACGGTGAAATAATATGAATCATAATGGTTTATCACATATATCACATCATCTGTTTTCCCCGGAATATCTCCCCATACATTATAGGAAACCCCGCCGCCGGACACCTTACTTCTGGCACTGAGAACAACTTTCATCTCCGCACTTTCTGATCTTTTCATAATCTCTTTAAGATCTGCCCCATCCCTTTTTCCGATAGAAAATACCATAAGATCTGCAGGTCCGCATATATCTTCAGATACCAGAACGTTATCTCCTTCTTGCCCGAATCCCCCTACATTTATACATATAACACCGGCTGCCCCGGAAAGGGAAGCTTCATATGCCGGAAAATTTATCCACCATTCTCCAGCCTGATTTATATCTATAAGTACAAGTTTTCCTTTCACATCAATACGCCGCAGATCCGTTTCTGTACCTCTCCCTGCGTATACCAGTGGGAACTCACGATTTTTACAGTTAGCATTGCAAGCATATCCTCCCAAGATCACCTCTTTGCGTTCGCCATCTGTCCCCCTATATTTAAGTCTTGCCTCTTCAAATACCCACCTGTCTACACTGCACGGATCTTTAGTGACATTCACAAGCCCCGCCTGCCTGAACTTTTCTGCCAGATAATCTGCCGCTCTGTGTTCAGCAGGAGATCCTGCACTTCTTCCTCCGCAATCTTTATTATCAGTGATCTTAGAAAGCTCATCCATCACTTCAGTAGAAAATGATATATCAGCCTTATTCTTTATCCAATTGATATTTTCCATAACTTAACTCATCTCCATTAGTAAGTATAGGGAGCACAATATATCTCATGCTCCCTACATATCCTTCTTTTATACCGACTGTTAATCGTTCTTTTCACACCAGAACAGCTTTGCCGGATCTTTTTTTCTTCCGAATATCATAAGAACTACTCCGAGAACTCCACCTATTCCTATTATCAGCTTTATAGCCAACAGATAATGATTAAATACTCCCGGATCATAGTTATCTGCCCCGTCAAATGAAGGGAACCATAATACCGCCAGAACGCCAAGTATAGCCCACATTACAAGAATCAGACCAATTCTTGAAATATCTCCCGGCGCCAGTTTAGTCTTAGGATTAGTCGGAAATCTCTTAGGATTGATCTTCGTAAGACCTCCCTTCGCTGCTTTAAGAATAATGTAGATCAAAGGACCGCTCATGATACCGCAGATACTGTAAACAAAATCATGAGTACCACTCAGATAAATTGCTATGAAGCCCACCAGAAAAGGTACAGCGCTGTAAGCTACAAATAAAGTGTCTTTCACTTTAAGCTTAAACGGTCCATCTGCATGTGTCTTTCTGACTCTTCTTATTATTCCTGAAATCTGCGTAAGACTTGATGCAAATATACTCATCATTACAGTTCCCACCACAAGTGAACTGAAATCAAATGTACAGAGGAAAAATCCCACGATAGCTACAGTAAGTACGCCTACATAAGGAACACCCCTCTTTTTATCACACTTAACCAAGAATTTAGGGCAGAGATTGTCCGCTGCCATAACAAAGAATCCTCGGGAAGTAGATGCTATATACCCATTAAACAAAGAAATATTGGAAAGTACCGCTACTATAATAAAGAAACTGTAAAATATCGGTCCTCCAAAGGCAGCTACATCCTGATATGACATTCCTTCTGAACCCCACTGCTGCCAGTCTCCCAGTGAACACAAACCTGCCATCGTAGGTATCATATATGTAAGAATTATAAGCGGTATAGCTATCATAAGAGCTTTAGGTATCAGCTGCGGTCTGTCCAGCTCTTCTGTCATAATAGACATAGCCTCCATGCCGCCGTACATCCACATACCTATAGCAAGAGCATTTCCTATGCTTTCGATAAGAGTCTGATTCTCAGGAATAAAGGGTTCCACAGGAGATTGATGATAATGTGCAAATCCCAGAACAGCGACAATGGCAAAGGATACAAGGATACTTATGGATATTATAGTATTAATAATAGCAACATCTTTGATGCCGCGCAGATTAACGATTGTAAAGATAACTATGAAAGCTATCTTCATAGCATACTCCTGGGTGGATGTAAGACCAAAAGCACTTGTCATATAACCCGCAGCCAGCACAACAAATGTTATAGTGTTAAAATATCCACCTATTGTTCTCCACCATCCCATCTGAAATCCCCAAAACTCACCGCATGTCTCCTGAACCCATTTATAAGGTCCGCCCTCTGCCGGTATAGCCGAACCCATTTCAGCACATACAAATGCCTGAGGATAAGCCCATACTATAGGAATGACTACCAGCATTACCATACATAATCCGGGGCCTGCCGCCGGCACCATATCTTCAATACCATAAGCTCCCGCAGCAGTCAACGAATAGATCGTTCCCACTATGGCCAGAAGCCCTACTTTATGGCGTTTCAGACCGGTGGTATTTTGTAAATCACTCATTTCTACCTCCAAAAAATAATAATAAATAGCGATATATTTTGTTGTTATACATCATAAATATTTTATATATATCTGTTGTATACAACATATTTTACAGCATAATTTTACTCTTACTATTTTGTGTTGTCAATGTATTTTTACAACTTAGACTATTGCTTTTTTTTATAATGTATTATACTGTATAAATATACCAAAATTTAAGAAGGAGTCTGCTATGGCAAAAGAAAGTCTTAAAAGCAAAGCTTATAATCTTATAAAAACAAAAATCGTAAACTGTGAATATGCTCCGGGTACATTTCTAAACGAATCCATGCTCATGGGAGAAATAGGCTCCAGCCGAACACCTATCCGAGAAGCTCTCAGTAAACTCGAACAAGAAAATCTTGTAAGAATACTTCCTAAAAAGGGAGTCATGGTGTCTGATCTTTCGGTTAATGAAATAAATATGATATTTGAAACAAGACTTCTTATCGAACCATATATCGTGAAAAACTATGGTCAATTCGTCCCACCTGAGATACTTACTTCAATGAAAGATACATTCACAAGAAGGCACCTTCTCGAAATTTCCTCTGAAGAAATATACTCCAAAGACGAACAATTTCACAAATTACTTATAGAATCCAGCAAAAACGTCTATTTCATACATACTATGGATCATATATACAACCAGAACTACAGACTTCGCGTCATCGCAGGCAATGGCTCACGCGACCGTATTATCGCTTCCAACGATGAACATATACATACCATCGAACTCATGCTTGCAAAAAAATACGATGCAGCTTCACAAGCCATGAAGCTGCATCTTGAAAAAGCAAAAGAAGCAAGTTTCTCAAATTTTATAAATTCATATTAAGAAACTTTATCCTCAGCAGGCTCCTGTTCCTGCTGTTTTTCTATCTTGATCCTTATTTTATCTATGCGGTGACGCTCCATGCGATTTATGATAAACGTCACCTTTGTATTTTTATTTTCTATTGATACTCTGTCCCCTTCATCCGGGATTCTGTCAAAAATAGTCAGAAGAAGTCCGGCAGCAGTTTCACATTCTTCTGTTTCTTCCGGCTCGAAACCTATCAGCTGCACAAGCTCTGAGACAGGAAGAAGCCCGTCTATAAGAAATCTGTTGCGACCCAGCGATATCACCTTCGAATCTTCGCTCTGTATATATTCATCATCATCTATATTCCCCACTATCTGCTTCATAACATCTGATGAAGTGACAATACCGGCAGTCCCGCCGTATTCATCTACAACAAGAGCAAATTTAGTCTCTTTATCCTGCATTATCTGCATAAGACGATCCACGGAAAGAGATTCAGAAACTGCTACCACCTCTCTTACGGGAAGATTCTCATAGTTGGTTCCGTTTATCTTCTCATCATTCCAGTATAAATCCTTAAGATGAATAAATCCCTCTATGTGATCTTTATCTCCTCTGCATACAGGATATCTCGTATATTTACATCTCTTTATCATATCCAAATTCTGACTGTAAGGCAGCGCCAGATCAAAACACTCCATATTTGTCCTCGGAGTCATGATAGAGTATACATCTTTATTATAAAGTTCGAATATATTGTCCACAAATTCATTCTGTTTGGGATCTATGAGACCGCTCTTGGTACTTTCATCGATAAGAATCTGAATCTCTTCGCCGGTATAAACTTCATGTTCGTTAGCGATATCATGACCCATCAGCTTCATAACTCCGTTTGTGACGGAATTGAACAGCCACATTATCGGCGCCGTTATACGGTAAAACCACACAAGCGGCAAAGCCGTAAAACGGGCATATTTATCCGTTGAAAATATAGCCAAAGACTTCGGGATAAGCTCTCCTACCACGATATGCAGAGCTGTTACCAAAGCGAATCCCACTGCGACAGAAATAGCCGACACTGCAGATTCCGGAACATCTAAAAAAGCAAGGCCCGGTCGAATAAGCTCTGAAACAGCAGGTTCTCCCAGCCATCCCAAAGCCAGCGATGCCAGTGTTATACCAAGCTGACATGCCGAAAGATACGCGTTTACATTATTAGCCACGAGCAAAGCCGCTTTTGCACCGCTTTTCCCCTCCTCTTCGGCAATCTGCAGCTGTGATTTACGAACTCTTACAAGGGCGAATTCAGCTACAACGAAAAATGCATTCATCAATAAAAAAAATAATACTAAAACTAAACTAAGTGCTACTGACAAGTAAAATCCTCCTTTTTACTGTTTATGAATATCTGAAAAAAATCTTTATCGGCTCTCACGCATAAGTATCTTACAGAGCTCATCAGGTGTCTGCGCAATAATCTCTGCTCCATGGCTCTTTAGAAAATCTTTTTCCCGAAATCCCCATGATACAGCGATCTCATCTATATCTGCATTTTTTGCAGTCTGTATATCAACCTCAGAATCACCTATATATACCGACTCTTTCTTATCAATACCAAGAACATCCATAACATATTCCACACTGTCCGGACAAGGCTTTCTTCTAACACCTTCTCTTTCTCCTACAGAAATATCCGAAAGCCCGAAAAAGAATTTCCTGCATAATTCTTGAACTGCATAGTCGGCTTTATTAGATACGACTGCTATGCGAATACCCGCATTTTTCAGAGTATCAATACATTGCAGCATACCCTCATAAGGTTTTGTTTTATCAAAGCAATGATCTTTATAATACTCGTTAAAGTCACGGAACACCCTTTCCGTAACATTGTCTTCTGAACCCTGAGGCACAGCTCTTTCAATCAGATTATATATACCATTGCCGACAAACTGCTTCACCTCATTTGAAGTCCGTACAGGCAGATGATTTTGACTTAAAGCGTAATTCGTACTGTCGGTAAGATCTTCCAATGTATCAAGTATCGTGCCGTCCAGATCAAAAATAACCAGGCTATATCTCATATTATATTTGTCCTTTCTCTGGTTAAAAAAATATATTCTTTTTTATGATATCGCAAAAAAGCCCGGAGTGCAATAATACCTTTAATTTTTCTTTTTCGCGCTCTTATACTTGACACAGAAAAAATTTTATGTTAAATTTCCATATCTTTTGTGTAAAATGAACAAATATCAAGAAGAAAGAAGGAAAAATATATGTATCCATTAGGGGTTATAATTGATTGTTTATGTGTATTCATAGGGACAAACATAGGATGTTTTATGCAGAACAGGCTTCCGGAAAAATTAAAACATTCACTCCACGATGTCTTCGGTGTCGCAGCGATAGCCATAGGAATAACATCTCTGATAAAGCTCAGCTCTCTTCCGGCTGTCATACTCTCTCTTATCCTTGGAATGATAGTAGGAGAACTTCTTGATGCTGAAAAACATATCAAAAGCTTTTTCAGTAAGATACTCCTCAAATTCAAATTTTCCGTACCAAATGATGAAGATGAATATTTACAATTCTATCTGATTGTTGCCATAACATTCTGCGCCAGCGGCACAAATATCTTCGGCGCCATCGATGAAGGCATTACCGGCGATTTCACCATATTGCTGTCAAAGGCCACTATGGACATATTCGCCTCTGTCATATTCGCTTCGACGCTGGGAAAGGCTATGAATCTTATAATCATTCCGCAGTTTCTCATACTCAGTCTGTTCTTTTACTCATCTCAGCTTATAACTCCGTTTATCACGACAAATATGTTCAATGATTTTATTGCTGTAGGCGGACTGATGACATTTATTCTGGGGCTTAATATCGCAAAGATTAAAAGCATAAGCGCAGTCAATCTGCTTCCCGCACTTTTGATCGTATGGCCGGCCTCTTATGCTTTTTCACTCTTTCTTTAAAGCGCCTTACATACAAAGAGAGCCCGTCATAATGGGCTCTCTGTCAAAATTCCATCAATATAATCAGTTGTGTACCGATTCGGCTCCTCTGCTTATTATGTCTCCTGTCACTCCGTCTATTTCAAAATCATATTCCATTCCGTCATAGACTATCTCTATTTCATAGACCAACTTTCCATGATCCGTATCCACATCCATCTTTTTCACCGAGTCTTCGCTCGCTCCTGAAACATTGGAAAGAGCAATCTCCCTTGCTTTATCCATACCTATATCATTTTGAGACGGAGCTGCCTGGTCAGAATTTTCCTGACCTGTTCCTATCTTCTTTGTCTCCATGTTTATTACATTACCGTTTCTGGCAAGTATCTCAAAATCATACAATGTATCATCATATGAAACTGTTACATCATATATCATTCTTCCGTCATCAAATTCCTTGTTGGAGGTAAGTGAATATTCCTTACCTTGGACTCCTGCCTGCTTACATGCTATATCCCCGGCCTCTGACTTGCTTATGCCTCCTAAAACCCCCATGAACCAGCAGACTATAAGCGCTATTACAATTACAGCGGCTATGACGATTACAGCAATAATGCCCTTCTTCCCTTTTTTCCTCTCAGATCCTTTATTATTGGTCATGTTTTCTGCTGAATTATTATTTTTTTCCATTTTCCCTTCTCCTTTCAGTATATTATTCCGGTCGTTATAATGGTTAATCCTTCCGGCGATGTCTACATATTATACCACCATAATGAAACCTTCATTATTAATAGATTAAAAACAGATTAAAATAATATCAACTTTCTTATTTGAGTTCTCTGAGAAGCTCTTCAAAATTCATACTCATAAATGCTTCATCCTCAGTTACTCCCTGAGGATTCTTATAATCTTTCAACTCTTTTATATTGCCTGTCATATATTTTCCGTTTTCATAATCTTCATTTTTAACACAGGCAAAGATATACTCGTCTATATTCCATCTTACAAAATTAGTAATTCTTGTTTCCACAGCTCCATCTGTCTCGAAAAACCAGAAATCTCTCACCTCATTATCTTTCGTCCAGTGCATTATATAAACATCTGTTACCGGTGTCATTCCCATCTCCGCTGTGATACCGTTTTCCGCCAACAATTCAATAAATTTTTCTTTCATAAATAACGCCTCTCTTTATCTAAAATTTTCTGCAAAATATGTTTTGCTCTGATATATTTATAATAATACATTCTTTTAAAAAAATCAAATATATGAAGCTTGAATCAACCGGCCCCGCCGTCAGCGGAACACCTCGATTCTGCCGCCTTTTCAGCACGAATCAGATCTTCATGTGTATCAATATCATATAGCTCAATTTTATCTTTCACTTTCACAAGACTCACATCATTTTTATATTTCTCTACCAGATACGATCCCCCTGTCTTTGGAGGAAGATCTGCAAGCTGACTGAAATATCTCTTTGCAAATAATATGGGTGCTCCCGCCTCTTTTCCATAAGACAGACGACAGATACCTGTTCCTCCGCCGGAAAAGATCCTCATAAGATTCCCGATACTTTCGCGTCTTAGAAAAGGCTGATCACACGGGCAAAAAAGACACGCATCCATATCTGCCATTTCTTTTATACCTAAAGCAACTGCATCATTTCTGCCCGGAAGCTGATGAAATATCACATCTACATTAAACTTTTTGCATATATCCTCTACTTCTCTGCTTCTGGTAACAACAATGCGTCTTGCAAATATATCACCGTCTGTGATATCGAGAGCTGTCTCCATCATAGTCTTTTCTCTGAACTTTGCCAAAAGCTTATTGCTTCCGAAACGTTTACCCAGACCCGAGGCCATAAGAATGCACCCTATTTTCCCTCCGGTTTCAACATTTATGTCAGCTTTTATCAATGCTGCTATATGTCTTTGATATGCTGATCCATCGTGACTCGGCTCTATAACAATCTCCTTTTTCGGATATTTTTTTTTCAGCGGCTCTACATAGCCTTTCTTCACCAGAGTTTGTATATGAGAAGGAACTATCGCTGTATCATCACTGATATCCAAAACATTTTTTACAAGCTCCGGTCTGTGAGCTGCTTCTTCTACCTTTCTTCCAAGAGCATGAAGGCCGCATACTATTATTATTCTATCAACATTATCATAAATGACCGGCTCATATGAAGCCGGAAATTTTACAGGTTTTCTGTTAGAGCCATCTGCCTCTGTCAATACTATATCAGCATGCTCGCACACTTTATTATATGTATTTTCTGAAAGAGAGCCGAGCTTTTCACCATCCATTCTCCCTGCCATAACATAATGATTTTCATCAAGCGCCTTTATTATGATGCCGGGATCATCTGTAATCAAAGCATCCTTTTCTATAGCCATATGGGTAGAAGTATTCACCAATACTTTTAATCCCCGTCTCAGATATCTTTCGGCATATTTCTTTATGAGAGTTGTCTTGCCTCCTGAGCCTACTACTGCCATAATCATGCTTCATGCCCTCTGATCTTTATTATCTCTTTCAGCGCTTCTGAGCATTCTCTTATATCTTCTTTCCTGTTATTTATGCCGAAACTGAATCTCACAGTTGATTCTGTTCCGTAATGTTCATGAATCAAAGGGGCACAATGAGCTCCTGCTCTCGTCTCAATTCCGTATTCACGGGACAGAATATCGCTTACCGCCGCAGCATCCATACCCTCGACATTAAGTGAAACAATGCCTGTATATTCCTTTTCTTTTTCTCTGTAAACTTTCACGCCATCAAAGGATGAAAGTATCCTGCAAAACTCTTCTGCAAGTAACTGCTCGTGTCTCAAAATATTTTCAATTCCGCATTCTTTCAGAAAATCAAGCGACCTGTTCAGGCTTACTATCCCCGGAACATTCAGAGTACCCGCTTCAAGAGCTGAGGGATACTGCTTTGGATGTTCTGTATCAAAAGAAGCAAATCCGCTGCCCCCTACTTTAAGAGGTCGTATATCTATATCCTCTCCCAGACATATCCCCCCTATACCCTGCATTGCCAACAAGCCTTTGTGACCTGTAAAACATATCACATCAAGTTCACTTTCTTTTAGAGAAACAGGGAGTACACCTGCACTTTGAGCTGTATCCGCCACTGACAGCAAACCGTTTTGCCTGCAAAATTTTCCTATGCCTTCAATATCATTTATTTCTCCTGTAACATTGGAAACATGATTTATTATCACAGCCTTTGTATCAGACCTTATATGCTTTTTGATTTCTTCAGTTGAACCTCCACATACAGAAAGTCGGCATCCTAAACGATAAAGCGGTCTAAGCACACTATTATGCTCCATATATGTTGTTATAATATGATCTTGCGGCCCAAATAATCCCTGTATAACCGTATTGAGGCTTTCCGTAACCCCGCTGGTAAATACAACATGATCAAAATCACAGTCAAATAAATCAGCCAGTTTTATCCTGGTATCCAGTACCATCCTTGCCGCATCCATAGCCATATGATTGTTTCCGCGGCCGGGATTTCCCGGGTGTTTCAGGTATTCACATACAGCCGCTATGGTTTTCTCGGGTTTAAAATACGTTGTAGCCGCATTATCCGCATATATCATGTCTTTTTCCTTTCAATTTAAAAAGAGCTTCCAATACACCTCCCGCTATACACCTTGCCTTATCGGAAATCGTAAAACAATTATCATATTCCTCTTTACGAGGATCTATATCTGCTATCTTAAGCCCTTTTTTCACAACATATCCATCATGTATCACCCCGCGAAGAATACCGTTAAGAGATGCCTTTACGGGAATAATTCCACTGTCTGATTCGATAAAAGACACAATATCATCTTTCTTTACTATATCCCCGATCTGCCTTACTTCTCTTAAAACCCCGGAAGCAGGGCTGTGTATTACCCTTTCGCTGGTATAGCCTTCTATATTACCCGGTATTCCCGTATTTTCCATTGCCTGCCCCTCATATATCACTTTGCCAAGGTTATGCCCTCGCATGGTTTCTATAACAGCATCCACATCTTTTCCCGCGTAAAAACCGGGACCCAGACCTATGGTAACCGGAGCCATATCTCTATAAGTGCCCAGATTCGCCTTTGCCATGGTGGCATCCACCACCGCCAAAGGTCTGAGTTTCTTTATGCATAATCCATTAGGATCTATAAGCAATGCAATTCTGCCTTCCTTCAAAAGAAAAGCAGCCTCTTCTACAGATCCTGCCATACTGCATATAACACCTTCCACTTCATGCTTTCCTTCATATGCAGCCTCACAAAAAGCTGCCTTACGTCTTATGGCAGAAGGACTTGATATTTCCAACACAAGAACATTGAATCCACACTGATATAATTTGTATATGGTCCCTGTGGCAATATCTCCTCCACCTCTTACGATGATAAGATTCTCCATCATTCTCACCGCCTACGGTCTTATGACCTTTGACGCTCCACTGATAATTCTGACAATATCATACATATTTGTTACATTGCCTACAGCCAGTTTATCCGTCATACCGTAAAAATTGAGACATGTACCGCATGTGAGTATTTCTGTCCCCTGCCCTTCCATAAATAACAGATCTTCAAGACTGTCAGATTCTTCGCATGATAAAAAAGCTCCGCTGTTATACAGAATAACCGTTTCCGGCAATGAATCCTGCTTAGTCAGCGCAAAAACAAAGGCCTTCATCAAGGCTTTTCCCAGTTCTTTTTCACCCTGTCCCATGGTTTCAGCAGAAATTACTACCACATCATTATTGTGGGGTGACATATCACATACAATATCTTTACTCAGATCTTTCTGAAGATTCATATTGTTTCCGGCGCTTACAGTAATAGTTACCTGATAATTCACGTCATCTGTTTTTTCATGGCTGAAGCCATAACCCCTCACATTGGCAAACTTAGAGAGATTCTGCACAGCTATCTCATTATCCACAAGTACATCAACAGACTCTCCCTCCTCCATATTCTCTATCTCATTCTTTGTATTGACTACAGGCAAAGGACATATTAATCCCCTTGCATCAACTACGTGTTTCATAATACCCATCCTTTGTCATTTGACTATAATGCTTTTGTCCTGTCTTTTTTCCACATAACCTACTATTTCGGCAGGAATATTCTTTTCTTTCATTTTTTCTACTATCTCATCTGCTTCAGATATACATACGCTGACCAGAAGGCCTCCTGAAGTCTGCGGATCAAACAGAATTTCTTCCATAAAAAAATCATTATTTTCGAAACTCACCTGATTACCTACATAATTCCTGTTTTTCTGAGCAGCCGCTGTAATATAAAATTCCTCTGCATATCCGCGACATTCCTGAAAATACGGTATGCTCCGGCTTTCCACAACGGCGCTGTGCCGCTTGTCCAGCATCTCACACAAATGACCTAAAAATCCGAATCCCGTTACATCCGTACACCCATGAACCTCATAGTCTTTCAGTATATCAGCAGCGTATTTATTGAGAAACTTCATGGAATCTATAGCTTTCTTAACTGCATCCTGTGATGCCTGCCTGATTCTGTCTGCAGTCATAATAATACCGACACCCAGCTTTTTAGTAAGTATCAGCGCATCTCCGCTACGGCATCCGTTGTTCCTGTATATTTTTTCCGGATCAACAATACCAGTCACACTTAACCCATACTTTATATCTTCATCATTTATGGAATGTCCTCCTGCCATAACACCGCCTGCTTCTCTCACCTTATCACTGCCGCCCTGCAATATTTTCCCAAGGATATTCATATCCATCGTCTCCGGAAAACATACAATATTTAATGCAGTTTTGACTTCGCCGCCCATGGCATAAACATCACTCATAGCATTTGCAGCGGCAATAGCTCCGAAAAGGTACGGATCCTCTACCATCGGAGGAAAAAAATCAAGTGTAGAGATCAAAGCCTGTCTGTTATTTATTCTGTAAACCGCTCCATCATCACTGCTTCCGAATCCCACTAAAAGATCAGGATCATCACCTGAAGGAAGCTTCTCGAGAATTTTTCCCAAAACTCCCGCTCCAAGTTTAGCAGTACAGCCGCCTCCCTTGCAGAAAATAATATCACTCACTAAACAGACACCTCCATTATTTCTTCATATTCTATACCTCTGTTTTCCATATAAGTTATCCAGAAAACTCTGTCTCTCTTTTCAGATGCCCACACAAGGCCGCAGCCTGCGTCTACAGATTTGGGAAGAGGTATTATTCTCCCGTGCACACCATCTTCTTTGCATATACGCTCCATATAAAGGGCCCTCGTGGTCTCCGAAAATGTTATTATCATATATTCACTGGTATTTACTCTCATATATGCTGTCCATCCTCAAAAGCCTTTAAAATTTTCTCTGGTGTTACCGGAAGCTCTCTTATCCACGCCCCTGTTGCATTATACACAGCATGAACAATAGCCGGCGACGGAGTATTTATTACCACCTCTCCTATAGATTTGGCTCCAAACGGACCTGTAGGCTCATAACTTGCTTCAAATTCTACATTGATTCTGCCTACATCCTGACGTGTGGGAATCTTGTACTGTATCAAAGAATTCTCCCTGATACCTCCTAAACTGTCATAAGTGATATCCTCATAAAGAGCCATACCTATACCCTGCGCTATTCCCCCTTCCGTTTGAAGCCTTGCCAGATTAGGATTTATCACAGTACCGCAGTCTACAGTAGCCTCATAACCCAGAACTCTGACTTCCCCCGTTTCTTTGTCCAATTCAATCTCTACCATTCCAGTCATATATGGAGGAGGTGACACAGAAGATCTTGCAGAAGAAGTAAACTGAGTTTCATATCCGTTATTGAACATCGATGCCGTGGCAATATCTTTAAGCGAAACCCCTTCACCTTCTTCCTCGAGACAATACACATACTCTCCGTCAAATTCTGTGACATCAACATCACATTTTAGAAGTTCTGCTCCTATATTCTGGATGCTTTCTCTCAGTCTGATACATGCCTGCTCTACCGCCTTACCTGTAAGATATGTCGTAGATGAAGCATATGAGCCCGAATCATATGGTGAAGTATCTGTATCAGCGCTGAATACAACTACATTATCATAATTACATTCAAGAACCTCGGAAGCTATCTGTGCCAAAACAGTATCACTTCCCGTACCCATATCGGCCGCGCCTACATTTAAAACATAAAATCCGTCGTCATTTAATTTTATAGTAGCTCCTCCTACATCACAATTTGAAATGCTGGATCCTTGCATGGCCATTGCCACTCCTACACTGCGGATTTTGCCGTTTCCCATATCCCTTGAAGGATATTTCTCATTCCACTTTATTCTTTCAGCTGTGGATCTTAAACATCTGTCAAGAGTACATGAATTACAGGGCTCACTGTAATATGCTCTGGAAACATCGCCTTCCTGTATCAGATTCATATTACGCAGCTCTACAGGATCTATTTTAAGATGGGCTGCCAGCTCATTGACAATGCTTTCTATGGCGAAAAGCCCTTGTGTGGCGCCGTAACCTCTGTACGCTCCTGCAGCCTGAAGATTAGTATATACCACATCATAGCTAAAACGATATGCTTCCTGATAACGATGATACAAAGGAATGGATTTATGTCCCGTAAGCCCCACCGTAGTAGGACCATGCTCTCCGTATGCTCCCGTATTGGAAAGAGTATAAAGATCTATCCCTCTTATACGCCCGTCTTTCATGGCTCCTATGCGTACATACATCTCCATCTCATGTCGGGGGCTTCCCGATATCTGACTCTCCTGCCTGTCAAACTCTATGTAGGCAGACTTTCCTGTCTTCCATGTAACGAATGCTGGAAATATCTCTGTTACACAAGTTTGTTTAGCTCCGAAACCTCCGCCTATCCTCGGTTTGACGACACGAATTTTAGACTTGGGAATATCAAGGGCATGAGCCACTATCCTGCGTATATGAAACACGATCTGCGTAGAACTTAATATATTGAGCCTTCCATAAGTATCAAGATATGTGTAAGTCCTAAAGGTTTCCATCATCGCCTGACTGTTGGCTTTAGTATGATATGTTCGCTCCAGAACAACATCACAGCTTTGCAGTACACTTTCAATATCCCCATAGCCGTCTTCTTCACGCGCACAGAGATTTCGTCTGTTATCAGCTCCCACCGGACACATAGCTTCCCAGTCTTCCTCAGGATGAACCAGAATAGGGTTATCTTTAGCACTGCGAAAATCAAGAACCGCAGGCAATACTTTATATTTCACTTTTATCAGCTTAAGAGCTTTGTCAACAGCCTTAACATTCTCTCCCGCCACTATTGCCACCGCATCACCGTTAAACCGTACATGTCTGTCCAAAAGCAATCTGTCATGAGGGCTCGGCTCAGGGTAAGTCTGCCCTGCCATTGTAAATCTGTTCTGAGGAACATCCTCATATGTATATACAGCTTCGATTCCCGTCACTTTCATTGCTGCCGAAATATCTATATCCTCTATCACAGCATTTGCATGAGGACTGTGAAGGATTTTTACCACTAATGCATTTTTATCTATCATATCTCCTGTGTATACAGGCTTACCCGTAACAAGAGCCATGGCATCCTTTTTACGAAAGGATTTACCTATACTACGCATCAGCGTTACCTCCCTTCTTCACTTTCTTAAATTCCAAATATGATTTTATACCTCTAAGCTGCCCCTCATAGCCAGAACACCTGCATAGATTCCCGGTCAAATAGGACAGTATCTCTTCATCTGTAGGATCAGGATTTTCACGCAGCATGGCAATGGCATTCATAATAAGTCCCGGATTACAAAACCCACACTGCTCCGCACCCTGATCAGCAATGAAAGCTCCAAACTCGACAGCCTCTTTTTGAAGACCTTCAAGAGTCGTAACGCACTTACCTTCGACTCTTGCAGCAATCACTGAACACGACAATACCGGCATGTCATCTACAAAAACCGTACAGAGACCACAGCTTGAAGAATCACATCCTCTTTTGACACTTAGACATCCCATATCTCGTACCACATCTAAAAGCATACTGTCAGCTTCAATATCCGAAGAAACTTTCTTTCCGTTCAAAATAAAATCCAATTTCATATTATCGTTTCCTCCCTGCCTCGAGCATAGCTCTTTTTACGAGTACAGAGGCAATTTTCTTTCTATACTCTGCACTTCCTCTCATATTAGAGCCAAATGACATCCTGCTCGCAACATATTCTCCAAACTTTTCGGCATCCTCCTCAGATATATCTCTGCCGCAATCTAAATATTCTCCCAAGACAACTTCCGCTTTTGCAGGTCTGGCTCCTACTGCAGCATGCCATACACCTGCCCAAAAGCTTACAGCACATGTCAATACGGGAAAATCAGTCCTTGCATGGCGCTGGGCCATATATGCCATATCAAGTTTTGTTTTTTTCACTATTATCTTGACTATGATGTCTCTGTCAGGCTTTCGGGCTGAAAATTCCTTAATATTAACAATTCCGGCATTATGACAGACTACATATGTATCCATTGCCATAAACGCGGTGAGTACATCAGAGAATCCATATCTTCCGTAAAAAGAGCCTCCTACAGTGGCTGTATTCCTAAACTGAACTCCAACTATATTTTTCACAGCCTCCTTTACAGCTCCCCCGGTATACCGATCAAGCCCTCCATGCTGTTCAAGCTGACGCAATGTAGTCATACATCCGATTTCAAAGAAATCTTCCGTTTCCTCGATAGTATCAAGTCCCAAGTCCGATAGATCTATGGCAGTATTCACCTGCCTATCTCCCATTTTAAGCCAGTGCATCCCGCCTATTATAATATTCCTCTTCTTCTGGTTAAGCTCATAAGCCTCATCTATATCTGATACTTTGACATATTTTTTAATCCTCAGCAACGTTACATCCTCCGATACTTTTATTGAGACATAAATGGCAAAAACAGCTTTGCTCTTTATTTCAGTTATTTAATATTTTACAAGGTCATGTCTTGTTTGTCTATAAAATGTGTTACAATACAAAATATCACAATTAATACTTAAAAAAGGAGGCCCAAAATGCTGGAAGTCGAAATTAAAGCGAATTTGACAGAATTTGCAAAGGAAAATATACGTGATAAAGCAGAAAAGCTGGGGTTTGTTTACAGCAGTACACTGAAAGAAACCGATCTTTATTTTAACGGAAATGACAGAGATTTTCGCCACACCGATGAGGCTCTCAGACTTCGGAACTATCAGCGCACATCATCAGACGACAAAGAGTACTCCCGATCCGAAACACTTATAACATATAAGGGTCCTAAGCTTGACAATACTTCCAGCAGCCGAATTGAACATGAAACAGGCATAACCGATTTTAATACCGCCAAAAGACTTCTTTCTGCTCTCGGATATATTCCTCTGTTTACCGTGGAAAAAACACGAGATGAATTTACTGCTGTTTGCACGAAGCGGGATCAGTGTATTACACTTTGCCTCGACACTGTAACAGGACTGGGGAATTATATGGAACTGGAAATACTTGTGAACTCAGAATCTGAAAGAGAATCTGCATCAGATTGTCTTTTCAATATTCTTGATAAGCTGGGAATTCCCCAAGAAAATGTAACGAGAAAATCATATCTTGAGCTTCTGTTTATGAAAGTTAAAAACAAATAAAATATAAAGCGATAAACAAGAATATAGGAAAAGTTTTGATTTAAGGTGATTTTAAATATTTTCCATAAACATTTGCAAAGGATTGCAGAATAATTTCCGCCTATAAATTTAATAAAAAATGACCGTATAAGTATTTTAATACGGTCATTTTAATTTATCAATTTCCGAATTTTTCCTCCATTACCTTTACTACATCAAAAAAGTCTTCATAAGGAATATATGATTTTCCCTGCTTTTCAAGATATTTTGCCAATACATCTCTTGCAAATATGGTATCTACCGCCTGAGCCATATTCATATCCGTAAAACTGTCACCTATGCCAATAGCATATTCATAATCGTACAGCGCCATCACATCAGTCTTTTTAAGCAGTTCATTGCCGTCATCATACTGAGAAATCAGATGCATTTCATCATTTTCCGTTGAAAGTGTCACTGCATGCAGATCAGTCAGTTCGTCCATATACGGAGTCAGTTTACGTTCGGAAAACTGCCGTACTCCTCCTGAAATAACTACTACAGGAATCTCCATTTCTTTCATCTTATCAAGAAACTCTTTAAATCCCGGTCTGATTTTTACCTTATCTATATATTCAAGCATTTTAGGAAGCCACTCGGCAGGACGTCCATCATAAGCATACCGCACAACCTGACTTAAAGTCATCTCTCCTTTTTCCAATTTCCCATTATACTCATCAACTTCTTTTGGATCCACAAAAGGAAATATAGCTCCCACCAAAGTATCCTCTGTCGTTATGGTTCCGTCAAAATCTATGAATACGATTTTCTTATACAAACTTTTCCTCCTTTTCAAAAGAGGAAATACCGCTGTACGGTATCTCCTCATTCATGATATCCATTATATCTTTTCTTACGAAATTAACCCATTAAGTCAAAGTTTTTCTTAAGATCAGGATTCAGGAACGCCAGCATTCTGGCAAGCTCTTCGTGATCTTTAGCGTACTCTGTTACAGGAATTCCCTTCATAGCAGCATCTATTGCCTGTCTCATGGACTTAGCGCCTTCTTCACTGCCGTTTGGATGACCGTGAACACCGCCTCCTGCAGCAAGCATAATATCCGTTCCGATTTCTTTAATAATTTTCTCAACGGCCATCTGAGTAGTACCGCCGGAGCAAGCATACATCATAGGCTTAATGTTCCACCAAGGCTGTGTGAAGAACTTAAAACATCTGTAGAAGACTTTATGTGAAACAGGGAATTTTCCGAACGGATGACCGTTAATCTGGAAATCTGCTCCGGCAAGACGTGTAATCTTACCCACCAACAGCGGAGCTGCTACTCCGGTATATGTGGATGAAGCCATAGTCCCTGCATAGTTTACATGAGCCAGAATAGGAACATTGATATTAGGATCATCAGCAAGCATTTTAAGTGTGTCGTGTCCTGTAGTATACACATTTACCATCAGGCAGTTTCCGCCTGCCTCCAGCACCCGGTAAGCATTATCTTTAACTTTATCTGTATTATCGGATATATTAACAGCATAGAGACTGTGCTCACCTGTTTCTTCATATACCTGCTTTTCCTTTGCCATGAACTTTTTAACACGCTCTTCCAACGGACAGAAAGGTCCGTCAGCAAGCATGAGTTCGTCATCCTTGATAACGTCCACGCCGCCTTTGCAGGCCTTGTAGAACAGCTCTGCCCCCTCATCGGCGGTCCATCCGATATTAGGCTTTATCATAGCGTTGAGAAGAGGTCTGTCTTTTACTCCTAAAACTTCTCTCATCCCTTCAACACCGAACTTAGGGCCTTGGAATTTTTCTATAAATGATTTAGGAAAAGCTACATCAATAAGACGTATCATCCCTGATGCCGAAATATTACCAAACAACACAGTCATGATAGCCGACATACTTGTGGAAAAGTTTTCAACAGGATATGCCACCTGAATGATATACATAGGAGGTTCATCTGACATATAGTCACATCCAATATCAGGAACCTCATAAAGAGCAACCAGCTTTGAACCGAAACGCTTAGTCTTTTCCACAGAATCAGCTCCTACTTTTATCCATGTTCCCGTAGTCTGCTCAGCTGCAATAGCCATTGCCAGCTTTTCGATGTGCGAAGTTTCAACCTTTGCCTGATACGTTGCAATAACATAATCTTCGGAAAATGCAACTTCCGGGAATGCGTATGTCAGGTTTTCCATATCTAATTTACGAATCATAATTTGCCTCCTTATTTTTCAATATTAGAGAATACGTCTTCAAATGCGGCCAATGTCTGTGCAATAGTATCATCATTATCGGCCATGCTTGTATAAATCCTGCTTCCTGCCAGTGTTATTACACCGTTTGCCGTAAGGGCTGCGCCGAATTCTTCAATATAGTGCTGACGCTCAGGAATCTTCTTGAATATATCAGGATCCTGTACGCTCAGGTACATTACTCCGGACACTTCGAAGTGAACTATGGAACCTGTGTTCCATGTAACGAACGGCAAGTCATATTTATCTATCAGCTTCTGTATTCCGTCGCAAAGCTTATCTCCGTTTTCTCCTGCCTTTCTTGCAGCATCCTGTTTGATGATCTCATCGATGGCAAAATATCCTGCAGCACAGCTCAGAGGATTAGCTGTAAGAGTTCCTCCCACATAGGCTTTTTTCTTTCCGGCTTTTACTCCTGCAGCAACACATGACATAATTTCTTCGCTTCCGCCTACACCGCCTGCCATAGGATAACCGCCTGAAACGATCTTTCCGAATACTGTAAGGTCAGGTTTTACATTAAAGAATCCTTGAGCTCCTCCGGGGCCTACACGGAATGCAGTTACCACTTCATCGAAGATCAGAAGCGTCTGGAATTCATCACAGAGTTCTCTCACTTTAGCTGCAAAATCCATAGCTACAGGACGTGTGCCGCTTTCAGGGCCGAACGGCTCTATGATAACAGCAGCGGTGCCGCCGTCTTTTTCGTTCTCTTCAAGAATCTTTCTCAGACTATTTATATCCCCCGGATAAAACTCCTTAGTATTCGCAGAAACTTCCTTAGGAATTCCGTGAGCCTCAAAGGTCTGTGTATATGGGATGTGCAAGGAGTAAACAAGCTGGTCGCTCCAGCCGTGATATGCTCCGCCGGCTTTTACGATGTTTTTCTTTCCCGTATAGGTTCTTGCAATTCTGATGGCCACCATGTCAGCCTCGGTTCCGCTTGCCAGACAGCGGTACATCTCAACCCAAGGCATACATTCGTGTATTTTCTCTGCCAGCATCTTTTCATAAGGATGGAACAGTCCTGTAACAGGTCCTGATTCCTTCACTACTTCCCATACTTTCTGGTTAACAGGTTCATAATTGCTTCCCAGAAGTGTAGGACCTCCAGCCTGCAGATAGTCCACATAACGGTTTCCGTCAATATCGTAAAGATATGCGCCTTCGGCTTTTTCCACTACGAGTGGGAACGGATAGTTGAAAGCCAGATTATGCTGAACACCGCCCGGAATTACCTTCTTAGCCTCTTCAATCATCTTCTTTGATCCCTGACACTTTTCATCGAAATATTTCATATATTTCGCCATGGCTTCAGGTTTAATGTGGTGAAGCGGTTCATTCACCAGTCTTTCCATTTTTTCATAGATTTCTTTCTCGTTTGGCCAACGAGCTACTCCATATTGAGCTTTCATTTTTACTTACCTCCATTCAATATTTCATATGCTTTTTTATTGTTTTTATGTAATTCCTTAAATACAGGCATTATCTTCGTATAAACTTCATAATTTGCAAGGTTTGGTTTATAAGTAGTATCTACCTTGATGATCTTTTTGATATCCTTGATATCGTCCAACATGCCAAGGCTTACTGCCGTCAAAGCTGCCGCTCCCATTGCCCCTACCTGACGAGGACTTTCGATAGTTTCAACATCTCTTCCAAGAACATCAGCCATCACCTGGCATATATACGGCGCAATAGCACTTCCGCCCGAAAATCTCACAACAGGATTTGTCTCAAATGATTTCTCCGTACATTCAAGCAGCCAGCGCATGTGCATACATACACCTTCTATAACTGACTTCATCAGATCGCTGCCTCTTGTTGTAATATCAAGATTGAAAAACATTCCTCTTGAGTTGGCATCATCAAAAGGACATCTGTTTCCATGCATCCAAGGCGAGAAAACAACACCGTTGCTGCCTGCAGGAGTATCTTTGATATACTCTATCATTTCATCGTAGTCCATACCCATCTGATCCATACGGTCTTTCACCCATTCCATACACTTCCCGGAAGTCTCTACTTCAGCGATATAGTTATATGTAGTAGGATCAACTCCTATAAGCGCTCCGATGAGGTTGCCAAGATCAAGGTGCAATTTGTCTACTGTAGTAGCCACCCATCCCGACGTACCTGAATATATGAGAACATCTCCCACCTCTACACATCCGGCTCCTACGGAACATAGGCTGACATCGCTTCCGCCTGAGAATACAGGAGTACCTTCGGCAAGGCCCAGCTCTGCCGCAGCATGCGGAAGCATTTTGCCAACTTCATCAGTAGAAGCGCATACTTCAGGCAGATGTTTCATATCGATCTTAAGCATTTTGCAGAGTTTCTCACTCCAACAATTTTTATGTACATCATATAGGAAGGTACCGCAGGCATCATCTCTGCTTGCTTTCATATTTCCGGTAGCCTTACATATAAGATATTCTTTTGCATCCAGCCATTTATATGTCTTTTCAAAAATCTCGGGCTCATTTTCTTTCACCCAGAGATATTTCCATGCAGGATCTTTGGCACTTCCTGATACTGCCCCGGTAGTCCTCATGTATTTCAGAACCTTGATTATATCCAGACCTTCCACTTTTATACCGGTGCTCATACAATCTTTAAACTGTTTATCAGCTCTGCTGTCCATACAGCTCATAGCTCTGCGCAAAGGGTTCCCTTCTTCATCCACCATAACTACAGTTTGAAACTGAGAACAAAATGAAATTCCTTTTATTTCCTCTTTTGCAGTACCACTTTTTTCAAGGAGCTTCTTCGTACCTTCGGCCATAGCGCTCCACCAATCATCCGGATCCTGCTCTACGCCTCCGTTTTCCAATACATGAAGAGCATAATGCTCTGTCTCTCCTGCTAAATACTTCACACTCTCTTCTGCGGAAATATCGAACAAACAAACTTTTAATCCTGTCGTTCCGACATCATAAGTGATCACTTTAACTGCCATATTAGTTTCCTCCCTTCGGATCATGTCAGTATCCCGTAACCCATATTGTTTTCTCTCAGTATTCCCTTCATCCCAAAATCATGTCGATCATATTTCTCATTTCTTTCTTCATCTTGTCAGCATCAAAAGCCATATCATGAAGATGATAATGATTGACTATTCCATAATAAGCACCTGTAAGAAGAATTATTTTTTCTTCCTTGCAGGATTCTTTTCCCTGGAGATTTTTGCGGATGAGCTGTTCGATCATCCTCAGCGGATTATTTTCCTCACCGCTCATCACTGCCGTATAAATAAGCTGAGTAACCAGCTGAGGATAACATGCTGTATCCATAAGGAGAGTGTCAAAAATACACATGATACCTTCTCTTCCACAGCATCCGCTTTCATCGTACGCTTCCTGCAGGTCATTCACTTCCTGTCCGCACAAGGCGGTAAGAAGATCGCTGGTACTGGCGAAATAATTGAAAACAGTGCTGCGTGAAACGCCTGCTTCCTCTGCGATATCACTGAAAGCAGTATTCTCTATACCCTGTTTTTCATACAGTTTTCTTGCTGCCTTCATGATAGTCCGCTTAGTCACGGCTCTTTTGCCGCTTTCTGCTCCCATAAAAACATCCCGCCTTTCTTCTCTCCTGCAATTTCCGAATTGAACTGTAGTCCAATTTGTACTATAGTTTAATTATCTCATTTTTTAAAAAATAGTCAATGGCATTTATGTAAAAACATAAAAAAACATAATCTGCAACAAAAAACAGGAGCGGCAAAGATTTTAAACCTTTTTGCTCCCGTATACATCATGGGTATTCTGCAGTTCCTACATTCTCCCCACAAAACTAAAACAACATCCTGTTCAAGAAATATTCCATCTCACCTTTCCGCAAAAAAGTAACGGAAAGTTTTTTATCATTTATCTGCTCTATGTTATCTCAGAACATTTTACATCAAAATCCAAAGTCCTGTATTCTGAGCCATTGACAATAAGCGAAACAGAATGTGTCCCCGGATAGTGTTTTCTCGTGCTCCGATCTGCAAACGAATGCCGTTTCATATAAAATCTTTCTTCACCTGATTTCAGAAATATCTCAGATATCCAAAATACCTTTCGGCTTCGCCTGCCGTTTGCTCTAATATAATCAACACCATATTCAAGGCGCACCTCAGAGTCTGCCTTAGAGGATATAACGAATGAAAATGACATCTCATTTCCAATATAAACATCTTTCTCACCCAATACGAATTCATGAATATCAATACATTCACAATCTCCGAAACCAAAAATCTTCAAAACATCTTTATTCCCTTTTTTAAGCAAGGTTCTACACCCATGCTTTATGATCCAGTCAGTATAACGGCTTTTGCCAAACCACTTATTTGCAATCTGAATGATCAATTCAGGATGTGTCTTTGAGATATCATTAAGATTATTAGCGACACTTTTACGTACATACAGTGATGGATCATCTTTCAGTTTTTCTAAAATATCTAAAACAGGCAGCGGATTTTTCTTAAAACTGATCAATACCTGCGCCCAAGGAAGCATCGGCCGGCATCCTTCACTGGCAAGACGGCGGACATGATCATTATCATGCTCTGCCCAAACAGACATTTGACGCATCATACGATCCTCATATGTTATAATAAACGGTCTCACCGCAAACTCCGAAGATGAAATCTTGGTATAGCGTTCCAATGCAGATATGGATAAATCCCAATAGCACTCACTCTGTCCGTAAACTTCTACAAAGTCCGGAAAATACATAAGGGCGTAATCATTGAAACCCTCAGGATACTCATTAATTACTTTGTCAATGATACTGATCGCCTGCTCATAATCAGAAGGCAGATATTTACCCAGATTCACAGTGATTTTCCTCATGCGGGCTTTCAAACCCGCTTCATCCCACGCTTCGTCCATGACATCATCTACAAAATCAACAGTCCGAAATGATGGATATACACTTTTTACACTGACAGCTAACCTGTGAATATGATTACTATTATAAAACTTGTTTTTTAAAGCTTCCGGCATAAATAATCCCTCCAGATATAAATTATCTTAATCATAAAGATTTTATTTTTTTCGCCGGCACGCCTCCAACAATGAGATTTTCCTCAATGTCTTTAGAAACTACAGCTCCTGCTGCAACAATAGCGCCGTCACCAATGGTTACACCGGGTAAAACCACTGCATTTGAACCAATCCATACATTTTTGCCTATGTGGATGGGAGCAAGGTGCATCGTTGCTCTGTTATCAGGAGAAAAATCATGGTTAATAGTTGCCAATACAACATTATGTCCTATTAAACTTCCATCTCCTATGTAAATTCCACCTTGATCCTGAAACTTACATCCTGCATTTATAAATACATTCTTTCCTATATGTATATTTTTCCCAAAATCCGTATAGAAAGGCGGAAACAAAGAAAAACCATCATCTACCCTTTTGCCGGTCAGCTTACAAAACAGCTCTCTCAGTTCTTCTGTTTCATGATAGGAAGTATTTATTTCCATTGTAATCTTAATAGCCTCCTGTGCGGCTTCATGCATAAACTTATGTTCCTCCGAATTTCCTACAACGGTATTGCCGCCATTAACGAACTCTAAATACTGACTTAAATTCATACTTCATATTCCCTTTCCAGCTATAATTATTTTTTTCATAGCTTCATAATTTTCCGGCTTTTATGTCAATTAGCTTTTCTTCCTTTGATACTCTGCTTTCCTATTATATAACCCTTTTCCTTCTGTCCCAATTGACAAACCTAAGATACTATATCAGATCTTATGTAAAAACCCATCAAGAAGATTATCCTCTCAATGGGTATATACCGTTTTAATCGTAGAATCTTAAAACTCGAAATCCATAATATCGGATAGCGCTCCATCAATATCCGCTCTGCCAATATTTAAAATTTTCCTGAAGAGCCTCCATGCGTTGCTCCTGAGGAACTCGTATGTGTACTACTTCCCGAGGAAGATTCTCTTTCGGTTACATCAACATTTTTATATAGGAAATTATCATGCTGCCTCGTAAGACGAAGACTTCCCGAACGAATATAGTTATTTGCATCAGCTTGCCTCCTTACAGTCTTAAGAGCAGCTTTATCTGTTCCCACAATTATAAAAGCTATAATAATGCCAATCACCAATCCTATTATAATATCAACAGCCAGATTTATATCTTTCTCTTCTCCAGGCAAACTGCCATTGTCATAAGGTTCTCCGGTACGGGCCTGAGTAATAAACTCATCACACAGATCAGCGTATTGATTAAAAGCAGTCAAGTAATCATTTTCCGAAAGCGCACCGGACATCTGTTCAACCATGTATTCCTGTCCCGCATCGGTAAATGCCGTTATGCCGAATCCACATGTGCTTATCGCCCAATCTCTGCTCTGAGGATTTATGACAAACAATATTCCGCTTTTGTCTTTTCCCCATCCGTATCCTGATGCATCATAATAATCATCGGCATAATCTGTTGGCGTCTTACCATCAAACGTATTTGTAGTATATATTACCACTTCACAATTCTGCCTTGCAGATATATCATTTAACTTATCATTCAGTGCAGCAAGGTCTTCGTCGGATTTTACACAATAAGCAGAATCCAAACATAATACTTTGCCGCTTCCTGCTTCAGCTGCCGTTACAGACACTGTAAAAAATCCTATAATCAAAAACACACTGACTGCAATCAACAATATTTGTTTTCTCATTTCTGCTGCCTCCTATACAAACATATAATCAATAACAGCAGCGAGCACTGTCCCGATAACCGCGAAAATTCCTGCCATCATACGGAATTTTTTCCAATAGGCCTTTTTATCCATAGGGAGATCTCCTATGAACTTCCCTGTCTGCCCATTCATCGCAAATGTATATGTATTTCCCTGCCATGTTGTATTCAGAAGCCAAACCGGATATAAAGCATACTGCGCGCTGCCATGCTGCAGATTTACAACACTGCTCTGAGGTATAACAGAACTGTATCCGCCAACAGTATCCCGGAAAATATCTTCTGTACTGGTTTTGACCCGATTATTAGCTATATCTATACTATCTTTGGCATCGATATCGTATTTGTCAGCCATATATCCTGCCAAATACGATTTTTTAAATTCAACAGCCTCGCTAAAATCAAAGGGCTCTATAGATTCCATCAAATCATTCGGCATCTTCAGAGAACCGTCAACCGGAATATTATCAAATATAACATTGCCCTCTCGGTAAATATCATAATAACTGTGTTCTACATAATTATGCTTGCTGTCACTCCAGCTTCTGATCCTTTCACCTCTGTAATTCATATTTGCAGAAACGTTTGCATTGAACAGCCAAAATGGTATATAAACACCTTTTATCTCATCTATATGATTTTCATCCTTAAAAAGCGCCGGAACCAGTTTTTTACTGCTTACATGTCTCCTCAGCGCTGCCTTGGCTGCGTTTTTATCAAGTTTAAAAGGTATCACATAATCCGGCTTCAGCATTCCCGAAAGCTTCCCTTTCAAAACTACAGGATTGCCGCAGTAAGGACAGCTTGTTGATACAGTCGTATCTTCACAGACAATTTCTCCTCCACACGAATTGCAGCTGTAAACTTCCATGCTGCTTTCTTCCCCTTCATCCCATTGGCTTCCGGGCCGTACTTCCCAGTTCATACCGTCATTTTCTTCAAACTGCGAAATTTCATATTCACTGTCACAAAAAGGACATTTAATTTTCTGGCTTTTAGAATCAAATGTAAGTGATCCTCCGCAGGCAGGACATTCATACTCCATAACTATAACTCTCCTATCTTACATCATTATCATCAAATATATCTCCGCATTGAGGACAGAATTTAGGAGGCTTTTGCGGATTTTCAGGTTCCCATCCACACTTGTCACACTTATATAAAGATGCCTCCGCCGGTTTCTTTGCTCCGCATTCCGTACAGAACTTTCCTTTGTTTACTGCCCCGCATTCACATGTCCACCCAGCAGCTTTTTCAGGCCTTGGACTTCCGCATTGAGGACAGAATTTTCCTGCTGTAGTGATTCCGCATTTGCACGTCCATTCTTCTGTTTTATCGGGCTTAGGGTTCCCACATTCAGGACAGAATTTTCCTGCTGTAGTGGTTCCGCATTTACATGTCCATTCTTCCGCATCTCCTGCAGATGTCTGCGGCTGTGCCCGCTGTTCTGTGTTCTGCTGCTTTCTTCCCATTTCAAAAAGATTCTCAGAATTCATACCGCCTGCCATTCCTGCCATGCCCATTCCTACAAATCCTCCCATTGCTCCATTTTCATTTTCTGCAGCAGCTCTCATCGCATCCGCTTGCGCCTGCACAAGATTTCCTGCCGCCATAGTAGGATCTGACATCATAACAGCTTGCTGAAGATTTTGTATTTTCAGCTTATCTTTTTCTGAAACCGACACAGAATTCACTCCAAATGAAACAATCTGCACTCCTCGCCGTTCAATCCATTCCTTTGTTAAGACATCATTGAGGCCGTCAGCTATCATATCTGTATAAAGAGGAATCTCACTGTAATCCACACCCATGGCAGATACCCTGGCAAGAGCCGGCTGAAGAGCTTTAAGGAGTTCTGACTTCATCTGACTCTCAATTTCTCCGCGCTCAAATCGGTTTTCCACATTTCCGCACACGTTTGTATAAAAAAGCATGGGATTCACAATCCTATATGAATATTCGCCATTACATCTAAGATCTACTCCCAGGCTTTTTCCCGAATCTTTATCTATAACCACCTTAAACGGCACCGGATTCATGGTCCCATATTTATTGCCGTAAATTTCCTTGATATTAAAATAATAAATCCTCTGATCCTTACCGACTCCGCCGCCAAACGTAAAACGTTCCCATGCATCTCTTGCGGCACCTTCCAAATCAAATTCAAATTCCCCTGCAAAAATAGACGGAGTCAAATCATTCCTATAGGTGAATAATCCCGGCTCTGCACAAAACTCTATCACTTTTCCCTGTTCCACAATCATCATACACTGTCCATCAGCAACAGCTATACCTGAGCCGTCTGATATAACATTAGTTTCTCCTCTTTTATTGGATGAACGATCTGAACTTTTTTTAGTTCCTTTGACAACCAGAACGTTTTCATCCATAGAGTCACAACTGAAAAAGTCTCTCCATTGATCTGCCAAAGCACCTCCTGCTGCACCTAAAGCCGCTTTAATAAGTCCCATTATTCTTCCTCCTATTTTATAATTTGTTCAGTCAAAGATATACAACCCATGTATCACTGTCATTTGATTCTATATGTTAATTATATATCAGCAGCATATTTTTGTATATTTAAATTTTTAAAGATAAGAATTTTACTTTTCATTTTTAGATACATACATTACTTCACGAAGTTGTTTCCCTCCAATATCATCGTTCATAACATTATCTGTTTGGATGAAATTATGCTTTATATAAAATTCTTTTGCTGAAGTATTATCTTCCAATACCCATAAAAGTAACTTTTCGTACCCTTGTTTTTTTAGTTCAGAAACCGCTTTATCAAATAATTTCCCCCCGTATCCCTTTCCTATATAATCCGGGAGCAGATAAATCGAAATAATCTCTCCGTATGTAGGATAATCAGAGAAACGCGACTTGCAAAAACTGCTCGTCCCTATATACTTTCCATCCTCAACACATACAAGAGTATTCCAACCAGGAGAATCCAATACCGTGGCCCAGCTCCCCTCTTCAATTGAATCAAGAAATTTTTGAGGAATAATATTCTTATACACACACTTCCAACTCTCTTCATATATTCTACTTACTTGCATCCTATCATCTGATGGCGTTATATACCTAATTTCCAAGTACTACCTCCACAAAAAATAATTTTCCATTTCACAAATTGTGAATAATTGCTGATTTTACTATATTTATAAGCAGTCTGTCATCATAGATGCCAACTATAATTTCTCCAAAATAATAAACCTCATCATCATTACCTCATAAATGATTTCTTCTAACTCAGATAATGTCCTAAAATGAACCACAAACATTCTTTACTTAGCGCCGTCATACGCCTCAAATTTCTATTATCATTCTATTTCTCATTATATAAGATTTAAACTTTTCGTACGCACGTTTTTCTCATAAAAAGTTCTGCTTCCGACTGCGATCCAAAATATAACAAAGCAGGATTATTATCTTTTACGGGTTGAAAAAGTTTACTTCTAATATCTTGTTCCTGATATTCCGGAACCATAAGCAATTCGGTGATGATTCAAGAAAAATATCCATCTGTATCATATCTTTGTATTTCATATAATTATACCACAAAGAGGAAATCTGATTAGAACAAGCAAAAAACCCTTGAAGTGCCTGATAAATGGACATTTTTCAAGGGTTTTAAAGTTATATTATTCAGTTGCGCCATAAGCTGTCACGGAGCATAGCTCCTGCAGCTCTGACGGGGGACCTTCCTGCGATTCGTCCCTCATTGAGATAGGTCTCCCTGCTTTCTCATCTGCTTTGCTTATTTTGGGTGCCATCACCCGAATCAAGGTTCTGTCAACAGCTTGAGGTGGAGACTTGCGAAGCAAATACTGCCGTCTGTTGACAGGTTCTTATTTCTTAGCAGCTGCTGCCTGCTGTGCGGCTACTTCTGCTGCAAAATCTTCTTCTTTCTTCTCAATTCCTTCACCGACTTCATATCTTATCATCGATGCTACAGCCATATCTTTTCCGGCTGACTTAGCCGCGCCGTCAACATACTCTTTAACTGTAAGATCTCCATCCTTAACGAACTTTTGATCAACAAGGCATACTTCCTTAAGTATCGCCTTAATCTTACCTGGAATGATTCTATCAAGAAGTTCTTCCTTTTTGCCTTCATTGAGGAGCTGCTGTTTAGCGATTTCTGTTTCAGATGCAAGCCAATCCTGATCCACCTGAGTTTCATCAAGAAATTTAGGATTCATAGATGCTACCTGCATAGCAACATCCTTACCTACTACAGCTATATCATCAGCAGTAGCATCAGTCTTGATACCTACTATTACACCAATACTTCCGTTGCCGTGAATATATCCAGTATATACAACACCCGGTTCCGCAAGCCTTTCAAATCTCCTGATGCTCATGTTTTCGCCTATAGTAGCAATCTTATTGGTAAGAACATCCTGAACGCTTCCTTCATCTCCGTAAGGGAGTGCCATGAAAGCATCCATATCGGCAGCATCATTTTCAAGAGCCATTTTAGCCAGCGTCTCTACAAATGATACGAATTCATCATTCTTTGCAACAAAATCTGTTTCGGAATTCACCTCAACGATAGCCGCAGCCTTTCCGTCTTCAGCAAAGGCAGTTTTAACAAGACCCATGGCAGCAACTCTGCCTGCTTTCTTAGCTGCTTTAGCAAGACCTTTTTCTCTTAAAAGCTCCACTGCCTTATCCATATCTCCATCGGTTTCCACTAAAACCTTCTTACAATCCATCATACCTGCGCCTGTCATTTCACGCAGTTCTTTTACCATCTGAGCTGTTACAGCCATGATATCGTTCCTCCTATATTAATTGCTCTTATGCAAATCATTATCCTACTATTAAGCTTCTGCCTTTTCTTCTGCGATTTCTGCAGCATCTTCAGATTCGGCAGCTTCGGCAGAACCTGCCTCTTCGCCTTCGTCAAAGCTTTCGCCCTGCTTAGCTTCAATGATAGCATCTGCCATACATCCTGCAATTAGCTTGACCGCTCTGATAGCATCGTCATTTGCAGGAATTATATAGTCGACATCATCAGGATCACAGTTTGTATCTACAATACCCACAACAGGGATTCCCAGAATCCTTGCTTCTTTTACGGCAATCTTTTCTTTCTTAGGGTCGACAACAAATATAGCTCCAGGCATACCCTTCATGTCTTTGATTCCGCCCAAGAACTTCTCTAACTTTTCGAGTTCCAGTCTGAGCTTGATAACTTCCTTCTTTGACAGCTTTTCAAAAGTTCCGTCTTCTTCCATAGTCTTTATATCGTTAAGTCTCTTTATTCTTCCGGATATGGTCTTGTAATTTGTAAGCATACCGCCCAGCCATCTCTGATTTACATAGTACATATCACATCTCTTGGCCTCATCAAGGATAGCAGCCTGAGCCTGCTTCTTGGTTCCTACAAAAAGAATCGGTTTTCCGCTTTCTGCCACTTCCTTCATGAAAGCATATGCTTCATCTATCTTCTTGACAGTCTTCTGCAAGTCGATAATATATATTCCGTTTCTTTCTGTAAAAATGTAAGGAGCCATCTTAGGGTTCCATCTTCTTGTCTGGTGTCCGAAATGCACACCTGCTTCCAATAATTGTTTCATTGAAATTACTGACATGTTGTTTTCTCCTCTCGGTTTTCTTCTTCCACCGCAGTACACACCGGGAAAAACCTCCAAAGCGGTAATCTGTCCACTATCAAGGCACCGGTTCCCGGAATTCTGCCATGTGTAAACTATAAATATCTTCTGATCTCACAATAAAATAAGACCAACTGTTACTATACTACAAAACTCCTTTGATTGCAATGGTTTTAACAATATTTACCCAAATTTTTTTGCAAGATATCTTCCAAGAATTTCTTTAGCTTTAGAATATGTATTTCTCCCCATATATACTTTTAAATTTTTCTCCATGAAAATAGTATTGTGCGACATTACAACTATTTTATCCATATTTATTACATAGCTTCTGTGACAGTGCATAAACCGCCTGTCCAGATGCCTCATAACATCGGGAAACTTACCGTAAAATTCAATACATGATTGTTCCGGATAAAATTCACCGTCAATATATACTTTTATTTTCCGAAGATTTTTTTCCATGTACAGGATATCATTTAGCCGAAGTATATATGTCTCCTGTCTCTTACTAATAATAAATTTATTCAAAATCAAAACCCCCTTCCTGATACAATATTATTGTTTCACATTAAGGGGGTATTTTCCGTTTAAAATATACGACATAATGCCGTTTTAACAGACATTGCTCTATTCAATATCGTTTTCTCTGTAAGTTATCAGATCTTCAGCAATCTCATTGGCTGCTATTGAAACAGGCTTTTCAACATCTGCCTCAGTAAGTTTCGGCATGCCCTCTATTATATCTCTGGCTCTTTTTGCTGCCAGGATCACTAAAGTATATCTGCTGTCTACTTTAGTCCTGATTTTATTTATAGATGGGTATAACATTATAACTCCTCCTTATATCTGCTGACGATATTGTCAACCTCTATGTCGTTTAGTTTACACTGTTCGGCTGTTATTATAGCTCTTACACGATTTATAGCCACATCAAGCTCTTCGTTTATCACTCTGTAATCGTACTGGTCTATGGACGATATCTCAGAAAGAGCTGTTCCAAGTCGTCTGGCCATGGTCTCCTCAGTCTCCGAACCTCTGGATTTTATCCTGTTTTTCAGTTCTTCTATAGATGGCGGCAGTATGAAAATGAACACCCCTTCCGGATAAGATTTTTTCACCTGCAAGGCTCCCTGTACGTCTATTTCCAGTATTACATCTATTCCCTGTTCCAGCCATTCCATGACATTTTTTTTAGGAGTGCCGTAAAAATTGCCATATACGTTGGCATATTCCATGAATCCGCCGTCTTCGATCAGCTGCTCAAAAGACTGCTGATCCACGAAATGATAGTGAACCTTATCAATCTCTCCTTTTCGGGGCATCCGCGTCGTCATGGAGACAGACATCCTGATATTTCTTTCTTCGTCTAACACTTCTTTACAAATCGTTCCCTTACCGGCTCCGGAAGGTCCCGAAATCACAAACAGTTTGCCTTTCGTCATATCTACGCTCCTAAAATATCTATGTCTTTTTACTTGTCTGAACAATAATTATAACACCCTTTTTTTACGTCTTCAAGCATTAATATTGACAGTTATTCTATATTTTGTACCTGTTCTCTGATCTTTTCTATCTCGCTCTTTGTTTCCAGCATAAGAGCTGTGATTTCCAGATCATTGGATTTTGATCCTATAGTATTTGCTTCTCTGTTCATTTCCTGCACTAAAAAATCCAGTTTTTTTCCCACAGGACTTGCTTCCAATGTAAGTATATTCTTAAGCTGTACCATATGACTGTCAAGTCGTACAAGTTCTTCGGTAATATTAGACTTGTCAGCGAAAACAGCTGCTTCCATGAGAATTCTTTCCTCGGGAACATCCACTGCATCTTCGGTCAATTCCTTTATCCTGTTGTACATCTTTTCTGTATAATCCTTTACCACCAGGGGAGCTCTTATTTCTATTTTCTTAACTATTCCCCTCACCAGCTCACCCCTCATCATAAGATCCTCGGTAAGCTTGCCGCCTTCAACAGCACGCATATCATCCAAATTATCGGTGGCAATAGTAACAGCCTGCTCTATGGCTCTGATGACTTCCTCTTCATCCTCCACATCGGGAATGGCTTTCATAACATCAGGCATGGTAGACACCAGCTGAATATCTATGTCTCCACTGAGTCCATATGTATTTTTAAGTTCATTGAGATTGTCGATATACTGTTTTGCAACAAGGGTGTTCAGTTTCACCAGCATATCATCCTCTGTTATATTCTCTACCATTATTGAAATCTCAGCTTTCCCTCTTTTTACCTTTTTCTTTGCTATGGCTTTTATCTTTTCCTCAGCAAAAGAATAACGCTTTGGCATTTTTATATTTATATCGGAATATCTGTGATTAACTGTCTTTATCTCTGCCGTTATGCTCCTCTTGCCATCTGAGTATTCTCCTCTGCCAAAACCTGTCATACTTTTTATCATCTTTTTCCCCATTTCTTTTCTTTGTATGATAATATGGATATGCGGCATGCAAGCCCCCGGCAGGCATACCTGACTGACTGCGTTTTGCTGGAAACGCTTTTCCAGTTCCTGAAATCAGTATACCATGAATCAAGGAGGAAATAAATATGTCCTTTGACGGCATCGCTACGTATGCAGCTGTAAAAGAACTCAAAACTAAATTACAGCTGGGAAAAATAGAAAAAATATATCAACCTCAGCCTGAGCAGCTGCTACTCATAATACATACAAAACAAGGTAAACAAAAATTATTCATGTCTGCCGGCGGAAACCATTCTGCTGTATATCTTATCAATGAAACTCCGGAGAATCCCGCTATTCCTCCGGTATTTTGCATGGTTCTGAGAAAACACCTGAATGCAGCCAGAATAACTGACATACAGCAATATCAAAATGACAGAATAATAGAAATCTTTATGGAAACTGTCAACGAACTTGGATTCTCTGTAAACAAGAAACTCATAATAGAACTAATGGGAAAACATAGCAACATACTGCTCACAGATGTGACTACAGGAAAAATAATAGACAGCATCAAACATGTTTCCATAGATGTAAACAGAGCAAGGCAGGTACTGCCCGGAAAATCCTATGAATATCCTCCCGCACAAGATAAAGTACCCTTCTGCATGATCACTGAGTCAGATATGGAAAGACTGATTTCAGATGAACCTCAGCCTGAACGCAGGGTCCTTTCAGAAATACAAGGTGTTTCTCCGGCTCTTGCCGAGACAATCGCATGCTCCCGGGATCCCATAATATGTTTTGATAAGCTCAGGGAAATCATAAGCTCAATAGATAACGACAATACAACACCTGTCGTTTATATTGACAGTGATAGCAAGCCTGTGGATTTTCATATAACTCCTCTTGTACCTTTTGAAAAGACTTATGTAAGACTGAATTTCAATACATTCAGCGAAGCAGCACATTATTTTTTCAGCCACAGAGAAACATCCAATACTGTAAAACAGAAATCAAATGATCTTCTCAAGATAATGAGGACTCATCTTTCCAAACTCCGCCTAAAAACACAGCGGCTTAGAGAAGATCTTCACAAAGCAGAGAACTCTGACAAATACAGATTATACGGTGAACTTCTCATGGCAAACCTAAACATCCCGAATACGGGCGATACATCTGTAAATGTCGTCAATTACTATGACGGCTCTACAGTTCGCATACCTCTTGATCCTAAATATCCTCCTGCTAAAAATGCGCAGAATTTCTATAAAAAATACGGAAAATCGAAGACCGCGGTAAAAGAAAAGAAAATTCAGCTCGATGAAGTTTCCAGACAAATAGAATATCTTGAATCAGTGTCATCTTATCTGGAACGTGTCAAAACCATAGAAGAAACTGATCTTCTTAAACAGGAACTGATAGATTCCGGCTTTATACGCTATAAAAAAACGAAACGCGGACAGATAAAGAAAAACAAACCTAAACCTTACAGCTACACGCTGTCGTCAGGAAAAACTGTATTAGTGGGAAGAAATAATAAAGAAAATGACTGGCTTACTCTAAAAAAAGCCGCTTCCTCCGATTTATGGTTTCACACTAAGGATATCCCGGGATCACACACTATACTGATTCTTAACGGAGAAAATCCCACAAAAGAAGATCTTTTCGAGGCTGCTTCCATCGCCGCATTCCATAGCAAAGGTTCAGATTCGGAAAATGTTCCTGTAGATTACACTAAAATCCGCTATGTAAAAAAACCAAGCGGATCAAATCCGGGTATGGTGATATTCACCAATAATAAAACACTTTATGTGAATCCGCAGCTTCCCGCTTCAGCATCAGCCGAGAGCCACATCTAAAACCATCATAAGAGCAAACCCCAGTCCCGCTCCTATAGTCCCCATATTACTGTGCTCTCCGCTCTGAGACTCCGGTATCAACTCTTCTACAACCACATAAAACATGGCTCCTGCCGCAAATGACAGAAGATATGGAAGAAACGGTATTATCTGGGCAGTCAGCATAATAGTAAGAAAACCTCCAAGCGGCTCAACGATACCCGAAAGAATCCCGCAAAAAAAAGCTCTCCCGCGTTTCATGCCTTCACTTCTCAAAGGCATCGATATTATAGCGCCTTCCGGAAAGTTTTGTATAGCTATGCCTATAGACAGTGCTAAAGCTCCCGTCAATGTGATACTGGTATTTCCCAGAGCTGCTCCCGCATATGTCACACCTACCGCCATACCTTCCGGTATATTGTGAATAGTCACTGCCAACATCATCATGGTTGTCCTCGAAAATCCGCTTTTCATACCTTCCGGTTTATCAGTATCAAGGTGAAGATGAGGTACAAGAGTATCTATTATAAGAAGGAATAATACACCGAGACAAAATCCTATCGCAGCCGGAAACCATGCGACTCCTTGCGCTTCCGACATCTCTATGGAAGGAATCAAAAGCGACCAGACAGATGCTGCGATCATTACTCCCGCTGCAAAGCCAAGCAAAGTTTTTTCTAATTTAGGGTTTACTTTTCCCCTCATAAAAAAGACCATCATCGAACCCAGAGCTGTCCCTGCAAACGGAATCATCAACACTATAAACTCTGTCATTATCCCACTACCTCCTGATTATAATTTTGTTTCAATATACTACAGCGAAACAATCCATCCAGTCATTTTTTCTATTACTTCATCTCCTGTGCTTGAATCATTGCCGTTATGTATCTCATGAAACAGCCCCTTCCATTCTATGTAAGTTACATCATCACCCTGCGCTTTCAGTCCCCTTGCAATCTGCCGGCTTCCTTCCACATCACAAATTTTATCAGCACTTCCATGCATTAACAGAGTCGGTATGCCTCCGGAACGTCCGTTGTCTTCGCAAGTACCGTTTTCAAGACTTATTCCTATATCAAAACCTTCTACTGCACAAAGAGCTGATATCCTGTTATGTACAAGAGGGTTTTCTTTAAAAGGTCTTACCATTTTAGGGTTTCCCAGATCATTCTCATTGATCTCCGAGCCGATGGTAAAGGAAGGAGTTATCTTCGACAGAAGTTTCACCGCTCTGTAAAGAATTGCAGGAACAGGTCTCACAAGTCTAACCCACGGCGCTGATATTATATAGGCAGATATATGATCATTCAGATCCCCACGCGCTCTGTAATCAAGAACTATATTGCCTCCCATACTGTGTCCGTAAAGAACTATCTGCTTACCAAAATATCTTTCTTCAGTATATTTTATAAGGGCGCTGATATCATCAAGTATACACTTTCTGGGCGCGCAATGTCCTCTTTTTCCTGCCGATTCGCCATGTCCCCTGAGATCAAGAGCGCATACAGCCATATTTTTCTTTCTGAATGCCTCTGCTACTCTGTCGAAACGTCCTCCGTATTCGCCTATACCGTGAACTATACAAATCACTTTGCCGGGATCATCAATATGCCACCTGTATCCCTGTATTTTGCCCTCACTTAATTCTCTGAGAATAAATTTGTCATACATATCAGCATACCTTTCTTCTTATAAAAACTATCACAAACAGTATAAACATTACATCAGCGCACCTCTTTATTACAAATAAATAAGTTATACTTGTAATGCCTGTATCTGTACACTAAACTCTAAATACATCTCCATTATTAACAGCAGACAGAAGACAACAGGCTCACAACTCTCGTGAAAGGAGGACGCGCTATGAAAAAGTCATGTACATTATGCGGTTGCACTTACAGCCAGCTGTTTGCATTTAAAACCGGTCATGTATGCGAGGACTGTCTTCAGCACTTGAAATCTGATTTTCAGGCCGACAGCCAAGTGCGCGCCAAAAACTGATCGACATCGGGCCTTACCTTCTACGTCTGCTCTTTTTAATGGAGCTGTTTCTTTTTTCAGCTTCGATTCGCTTACGGGTTTTTGGTTTCATTACAGAATATCCGAACCGTCCTATCGCCCGTCTTTCCAATGCAAAATAATGTCCGTGATTATACGCTATAAGACCGGCTTCATCCAGACACAATCTGCCGTTTTCATCCATTAAATCACTATCCACTGATACACTCACTATCTCGGCGATAAACATATCATGAGTCGGATAATCCTTTTTCTCTATTACTTTGCACTCTATATTTACAGGCGATTCCTCTATGGAAGGACATCTCACCACCCTGCTTTCTGCGGCAGTCAGTTTCTGCTCTTTAAATTTATCTACATCGCGTCCTGATCTTACCCCGCAGTAATCTGCTGCTACTGCCAGCTTTTTTGTTGTAAGATTTATAACAAATTCTCCCGTTTTTTCTATAATATTATGAGAAAATCTTGATTTTCTCACTGAAACATATGTTATAGGCGGGTCTGAATTTATTATCCCGGTCCATGCAATTGTTATTATATTACTTACCTTCCCGTCTCCGCATGATACCATGACTGCCGGCACAGGATTCAGCATAGTTCCCGGCTTAAATACTGTCTTTGGCATATATTTTCTCCTTATTTTCTCAGTTTATCAAGAGTTGCCGAAAAATCATCAGGCAACGGACTTTTAAATTCCATATATAGTCCAGTTGTGGGATGTTCAAATCCCAATGTCTCTGCATGCAGCATCTGCCTCTTCACACCCAGCTTATTGCTCTGAAGGCCATACAGATCATCTCCCAACAGGGGATGTCTTATATATGACATATGAACTCTTATCTGATGAGTCCTCCCCGTCTCTAAAACAGCTTCTACAAGAGTAAACTTTCCAAAACGTTCCAAAACTTTATAATGAGTTACCGCTTTTTTTGAATTAATGGAAGTCACGGCATTTCTCAGTCTGTTTTTAGGATCTCTTCCTATAGGTTCCGCCACAGTTCCTTCGTCTTCTTTGATATTATTATAAACTATCGCCTTATATTTTCTGGTTATACTATGACACGAAAGCTGATGAGAAAGTTTATCATGAGCCTTATCTGTTTTCGCTACCATGAGAAGGCCGCTCGTGTTTTTATCTATACGATGAACTATACCGGGTCTTATTATGCCATTTATCGAAGAAAGTTTGTCTTTGCAGTGATACATCAGAGCATTTACAAGGGTTGCCGAATAGTTTCCCGGAGCCGGATGCACCACCATTCCTGCCGGCTTATTTACCACCAGCATATCATCATCCTCATATACTATTTCAATGGGAATATTTTCAGCTTCCACCTTTAATTCTTCAGGCTCCGGTATATATACCCACACCTTATCACCTTCTGAAGCTTTATATTTTTTCTCCCTGCATATCCTTCCGTTGACACTGACATTACCATTGTCAAAAAGTTTTTGAATGAAACTTCTTGAATATTCCTCCAAAACTGCAGTAATAACAACGTCCAGACGAACTCCTGCTGTCTGCTGCGTTATAAATATTTCTGCGGATTTTTCTGTCGTTTTTTCACCGCTCACTTCTTCGCCCTCTTCCCCTCAAGAAAAATAACGTCAAGCAGCAACAGCCCGCAGCCTGCACATATAAATATATCAGCTACATTAAATACCGGAAAATCAAAAGAAGGTATAAACCTACAGTCAAACATATCCACCACATATCCGCGTGACACTCTGTCTATAAAGTTTCCTATTCCGCCCCCACATATAAAAACTATCGAAAGAATTGTTATTCTGCTCCATAAATTTCTTTTCATATAGATTAACACAAGAGCGGCAACAAGAACTACAGCCGGCAAAACGATCAATATAATCCATTGCTGTTCCCACATGCTGAAGGCCGCGCCCTGATTCTGAACATAAGTTATGCGTATTATATCACCTATCACCGGCAAACTCTGCCCGACATTCATATTGGAAAAAACCAGATACTTAATCAACTGATCAAACAATATTATAGCTGCAACTACTAAATAATAAATCATATGAAAATGGGGCGTGACCGCCCCGCCTCCTTTAATATTTTACGTTTCTCATAGTCTCCTGTTTATCCCCGGGTCTGCTTCCGCTTTTATAACGGAATGTTCCCGCGCCGGACTTTGGCTGATCAGATGCCCTATCCTGCGGAGCCTGAGGAAGATCGTCAAAATCATCTATTCCCAGTTCAGGAAACATCTCTCCGCTCAGCGACTCGAACCTCTGCAGCTCCGATTGCAGCAGCTGTTTATATTTCGTCCTGAAGTCAATGAATCTGTTTTTCATAACTTTGCTTTCTTCAGCAATCCTGTCAGCTGTATCTCTTGCTTCTTTCTGCATAAGCTGTGCATCCAGCTCTGCATTCTTCAAAAGTATATCGGCTCTCTTTTCAGCACTGGCAGAAATATCCGCCATCAGAGTCTTTGCAGCTTCCAATGTTTCCACTACTGTACCTTCAGAACTTCTGTATCTCTCCAGCTCTTCCACAAGCCTGCTGTTTTCTTCCTTAGTCTCGCGAAGCTCATTGAGAAGCCTTTCCAAATCTATAGTTATCTCATCGAGAAACTGATTTACTTCATCTTCTTTATATCCACGAACCGATCTGCTAAAATCTTTCTCTTGTATATCTATCGGTCTGATCATCGTTACCCCTCCTGACTATTTCCACGGATTAATATCTTCTGCATTACCTCCTGCAAAATTATATGGCTTGCTCTCCCCTTCGGCGAATATATCCACATTCTCCGGAGCGAAAACAAAAATATTATTGGCCACTTTCTGAACATTTCCGTTCAGCGCATACGTAGCTCCTCCCAGAAAATCAAATATCTTCCTTGCCGTATCTGAATCCAGTTTTTCAAGATTCACAATTATAGGCTTTCTGCTCTTTAAGCTGTCCACCAACTTGGAACATTCATCAAATCCTTTTGGCTCTATGACCATAAGTTTAAATTTGCTCGTCAACGCTTTCACCGTCCTGTTCTGCATCGAAACAACATTGCCGCTGTCATATCTCTGCTGAGATGTAAGAGGCTGTCTGTTCTCAACAGGCTTCCTGTCGTAATTATAATCCTCTTCCTGCTCCTCATCCAGTTCTTCGTCTTCATAATCCTCGAAGCCCATCAGATCTTTAAATTTGTTAAAAACTCCCATGACTACCTCCTAAATTTTACTGTAATCTCTCTCACCGAATATAGCACTCCCTACTCTTACAAGATTTGACCCAGCTTCGATGGCTACCGGGAAATCATGGGACATACCCATTGATAAATATCTGAAATCCAGTCTCGGATGTTCTATCCTGCTAAACTGATCATACTGCTTTTTTACTTGCTCAAAATAAATCTTTATATCTTCGGGATCATCAGCATAAGGCGCTATGCACATAAGACCTCTTATCCTTATATTCTCACAGCTTTGGAGAATATCCTTTATAAGCTGCTCCGATTCGCCTGTTGTTACTCCGAATTTGCTCTCCTCACGTGCTGAATTCACCTGTATCAGAATATCCATGTCTATTCCGTGAGCTGCGGCTCGTTTATTTATCTCTGCAGCCAGTTTATATGAATCCACTGAATGTATCATTGAAACCTTATCTATGATATATTTCACCTTATTTGTCTGCAAGTGACCTATCATATGCCACTTCACAGGCTTCACGTTATCATACTTGTCCATTATTTCCTGGACCTTGTTTTCCCCTATATCAGTCACCCCTGCATCTATTGCTGTATTTATCTCTTCAGGTGTCCTTGTCTTGCTTACAGCCACCAGCAGAACATCTTCTGCAGTTCTTCCGCAGCTTTCCGCGGTTTCTTTTATCTGCCGTTTTATTCTGATCAGATTGCCTCTTATATCCTCCATTACTAATCCTCCTCTTGAGATTTCTTACTTTGCGAAGTCTCTTCGGCCTCCTTTTTCAATTCTTTTTCAAGAACACTTTTCGGATGTTTCAGCACTTCATCATATACATCTACAGTATATACTTGATTGCCCTCATCATCCGTAAAAGTTACATCTTCTATGACTGATTCCTTATCATCACTGGAAATAACTTTTACCCTTGTGAATACATAGTCTCCATTTTTATTTTTAACATATACGCCTTTATTTCCATTCTTTTCAACTATACATTTATTGTAGACGATCAGTCCCTCATTATCACTGGTGACTATGGACATATCTTCAGCGCGGCTTTCGCAGAAAGCTTTGTAATATACATCGAGATAAAATATAACTTTACAGTCATCTCCATCTTTCTCGACACTGTAAACACTGGCATCTACAGTCCCTTCAGGCAGCTCCAGCGATACCTTTGTGCCTTCCGAATAAGCTTCTGCCGTTTTGCTGTCTACCCAGCACAACACAAACCATCGGTCATCGGCAGATACCTTATATATAGGCTCTCCTTTTATAACTGAATTCCTCTCCAGATTAGCCGAATCATAAGACAGACTTTCAACCTTTTCACGCTTTATCTTGTCCATATTTTCAGGAGTAAAATAGTCTTCGTACCCATCTATTGTGAGACTGAATACACCACTTATAGGAGCGTCATATTCCTCGGAAAGTCCGTCAAATCCTTCCAGTCTTTCCGTGTATTTGCTAAATCTCGCCTTTTGTTCCTTTTCATTCTCAGATGCCACGGAAATTATAGGGTGGCCTTTCTTTACAGCGGTTCCCACGCTTACAAGATATTGGATATCACCTGATTCCGATGCTATTCCCACACTTTCGTCTTTTATAAAATATCCCTTGGTCTCATACGATAATTTTAAGGTACCCGGTCTCAATATCTGAGTAGTCTCAAAAACATCTGTCACCTTAGGCAGAAGCTGAACAACGATATATAGTAGAAGCAACACTGCCAAATAGATACATATTGCTTTTTTTGTTTTTTTACTGAGTTTAGTTTTCATCATCTTATTTTACACCAAAGAATTACTGCTTGCAATGTACTATAACTCCATTTTAATGATTTCTTCCAGTATTTTTCCCTCATCTTTAGAAAGATTTCTGCATTTCTTTACAAATTCATCAAATAAGTCAGGTCTGCGCTTTTTTGTAAGCATCAGCGCCTCCCGAAATTTCCACAAATCTATAAGTTTATGATTACCGCTTACCAAAACCTCCGGCACCTGCATCCCTCTGTACTCCCTCGGTTTAGTATACTGAGGATGCTCCAGCAATCCGGAATATATAGATTCATCCATAGCCGAATTTTCATTTCCGAGAACCTCAGGGATAAGTCTTGCGACAGAATCTATCAATACCATAGCCGGAAGTTCTCCTCCCGTAAGAACATAATCTCCTATAGAGACTTCTTCTATCTCCCAATAATCCAGCACTCTCTGATCCACACCTTCATAATGACCGCATAATATGACAAACTCATCAAGCTGCGACATCTGCTTTATCATATCTGAATCCAGCAGCCTTCCTCTGGGAGACATGTATACTATCTTTTTTCTGTCTGCTTCCACTGATTCAAGAGCGCCAAAAATGGGATCAGCCATCATTACCATTCCCCCGCCTCCTCCAAACGGATAGTCATCAGCCCTGTTATGTCTGTCATTAGTAAAATCTCTTATATCAGTAAGTCTTATATCAAGTATTCCTTTCCCTACAGCTCTGCCTAAAATACTGCTTTCAGTGACAGGCGAAAACATTTCGGGAAACAGCGTAAGCACATCTATCTTCATCTTTTTCTCCTGAATTCTCAGACTTAAAGATCCATAAGGCCATCTATCAATCTGACGAGGATCTCTTTTTTCTCAATATCTATATTCAATACGAATTCGTCCACCTTTGGTATAAGTACTTTCTTTCCGCCCTGTTTTTTAACCTCAAATATATCCTGAGCCGTATTCTGTATAACATCAGTAACTTCACCCAAAAAAGTTCCGTTTTCTTCTCGGACCGCCATGCCTATAATATCTCTGACATAGTACTGCCCCTGCGGAAGCTCCGGCAAGTCCTCCTCTGTCACGTACAGTTCTCTGCCTCTTAAAGCTTCTGCCCTGTCTCTGTCTGAGATGCCTTCCAGCTTCAGTATCACCATATTTTTCTGTACCCTTACGCTTTCTACGGCTGTCAGATCATTCTCTACATATATATGGGATGTATTCTCATATATCTCGCTTCTATCTGAATAATTATAGACTTTGACTTCGCCCTTAAGTCCTACTGTATTGACTATCTTCCCTATTTTAATCTTATCCATACCGCTCCACCTTATTAGCCTTTAAATTTATAACAAAAGACCGTCCCACATATAAAACAATAATATTTCATTTATGATAAAGCACAGGCACATATACCACGAAATATATGTGCCTTTTGTCTCTATTGAACTATTTCAACTACTACTCTGATATTGGCCTTTGTAGCCGCTGCCTTTACAACAGTACGAATAGCTTTGGCAATTCTGCCTTGCTTTCCGATAACCTTCCCCATATCATCGGGAGCTACCTTAAGCTGTATAATCGTAGTGCCATTGGACTGTGACTCGGAAACTTCAACTGCTTCCGGATGTTCAACTAGTGACTTTGCAATTGCACTAACCAATTCCACCATTGAATCCACCGCTTTCTATAAAATCCCAGTCTTTTTGAAAAGCTTCTTAACTGTTTCTGTAGGCTGAGCTCCGTTTCCTAACCATTTCTTGGCAGCTTCTTCATCGATATTAATATCAACAGGATCTGTCAATGGATTGTAATATCCGATCTCTTCAATAAACTTTCCGTCTCTTGGCGCCCTGATATCAGCGACAACTACACGATAAAAAGGCTTCTTGTGAGCTCCCATTCTCTTAAGTCTGATTTTAACCATTTCTTTATTTCCTCCTAAAAATTAAAAACTTTCTTCTATTTCACGGAGATTTAAAATCCCCGGAACATTCTGTTCATTCTGCCTGCCCCACCTTTTCCGGAAAAGCTTTTCATCATCTTCTTTGCATCATTATATCTCTTGACAAGCTGATTTATTTTTGAAACAGGCTGCCCGCATCCTGCTGCGATTCTTCTTCTGCGGCTGGCGTTGAGTATATTGGGATCTTCACGCTCTGCCTTTGTCATAGACTGTATTATAGCTTCCATCTGGGCAAACTCTTTTTCACTTTGGGCAAGATTAATATTATTCTTGGCATTACTGTTAACGCCCGGTATCATATCAAGTATTTTGGCTATCCCGCCCATTTTTTTAATCTGCCCCATCTGCTCAAGGAAATCTTCAAGGGTAAATTTATTTTTTCTCAGTTTTTTCTCGAGCTCTGCCGCTTTCTGTTCATCGTAATCTTCCTGAGCTTTCTCGATAAGCGTAAGCATATCTCCCATACCCAGTATTCTGCTTGCCATCCTCTCCGGATGAAAAGGTTCGAGAGCATCAAGCTTCTCCCCCATACCTACGAACTTTATAGGCTTGCCTGTTACTTTCTTTGCAGAAAGAGCAGCCCCGCCTCTTGAATCACCATCCATTTTAGTCATGATGATACCGTCTATTCCCAGTTTTTCGTTAAACCCTTCCGCGGCATTGACTGCATCCTGCCCTGTAAGAGCATCAACCACCAGAAGTATTTCATGAGGCTTCACAGCCGACTTTATCGTCGCCAGTTCATCCATCAGCGCTTCATCTATCTGAAGCCGTCCGGCTGTATCGACTATAAGAACATTGAACCCTCTTCGCTGAGCTTCTTTAACCGCTTCCGCTGCTATCTTTTCCGGCTCTTTGCTGTCTCTCATGGTAAACACGGGTGTTTCCACTGAATTCCCCACCACTTCCAGCTGATCTATAGCAGCCGGTCTGTAAATGTCACATGCACACAACATAGGCTTTTTCCCGTTTTTCTTAAGGTATGCCGCCAGTTTTCCGCAGGTAGTCGTCTTACCCGTACCTTGAAGTCCCACCATAAGATACACTGTAAATCCTTTAGGGGAATATGTCAGCTTGCTGCCGGTTCCGCCCATGAGCTCTGTCAGCTCTTCATTTACTATTTTTATCACCTGCTGAGCGGGCGTCAGACTAGCCATCACTTCCTCTCCAAGTGACTTTTCTTTTACTGCTGCCACAAAGTCCTTCACAACTTTGAAGTTTACATCTGCCTCAAGCAAAGCCAACTTGACTTCTCTCATCGCTGTATTTATGTCGGACTCTGTAAGACTTCCCTTACCCTTAAGTCCTTTGAAAACATTTTGCAGTTTTTCCGATAATCCTTCAAATGCCATAGGATCATTCCTCCAACTTATCTATAATATCTTTGACTTTTCTCAGATCTTCCACAGCTTTGACTGTATTCTCAGTATTTTCATACAGCAACACATCTATCGTGCTGTCTATTATTCTGTCTATCTTACTGACAGCATCACTGCTTTTTCTGAATTTTTCAACCAGCCCCAGCTTTCTTTCATACTCCGAAAGAGCTTTCTCCGCATTTTTCAGAGCATCATGAACTCCTTGCCTGCTTATATTGAATTCAGAAGCTATCTCCGAAAGAGAAAGATTTTCTTCATGATACAGCTCCATGACCTGACTCTGCCGTTTAGAGAGCAGCTGTCCGTAAAAATCATAGAGCAAACTGGCCTGAGTAATATCATCTATTTTCATACTTTTCACCTTTTGCACCATGTCAGTATATATCAGCATCGTCTCGGTGTCAAGTTTTTTTCCTTAACACCTTATGATATATTAAAATTGCCTGTCAAATATCAATTGACATTTGACAGGCAATTTTTCAGCATATAGATCAAACAGTTCTGAATTCCACATTTGCAAATATATCTCCGCTTTCATCTCTTAAGGAAATCGTATAAAATTTGTCCCCCGATTCGTACATATACGGTATGAGAAGTTCCTTCACTTTGGCAGCTTTCTTATATTCTACACGCATAACAGATATGAAAGTATCTTCGGGAATACATTCCTGCGCAAACTGTATATATTTTGAATTATTCATATGATCATTTTTATCTATATGATATCTGTATACTTTCATTCCTTCCATTACTGCAGGATTCACCTCTTTGGGAAGCCGTATTTTTCTGGGAATATATTCCATTCCTTTAAATTTTTCTTCAACAGGAACAGATGCTGCTAACTCTTTCGGTATAGCGACTGCTTTCCCGAGCTTCATATCTATAAAAGCTCCGCATGCATATGAGGACATCACCATATTGCCTTGCCTGTCATAGATATTAGTATTTCTAAAGCCATAGCTGTTTTTTATCTGATATACGGAAGTACTGATCCGTATCCTATCTCCATAATATGCCGGTTTTTGTATATTAACCTGCCTGGATACCAAAAACATTGTAATATTATTTTCCCTGAAATACCTGCTCAGCAAATTTTCACTATCCAACTGAAACCCACTGCAGTCCTGCATGAAGTCAATAGCTGAACTTAACGTCAATTTGCCATCTGAGCCCACATGACTGCTTCCTACATCTCTCACTATCTCATACATTGCTATCCGCTCCTTGGACCCCTTATTTCCGACGCGATATCATCATATCTTTCACTTTCATGAGTCTCGCCAGATTGCTTCTCTCATTCTCGTCCAGTTTCATTGTAATACTTTTCACGGTTTCATGCAATGCCGGAATCTGTACGTATTCAAGAGCATTGACCCTGCGTCTTGTCTTCTCGATCTCTTCCGCCAAAAGAGATACTGTCTTTTCCGTTTCAGCCAATTCAAACATCAAAGGAAGTATTTCATTTACAGCATTTACTGATTCATCCAGTTGCTGTGACGTAAAAGCAAAGCCATATGGATATGAATTCTGATGATGCCCGCCCTCATAATCAATCCTATACTGGGGAACATCAACACCCATGATGTTTACTCCTGTTATATTACATCGCACACGATTCTTGGGAATCATCAGTGCTTCCTGCAAAACAGCCTCATCCATATATGCCCCCGCCATGACAAATCCTGTGTATATATTTTTCATTTTTTCTTCAAGCCTTGTCCTAAGCTCAATGTTCTTTTCAGCAAGCTGAATGAACCTTTTTATCATATCATCCCGCTTATCTTTCAGCAGCCTGTGTCCTCTGGTAGAGGAAGCCAGACGTTTTTTCAGTCTGGCTAATTCCATACGGGTTGGTTTCACTTGTAAAACAGCCATTTAAAAAACCCCCTCATACAGATACCTTAACACTATATTTTTCTATCATCTCCGGTTTTATTCTCTTAAGTTCTCTGTCAGGCAGTATGGATAAAAGTTTCCATCCGGTATTAAGAGTCTCCTCTATACTCCTGTTTACATCAAAACCTTGGGATACATAGCGTTTCTCAAATTCCTCAGCAAATCTGGCATACAAAATATCTGTATCTGAAAGAGCCGACTCTCCCAATATAGTCATAAGCTCCTTTGCATCTTTTCCCCTGGCATAAGCGGCAAACAGCTGATTCATGGTGGCAGAATGGTCTTCCCTCGTCTTACCCTCTCCTATCCCCTTATCCTTTAGCCTGGAAAGAGAGGGAAGTACATCTACAGGCGGAGCTATATTCTTCTTATAAAGCTCCCTGGATAAAATTATCTGCCCTTCCGTAATATATCCTGTCAAGTCAGGTATAGGATGAGTCTTATCTTCTTCAGGCATTGTTAAAATAGGTATCATAGTAACAGAACCGCTGCTGTCTTCTTTCCTTCCCGCCCGCTCATAAATAGTAGCCAGATCAGTATAAAGGTATCCCGGATAGCCTCTCCTTCCCGGTACTTCTTTTCTCGCTGACGATATTTCCCTCAGAGCTTCTGCATAATTAGTCATGTCAGTCAGTATCACCAACACGTGCATATCTTTCTCAAAGGCCAGATATTCAGCAGCAGTCAGAGCAACCCTCGGCGTCGCTATACGTTCTATAGCAGGATCGTTTGCCAGATTCACGAACATCACTGTCCTATCTATAGCGCCTGTGTTCTTAAAATCCGATATAAAATATTCGGCCTCTTCAAAAGTTATCCCTATTGCACAGAATACCACAGCAAAGTTAGTTTCTTCCTTCAGAACCTTTGATTGTCTCGCTATCTGAGCTGCAAGCCTGGAATGCGGAAGTCCCGCAGCAGAAAATATAGGCAGCTTCTGACCTCTTACGAGAGTATTGAGTCCATCTATAGCAGAAACTCCGGTCTGTATAAATTCATCAGGGTAAACACGCGCAGCAGGATTTATGGGAAGTCCATTGATATCCATTCTTTTTTCAGGTATGGGCTCCGGTCCTCCGTCAATAGGTATACCCATTCCCGAAAAAACTCTGCCCAGCATATCCCCAGATACCGACAGCTGCTGAGAATGTCCGAGAAATCTTACTTTACTCTCATCAAGATTAATTCCGGCAGAACTTTCAAACAACTGTACCAGTACATCAGTACCGTTTACCTCCAAAACCTTACACCTTCTGATCTCTCCGTTCTGTAAACGTATCTCTCCAAGCTCATCGTAAGCGGCCTCTTCCACATCTCTTACCAGCATCAGAGGTCCTGCCACTTCAGATATAGTCCTGTACTCTTTCACTATCATACGGCAGCCTCCTTTTTGGCAAATCCTCCGACCGAATCCATAAGCTTATTTCTGATGTCATGAATATAGGTCTCTATTTCACTCTCTTTTATATATTTTGTTCTTGCAATATTCTCTCTTATATCCATATTGAGAATCTGTGTTATATCAGCTCCTTTTTCAATAGCTTCTGAAGAAATATAATAAAAATCAAGTATAAGTCTCAGCATCATATACTGTTTTCTAAGGGACGTATAAGAATCCACATCGTCAAAAGCATTCTGCTGCAAATAATCCTCACGCAGGGATCTTGCAGCTTCCATAATAAGCCTGTCTTTGGCAGACAAGGAATCATATCCCACCAGTTTGACTATTTCCTCCAGTTCTGATTCCGCCTGTAAAAGCCTATTACTTTCCGCCACGCACCATGTCCAGTCATTGGAAACATTGTCATCCATCCACTCTCCTATAGTATCGCTGTACAGTGAATAAGATGACATCCAGTTTATAGAAGGAAAATGACGTTTATAAGCCAGAGATGAATCAAGCCCCCAAAACACTTTTACTATACGAAGCGTTGACTGAACCACAGGATCAGAATTATCCCCTCCTGCCGGAGATACCGCTCCTATAGCAGTCAAAGTACCTGTCCTTTCATCGTTTCCAAGACAGATCACCTCTCCTGCCCGCTCGTAAAACTGAGCCAGCCTTGATGTAAGATATGCAGGATATCCCTGCTCTCCGGGCATTTCTTCAAGACGTCCTGACATTTCACGAAGTGCTTCTGCCCATCTGGATGTGGAATCTGCCATTATAGCTACAGAATATCCCATGTCCCTAAAATACTCTGCAATAGTTATCCCTGTATATATAGACGCTTCACGTGCTGCCACGGGCATATCAGAAGTATTGGCAATGAGTACAGTCCTGTTCATAATAGACTCTCCTGATTTCGGGTCCTTAAGCTGCGGAAATTCCATCAGCACGTCTGTCATCTCATTCCCTCTTTCACCACACCCAACATATACAACTATATCCACATCAGACCACTTAGCTAACTGATGCTGAACTACAGTCTTTCCTGAACCGAAAGGTCCGGGAACTGCTGCCGCCCCTCCTCTTACTATGGGAAACAGAGTATCTATTACACGCTGCCCTGTTACCATAGGCACATAGGGAGCCAGTTTATTCTTAAAAGGACGTTGTTTTCTTACCGGCCACTTCTGAAGCATAGTAACAGGTCTGTCTGTACCATCAGAGAGCCTGACTGTGGCCACAGGTTCTGTTATATTATATGATCCTTCTTTTATTTCCGTTATAATGCCCTCTGTTTCCGGAGGAATCATTATTTTATGAACTATAAGTTTTGTCTCATCAACAGTTCCTATGATGTCGCCGGCAGACACGTGACTGCCTCTATCCAAAACAGGCTTAAACTCCCATTTTCTCTCATAATCCAGAGGCGCCACTGACATACCTCTCCTTATATTGCTTCCTGTCCTTGCTTTCATGATTTCCAAAGGCCTCTGTATCCCGTCAAATATCATTTCAAGTATACCCGGCCCCAATTCCACCGACAGCGGTTCTCCTGATGAAACAACCTTATCTCCTGTCTTAAGTCCGGCAGTTTCTTCATAAACCTGTATCGAGGCGTTGCCATCTCTCATCTCTATTATTTCTCCTACGAGTCCTTGATTTCCCACATGTACCACATCAAACATATTGGCGCTATCCATATTATCAGCTACCACCAGCGGCCCCGAAATCTTTATGATCTGTCCATATTCCATATTTTCCACCTGTTTAAGTTCTCATTTATTAAAAATATCCGCACCTATAGCTTTCTCCACATTTTCATGTACTATCTTAATACCCCTTCCCATACTTCCGAATCTTCCGGGAATAGGTATTATAGCCGGCACAATGTTATTCTTATACTTGTCTGCCGTACCGAATTTCTTAGGTACAAGTTCCTCAGTAATAAAAATCACTGAGTATCTGTCATCTGCAAGAGATTCTATAAGATCTGAAATCTGTGTATCCGTCCCTGCCTCAAAAATATCAAATCCTACAGTCCTGAAAGCCATCACACTTGCTCGGTCTCCTATTACTGCTATTTTAGCTTCCATAAATACCACTCAGCCCTCTTTCAATCTCTTTTACAGATACATTAAACTCCTTTGAGGCCAATACAAATCTGCATCCTCTTATCTCCCGTTCTTTAAAATACAGAAATGATATCACAGGTCCCGTCCCAAATGCCCAAACCCGCATTCTGTAAAACAACTCCGACATAATGTTTTCTTTCATTATTTCAAAAAATATTACATCTTCCGTATTCTCTATCGGTTTACTTACAGCTTCCCCATAATCGAGTTTCTTCACAAGTTTTCTTATTCCGTCATATCCTTCGGAAAAAGCTTTTTTAAATTCAGAACGTGAGAAAGAGCCTTCATCTGAAAAGACTTTCTCCGCCATACGACCGTCAGCATCTGCTCTCATAAGCCTCAGCGCTGTTGCTATATTGATCATATCGATTTGAGTCATAACATATTCTATCAGCAAAGGATCACCTAATTTCAAAGCCTTACCTTTCATCATCTTCATGACAGCCGCATCTATTATAAGATCTACAGTCTGCGGATCACCTGTTTGTGCAAAACGCTTTACGGCTTCGGCCCCAGCTTCTGCAAGCACCCTGTTTACAGAATCTAAATGCTTTCCTCCTATTGCCTCTTCCATATTACTTACAGAAACAGTCCCTCCTGATTTATATAAATCTGATCTATCTTCACCAGTCTGTCTGCTCTTTACAATGACTTTCATGTTATGTCCGTCTATATGATATCTGAATACATGAGTAAGTCCTATATTCCCTGTTATATCTTCTATAAGCGTATAAGTGTCTGTAAGGTCTTTCTCAAGTGTTGTCCTGTAATCTTCCCATTTTCTATCTTTGAACACAGAGTTTGAAGATAAAATGTTATATGCTTCTTGAACAGATCCGGCCCCGGCTGCTCTCATAAGCTGAGACTCTGTCACCATCTTATTTTCCAGATATGACGTTCTTGCTGATGCATGAAGGTAATCTGTATCTTTTCTGCCCATTCCAAACACCTCCCTGACTATTCAAAAAGCATAGAAGCAACATCGGTTTCCATTTCTCCGGCAACATTCTTAAGAACAGTATTAAAGGTACAGTCCATCTCTGTATCCTTTTCTATTATCAGAATTCCTCCCGAAAATTCCTTATGAGAAATCTTTGTTCTAATATCAATACCTTTTACCTTCAATCGTGACCCCAGCAAATTCATATCACTTTTATTCAAGACAACAGTGACAGTGTCGCTGCTGCAGTACTTGGTTATAAGCCTTTCGTAGAGAAATTTTTTCTCATCTTTGCCGAGATGTATCAATTTATCTTCTGCTGCAGCAAAAGCTTTCTCCATCATTGTCCTTCTTGCAGAAAGTATGATATTCCTTACATCTGTCTCCGCCTTAGAAAGGCTCCTCCTCTTTAATTCCCGGGACTTTTTTACAGCTTCTTCGATAATACGCTCTTCCTTCAGACGAGCTTCTTGTTCAAAACTGTGTCTCACATGCATACATTCGTTCCTGCCGTGTTCGGCTGTGACCATCGCTTCAGCTTCAGCATCTGAAACGATAACATCCAATATACCTGCTATACTTCCCATGACTTCCTCCTCTGATCACCTCAGATCTTGATATTAAAAATCAATAACATAGATATGAGAAATGCCAATATAGCATAAGTCTCTACAAGCGCAGCTGATACCATAGGTTTTGACACTTGATCAGGTCTTTTAGCAATAACTTTTACTCCTGACGCTGATACTCTTCCCTGATGAATACCGGAAACCAGTCCTACAATGCCAACGGGCAGTGACGCTACTAATATAGCTGCACCAGTCCCTACAGGAAGCTGTACGTCACCTCCCAGCATCCCTGTATTCAGCATAATAATAAATCCGATAAGGAATCCATATATCCCCTGTGTTCCCGGCAGCGCCTGAAGCACAAGACACTGCCCAAACTTATCAGGATCTTCACTTAAAACACCCGACGCAGCTTCTCCTACTATACCCACACCTTTTGCCGAACCCATTCCTGCTAAAACTACTGCTACAGCCACACCTAAATAAGCATAAAAATTCCCGTTAGTAAATAACGTTGCAAACGTTTCCATTACTTTTTTTCCTCCGTTATCCTCACATATTTTGTCTTTATTCTCAGCGGGTCAAATTTCTTTCCTCCGCCTTCATAATATTTACCGAAAAATTCAACATATTGAAGTCTGGCCGAATGTACATATGCTCCCAAAGCATTGATGGCCAGATTTAGAACATGACCTGCTGTAAATACGATTATGAACAATATGACCCCTATTATACCGTTTCCCGCCATAGATCCCATGATATTTACCACGCTGGCTACAACTCCTGTAGCAAGTCCCAGCGCCAATATTCTTGAATACGAAAGTACATCCGAAAAATAACCTGTTATGTTGTACAGACTCATAATACCTGATATTATTTTGCCCGCTGTCTTAGATTTATGCCTTCCTTGAGTAAGGACAAGTCCCACAGCTCCGGTCACCGACAATATATACCCTGCAGTCTTCCATGGGCCGGTCATGAGAAGCATAGGAAGACCTAAGAGAAGCATATACCAAAATCCCACATCAAACAAAGCTCCCCATCTGTCGCCCCGCTTTATCATGATATATGCTTTTATCCCCATACCTGTAAACAGATGAATCACCCCAAGAATACACGCCAGTATCAATACTGTCATGGGCTGAGACAACGGATCTATTAAATATGGAATTTCAATTCGCCTATTAAAAAATGTTTCAGTAATTGTTGGTACAGCATCACCAAACCAACTTCCATAAACAGCTCCCCATAATACTGTGGAAAATCCGCATATTCCTATCATCTTAAAAAACTCTCTGGCTTCATCACCTATATCAAGAAGTTTCGCTCCTAAAAGTCCGCCGAGAATCAAAATTATACCGTATCCGGCATCTGACAACATCATTCCAAAGAAGATAAAAAAGAACAACCCGATAGCCCAGTTAGTATCAATACTGCGGGACTTTGGTAACGAATACATTTCTGTAATAGTACCGAAGGGCTTCACCAGCTTGTTGTTTTTCATAAGGACAGGATATTCTTCGCAAGAGTCAGGTGCTTCATACTGACAAAAACAGTCATATTCGGCTAATTTTTTGCTTACATTCTCTTTTTCAGACACAGGTATCCATCCAGTTATTATATTCACTTTTTCAGTACTTAAAAAATTTTCCCGGCCTGACATATACTGAATTTTAATCTTAAGAGAATCTGATGCTTTCTCGAGAATCTTTTTTCCCCGGGAAATATCATAAATCTCTTTTTCTCCCCTGTTAAGATCACTATTCATAGATTTAATATTACTGCGGCAAATTTCAATATTCTCAGCAAAAGTTCCCTTCATACCTTCAATATCAAATTTTTTTGCTCCTAATCTGTTCAAAGCCTCTCCTACCGCCTTATTGTATTTTTTCAGAAACAACAGTGCCACATAATGCGTTTCTTCATCTATATGAACTGTTTCCAAATATACAGGAACCCCTTTGTCAGACAATATTTCTTCTATATTTTCTGAAGTTTTCTGCCCCTGCAGCACACAAAAGTATGTTTCCGCCGACTCCGTCCTGCATTTTTCAGCAGGAATATCAAAGGATGCCCACGGGACCAACGATTTTTCTCTGAAAATCATCTCAGCTAAATCTCTTCTCAGCTTACTTATTCTTTCTTCCGCTTTTTCAATCTTGTCACATATCTCTATACTTTGGGAAATTACTTTTTCCTCTGTAAGTTCTTTATACGTAATAAAGGGTCGTTTCTTAAAAAGATTTTTCTCTGCGGAAAATTTTTTTAAAACGGTAATTCCGTTCTCTATTCTATTAATCAGTTCTTCCTCTTTTGAAATGTCAGATATTTCACATTCCTCCAAAACATGTTTTATCTCATCCGGTACTACAGACTGTGCATGGATCGGTTGTATGACTCCACATTTCAAAATATCTTCCACAACATCATCTGTCTGATCTTTCACGCTGTAGATGCAGATTTTCTCCATCCTTTCTATCATATACTGCCCATGATCCTTTCAACGATTCTATCAGCTGCTTCATCTATTTTATGCTCAGCTGACATCATAATCTGTCCGGCTCTTTCATCTGCCTCTTTTATTTTTTCTGCAGCAGCCTCGGCGGTTTCTTCCTCTGCCTGCTTTATCATGAGCGCTGCACTTCTGCCGGCACTGGCTACAGTATCATCTACATATTTTTTTCCTTTTTCTCTTACTTTCTTAAGGTTATATTCCGCTTCTGATACAGCTTCGGCTTTTAATTCTGCAGCCTTCTTTTCAGCTGCTCTTATTTTATCTACAACTTCCTTCATACATCTATCCCCTTTATACTCTTTTTTCTATCTCTTATTTTCCCGACTTTTCATTTTTGTTTTCATATCTTTTTTTGCTTCTTCAAATTTTTTCTTCCCTGTTTCTATCGACCTTTCCAAATAACGCTCTAAATTTTCCTTAAAAGGCTTGTCTGTCTTAAATGCAAGTATAAAACTTCCTTTTTCCTTTAACTCTTTTCTCTGCTCACTTATAAAGTGTTTCAATTCCTCATACTTAACAATAAATTGATTGTCTACGGCAAATTTTCTGATTTTAACCGATAGCTGCAAAGTATAACACAGATCTACTAAAAAAACTCCGAAAAACAGTCCGATAAAAAAAGAAAATGTCAGATGTGCAGAAAGCCAGTCCACCCAGTTTTCCACACGTGTATTTATCGTAAAATAGTAAACCGATCCCAAAACTCCCCATATGACAGTGAACTTCAGGCATATCACGCCTTTTATATTAAACTTCTCCCCACTGTAATCCCATAATTTTACATTCATTCCTTTTACGAATATAAGACCGGCTATAAATTCTATTATGGTCATTATTATTGCCATTATTAAAAAAATAATAAACACATCTATAAAGATATTGCCGGTAACGAGCAATTTTATTACGTGAGATACTTCATACATACCCCAAAGACCAAATCCATATAAAGGGAGATAAGGACCTGCGAGAAAACCCGGATTTATCCAGTTTCTTCTCGGGTTATTTTTTGAAACAAAACGTCTAAACAATAACTCCATACACCATCCGAGACAACTTCCTATAAAGAATAAAAATGCAAACAGTAAGAATTCGTTCATTATATATCCTCCTCTTTGAATATGTTTTCTAATTATTATATATTTTTATTATATAAAAAAACAATTTCAAAAGCAAAATAATACCCGGATCTTTTATAAAAGATTCGGGTATTACAATCATATGCCATATTTTCCGGTGACAGGATCCTGAAATAGCCCTATACTGGGAGGCTCATAAGTAAATATCATAAATAATACAGCCAACGCCATTAACGCTGCCAGAGAACATACAGAAAGAAAAGATGTGTCTGCCTCTGACAGCTCTCCGGAATTTTTATTTTTCATCATCATATATCCAATCACATATACGGCAGCTACTCCCATCAAAAATACAGTTATATCAGCAGCCAAGAAATTATATCCCAATACACCTGAATAAGTATAAAATGCTGCTACTATTATTATCATTCCAGACAACAAAGAAACCAATCTTATAAAAAGAAAATTCTCAGTTTTTCTGCCGTATACAAAATATTCCAAAGCCGTAAGAGCTGCCACCGGCCAAAACAATAATTTCAAATGTTCCCACGTGCTTTCATTTACAGCACTTACAAAAGACCATCCTTTCCCCCCAAGCCATTCATACGTAAAATGAAGCAGCGATCCGCCAGCAGCAGCTACTGCTGCAAACAATACAGAAAAAATCTTTATTCTGCTCAATTTGATACACCTCTTATCATAATAATCTTAAATCTCTATTTGATTATATGCAGAAGTACCAATATGGATATTGTTTTTTGTGTGAAACCCTATATAATATATAAATATATATCGTTATCAGAATTTTTAAGTAAGGATGAAAATATGTTCAAATTGACAACTATATTGGGAGCTTTAATCATGGGACTGGCAGGTTATCTTTTCGGTTATAAATTCACTGCAAGCAAATCAAAATCCCTTGCCATAGGCTTTTTTGTTTTCCTTATACTCGTCGGAATTAAACTTTTTATAGCAGCCAACTAAACCAAAACTATTCTGCCTGAAGCATCACTTGTGTATCCGCCCAGACGGTCAAGCTCTTTTTTAAATTCCGGGCTTTTTATGATATCTGTAAATGCTTTGATGTGAGGCAGCTCCAGAAATCTTACGGGCGCTGCAAAATCATACTCTTCATATGCCACCTCTATAAAATCCAGTCCCATGGCTCTTGCCGCCGACAGCACGCCCATTCCCGCATCGGCACTTTCGCTGGCTACAGCAGCTGCCACCGCCATATGAGTTGCCATTTCCCTGTCATATCCGTTTATTTTCTCACTGTCCATGCCCAACTGTTTAAGCTTGTAATCCAGCAGCACTCTGGTGCCTGCGCCTCTCTGTCTGTTGACATATCTTACATCAGGATTTTCCAGATCCTCTATGCCTTTTATACCGAGAGGATTGCCCTTCTTGACCATTATTCCCTGAATTCTGTTAACTCCCTTTATTATGGCCATAGGCTCCTTAAACAAACGCTTTACATAAGGTACATTGTACTGCCCTGTTTCTTCGTCCAGCAAATGTATTGGAGCCATATGCGCCTCGCCGCGCTTCAAAGACATCAGTCCGCCCATACTGCCTACATGAGTGCTGGAAACAAACATATTGTTATATTTTCCCGGCATCATATCAGCTGTTATATCAAGAATAAGATCGTGACTCCCTATTATGACGATAGTGTTTTCCACTTCATTTTTATTCCTGTAAAGCTCTATTTTTACCTTTTCCCCTGCTTCCACGCCTTCACTGCTCTGCTCTATTACACAGAATCCATCGGCTCTCACAAGGGACATGGCAGCTCCTGCGCCTCTGGCAAGCGGTGCAGCGACAAACTTATCGCCAACCTTTCCAACCTTTACTCTCACATATTCCTTATGCTTAAGGCTTGACACTATACGCTTTGATATGTGAGCCTCTATCTGCTCATTTACCGCTTCATTCCTTCTGCCCATAATGCTGAGAAGAGGTGCGACAAAATTTTCAAAGCCTATATATGCCGAAACGGGATATCCCGGAAGGCCTATAACCGGTTTATTTTTCACCATTGCCAGTATAACCGGCTTGCCGGGCTTTATGGCAACTCCATGCACTATAACTTCACCCAGCTCCCTGAGAACATGTACCGTATAATCTTCCGTTCCGGCACTTGAGCCTGCATTTATTATCACCATATCATACTTGTCTGCAGCATCAGATACCTTGCTGAGAATCTCATCGTAATCATCCTTTATAGGTGGAAATCTGTGGCCGTTTCCTCCCATGGTCGTTACCATGTTTTCAAACATTCTTGAATTGGACTCAAGTATGCTGCCCTCTTTTATTTCTTCACCGGGTTCTATGATCTCTGTTCCTGTGGGAAAAATCGCCACGTCCGGTTTTTTCACCACATCTATTTCAAGGATTCCTGCTGACAGCAGCACACCTATATCTATAGCTCTGATCTTATGGCTGCCGGGCAATATCATTTCTCCCGCAACGATATCCTCTCCTATTGGTCTTATATGCTGCCACGGAGCCGCCGATGATGTTATTCTCACTCCGTCATCTGTTTCCACTATATCCTCTGCCATAATTACGGCATCATATGGATTGTGAACAGGATCTCCCGTATCCACTACAGTATACATATTTTCCTGCAAAATTACCGGAGAAGTCTCTGTGGCACCTTCCGTATCTTTTGCCGATACAGCGATTCCGTCCATAGCCGACGCATTGAAAAGAGGTGAACTGTATCTGGCATATACTGCGCTCATGGTTACTCTGCCCAGACTTTCCGTTACCGGAATCCTCTCTGCAGGCATGGTTAAAAGCTCCGAAACGGCCTTCAGATATTTTTCTCTTGCCTCATCCACCGGAATGGTGTTCAAATATAGATTTCTCTTCTTGCTCATATATATCCTCTCCTAAAACAGTGTAACCTCTACAAACTCTCCCTGTTTAAGTCCTTCCGAATTGGTATCTGTCAAAGTATATCCGTCAGCCCTTGTCAAAACAGTCATTAAGCCGGACTTTCCCAGAACAGGTATTGCGTCGTACACCCCATCACTGCCCTCTTTAAGCTCCAGCGGCATACATGTAGCCTTTCCCCCTGCCGACGGCACATTTTCCGTAATACGCGCAATGGTTTTCTTTGGCTCTTTCTGACAGGTAAGCTGTCTGTACAGCCATGCTATAAACAATTCGAATATCAGCAGCGCAGCTACAGGATGTCCCGGCAGTCCTGCCAGTATTGTCCCGCTTTTGCCGTCATATGCCAAAATAGTAGGCTTTCCCGGTTTTACCGCTATGCCATGAGTAAACACCCCAACGTCAGACAGCTCATCCATTATATCGGCAGTATAATCCTTATCTCCCTGAGAACTTCCTCCCGATACGATTACCACATCACTGACGTCCATAGTCTTTGAAATGGCATTCTTTATTGCATCTCTGTCATCTTTAAGGACAAGCTTCTCAGCTACGACAAAACCGTTTTTTTCCGCGGCTGCTGACAGGGAATGAGTATTTATATCTCTGGTCTGCCCCGGTTTTATGGCGCCGTCCGCACCTGCAAGCTCATCGCCTGTGGATATCACCGTCACCTTCCACGGCTTGAAAACCGGTATCTGCGAAACTCCGGCTGATGCCAGAACGCCTGTATCCTGCGGCCTCATTAAGGTACCTTTTCTAAGGAACACCGTCCCCATGCCGATGTCTTCTCCTGCTGATATGACATTCCTTCCAACCGATACAGAATCATACACAGCAATGCTGTTTTCATCAAATTTCTCTGTATGCTCTATCATAACCACCGAATCGGCACCTTCCGGCAGCATACCTCCTGTCGGAACATAACATGCCTGTCCTGGAAATATGATTTTTGCGGCAGCTTCCCCCATGGACACTTCCCCCACAACATCCAGAAACACAGGAATGCTTTCCGAAACTCCCTGAGTATCTTTGGCTCTCACGGCATATCCGTCAACAGTGGACTTATTAAAGCCGGGAACATTTTCGGCCGCGGTAATATCCTCCGCAAGAACTCTGTTCCGACCTTTTGAAAAATCAATATATTCAACACCGGGAATTTTACCCGCCGCGTTTTCCAGCAGCTTGCCCCGTGCTTCATCAATGGTATCAACATTCAGCAATCTCATATCTTACAGTCCTCTTATCTAATTTATTCTTATTACTATCTCTTTACCTTCTTCATAGCCATCCAGAGCCTTTACTGCACCTATTACAACATTTTGCAGAGTCCTCTGCACAAAAGGCACCATTCCTATCTCTTTGCCGTCTATGATAAGCTGTATATCAACTTCCTCCTCATGTTCCTTCGTCTTTTTTTCAATCAGATCTGCCAATCTCTCCACTTCCTTTCTTCCATTAATGACAGGAAATCCTCTGTACTCCTGCATTGCTTCTGCTATTACTCCCGATATGGCAATGGCTTCATCGCACATTCTCTTATCTATATCATCAGTATTCCTGCCGGTGATTATGGTAGGACATTTTATTCCGCAGTCACCTTCCAGTATTATAAAGTCCTCTTTATAATATTTTAAAAGAGCCTCTGCACTCATTCTCGAATCCATCATTATGACTGTATCATTTGGTCCCAGCGCCGTCACTGTGTATGCTCCGCTTTCCCTGTGAACATAAGTGTCCGTCCCAGGCACATCGCTGCGATATTCTTCATAATGTATATCTTTGAGAGTTCCCACCGTATAGTCTCGTCTTCTCAGTTCTTTTATAAGTGCTGAGACTGTAGTTGTCTTTCCCGTCTTGGAAAAACCTTTCACCATAACCATTCTCATTATTATTCTCCAAAATCTATTATTTCATATTGATGATTCATCAAATCCACCGTAAGCAGCTTGCCTTCAAGGCTGCTTTCTTTTCCCAGAAGCAGCTTTATTGCTTCCGCAACTTCCAGCGCCGAAATCACTGCAGGCGTAAAATAAGGATTCCCCGTATCATTTTCGTCTCCTCCGACAGATTCTCCTTCATATAAAGCCTCTATCATTCTTTGACCCGGTATTATAACTGAAACCTGTCCGTTCCAACCGGCCACCGCTCCATGAACAAGGGGAATGCCTGCCTCTTCACATGCTGCTTCCAGCATCTTTCTGGCCTCCGCATTATCAAGAGCATCCACTGCCACATCCGAATCTGCAATGATTTCCCTGACATTTTTTTCATCTATGAAGCTATTGACGGCGATAACTTCCACCTCTGAATTTATCAGCCTGCTCTGCACTGCAGCTTCCTCTGCCTTGGACTTTCCCATATTCTCCTCATTGGAAAATACCTGTCTGTTGAGATTGGTTTCATCAAAGACATCTCCGTCCACGGCGACAACAGTTCCCACGCCGGTACGTACAAGTCCTTCGATTACTCCCCCGCCAAGACCTCCACAGCCTGCTACGCATGCTTTCTTGCCTGCAAGAATTCTGTTTTCTTCTTGTGAAATGGCAGTATGATTTCTCTCATAACGTCTTTTCCTCATATCATCCTCCCGAAACTTTTGAAAAGGCTTTCAGCAGATCGCCTTCCTGAAGCTTGTCATATATCATTACTCTCTTGTTGTTTATGGAAACAAATCCGAAATTTTTTATCTTCTTGTAATCCAATCCTGCAATCTTCAGAGCTTCATCACATGTACAGCCTTCGGGAACATCGTATACACGTTCCTTATCTTCACCGAAATACTTTCTCAGCGTTCCTCTGAGCGTTATGGTTACCTTCATAATTACTCATCCTTTCTATAGGCCAAGTATACACCAACTTTACTTATTTATAAATACGCCAAAACCGGCAAGCTCTTTCTGCTTACCGGCTTTAGTCAAAATTTCAATATTATTTTCTACAAAATAGACCGAATCAGTTCTTCCGGCATTGTACCGTCTTTATTCCAGCCCATTACTTCATAATACTGATCAAGCATATCCTCGAAAGCTTCCTGAGGAATCTTCTGTCCCGCAGCCGGACCTTCGCCTCCCAGAGCTTCTCTTACAAGTCTCTTAGGGATCGTATCGTTGGCTCTGTTAAATCCTTCTCTCTGGTTGAATGCTCTTCCTATGTTGAGAACTCTTCTGCCGACTTCTCCCATTTCTTCGGCAGTCCACTTCTCTCCGGTTATCATAGTAAGCATCTCTGCCATAATGTCATATGTTATAGTCCCCCAAAAGTCGCATATGCATAACGAAAATTTAACTGCATTGAACTCTCCCAGTTCATATACCATCTGACCTTTTCCTTCTGATGTATACGGAGGAACTGCTGCGGCAAATACCTCCACATTCGGAGCATATGCTCTCATATGACATGCGCCTCTGTCGGAAACCGCATACGCCAATGACATTCCCCATGAACCACGTGGCTCATACTGAGGGAATTCAAGCCCTTTAACCTGCATAGCGAAATCTGTACCGCCATATTTTTCGGAGCAGTATTTCACGCCCTTGCATAAATCCGCTCCCACGCCTTCCTGGCGCGCCATCAGCTCTACCATTTCGATCATCTTATCAGCTTCGCCGAATCTGATGCCGAAATCGTGAAGACCCTTTTCTGTCATTTCCATGGCCCATACAATGGTGTCTCCAGCGCTTATGGTATCCAGACCCATATTGTCGCAGACTTCATTAAATTTTACTATATGCTCAGGATCTGTTATACCGGCATTAGGTCCTGCAACGGCAATAGTTTCGTACTCGGGACCTTCACATACGGCATTCCCTATCTTAAGGAAATTGCCGCAGCCCAGTCCGCAGCTTCCGCATCCTCTCTTGCCTTCTCTGTACTGCATGAGTACATCTCCGTTATATTTTTCCCATTCAGGATCGTTTGCTCCCGAGAAATTCTTGTAAGGGACTATTCCGCCGTCTCCGCACGCTTCAAGGAACGCTGTTGTTCCGGCATCGTAAACGAATGTATTGTCTTCCTGAAGAACATCATCGTGAAGTATCTCAAGTATTCTGTCTGTAGTCTTTTCTATATCAGCTACCTTTACACCCTTTGTTCCCTTGATAAGGATAGCCTTCATCTTCTTTGATCCCATTACAGCTCCGATGCCGCCCCTTCCGGCCTGTCTGTAATAGTCGGAATTTATACATGCCATATTGCTAAGCTTTTCGCCTGCAGGTCCGATAGACATTATGCTGTAATCGGTACCGTACTGCTCCGCTAAAACAGCTTCTGCTTCATGAGATCCTCTGCCCCACAGATCTGCTGCATCAAGAAATTTCACTTTATCGTCTTCGATAACCACATAACATGGCTCCTCCGAAATTCCTTCAAAAATTATCATATCATATCCGGCGAACTTTATCTTTATACCTGCATGACCTCCTATGGAGCAGTCATTCATCGTTCCCGTAGCCGGCGATTTTGCTGCCACCGAAAGCTTTCCCGAACAAGGCACAGGAGTTCCTGTAAGAGGTCCTGTGGTCAGAAACAGCTTGTTGTCTTCACCCAGTGCATCGATCCCCGGGTCAAGCTCTTCATACATATATCTTATTGCCAGACCTTTTGATCCGATGTACTTTCTGGCAAAATCCATTCTCAAAGGCTCCGTGGAGGCCTTTTTTTCTTTTAAATTTATCCTCAATACGTTATTCTGATATCCCAGCATTGTCATAAACTCTACCTCCTTTGCCTATTCAAATGTAAGTGCATTCTGCGGACAAGTCTTCACACACTTAGGATCTCCCTTACAAGTGTCACAGATGTATGATTTTTCATCTCTTATCCTTACGACTTTTTTAGGACATTTTTCCGCACATGTACCGCATCCTATACACTTGTCAAAATCCACTTTAATGTATTCATCAATGCTTATTGCTCCCGTCGGACAATTCTTCTGACAGATACCGCAAAGAATACAATAATGATCCGCATATTTAAGCGCCCCCTTATCATAGTAAGTCTCTATGGCAATTCTGGCCTTTGAAGGTATGTACTCGCCTTCCTTGTATGCAGAACAGACCTGCGCACATAACTGGCAGCCTATACATTTAGCTTTTTTGAATTTGAGTCTTTTCATATTCCTTTACTCCTTCCCCATGCAGAATAGAAAATACATTTTCGTCTCTGTCAATATTTCCGCATATTAAAAAAGTGCAACAGAAGACCTTAAGAAAATGTGCTTTTCTTTGATTAAAAGGTTCTCCTTTGCACAATGGCAGGCTGCAGAATCACTTCTGCCGCCCTAACGTCCTCACCGGCATCTTGTGTCTGATGAGAATCGGAGTGATATTAATATATTTGATATAATTATAACGTACCCACTGAATTTTTGTCAATCATATTAACACCTATCATATCAGCAGCTCCCCCTCTATAAATTTTCTGGTTATCTCATTGCAAGGTTTTTTCAAAATATTTTCGCAGTCGCCTGTCTCTATAATCTTTCCCGCATGCATCATTATCACCTGATCACACATTCGTCTTGCCTGAGCCAAATTGTGAGTCACCGTAACTACGGTTATATCTTCTTTCTCACCTATTTCAATCAGCATCTTCTCTATCTCCGCTGTAGTATGAGGATCTATATTTGCAGTAGGCTCATCCAGCAAAAGAAGTCCCGGTTTAAATGATAATGCCCTGGCAAGTGCAACCTTCTGTTTCTCTCCTCCCGAAAGATTCCACGGTCTCTGCTTTTTAATCTTGTGAAGATTAAGTTCCTCCATTAAAAGATTCGTACGAGTTAAAATATCTTCTTTTGAAAAACCTCTTATCTTTAGAGGATAGGCAATATTCTTTTCTACAGTTGAAGATATCAGATAGGGCTCCTGAAATACGAGACTTATATTTGTCCCAGGAAACTCTTTACTGCCATCGTAATAAATATTTCCACAGGTCGGCTTAAGTATTCCTGCCATTATATTGAGAAGCGTACTTTTTCCGGCACCATTAGGCCCTATGACAGCAGTTCTGCTTCCATGTTTTATTTCACCGCTGTCAATGTCAAGTACAGACCTCTCTCCAAAACTCTTTTTCAATAATCTCAGCAATATATGCAACAAATCACCTGCTCTCACGCTCCTGAAAATGATAAAGCACAGCATTCACCATAAAGGATATCAGCAAAAGGATTATTCCTACAGCTATAGCTCTGTCATAGTTTCCCATTCCTTTGAGCTCGGAAATATAAGTAGTCATAACACGTGTCTTACCTTTAATGTTGCCGCCCACTATCATTACTGCTCCCACTTCGGAGACAGCTCTGCCAAAACCTGTAACAACTGCAGTCGTTACTCCAACGCGCATTTCATAAATCAAAAGTCTGCCCCTGCGAATTCTTCCCGCTCCCAGCGTTATCCCAAGAGCATTCACTGCTCTTGCCTTTTCCTTAACTATATTGTAAGTCAAGCCTATGATTATGGGAGTAACAAGACAGACCTGCGCTATTACCATCGCAGGCACAGTATAATTAAGCTGCAGGCTTCCAAGAGGACCTCTTCTCATGAATATCAAAAAAACCGTCAGACCGGCTATTACGGGAGGCAGGCTCATAAACGTATATATGAGCCTGACTATAATTCCCTTACCTTTAAAATCATACGTTCCTATCAATATTCCAGCCGGAATTCCTATAACAGAAGATATTACAACAGATGAAAAAGAGATATAAAGAGACAGTCCCACTATCTGAAAAATTTCCTTATCTGCTGTAAATATTAATTTTATAGCTTCTGTAATCCCGTGTCCGATAGTATCCATATTATATATACCTTTACGCTTTATTTTGCATTTGGAACAAACAATGCTTCACCATATTCTTCCACACCGTATTCACCGATAAGATTCTGTGTATCTTCCGACACTAACCATTCCTGAAATTCCTTCGCTCCCTCATGGTTTATATTCTCATTTTTTTCAGGATTTACACAAATAACCCCATACTGATTATTGAGTAACCCGCTCGGATCTTTTTCGCAAAGGATCTTAAGCGCTGTCTGTCCTCCTACATTCAGCCATGTAGCTCTGTCGGACAATGTATATCCGGCTTTTTCATCTGTCATGGTGATTACATCTCCCATTCCTGCAGCCGCTTCTATATACCAGTCTCCGGAAGGATTAAGACCTGCTTTTTCCCAAATAGACAATTCTTTCTTATGAGTTCCCGAATCGTCTGCTCTGGATACAAATATCTGTCGGTTTTCCATAATACTCTCAAATGCAGCCAACGCATCATCCTGTGCATTCTTGCTTACGCCCGCAGGATCCGCCTCAGGTCCAATGACAACAAAATCATTATACATTACGTCCATTCTTCCATCTTCATCAGCATGTCCTCCGTCGACATACTCTTTTTCTGCAGCGGGAGAATGAACCAATAATACATCAGCTTCCCCATTCTCTCCCATTTTCATTGCCTCTCCGGAGCCAACTGACACTACATCTACAGTATAGCCTGATTTTTTTTCAAAAACAGGCAGAATCTCATCCAAAAGACCGCTGTCTTTTGTACTGGTCGTAGTTGCCAGAATAATCTTTCCTTTGTTTTCCGTACTTTTCTCTTCATTTCCGCAGCCTGATAATATCGCTGTCATGGAGAACAATACGGCAAGAGCCAAAACTACTGTTAAAATTTTCTTTTTCATAAACTACCTCCGTCTTACATAATAATATCCAATAAATGACGATTGCCATTTATTATCATAAATATTCATTACATAAATCCCAAACAAAAAAGGAACGTATGTAATACGAGTTCTGCCGCAATTATCTACACTTTACGCAGAACAAACAAAAAAGAATTTTTCGGAATGAAAAATTCTTTTATCGCCTTCATATCATTCCTTTCCATAACGGGAGGCCCGGAAGTTTCCCGACAGGCCCATCGACATATATCTCATGACCTTCGAGTTTTAGAAATATATGTTCGGAATTATTAAATTTTATGATTAACATCAAACTGTCTGTTACAGTTTAACATAATGTTGTTTAAACAACAACATTTTATAAAAAATCACTGTTCATCTTTATTATAAAAAGATTCCGCAGACTGTGGAAACAATATATAAGCCAGCAGTATCTCCTCAGTTGAAGCCTTTTCTCCCAGTTCTTTCTTCTTATTGAAAAACTCAGGCTTGAGAAGATCAGCAGGTCTGCATGTAATAGCCTGTTCTTTTCCCAACACCTTTTTTTGGACAGATTTATTAAAAGGTCTTATAGTCTTTCCGTATTCGCCTTTTAAGATAGCTTTTGTCTGCTTGCTGACCATCTTATAGCGTTCTCCTGTCATTATATTGAATACAGCCTGTGTTCCCACTATCTGTGAGGACGGAGTTACGAGAGGTGGCTCACCCAAATCTTCACGAACTTTAGGAATCTCTTTCAGCACCTCATCAAATCTTTCCTGCATATTCTGTTCCTTCATTTGCATATAAAGATTCGACAGCATTCCTCCGGGTACCTGATATTGGAGAGTTTTGGTATCCACATCCATCATTTTTATATCTATGAGACCTTCCTGCTCTGCATGCCTTCTGAATTTACGAAAATATTCAGCCGCATAAGTCATAGCATCTTCATTGAGCTTTACGTTTAGTCCTCCCGCTTTAAAAGTCTCATACATAACTTCGGTGGCAGGCTGACTCGTTCCCATTGAAAAAGGAGACAGCGCCGTATCTATGACGTCACATCCCGCTTCGGCCGCCTTCATATAAGTCATAGGCGCCACCCCACTGGTGCAGTGAGAATGCACATGAATTGGAACACTGACAGTTTTCTTCAGCATTTTTATTATATTCTCCGCCTCATAAGGCATAAGAAGTCCCGCCATATCCTTTATACATATAGAATCGGCTCCCAGCTCTTCCAGATCCTTAGCCAGCTTCTTCCAGTATTTAAACGTATATTTTTTCCCTACAGTATATGCCATGGCAAGCTGCACGTGCGCACCTTCCTGCTTGGCAGCATAAGCCGCCCGCTCCAGATTCCTCACATCATTAAAAGCATCAAATATACGGAAAATATCTATCCCGTTATCCACAGATTTGCGGATAAACACATCTACCACATCATCGGGATAATGATTATATCCCAGCAGATTCTGACCCCTCAAAAGCATCTGAAGTTTTGTTTTCTTAAACCTCTTTTTCAACTCTTTAAGCCGTTCCCACGGATCTTCGTTCAGATACCTCATGCATACATCAAAGGTAGCTCCGCCCCAGCATTCTATAGAATGATATCCTATCTCATCCATTACTTCTGCCACAGGCAGCATATCCTCAGTTCTCATCCTTGTTGCCATCAGGGACTGGTGAGCATCTCTCAGTATAGTCTCTGTAAATTTCACTTCTCCCTTATTAGAAAAAAACATATAACTACTCCCTTTATATTAATAAGTTGTAAATTTCTTCTTTTAACTCAAATTAGTTTACTAAATTATAAGGATTTTTGCAATAAAATCGTTAAATTTTTACCAGCAAGTACTGATTTCACAAAACTCATATCTGAGAAACGCAGTATTATAATAATCTTACCGAAATTATTATACTCCTCCATAAATTTACAATACCCATTAAAAAAGGTTTCGTAACTGTCGGTCGTCTCTTTGAACTCAGGACTTATCCCACATCGGTCTTTTTAAGAGGAGGCCTTCTCCTCTCAAATTTTAATAATTTTTTTCAATTACACTATATGTCCGCTTTTAATAGTATCCCTTAAATTGAACAAAGATGTCTTCGTCATTTAAAATCCATCTGACTAAATAAGAGGAAATCATGAAAAAATGCCCTAACTGCGGCCATGAAGCCGAGACAAAATTCTGTACTGAATGCGGAGCTCAAATGGCAGATCCAGCCCCTTACTCATCCCGCCAAGATTCGGAAGTAAATACCCTGCCCGAAGAAGTAATATCACCATATGAAGAAAATACATCCGGAGAAAGCTCGAATTATATGAATACTTCAGATCAAACCGGCCAAACGTCTGAAACAGACTCATTGCAGTCAGAAAAAACAAATTCTAAGCAGAATGCAGCCTCCGGTTCAAATACATACAGCCAGGCAACCGGAGAAAACAGACAGAATAATGAGACTTATAACTATAAATTCACAGGAGACAGCAACTCCGCTTCCTCTGATTTCAAAACCCCTGATTACACTATACCTAAGCAAGAAGGTGTTTCCTACAAAACTTGGTTTGTCATTCTGTTTCTCGTCATCTTCTGGCCTGTGGGGCTTTATTTAATGTGGTCTAGAAAAAAATTCACCAATGTCGTGAGAATAATAATAACTGCAGGAATAGGAGTTCTTTTTATCTTAAATATTGCATTATCTGCCAGACTGGCTTTAACATCCATATCAGACATTGATCTCGATACTAATATCAGTACTTCCTCGCAGGAATCCACAAAATCCACAACAGAACCAAACACATCTTCAGACTCTGTCACTCTTGGTGAAAAAAATGCTCTGGAATCGGCAAAAGATTATCTGGATTATTCCGCATTTTCATATCAAGGGCTTATAGAGCAACTCGAATTTGAAGGATACAGCAATTCAGAATCTGTGTATGCAGCAGATCACTGTGGAGCGGACTGGAACAACGAAGCCGCACGAATGGCACAGGAATACATAGATTTTATGTCATTCTCCCGTCAGGAACTTGTCGAACAACTTGAATTCGAAGGCTTCACCTCCGAACAAGCAGAATATGGCGTAAAAGCTGTCGGATATTAAAATGTATTTATGCTGAATTATAATCCATATAAATCGTGTCACATCTCTTGACAGCCACTACATCTTGATGATATACTTTTGAAATCATATAACTGACGGATAATGTGGAGCACCACATGGAGTATGATAGATATTTAGCCGGCCGTCTGGGCAGAAAAGCCCGGATTGTCGGCTTTTCTTTTTGAAAAGGGAGGAAATCATATGACTTTAGGATGTGTGCATTCCATAGAATCCATGGGCCTTGTAGATGGACCGGGGATAAGAACTGTTATATTTCTTCAGGGATGCCGTCTTCGATGCAAATACTGCCACAATCCTGACACTTGGGCAGAAAAAGCATCAGAAAACATGATACTTTCACCGGAAGATCTTTTAAAACGTATACTGCGCTTTAAGCCATATTTCGGATCTGACGGCGGCGTTACATTTTCAGGCGGCGAACCTCTTCTTCAATCTGAGTTTCTGTGTGAAATATTGACTATGTGCAAAGATGCCGGCATCCACACGTGTATTGATACAGCAGGCTGCGGCAGAGGAGATTATGAACATATACTTTCTCACACCGACCTTCTTATCTATGACATCAAACATTACACTCAAGACGGATATCTGAAAATAACAGGGTGTTCTGATGATGAAACAAAGCGTTTCCTTGAAACTGCTCAGAATATGGCTGTGCCTCTATGGATCAGACACGTAGTAGTTCCCGGACTTACAGACGGAGATGAACATCTCTCAGGCCTCGAATCATATCTCGAAACACTGACTCATATACAAAAAGTTGAGCTGCTGCCATATCATACCCTCGGAGTACACAAATACCATGAAATGCATATGAAATACCCTCTTGATAAAATCCCTCCGTTATCACATGAAAAAATAGCGGAATGGAACAAACGATTAAACAGAAATTTAACAGCAAATGTTATTTAAACAGGAGGAAAAAATGAGCATTGATGTAAACTGTACAGCCTGGTCCGGTTTTCATACAGGTGAATGGAGACATTTAGTAAACGTACGAAACTTTATTCAGAAAAATTATATCCCCTATACCGGAGATGAGGGCTTTCTCGCACCTGTTTCAAAAAAAACAGAACGTGTATGGAAAAAAGCCAGCGAACTTATCGTAGAAGAAATAAAAAAGGGAGTCATTGATGTTGAAACCAAAACAGTATCCGGAATAAATAATTTCGCTCCCGGTTATATAGATCGCGAAAATGAAGTAATCGTGGGCCTTCAAACTGATGCTCCTCTAAAACGGATCGTCAATCTGTTCGGAGGTATCCGTACAGCCATATCTGCCCTTGACCAGTATGACTATAAGCTTGACCCTAATATAGAAGAACATTTCCGTCTATATCGAAAAACCCACAACGAAGGTGTCTTTGACGCTTATCCAAAACGTACTCTGGATGCACGTTCCGCAGGACTTCTTACAGGCCTTCCCGATGCATACGGAAGAGGACGGATCATTGGAGATTATCGCCGCGTCCCTCTTTACGGCACTGACTTTCTTATAGAAGAAAAGAAAAAAGATCTCAATACGATAGACGGAGCCATGACTGATGAGCGAATAAGACTCCGCGAAGAAGTTCAGATGCAAATACGGGCTTTGGACGAAATGAAAAAAATGGCGGAAAGTTATGGCTGTGATATATCTCAGCCTGCTGAAAATGCACATCAGGCTGTACAGAATCTTTATATGGCTTATCTTGCGGGAGTAAAGGAAAATAACGGAGCAGCCATATCTTTAGGACGGACTTCAACATTCCTTGATATATATATTCAGCGTGACCTTGATTTGGGACGCATTACAGAACAGGAAGCACAAGAACTTGTAGATCAGTTTATCATAAAGCTGCGTCTTGTACGCCATCTGCGTACGCCTGAATATAACGAACTGTTTGGAGGTGACCCTACATGGGTAACGGAATCCATCGGGGGAATGGGTGTAGACGGGAGAGCCTTGATAACTAAAACCTCATACAGATACCTTCATACATTGACTAATCTCGGCACCGCACCTGAACCCAACCTTACAGTCTTATGGAGTAAAGATCTGCCACGTGCATTCAAGGATTACTGCTCAAAGATGAGCATAGAAACCGATTCCATACAATACGAAAACGATGATATCATGCGGCCATTGTACGGAGACGATTATTGCATCTCTTGCTGTACCTCCGCCATGACTGTCGGAAAGCAAATGCAATTTTTCGGAGCCCGCGCAAACTTGGCAAAAAGCCTTTTATATGCTGTTAACGGAGGTATAGATGAAAATAAAGGCACTGTCATCGTTCCTGACATACAGCACGACACCGATGAAGTTCTTCAATACTCTAAAGTTCTGACAAATTATAAAAAGGTTTTATCATATGTCGCAGAGCTTTACGTAGATACCATCAACATCATACATTATATGCATGATAAATACGCCTATGAAAGCAGCCAGATGGCTCTCCACGATACATTGGTTACAAGACTGGCGGCTTTTGGAATAGCCGGCCTTTCCATAACTGCCGATTCCCTGTCAGCAATCAAATTCGCAAAAGTAAAGCCAATAAGAGATGAGAACGGCATAGCTATAGATTTTCAGGTTGAAGGAGACTACCCTAAGTATGGAAACGATGATGACCGTGTAGATGATATAGCCGTAGAAATAGCATCCTACTTTTCAGAGGAGCTTAAGAAACATCCTCTTTACCGCGGTGCCATACATACATTATCAGCACTTACCATCACCAGCAATGTAATGTACGGAAAGAAAACAGGAGCTACTCCTGACGGCAGAAAATCCGGAGAACCATTCGCACCCGGAGCAAATCCTATGCATGGACGGGATATCAACGGTGCTTTGGCATCGCTGAATTCAGTAGCCAAGATCCCATACCGGAATGTATGCCAGGATGGAGTCTCAAATACATTCTCCATAATTCCTTCTGCATTGGGAAATGATATCTCTACGCGGAAAAGAAATCTCGTTTCTATTATGGACGGCTACTTCAGCCAGGGAGCTCATCACCTTAACGTAAACGTGATGAACCGCCAGCTTCTGATAGATGCCATGGAACATCCTGAAAAATACCCGACCCTTACTATACGAGTATCAGGCTATGCAGTCAATTTCAATCGTCTTACCAAAGAACAACAGCAGGAAGTAATAAAACGCACATTCCATGAAAGTATAATATAAAATATATTAAATACCCCGGCCAATTTTTCTATGACCGGGGTGCTTTTCATATATTCCTTATTTCATTTCGTCCTTTTTCTGTCAGTAAATTATAAACAGTACTCCATATATGCTTCCGATAATCAATTTTACCGCGGACAGATCGGCTCAGATCTTCAAACGGCGCCCAATAAATCGCAGACATATGTATCATATCAATTAAATGTACATATTCGCCCGGAAACAGTTCCTCACGAAGCAATCCTTTGCTGCAAAGTATAGAAAAAGACTTTCTGAGCAATTCTGCCACAGAAGCATACTTATCCCTCTGTTTTTTTAAGATCTCAGGAGATACCTGGGAAAGCTGCGCATGATGCAGAAAAAAATATAAATGCGACTGTACTGTTTTCTGCATGTCATCAAACACTCTGTCAAGTTCCTGCAGTGTTTCCGGCGGCTCTGCTATAAAGGTGTCTTTTTCCTCTGCCAGAAGTTCTTCTATAATATCTTCTTTCTTCGCAAAATAATAAGTGAGATTGCCCTTGCTTATATTCAGTTCACCTGCTATATCACGTAAGGATACGCCATTATATCCATACTTATTAAACATATTCCGAGCCGTATCCAATATCCTCTGTCTTGTATTCTTTTTCATAAAAATCTTTTCCGAAACTTCCGGATTCTACATATACTTCTTTTTATATTCATCTGTATGTTCTATCAGACATAATCTTACTCCATTAGGGTCCATTACAAAAGCCTGTTTGCCAACCGATGTGGGAATCACAGGGCTTGCCGCTTCATACCCGTTTTCCGTTAAATGTTCAAGTACTTCTTCAAGGTTATCTACATCTGTTCCCACCGAATACATCCCCACATCATAGTTTTTGTTTTCTATAAGCTCCACAGAAGCACCGCTGTCGCTATTCATAATAGTGATCTGCCCTCCGTCGGGAGTAACTACATGATAACCTTCTTTAAATCCCATAACATCTCTGTAAAACTTAACTGATTCCTCCAGGTTTTTTACTATCAATGTAGTATATTGCACTTTGACTTTCACAGCATTACCCTCCTTTTCCGCATTAGGTCTTTCGTACTAAAGCTAATTATAGCCCAAACGTACTAATATGTCAAGCAATACGCTTTATCAGTTTCACAAATTCCACCTGAATGACTGACAGCAGAGACAGACCTATAACTATAAGCCACTGAACACCGGAAAGAAGCGTAAGTCTGAAAAAGTCTTGAAGAGACGGTACCAGAAGAATGCAGAGCATGAGAATCAAAGAGACTGCAAAAGAAACCAGCAGCCATGGATTCAGCCCCTCAGCCCGTATCCATATGGGCTCTGTATTGGAACGCTGATTAAAAGCCCGCATCATCTGCGAAAAGGCTAAAGTACAAAACGCCATAGTCTGTCCTGTGACATTATCGCCTACACTTACTCCTATCCAGTAAGCAGCAATAGTTACAGCAGCGACGAATGTACCCTGAGTGATCACTCGTCCCACCAAATCTTTCTCAAAAAGAGTCCCTGATTTCACAGGTTTATGCTTCATAATATTTCTGCTGGCAGGATCTACTCCCAGCGCAAGCGCGGGAAGTGTTGCTGTAGCAAGATTCACCCACAGTATATGGACAGCCTGAAGAGGAGCATTCCAATTGAAGACGGTAGCTACAAATAAGGTCATTATCTCAGCAATATTGCCCACTAAAAGAAACTGGATCACCTTCTGAATATTTCTGTATACCCTTCGACCTTCTTTAATGGCATATGCAATAGTGTTGAAACTATCATCCAGCAAAATCATATCAGCAGCATCTTTAGCGACATCCGTACCGGTGATACCCATAGCTACACCAATATCCGCAGCTTTCAGCGCCGGAGAATCATTGACCCCATCTCCTGTCATAGCAGCAACTTCTCCATTTCGTTTCAGACTCTGAATGATTCTCAGCTTATCAGCCGGAGACACTCGAGCGAAAACAGAAGCTGTTTTAACTGCTTCATCAAGCTCACTGTCATTCATGTTATCCAGTTCATCACCGGAAACAACTGTGCTTTCCTCTCTGTAAATGCCTAACTCTCTTGCAATGGCAAGAGCTGTTGTTTTGTGATCACCTGTAATCATAACTGTTCTTATACCAGCCTCAAGGCAACTTTTTATAGATTCTGCCACTTCACTGCGCGGAGGATCTATCATACCCGTTGCTCCGATAAATACCATATCATGTTCTATGTTTTCATTATCATCAAGAGGTATGGAAGAAAGATTTTTCGTGGCAAACCCAAGTACACGCATAGCATTTTCCGACATTGTAAGGCAAAGCTCTGAAATATTATTTTTATCTTCATCAGTGATAGGACGTATACCTTCAGCCGTCAATATATGCGTGCACAAAGGAAGCATCTCATCTACAGCACCTTTCGTATAAGCTGTCACTTTATCACCTATTGTGTGAACTGTAGTCATACGTTTTCGTTCCGAATCAAAGGGCTGTTCAAAGACACGGGGATAATCAGCTTCCAAAGACTCATGATCAATGCCAAAAGCCTGAGCCATGTAAATCAATGCACCTTCTGTCGGATCTCCGATGATCTCACCCTGTCTGTCAGGATCAAGACTGGCGTCATTACAAAGAGCTGCTCCGTAAACAAGTTCTTTATATACTCCCGGATGTTTTTTTGCTGCCTCTCTGACAGGTGTAGTTTTCCCAGTCTGAAAATCTCCATTTACAGCTATATTAGTAACAGTCATTTTATTCAAGGTAAGCGTTCCTGTTTTATCAGAACAGATCACTGTGGCACTTCCCAAAGTTTCCACAGCGGGAAGTTTGCGGATGAGAGCATTTCTTTTGGCCATACGCTGTACACCCAGTGCCATAACGATAGTAGCCGTCGCCGGCAACCCCTCCGGAATAATGGAAATGGCCAAAGAAATAGCCACAAGAAATTGCGGAATCAGCGGGCGATCATAAAGTGCTCCAATAACAAAGATCAGAACGCATACGATCAATCCTACGACAGTGAGCGTTTTACCGACTGCATTAAGTTTCTTCTTAAGCGGCGTCTCCAGTTCTCCCTGACTGTCAAGCATGCCTGCAATACTTCCCACCTCCGTATCCATACCGGTGGCAACCACCACTCCTGCAGCCCTACCATATGTAATGATAGCTGAAGTATAGACCATATTGCTCCGATCTCCCAACAGACAACTCTCTTGCAGTATTTCATCCGCTTCCTTCTCTGAAGGCACTGACTCTCCCGTAAGAGATGCCTCCTGCACTTTCAAATTTGCAGAATCAATTAGGCGCATATCGGCAGGAACCATATCACCATCGCTTAAAAATACCACATCACCTGTCACCAGTTCCGCCGCTGGGATAATGCTTTCCTCTCCCTGCCTGAGAACACGCGCTTGAGGAGCGCTCATTTTCCGTAAAGCTTCAAGAGATGACTGCGCTTTTTTCTCCTGCACGATCCCAATGACCGCATTAATTATGACGATCACAAAAATAACTGCTGCCTCTGTCCATTCCTGTAATATAGCGGAAAAGCCTGCCGCACCAATTAAAATCAGAACCATGGGATCAGTAATCTGCTCCTTGAGCATTTTGACAATAGCTTTTGGAGGCTTAGATCTCAACTCATTTCTTCCATTTTTTTCTAGCCTTTCAGCCGCCTCAGCATCGCTCAGTCCTTTTTCCGATGTATGCAAAAGATCATACACCTCTTCAATTTTTTTCGAATGCCAAGGCATCTGTCTGTGATTATCCATATAGGATAGACCACCCCTTTCTTTAAATAAATTTTTTATATTCTGACCGCCCTCAGACGGAGATCAGTAAAAAAGAAATGCAAAAAAGCATAGCCTGACAACTCTTAAAAAGAGCGCAGATTATGCCTGTACACAAAATTTTATTCAATTTAAAAACATCATACAAGTCACTTCGTTCAGCGTCACTGCCGTCGGCGTCGTCCATTTCTTTTTCTCAAATCCTTTCTCTCAGATATAATTGAATGCAATTATACGAGATATGTAACCCTGTGTCAATATATTATTTTCAGAATTCACAAATTATTTACATTGAAATAATATTCTTCCCTGCATGATAAAACCTCCTGACTTTTAAATAAGCTGCTTTACAGTCAGGAGGCTTATCTGTTTACTTTAAAACCCTGTTATTCATCATCAGGAATAGGGTCAGCTTTCTTTCCAACGATATGAAGAATCAAACTCAATATAAGCATACCTGCGCCTATCCATGTAAGAAGAGTTATCATCAGTTCCCAGTTACTGATCAGTCCCGAACCATACAGATCCAAGTAATAATCATGTCCCCAGTCTCCCTCATACCATCTGAGGAACAGTGATCCTCCAAGCGCTAAGACACCAAATATAAGGAAAAACTTTCCTATCCTTATAGTATCTCCTTTTCCTAAACCTGTTTTTGGATTTCTCGGGTACTGAAGAGGATTATCAACAGAAAGACCTCCGTATATCTTCTTACAGATAATGTACATAAGAAGAGCAAACAGAATAAGAACATAGCCAAGCAGGAAGTATTCAGTTCCGTTCATCAGGATTCCCACTATTCCGATGATCATCATTGATATTACTATGTAGTAAGGAGAAAATCTGCCTTTGACATAGTACAGATCCCCCCTCTTCTGCACCGGATACAGCTTCCTCAATTTCAGAAATGCAACAGCAAATCCTGCATAACATACGAAGAGCAGCGGCGAGAGAATGATAACCAGAATTTCAAAGTCCAGATTTACCAGTATAACGTTAAGCACTGCAAGTATAACGATCGGCCAAATGGGAACTTTACGATTCTTGGAAACTGTCGATAAAAACTTAGGACATAAATGATCTTTTCCCAGAATCATAAATGACCTTGATGCCGTAGCTGTCGTCGCATTGAGAAGAGCCAGCTGAGATATTACCGCCGTGATCATAAAGGCAACTCCTGCCCATTTTCCAACATGTGTGAAAAGGACACTCGAGTAATCTATGGTAGAACCCCATTCGCTCCACGGACCTGTAGATACTATTCCTCCGAGGGTAGGAAGAATATAAGCTACCATCATCAAAACAATACACCATTTCATTCCCTTAGGAATAATCTGAGGATTTTCAATCTCTCCGCCGAGATTTGCTATTGCCGTATAACCGCAGAACATCCACACACCTATGGCGATACCTACTCCAAGACTGGAAAATGCTCCAGCTTCAACATTCATGAATGGATCAAACGGATTATTCTCCCAATGAGCCAGACCGACAATGGCTACAGCAAGGAATGCCGCAAGAATTATAAATGTAAATATTGTATTAACCACATTTACTTCCTGGAGACCAAGCAGGTTTACTACTGTAAATACAAGAATAATAGCAACTTTTACCGCAAGTGTTACCATAGGACTCATATCTATATACATGCCTATGTAATCCGTTGCGAGAACAATATAAGACGCACCCGTCAAATACCATGCCACGGCCATCCACAATCCGAAGACAAAGCCCCAGAATTCACCAAATGCCATCTTCACCCATACATAAGGACCCGAATCTACAGGTGCCAGATTCGTAAGCTCAGATACATAAAGCCCCATCGGCAGCGCCCACATAAGTGGTATAACCACAAGAAGAACAAGGGTCAGCCCCGGTCCTGAAGCCGGAATGATGGACTCGATCCCAAAAGCTCCTCCGCTGACTGAACAGAAAATAAAGAACAGCACCGCGCTAAAAGAGAATCGAGTTTTTTTCAAGCCAGGTACTACATCAGTCAGCACCTGACCGCCTTCATAATTAACTTTCATGATACTTCCTCCCTAAATGAAATTTACCTTACTATCTGTAATCCATTTCACCCCTTTTCGCAGATTTTTTTGAATTTTCCGCTACTTTGTAGAGTCATTGTATCATTCTGTCTTCTCAATGAACATGATATTATTGTCATCTTTCTGACTTTTATAGAACGTCCTTTTGTAATTTTACTGAATATTGCTTTATTTTCATAATATTAGTAGCAATTAAAGTATTCACAAAACAGTATGTCACAGTAAAATTTTTGTCATAGCCTTTTTTATCGAATATTTATATACTGCAAAGAGGACTGCCGCGATCATCAATATGATTCCGCCCAAAACAATCAACGCAATCACTTCGGTTTCTGCTATTCTTCCGTCATTAAAAAAATCCATAGCAAATGAAAATATGAATCCTATACCGCAACCTATTGCCGCAGGATACTGAAATATCTTCGACAATTGATTTTTCAATATCTTTCTTCGATACTGCCTGTCAGCTCCCAGCCTTTCCAAGCTGGCAAACAATTCGTAATTATCTGCAGCAACAGAAATACTCCTGACGTAAGTCATAACAGAAATTGCTGCAAGTGAAATAATAAAAATATATAGACAAAGCATTACATAAACACTGATAAGCTGCATCTGATCCTGGATTAATATAATATTAAACCCCGGCGCATATTTCCAGTCCGAAAGAAGCAAATCGTTTTCTGTAGTCATATCAATAGTACCGCTGTATCCGTATTCCTCACCAACAGCCTGCGCCTGCTTCTCTTCCCATAAATCCCAGTAACCCAGATGATTTGATAGTTCTGTACAATTCACTACATATTGCTCCAGCAAATCTTTTGCAAAATCATAGGAATTATTTACATCTGCCACATTAAAAAATACTAAATTTTCTCTATAAATATCAGAAAGGTTTTCCGTTATTTTTTCATAGTCAGCATCATCTAAAACATAGGCAAACGGAGTACTCATAGAATAAAATGAGCTGAATTCCAGTGTACCATCAAATTTTACATCCATGAACTTTCGAGAATCGGGATTTTTGATCTTATCCAACCCATCGGTTTTATCAAAAAAATTCTCTTTAAAATCTACCGGAACAACTGTCTTATAAGTACCTGATCTTATCTTAACATCTTGCCCTGAAACCTTCTTAAAATCGGATGCAGATATAAACAGTGCGCTCTTTTTATCTTTATCATATTTTTCTACATAACGATCATCATCTGTAAGATCTACTGAATGATATGAAATAACAAGATTTGCAGCATCACTTTCTGCAAATTCGGTTATATCCATATCATATTCTGCGGCAGTTTCATAAATATCCTTTTTGGTTATCTGTTTTTCCAACACAGGACTATGCAAGGAAAAAGCTTTTCCACCCTCATCCTTGGCTATATCAGGAGCCAAGGAATACTGCATCCCATAAAAAGCTGAGAAACAGCATACGAAAATTAACAGTACAATAACACACATATTCCTGGTTGCTGCCTTTGCAGTAAATCGCATTAAACTTACAGAAACAAGATTCTTATAATACTTTTCTTTATTCTTTTTCAAACGGCTCTGACTTACTATACTGAGAAGCACCATATAAATCCCTGCAACCGATAATAAATATATGAGATTGACGATACCGGGCAAATGAAAACCAAATACTCTTGCAGAAAATTGCGGCAATCCTGTACCGAGAATTATACCGACAACAATAAAAACTATGCCTGTCGGAAATATCCACGGTTTTATTTCCTTCACCATTTCTGATTTATGCTGAGTCCTGAGGATATCCATAATACTTGACTTTCTGATAAACCGTTTTCCCACAGCTCCCAACATCAATACCAATACTATACTGAAAATAATCCCGGGAACAAAACCTAATGATCCAAAATGATAACTCATTTGCTCAGTAGAAATAATAAACAATTCAAATACTTTCCAGATAAAATATGAAACCGGTATAGCGCAAATCAGTCCAAGCAATGAAGATGCTGCGGTAATTAGAGAAAGCTCACGAAACAGCAGCTTTTCAAGAGATTTTTTGGAAAAACCTAACGCCATAAAAATACCATATTCTCTGGCTTTATATCGAAAAAACAAATTTGATGCATAAATAGTGAAAATAAAGCAGCCAATCGCTGTAACAACAAACAATAATGCTGCCATTTTACGGGTATCTCCTCCTTCCGGCAAAAAATTCTGTACTGTCGGCCCAAAATACATCAAAGCAAAAGATGTTATCAAAAGTACCGACAAAAAACTGCAGAATCCCAGAAGCAGATATTGACCTCTGTCATTTTTTCTCAGTTTTCCACAAAGCTTATTCATTGTCATCGATGTCACCTCCTAAAATCCTGAGAGTGTTAAGAAGTTCATCCATAAATGCGCGTCTTGTTGACGCTCTTGTAAGCTCCTGATGAATGCAGCCATCTTTCAGTACAATAACCCGGTCGCAAAATGATGCTGCGTAACTATCATGTGTCACCATAAAAATCGTAGCTCCAGCCTGATTCTTTGCCTGTAAAAAAGCATCAATAACTGCTTTGCATGACTTGCTATCAAGATTCCCTGTGGGTTCATCAGCCAAGATAACGTAAGGATCGTTCATCAGAGATCTTGCCACTGCCGTACGCTGCTTTTCGCCGCCCGATATTTCCGCCGGATACTTTTCCATAATCTGACTAATACCAAACAAACTGCAAAGCATGCTGGCTTTTTCCTCCATCTCTACGATAGGCTTTTTGGCGATGATCTGAGGAAGGCAGACATTTTCCTTTACCGTAAGCCCATCAAGGAGCATAAAATCCTGAAAAATAAATCCCAGCTTTTCATTTCTAACTTTAGATAGTCCTTTCTCACTCAAATCAGAAATTACCCTCCCTCCTAATCTAATCGTACCGCTATCATAAGGAATAAAGCAGGAAATACAGTTGAGCAGTGTAGTCTTGCCACTGCCTGAAGGTCCCATTACCGCAACAAATTCTCCTTGGTTTACCTTTAAAGATACATCCGTTAAAACCGGATAAATGTTAAATCCGTTTTTATAGCTTTTATTCAGGTTTTCTACTTGTAACATTATTCGCCCTCACTCTCTTTTACTATTTTTGTCCGCATTAATTTTAGTAAAGCCGGATAGAAAGTAACAGCAAACAAAATGACAAGTTTGGTATCTTTACTGTAAAGTTTGACTCTCAAGTTTGACAATAGATAAAAAAATATGTTAATCTATTGCGAAATATTTTGGAGATAACTATGAATATTGCAATTTGTGATGACGATAAAAAACTTCTTAAAGATTTTCGGCATTTAATCGAAATACATATGGATCTTACCGGTATCAATTATCATATAACTGAATTCACATCAGGCGAGGAACTTCTGGAATATAAAAATAAAAAAGATATCCATCTGCTTTTCCTTGATATTAAAATGGGATCTGTAGATGGCATGGAAACTGCGCGCCAACTGAGAAAATCAGGAAAAAAAATGCTTATTATATTTGTTACGGCTTATCCGGATTTTGTTTTTCAGGGTTATGAAGTGCAGGCATTTCACTATATCTTAAAACCTTATCGTGAAACTAAAATCAAAGAAGTTCTTGACAGGGCGATTTCTGAACTGGATATCCGAAAAGAACATTCTCTAGTAATCCAACAAAGATCCGGTATTTTATGTATCAACACACAAAAGGTAACTTACTTTAAAAGTGACAAACGCAATATATTTGCTGTAAGTACGGAAGGCACTGATATCTTTTACGGAAAACTGAATGACGTGGAAACAAAGATGCCTCCGTGTTATCAGAGGATTCACAATCGATATCTGATAAATCTCAACTATGTATCAGAAATCGGTTCAAACTACTGCATATGCCATGATGAGAAGCTTCCTGTCAGCCGCACCTACAGACATGAACTGGCTATGGCTTTTGCTAAAATGATGCTGCAATAGAACAGAATATGAGGAACGGGAATTAATGATAACAATCTTAACAGTATTTTCGAACATCCTTCAATTCATCGTAGGATACATTTTTTATAAAATTATTTCCTGCTGTCTGGAAAGAAAAAAACCTAAAATTTTCTTTTTTATTATCTGGGGTGGTCTGTCCATAGTTTCCACATTCGCTATTTTAGCAGGTGACCCTGTAAATATCACAATAGTGGCCATATTGTTCCTTCTGATAAATTTTCTCTTATTCAAAGGAAAACCTCTGATCAAGCTGGCTATGGCGGTAATTCTGTTTCCTATAGCAACAGGTCTGAACTTTCTTCACAATGCAATAGGAAGCTTCTTTTTCTTTCGTCACTATACTGAGACAGATACTATAGAAAATCTTATCTTTTCCGTGAATACATACTTGTTTGTCGTTCTTTTCTGGTACGTTTTTTATTATTATTCAAAAAAATCCCTGATAAAAATGAAAGAACTTCTAGACAACAGAACATGGACCATTATGATCATCATATGTCTCGCACCTTTTGCAGGTATTTTCACCTGCGTATATTTTACACCTAGTGAAACATATAAAGTATGGCCATGTGTTATTGCATGTATAATAACAAGTTCCTGCAGCATTCGTCTCGCATCTAATCTTGCTGACGGGATTTATGCTGATATGGAAAAAAAGAATCTCAAACTCCAAAAAAATTATTATGAAATCTTAGAAAAAAATCAAACAAAGATCCGTGAACTCCGTCACGATATGAACAATCATTTGACAATAATCGGTCTGCTGCTTAAAAATAAAAACAACAAAGAAGCCCTGGAATATTTTGAAACTTTATCCGTAAGCCTTGAGGCTCCAAACCGAAGATTCTGCAAAAACAAAGTCGTAAACGCCGTACTAAACATAAAATACAATCAGCTTTCAGAACTCAAAACCGACATATTTTTCAACATCAGTATTGACAGCGTAATAATAGACAACATAAGCCTTTGCTCTATTTTTACCAATACGCTGGACAACGCTATCGAGGCAATACGAAAAATTCCGGATAAAACCAAAAGACGTATTTCCCTAAAAGCGAGGTGCTCAGATAGCGGATATTTCAGCTATGAAATCATAAATACTAAAGTAAATCCCATTCACCAGCAGAAAGGCCGTTTTCTTACAGATAAGAATAATTCCAAACACCACGGAATCGGACTTTCTTCTATACAGAGCATTGTTTCACGTTACGGCGGAACTATAGATATTTCATATACAGATGCAGAATTTAAAGTTATAATATTGATCAAATAAACAGCATATATCCATATCAGTAAATATCGATACCTCTTTCCATAAAATGAAGCATAAACCTGCCGCTGCCACACAAAGGTTCCAAAACAGACATTCCTTTTTACGTATATGAAAGATAAAATTTCAATTCATCCGGCGGTGCATCTTTATGCAAAAATATCATACATTTCTCCACATAAACTTCTATAATGATTCTTTATCATATCTTTGATATTTACTCCTTATAAGCCTCATTTTGAAACTGTAATTTATCTTAAGATATAATAAAACCCGCCTTAACAGGCGGGTTTTATGTGTATGGTGGAGATGACGGGAGTCGAACCCGTGTCCGAAAGCATTTCCACCGGATTTTCTCCGAGCGAAGCTTTTGTTTTATTATTTCACTTCTCGCATCGCCCAAAAGCAGGCTTTACGATCAGCTATCCCGTTATTCCCTTACGATACCGGGAACTCTCGCAAGGTTTTCCTGTATAATCGATGCCAGACATCCGGCCTACAGGTAAACCGAAGCTGACACGCACAGCTTATGACTGACTACGCAGCCATAGCCATAGGTGCGAAATTATTATTCTTTTTAGCGTTTGTATTTAAACGGCCACTTTTAACGTAGACTTGGCGACTACGGCTCGCTTATCCGGCTTCCACACCCCCGTCGAAACCAAAAACATCCCCATGTATGAAACTATCGGTTATGGTTACTCAACCGCAGTATCTTCCTCTTCTTTAGACTCTGCCTTATATTCTTCTCTAGCAGCCTGTATCTCCTGTTCCAGCTGTTCTATATTATCCTCACATGCTTTGATCTTCTCACAATATTCTTTTATATTCTTGTCTTTCATATTTTCAGATTTAAAGAGATCATAACAATATTCACCGATTTCCTGCTTTGCAGATACTATCGCCTGTTTTTCCGAACTGATCCGGCTCTTCAGTTTAGTTATCTCAATCAGTTCACCGGCTTTATTTCCTGCTTTGCTTACAGCAGAACTTGCTGTCTTTCCCATTTTACTTAAGAAACTTTGCATAATATAGCCTCCTTACCTTCTCATGGCCTGCTGCATCCTTCTGTCAGCGTCCCTTTTAGCAATATCATGTCTTTTATCATATTCCTTCTTTCCTCGGGCTACTGCAATTTCAACCTTTGCCAAACCCCTACCATTAATGTACATCTTAAGCGGCACTAAAGTCAAGCCTTTTAATGTAGTATACCCTATTAGTTTCCTTATTTCACGTTTGTGCAGAAGAAGTTTTCTCGGACGGAGCGGCTCAGCATTAAATCTGTTGCCATGCTCATAAGGACTTATATTCATACCATAAAGAATAAGCTCCTCATTTTCTATTTTGGCATAACTCTCTTTTATACTGACTTTTCCCTGTCTGACAGATTTTATCTCAGTTCCTGTAAGAGTTATCCCAGCTTCATATGTTTCTTCTATAAAATAATCATGTCTTGCCTTTTTATTATTGGCCACAACCTTCATCAGATATACTCTTCCTTTCATAAATCCGACCGGAGAAAGCAATCATCTCTTCCCGTCTTTTTATTTAAAGCAGATCCTGCCTATACAGTCCCTGCTGTCTATGACTCCTATAGCTTCATTTCTGCTGTCCATAGAAGATTTTCTGTTATCACTCAGCACAAAGATTTCATTGTCGCCAAGTTTAATTTCGTCAATAGGATCCATATGCACGGCTTCCGCCATATATTTCTCATATGGCTTTCCATTCAAATAAAAAATATTATCTTTTATTTCCACCACATCTCCGCTGCTTCCGGCTACTCTTCTTACAAGAATTGCACCTTCGCCTTCTTCTCCATATACATCACTTCCAAAAGCCACTACATCGCCCACTTCAGGATTCTTGTTTTTGTCAGCCCCATATGCTATTTTATTTATGAGAACCTTGCTTCCATCATCTATTGTCGGCTCCATACCGCTTCCCATCACGGTAGTGACAGTAAATACCCCAGAAAGAACAACAGCTGACAATATACCTATACCGGCTGATAATAAGTAAAGTAACATTTTTTTAAGCATAAAAAACCTCCCCGCCGAAAATATGTACTCTACTTTTATTACTATTTCAATAATCCTATTTCACTAAACGGATACAGCCTGAAAAATGCTTTTCCTATTATCGAATCTTCGCTTATAGTCCCCACTTCGCCTGATCTGCTGTCCAGACTCACACCTCTATTATCTCCCATAACAAAGACTTCATTCTCCGGTACGGCATAGTCCTTTATATCGCCTGACGTAAATCCCTCAAGGGTATAACTTTCATCAAGTTTTATACCGTTTCTGTACACATTTCCTTCAGAAACGGTAACAACATCATTCTCAACTGCAATGACACGTTTTATCAATATCTTCTTGCCGCTTCCGTCATCTTTATCTATATCAGACTTGAAGATTATAATATCCCCATAATCGGGATGATCTTTTGTAAGATAGGCAAGCTTATTAACAAATAAATAGTTATTTTCATAAAGAGTAGGCTCCATAGAACTTTCCTTGACTATCGTAGGCTTTATTATCAGCGTTATGGCGATCACTATTACTAAAGCTATTGCTATATCCTTTATAAATTCCTTCATTTAATCAATGCCTCCGAATCTGGAAAATGGCCATATACAGAAAAGAACATTGCCTTTAATGTCTTTCATGTCCACCGGTCCCAGTTTTTCATTTCTGCTGTCTATGTATTTATCTCTATTGTCACAGAGAAGGAAAACTTCATCTTTCGTTAACTTTACCTTAAGATCTCCGTCAGAACCCTTTATGCCGTTTTCAGTAACATATTCATCTCCGTCTATATATATTTTTCCGTCTTTTATTTCAACAGTTTCTCCCGGAAGCCCCGCTACACGAGCTATTATATTATCTTTGGAGACGTTCTGTGCATTTTTTGCGTTTTTTTCAAGAATTACCAGTTTATCTCTGTCAGGAATGCCCCGTTTTGCTGAATAAGATGTTTTGCTTACCACAAGAAGCTGTCCGTCATTTATCGTAGGGGACATAGCATCTCCTTCGTTCACCTCCGGAGCCACCACCATAAACATAACTATAGCTAAAGCTACAGCCACCATATAAGGTGACTTTCTCCTTCTCGCATACTTCTGCTCATTTGTCGATCTGTTCATAATTAACCCTTTCTATTACTTTTCGGATATCAGAAGCTCTTTGACCCTGAGAAATTCAGCAGGCATAGGTGCTTCTACAGTTTTGCCCCGAAGTTCCTTTATTACGTCTGCCGAATCTGCAAACTTCAGTTTACAGGCATGCAGCAGCTGCGTTGTTATACCGTGTTTTTTAAGTTTTGCGTTTACATTTCTGTCTCCATATTTAGCATCTCCTGCAAGAGGAAATCCTGCATGTGAAAGATGGGTTCTTATCTGATGGGTCCTTCCTGTCAATATTCTTACCTCGGCAAGAGAAAATTCTTTACATGATACAACAGGAGCAACATAGGTAACAGCATCCTTTCCCCTATTCCCGTTTGCAATCTGTGAAATATTTCTGCCCTGATCCTTAACAAGTCTGTCCTCCAGCACTATAGGCTGCTTCAAACATCCGCACACTATCGTCATATAGTATTTTTCAATACCGTCTCTGCGACGTATCACCGCAGTCAGCTTTCTCAGCGCTTCCGAATTCTTTCCGAATATCACCAGCCCCGTAGTATTTCTGTCAAGCCTGTTTACAGGAGACGGCGTAAACGTTCTTTCATGTGCCGGATCGTATTCGCCGCATTCCTGAAGATAACCGCATACCTGATTGGCCAAGGTATTTTTTTTCTCATGAGAGTCACCATGAGTGAGAAGTCCCCAAGGTTTATCGACTATCAATATATTATTGTCTTCATATATAATTTTAAACTGTTTTCTGGCAGTCTTTTTTTTATCGGGAGCTGTAAGTATCTTCACTCTTTCTTCTTTCATATAAAGACTGAGTTCATCACCCGAACAAAGCATCGTATCTTCACGGACACGTTTTCCGTTAAGCTTCACATCTTTTCTGATCATTTTATATATAGAGCCCAGAGAAGCTTTTCTCAAATACTTCCTCAAAAACCTGTCAAGTCTCTGACCTGCCTCATTTTCACTTATTATTAATTTCACCATGTCTATGATTATACAACAAGTGCCTATGCAAATACAATTTTTTGTAAAGAAATTTTCATCTGTGAAGAAATTTTCATGAAAAAGCCTCCTTTTGGATTTGAGAAAATACACGAAATATGTTAAAGTAAGTATGTATGTGATGAATATCATCAAAAGGAGTATTAATATGAGAAAGATTAAAGACTTTTTTTATAATAAAAACGATATAATCATTGTATTGATAATACTGGCTGTAGCTGCTTTCATAATATATACCAGAATAGGGGCTATTATGGATTATCCTGAAAAGCTGGCACGTGAAGCAGCCGCAACACAAACGGAAAAAACGACTGAATCAACTTCTGAAACCGAAACAATATCAGTCACCATAGAAGACTCGGATACTGCCGCTACAGTATCTCAAAAACTTGAAGAAGCAGGTCTTATTGCGGCAGCTGCAGACTTTGAGGAATATATTACAAGTTCCGATAAAGCCTCTTCTCTGAAAGTCGGAACATTCCAAATACCAGTAAGCTCTTTACAAGAAGAGATTTTAGATATTATAACCGATTAAAGGAGGTAATCATGGCTCTAGTAACTACAAAAGAGATGTTCAAAAAGGCACTTACAGAGGATTATGCCGTAGGCGCTTTTAATGTCAACAACATGGAAATCATTCAGGGTATCGTAGAAGCTGCCCAGGAAGAAAGTGCTCCTCTTATTCTGCAGGTTTCCGCAGGCGCGAGAAAATACGCCAATCCCACATACCTTGTGAAGTTGGTGGAAGCGGCTATCATAGATACCGGACTTGACATCGTGCTTCATCTGGATCACGGTGCTGATTTTGATATCTGTAAGAAATGTGTAGACGATGGGTTTACTTCTGTAATGATAGACGGATCAAAGCATCCTTTTGAGGAAAACATCAAACTTACAAAACAGGTAGTGGAGTATGCTCACAGCAAAGGAGTTTCAGTGGAAGCTGAGCTCGGCAAACTGGCCGGAGTCGAAGACGACGTAAAAGTATCAGCGAGAAACGCTACTTTTACAGTTCCCGAAGAGGCCGCTGAATTTGTCGAAAAAACAGGCGTCGACTCATTGGCGATAGCTATAGGAACGAGCCATGGAGCATATAAATTTAAAGGTGAACCATATCTTGATTTTGAAAGACTCAAAGAGATTCATAAGCTGATCCCTGATACGCCTCTTGTTCTTCATGGAGCATCTACAGTACTTCCCGAATTTGTTTCAAAATGCAACGAATACGGAGGAAATATCCCTGGAGCGCAGGGAGTTCCCGAAGATATGATAAAAACCGCTACTAAATACGGAATCTGTAAAGTAAATATAGATACTGATCTCAGGCTTGCTATGACTGCCGAAATAAGAAAACATTTTGCAGAACATCCCGAAGATTTTGACCCGAGAAAATATCTCGGACCTGCCAGAGATGCAATCAAAGGAATGGTACAGCATAAGATAAAGAATGTACTGAATGCCTCAAACAAAAAATAAATAAAAAACTCCGGGTATTGATGTATACCCGGAATTTTTTAATCAATCATCATCTATCCATTCTGTAAGTTCGTTGAGGTTCTCCTTATCTCCTATCACATAAATGACATCATCTTCTTTGAATACATAATCCGGATCTATATCATAAAATACTTCTTCTTCATTCTCTATAGCGATTATATTAACTCCGAACTTTCCTCGTAAATTCACTTCAGCTATGGATTCATCTTCCATATCATATGAAATGGTTAATTTTGATATATTTATATGTTCATCCAGCTCCGCAAACTCCGGCATATCAGCATCTTCTAATTTATGTGCAAGTCTGGCTGCCATATCATGCTCCGGATAAACTACTTTCGCACCGAGCTTTTCCAGAATCTGCCCATGCTCTGTACTTGTAGCTCTGGCAATAACTTCCGGTATGCCAAGACTCACAAGATTCAGCGTAGTCAATATAGATATATCCATCTGCTCACCTATACAGACGATGGCCACGTCACAATTCTGAATGCCTGTTTCCAAAAGAGAACCCTTATCAAGATTCTTTATAACCAACGCATTTTCCGTATATTCTCTTATTTCCCTTACCTTCTCTTCATTCTTATCCAGAATCAGCAAATCTGCTTCCAGTCCGGCCATTTCTTTTGCCAAAGCATATCCGAAACGCCCCAGACCTACTATTCCGTACGAAATTTTTTCACTTCTGTATCTGCCAAACATTTTTTCCTCCTATATTAACCAATGGAAATATTTCCTTCAGGATAACGAGTTCTCTCACCTTTTATAAAATACCATAATGAAGCAATTGTCAAGGGGCCAAGTCTTCCTATATACATAACAATGATTGAAAGAAGTTTGCTTCCTACGCTCAACCCCGATGTTATTCCTGTAGACAGGCCCACAGTACCAAATGCGCTTGTCACCTCAAACAACGCATCCATCGTTGAAACATCAGGCTCCATTATAATCATTATATATGTTCCGGAAAGTATCACTCCCAATGCTATCAGGGTTATTACTGCAGCCTTATGAAAAGCATTAGCCGGAACAGCATAATGAAACGCTTCTTCCATCTTATTGGTAGCAGATGATTTGATCCCCTGAAGCAATACGAAAAACGTACTTGTCTTTATGCCGCCTCCTGTTGATCCCGGAGATGCTCCTATAAACATCAATACTGTCAATACCAGAAGCCCCGCATCAGAAAATTCACCTAACTGATATGTGGAGAATCCTGCTGTTCTGGACGAAACACTATGAAAAAAACTTCCCATCCATGTTACATCTTCTGTAAGTTTTATCAGCAATGTTCCAGCTATAATCAACACTATGCTTACAGAAAGCACCACTTTGGTATGCATTGAAAATTTTTTCCAGTGTAGACGTTTGGATAAAATCTCTTTTATTACAAGAAATCCTATACCTCCGAAGAATATCAACACACATGTAACAATATTAAGCACTACATTATGCTGATACGGAATCAGGTTTTTCATACCTCCCAAGATATCAAAGCCGGAATTGTTAAAAGCCGCTACCGAATGAAACAAACTGACTCCTACAGCTTTGAGAGGAGGGTAATCCTGAATAAAAACAGTGAAACTGAATACAGCTCCCAATAATTCAAAAACCAGAGTCGTAAAAAATATACTTTTTACGAATTTGACCATACCTTTACGGGAGTTAATATTCATCGCCTCCCCGATAATATTTCTTCCTCTGAAATTCACTTTCTTACCTATAGCTACTATAACACCAGCTCCCACGGCAGTGACGCCCAGTCCTCCCACCTGAATGAGAAATCCAAGAAAAAATTGTCCCAAAGATGTGAATGTATCTCCTGCATCAACAGCTATAAGCCCTGTTACACAAACGGCGCTCGTAGATGTATAAAGTGCATCTATATAATGAAGAGTAACCCCCTCTTTAACGCTGCACGGCAATATAAGCAGAATTGAACCCAGTAAAATCGTCAGAGCAAATCCCATAGCGATGAGTCTGCCTGTAGACTGTTTTTTTATTAACTTAAACATATTATCCTTCCATATTGCAATTAAAATCACTAGCTTCGCTTTACGCTCACTCACCGTCGATCATACGGTATCCTACTCCCAGTTCATTTAAAATATAATGATTGCTGCCAGGTTTGCTGCCGAATTTCTTTCGGATATTAGCCATATTCACCTGTAATTTTTTTATACTTCCACGATCTTCCGTACCCCATATAGCACGTATGATAGAAGCATATGTCATGACTTTACCGGAATGCTCCGAAAGAAATGCAACAATATTATATTCTGTCTGTGTAAGGCTGACTTTTTTCCCGTCTACAGTTATTTCCCTGCGATCGTAATCTATACTGAGGCCGTTTGCCTTGAACTTGCCTGCAGGAGATATTCCGGCAGCCACATTATATCGACTGTTTCTGAGAGTAGCCCTGACTCTCGCCATAAGTTCTTCAGTACCGAATGGCTTGGATATATAATCATTGGCTCCCATATCCAGAGCCACAACTTTATCGCGCTCGGCCATCCTCGCAGACAATACTATGATAGGAGTTATAAATCCTGCCCGTATTTCCTTTATAAATTCCAAGCCATCTTTATCGGGAAGGCCCAAATCAAGAATAACAAGATCAGGATTATGAGAAGAAAACATTATTATTCCCTCTTCACATGTCTCAGCAGTTATTACCTGATATCTGTTTGTCTCTAATATAGCTTCCACAAAGCTGCGAATATTGACTTCATCTTCTACGATCAATATTTTATACTTATTATTACCCATTATGTATCCTCCATTTTGAGAGAAAATCCTATGACTGTCCCATATTCACTGCTTTTTACTCTAAGCTCTCCATCATGGGCCTTTATTATCGCAGCACATACCGAAAGTCCAATACCTAAACTCTGTTTGCTTCCATCAGCTACAAACTCGCCGGATCCGCCGTAACCTGCAAACATAGCCTCAACTTTATCCTCGGGTATCCCACAGCCATTATCAGAGATCTCAAACAGAGCATTGTTTCCATCTATAAACACTTCCATAGATACCTTTGTCATTCCCTCTGCATGAAGCACAGCATTCTCCAAAAAATTCAGCAACACCTGCTCTATAAGTATGGCATCCATAGGAATACTTATAAAACTATCCGGCATCTTTACATCTATATTCTGTCCATGATATCGTTTTTTAAATTTCATCAACACCGAATCTATAAGCTCTTCCAGAACAGTAGGAGTTTTTATTACTGAAACATTACCGCCATCTATACGTGTAACGGACAAAAGATTTTCCACCATACGGATAAGCCACTCTGCCTCTTCCTTTATTCCTGCCAGCAATTTCATCTGCTGCTCTTTTGAAAGCATATCGTAGTTCTCCATTACAGTGGAACTTGATCCGTAAATAGTAGTAAGCGGTGTACGTATATCATGAGATACAGCCCTCAGCAAATCTGCTCTTACCTTCTCTTTCTCTGCTTCTCTTCGCAGCCGTTCCTGTTTTTTTATTTTTGTAGTCAGGGTGCTGGTCATAGCTGCAACAAAAAGCATAACTATCCCGGAAAAAATATTCTCCGAGATAGAAACACTGAATTTGAAATAAGGAAATGTAAAAGCGAAATTTACAGCTACTACGCTCAGACAAGCAGTCACGATCCCCCATATATATCCCTTAGTAGTCAATGCTACAATAAATACTGCTAATACAAAAATGATCGGGGCGATCACCTCTGTTATAAAGAATCTCTGAATACAAATAATCAAGCCGAATGATAATGCTAAAACTATCATCATTATAAAAAAGTCTTTTATTTGATCTTTTATTTTTTTCATATCTTCCTCCGGCACGGACATTATAACACAGCGAAAGTTAGGATTTGGCAAAGATTTGATTCAGGGAATATTTTTTAAGATCATCAAAAAACCGGGAGCGCCGTCTGCCTGACGGACTCCCGGATCAATTCATATTTACGCTTGAATCAAAGTTTATAGATGTTTTCTGTTTACAGATCTTCTATCATATCGTGTTTTAATTTCCATAGGTTGTAAGAAAGATCTACATAATAAGTCTGTGGATTCTCAAAACGCTTCATCTCATCCCACATAGCATCCAGCTGTTGTGTACAGTAATCTCGAATTTCGTCAATAGAAGGACATTTATACACACATTTTCCTCCCTCAAAGATCTGCTCTCTCAAATTCCTGACATAGAAGTTTTTTATTTTCTTTCTCTTCCATACAGCTTCAGGGTCGAAGATTTCATACTCCTCACCTTCGGGAATAGTTTCTCCGTCTAAAACGATTATATCTGCCAAAGCTCTGCTGCTGTCTTTGTCAAAGATACGGAAAACGCTTTTAAAACCCGGATTGGTTATTTTTTCGACATTTTCGCTTTTCTTTATCTTAGGTATCATCTTCCCGTTCTTCTCAAGAGCAGACAGCTTATACACTCCGCCGAAAACCGGCTCTGAACCTGCTGTAATAAGACGCTCTCCTACTCCAAATGAATCAACACATGCACCCTCTGATATAATATCTCTTATAAGGTATTCATCCAAAGAATTTGAAACCACTATTGAACATTCTTTCAGTCCTGCCTCATCTAACATTTTCCTTGCTTTTTTTGTAAGATAAGTTATGTCTCCGCTGTCTATCCTTATTCCCATCTTCTCAGGCTTTACTTCCTTAAAAACTTTTATGGCGGCAGGAACTCCTGACTTAAGCACATTATAAGTATCTACCAGCAGCGTACAATTCGTGGGATATATCTCCGCATACTTTTTAAATGCCTCATATTCATCATCATACATCTGTACCCAGCTATGAGCCATAGTTCCCATAGCCGGTATTCCGTGATCTCTGTCAGATATGGTACATGCTGTTCCTGCACAGCCGCCGATATATGCCGCCCGAGCTCCATATACTGCTGCCGAGGCTCCGTGAGCTCTTCTTGTTCCGAACTCCATCACAGGTCTCCCCGACGCTGCTCTTACAATACGGCTTGCCTTTGTAGCTATGAGACTCTGATGATTTATTATCAAAAGCATCATTGTCTCTATAAACTGAGCCTGCATCACAGGTCCCCTTACAGTTATTATAGGCTCACCGGGAAAAATCGGCGTTCCTTCAGGTACCGCCCACACGTCACATGTAAACTTAAAATCTCTGAGGTAGTTAAGAAATTTTTCATCAAAAATATTCTTTCCTTTCAGAAATTCTATATCTTCATCTGTAAATTCCAATCCTTTTAAATACTCAATAAGCTGCTCCAACCCTGCCATTATAGCATAGCCGCCCTCATCGGGTATTCTTCTGAAAAACATATCGAAATACGCTATGTCATCAGCCATATCACTGCAAAAATAGCCATTGGCCATGGTTATTTCATAAAAATCAGTCAACATCGTCAGGTTCAGCTTCTCTATCATCTAACTGTTCCTCCATCTTACCTTTCTCTTTGATAACTATACAAGATGACGCTACAACTATAATCCCGCCTATAAACTGCATTATCCCGATGGATTCCCCCAAGAACAACCAGCCGAAAAAAGTCGCTGTAACAGGAAGAAAATTTGAAAACATAGCCGATATAGTTGGCCCAAGTACCTTCAGCCCTCTTACAACAATAGTAAATCCAAGACCTGCGTTTACTAAACCGAGATATATTATTCCGCCTATTACGCCTTTTGAAAATGAATCAATGGGCGGCATCGTATGTATGGCATACGGACCTATAATCAGAATCGTACATAAAAGCTGATTAAAGGCCATGCTGGGGCTGGAATAATTTTTTGATAACGATGACGTTATAAAATTATAAATATTCCATGAAATTACAGCTCCAAAGGCAAGAAGATATCCTATCATCCTTCCCTGAAACAAAGTTCTGAAATCAGCGCCTATTATTATGGCAACCCCTGCAATACATATGATTATTCCAAGCAGCATCTTTACTGTGAATTTTCTTTTAAAAACAATTCTCTCTACTATCATTGACACCGCCGGAACAAATGATAATATTATCGTGATAAGTGATACAGGCAGATAATCCATCGCCGTATATTCACAAAAATAATAAAGTATCTCTCCCGTCAGTGAACAAATTATAAAAAATGGTATGTCCTTGACGCGAACTATCGTCTTTCTGTCCTGTTTAAGCTTTATGGCCAGTACCAGCAACGCTCCTATACAGTATTTTAAAAACAGAAGATTCATAGGCTCTAGCACCGTCAGAGCTTCTTTGGCAACGACATAATCAAGCCCCCACAAACACACCAGTAGACACATCAGTAAGAATGCTGAGCTCTTTTCTTTCAACTTTTCACCACCCAGTCTAAAACAAAAACTTCGACTAAAAAACAAAGCCAACCCTGCCTATTCCGATTCAAAAGCCAACTTTATTAATATTTCCTACATAATAAAACAAATTTTTCATCGGCACATCGTTTATTATTATAACACCTATTCCGAATCACTACAATATCAATGTTTATACACAAAAACAGCAGTCTCCTCAACGGAAACTGCTGTTTCTGAATTTTTATCATCCTGATCCTTTATGTTATACAGCATCTGCTGTTCCTATTATCCCACCGGCTATCAGCCCATCAATTTCCTCCTGAGTATATCCTGCTTCCTTTAAAACATCACAGCTGTTCTCCCCTAAAAGAGGTGACGGCTTCTTTACATAACCCGGGGTTCCACTAAATTTTACAGGTATTCCGAAAGCTCTAAAATGCCCTACGTTAGGATCATCTATATCTATGATCATATCCCTTGCCAATATCTGAGGATGCTTCATTGCATCTACCGGATCAACTATAGTGGTTGCCGGTATTCTGTATTCTGAAAATCTTTCCATAAGCCATGATGATGTTTTATCTTTAAAAACATCCTGCATTAGCCTTGTAAAACTTTCAAAATTCTCACATCTTAAGTCATTCGTAGCATAGCGAGGATCACTTTTCAATTCCGGCATCTGGATAGCATCGCAAAAATCAGGCCACATAGATTCATCGTTTATTCCAACTGCTATAAAATCATCTGCGCAATCATATGTATCATACGGTACGATTTCTCTCGGTTTAGCGTTACCTGTCCTGCTTATTTGTTTTCCTGTCAGCGCATATGTAAGTACTGCGTCCTCTATGGTAGCAAACATGGTATCCAGCATAGCCACATCTATGCGCCTACCCTTTCCGGTACGCTTCTTATCGTAGCAAGCCAGTGCTATGGCAAGAGCCATAGTCAGGCCCGTGTAACTATCAGCTACTGACGCTCCTGATCTGAGAGGAGGAAGATGTGGAAATCCGGTCATTTCCATAAATCCACACATACATTCTATAACATTGTCATATGCAGTATTTGTCTTTAAAGGACCGGTCTGGCCAAAGCCTGTTATAGAAGCAAATATAATCTGCGGATTCACTTTTTTCATTTCTTCGTATCCCAGCCCAAGTTTATCCAGGGTGCCGAATTTGAAATTTTCCAGCACTACGTCTACCTGCCCGTAGAGTTTTCTTATAATTTCTTTTCCCTCGGGCTCACTCATATCAACCGCAATGCCTTCTTTATTTCTGTTATATACAGCGAAATATCCACTGTTTCCATTGGCAGCGTAAGGATTCCAGAATCTTGACTGATCTCCTCCGTCTACTCGTTCTACTTTAATGACTCGCGCTCCGTAATCTGCCAGATTCATAGCGCAATATGGTCCACTGTATGCCTGTGTGAAATCCAGTATTGTTATTCCTTCAAACGGTCTCATCTCTTGTTACCTCCTTCACACATTACGATGCCGGCTTTCTCCATATCGCGTATCTGTCCGCCGTCCATTCCCAGTTCTTCAAGAAGCTGTAACGTATCCTCCCCCAAAAGAGGTGCTGATCCTGAAGGCACGTCATCTATTCCCGATATCTTTATGGGATAGCCCGGCATTCTTATAGCTCCGATAGCTTTATCTTTCACTTCTATAACCATGTTTCGCGAATTGAGTTGCTCATTGTCAAATGCTTCCGGTACAGTGTAGCCCGGGCCGCTGGGAATGTTATATGGCCTAAGTAAGGCTTCCACCTCCCATTTGGTCATATCTTTGAATTTATCTGCTATTATTTTTCTGAGACTGCTATCATAGTTTTCTCCCCGTGATTCGTTGGTGGAATATCTTGGATCATCAAGAAGTTCTTCCATATCCATGGCCTCACAGAACTTTTTCCACTGAGCATTGGTAGATACAGCAGTAGATATGATCCCATCTTTTACCTCAAAAGTATCATACGGAGCTATACTTCTTGAACGATTGCCTTCTCTTTCAAAGCGTTTTCCTGACATAGCAGCCTCTACCACACTGTCCTCCAGAGCTGTAAACATACAATCTGAAGAAGCTATATCTATTTGCTGCCCTTTTCCGCTTTCATCTCTTGCCATCAACGCCCCTATTACGGCAAAGGCCAAAAATACACCGCCAAACTGATCCGCCATTCTCGAACCATGAGCTGTAGGTTTATGGTCCGGAAATCCGGTTATCTGCATAAGTCCGCATAAAGCTTCTGCAGTGAGATCATTTCCTTCTGTTACACTCATAGGTCCAGTTTTTCCGAATCCTGTATGAGAAGCATATATTATTTTCGGATTGATCTTGACCATAGTATCGTAATCCAGATGGCACGCTTTTAGCTCTCCTGCTGCAAACGACTCACATACCACATCGGCTCCGGCTATCAGCTTTTTTATAATTTCCCGTCCCTCAGGAGAATGTCTGTCTACACAGATGCTCCTTTTTCCCCGGTTCATATAAGCATGGTATGCACTGCCTTTTTCATTTTTAGGGAAGCTGCTTCTGAGAACATCTCCCCCTGTCTTGTGATCTTCGATTTTTATCACTTCTGCGCCAAAATCAGCAAGCAACATCGTTCCATAGCTCCCCGTATGACCCTGAGTAAAATCTATGATCCTCACTCCATCTAATATTCTGGACATTTTTCCCCTCCGCATCTTCACTGGTTACATCTATTTATCAGGAGCTGTTATTACAAATGTCACATCACCTTTAACTGTAAGTATAGGATCGTCAAACACTTCCGAACGATCAGTTTGCTGATTATATTCCGATGTCTTATACATTTCATAGCCGTAGACTCTTGATGTATTCCCTTGTTTGATAAGCCAGCAGATAATTTCCACTGCATCCAGCATATGTACAGGTCTCAGTATATTGCCTTCTGTATGGACAAAAAGTCCTCCATCACCGCCATCTCTGATATTGCTCAGCTCTGTACAGCAGTCTATGCATTTTTCCATAAGTTTGCATCCTGAAATCATCTCTCCCGGATAATGCATATCCTCACCATGAATAGAAAGTCTGAATTTCAGTTCAGTAACGTCACTTCCTTTTCTCACTTCACTCAGTAAATCTCTTCTCTCCGCTTCAATTCTTGCCATTTTAATCCTCCTTTTATCTTTAACTTTAATTTACTTATTTTTTACTCTTTAAAGAGCAAATCCACAGATTAAGAATCCTATAAGAGCCAGCGCAGCAGATATCACTGCATATGGGAACTGTGTAAATGCATGTTCCAAATTATCCATACCGCATGCCTGAGATGTGAGTACAGTGGCATCTGAATAAAAGCACGCATGACTTCCAAACGTTCCTCCCGATACTATCGCACCGAATACCACCAAAGGATTAGCTCCCCCTGCCAACGCAAGCGGTATTAGTATAGGAATAGTCAGAGCAGGTATTCCCCAATTGCTTCCTGTAATAAATGACAGCGCTGCAACCACCAAGAACGTAATAGCCGGAAACAGATCTGCATTCATATACGGAAGTACTGCGTTAATAACGAACTCCGGCAGCCCTATTCCATCCATAGAAAGCTGTACAGTAAGGGCTCCTATAGTTATGAACATCATCGGAACCATAGAAGCAAACCCCGACGCAAACCCTTCACAAAAGCCTTCAAAAGACAAAGCCTTTGTAGGCAGATACATTATCAGCATAACTATGATAGCTCCTGCCAGCCCTATGAGAATATCTCCTGTACAAATAGACACTGCTATTACCACAGCCAGCGGAACAACGAAGAACCAAATGTTTCCACCTTTACCGTCAGTATCCATTCCTTCAGATTCCATGAGCTTATCAAACTCTGTTATACCTTTATTGTATTTTTCACTTTTTTCGGAATACACTCTTCCTGTTGAGGCTACTCTCTCATAGGCTTTCTTCATGCCAAACATCTTTGGTATTACGCCTAATATGACAAGCGGTACGACGATTACAGCGGTCCATCCGTAAAATATGAATGGCAATGACTGCACATATATGTCCATGCCGCTTCCAAATGATGCCATACCCGCTTCTTCACCTACTACACCTGCATAAAACACAGCCCATGTGGATAATGGAATCAGTACACATACAGGAGCCCCTGTTGAATCTATGACATATGCCAGCATTTCTCTCGGTGATTTGTATTTATCACAGGTTTCTCTAAGGGATGTGGATATAGTCAAAATATTAAGATAATCATCCATGAATACAATAATTCCCAATATCCATCCGATTATCAGCGTCTTTTTTTCTGATTTGGCAAATTTCCGAAGCAACTTACCGAACCCTAACGCGCCCCTTGATCGCTGAAGCAGGAATGTGAAACCCCCCAGCAAACCAAATACCATGATCATCCACATATTGTCAGCAGCTGTGACAGAAAATCCATCTAATGTCGCTCCAAGCACATTCCCTTTATCTGTCATCAGAAAGCCGATAACTGCACCTAACAAAAGCGCCTCAAAAGTTCTTTTGGTGACTAAAGCAAAAACTATGATCACGATAGGAGGAATCAACGTCAATATACCGAAATTATCCATACATCTCCCTCTCCTTTCTTATATTTGATCGTCACAGACGATCATCTGAGTTACACCCGCGCGGTGTTTCTTATATTTGATCACCAGCGGTAATCATTGTTACAGCGACAATTCTTAAGAACATTCAGTTGTTTTCTTGTGCACACCTATATTTATTGCATTAATTATGCCAATTTCAATATTTTTCTGAAATCATTGATTTTTCAATGTTTTCCAAATCTTCTTAGAATATCTCTTGTCTACTGAAGTGTCCTTTTTGCAACTCTTCCTCCTTTTCCCGACACTCTGATTCTTTATATATGTACAATTTCCTTAAAACTTGCATTTTTTTAAGGTTTTTTCTAAGCAAATAAAAAGTTGCATATAGCCAACCTTAACAGTTGTTTATATGCAACTTTTTATTTTCTCTTGCAATTTTTATTATGATTACTTAAATATTATATCGTATTTTTTTAATTTTCGACCTATGGTAGATTTATCTACATGCAGCTTTCTGGCTACTTCTGCAGCAGTATGATACTGTTCGAGATAACTTACCAATACCTCTCTTTCATATTCCTCCATAAGCTGGTTTAACGTAATATTTTCGCTGGCCGATAGCCTGTTTTTATCTCTTCCGGCAGATTTCAAAAGATTCTTTACCTGTCTTGCAGTTATATGTTCTCCGTCATATACAACCATGGCCCTCTCAATCATATTTCTCAATTCCCTTATATTCCCATGCCACGGGGCGCACATAAGTTCAGATAATGCACCTGTGGATATATTCTTTTTTATATTATATTCTTCTGAAAAATTTTCAACAAAATACTCTGCCAGAGCTTTAATATCTTCCTTTCTCTCTCTGAGAGGAGGAATTTCAAGAGGCACCACATTCAATCTGTAATAAAGATCTTCCCGGAAGGCGCCGCATTCTATAGCTTCTTTTAAATCTCTGTTGGTTGCCGCTACTATACGTACATTTACTTGTATAGGCATTTTTCCCCCTATCCTCATGAACTCTCTTTCCTGCAATACTCTCAGAAACTTTGCCTGAAGCCTGAGCGGAATTTCTGTTACTTCATCAAGAAATAATGTACCTCCATTCGCAATTTCAAAAAGTCCCGGTTTTCCTTTATTATCTGCTCCGGTAAAAGCCCCCTTTTCATATCCGAACAGTTCTGATTCAAGCAAATTATCAGGGATTGCTGCACAGTTTATCTTTACAAAAGGTTTATCATTTCTGCTGCCCATATTAAATATATAATCTGCGATCACTTCTTTGCCTACTCCTGATTCCCCTGATATAAGTACTGTAGTATCCAGCTGAGATATACGTCTTGCTGTCTGAAGTATTTTTTTCATTTTTTCACTTTTTGCTATCACTTTAGGTTTTCTTGACTTACTGCTTGCCCTGAGATATTCAAGTTCCTTTGCCTGTCTTTCCGAAAGTTCTTTCGTCTCTTCCAGCAGCTTTTCAAGAATCTTAGTCTCGGTAACATCCCTTTCGGTGCATATAACAAGTTCTATTTTATCATCTTTAAAATAAGGAACTGCAGTGACATAAAGACTTCCTCCATCAGCCAGTTTCTGGATCATTCTGCATTCATCCCTATTTTCTATGGCTTTAAGTACAGAAGATTCGTCGACATATCCCACCTCTTGGAGATATCTCATGTTTTTGCCAAGAATATCTTCCAAAGCCATTCCTCCGCCGGTACGTTCCGATTCTTTATTCACCATCAGTACATTACCCTGTCCGTCTGTTATAAAAACTCCCACTTTAAGGGCGTCTATTATATTGAGAAATTTTTCATAATTGTCCAGCAAAAGCTTTTTTTCACCGATTCCGCTCATCTAAACGCCTCCCTTGACATCATAGACTTATCATAAGTATCTGTTTCACAGACTAAAATCTGCTTCTTAAATTATATGAAACAGATTTTTTCACATGCGCAAATGAAAGAGGTTTCGTTTATTTATGTCAATAATAATTCGTGATAGCGAAACATTTCGTTATTACGAAACATTATAATCGCAATGTTGAAGATAATCAAGCATTGTCTTCACTATCATTAAAAACCAAGGAGATTAAGGATATGCAAAAAATCAGACCTGACATGGACATAGGCCATAATATTCAGCGTTTGAGAAAAAGATCGAAACTGACACAGGATCAGGTCGTAGCAAAACTTCAGCTCACAGGAATAGAAATGTCAAAAAGTACCTATGCAAAAATAGAAACTAACAGAATGAATGTAAAAGTAAGCGAGCTTATAGCCCTATGCAATATTTTTAACGCTGATATCTCAGAATTTTTTGACGGGCTATTATAGACAAATTAATTATAAAGTGTTCCACTTCTTATTGTATAAACTGATAATATAAGTGATTATCACTGCGCATAAAACTCCGAACACGTTTTGAACCAGCCGGGCAATCATCGTTAACTTAAGTCCATATGTTCCGACAGCTACACAAAGCCCGCCGCATGTATTAAAAGGAACTTTTGAAATATATTTACTGCAGAAACTCAAACAAAAACCTCCTGCTATTCCTATAAAGCCATACACATTTTCCGGCAAAAACAGGCATATTATAAAAAATATAATTATCCCAAGCACAGTTCCCTGTATTCTGTGAACAAATCTGTTTTTTACTTCATGTTCAAACGGAACAAGTACTGACATTGCAGCTATACCTGCCCACATTGCTTTAGGAAGACCTAATATTTCTCCTATGAAAATTGACAAAGTTACAGCCAATGTAGCCTTCACCTGCCATTGAGACTTCAAGTTTTTAAACCCAAACTCCTTAATAATATCCGAAATCTTCCTCGTCTCTTTCATCTTATAATGCTTATGAAAAAAAACAAGACACGTAAGCAGAAAACCGACTGCTATGGCTACCACTCTTGAATAATAAAGCTTTCCTGTAACATTATATCCATATATCAGCAAATATCCCAAAACCATTATAGAATGGTTAAAATATTCAACTTTTGAGCAGCAAAGTACGTATATTATAAATATACCTACAATGTTTATCAATAATCCAAAAAATGGATTGACCATATTCGCCGCCATAGGCAAAAACATTATAATAAGAAAATATATAGTAAATATTTTAAAGGAGTCTTTAAGGGAAACGCCAAAATCCGTTGATTGAAAGGTCAATACACACAGCAAAACAGTAACTCCCACACTGCTGTTGTCAAAACCAAACAAAACAGAGTATACAATAACAAAAACGCTGCAAAATAACAGCGTCAAAACACCTTTTGCGGTCAGCGCCGCAATATAATAAATCTGCCTGCTCAATGAATCGGAATCTTTTATCAAACTTTTTAATTCTGATACATCCATCTGCAAATTTTTAGAAAAGTTCAATTTTTTCACTTCCTTGTTTTTTTGTTTAATCTTTATATATTTATGCTATCACTTCAATAATAAATTGTCAATTTGTTGGATTTATAAAAAAACACAAAAAAACAGCCCCAAAATTTAAAATCTTTGAGGCTGTTTTTTCACTTTGATTCCCTATTTGTCATCATCACTATTATCACATCATCATTATCCCTGCTGCAAGATATGCAATAACTGTTATCACTGCTGATAAAATACAATACGGAAGCTGGCTCAACGCATGATCCATATTCTCTATCTTACATACGGCCGAAGTGAATACCGTGGCATCAGAATAAAAGCACGCATGGCTTCCGAAACATCCTCCGCAGGCAATGGCTCCCAAAATGATAAACGGATTGCACCCTATGCTGATGGCAATAGGTACTATTATCGGTACCATGACAGCCGGCACTCCCCAGTTGCTTCCCGTAGTAAAAGACAGCACCGCTACCGCAACAAAAGTCAGAGCCGGAAATATGGCGGGACTCAGCACCGATTCAACAGCTTCGCTGATATATTCAGGAAGCTCCATAGCTATGAGAGCATCCCTTACCATAAAAGCTCCCACTATAATTATTACCGGTGATATCATGTTTTTAAAACCATTCATACAGTTTCTGCAATAATCGGAAAAACCCATAACCCTAAGAGGTATATAGATAACACCGCAGATGCCTATAGCTATCATTGCGCCCTCCATGAACATGCCTTTTATTGCCCACACAACCAGGATCACAAGAGGTATCACAAAAAGAAGAATTTTCCAAGCTGCCGGCTTTTCCATGTCGCTTTCTCTTTTCCCTTCATTTAAATACGAGCTTCTTTCACTGTATACATTTCCTCCGGATTCCACTCTTTTGTACGCTGTTTTCATCATGCCCATCTTAGGCAGCCATCCTGCAGAGAACAGGAATACCACCAGTATAGCTGCCATGGAATAGAACATAAACGGTATTACATGTAAATAATTTGACATAGCTGTCCCGGTAAGATCAAGTGATTTCTCCGCCATGAATATACCTGCGAAAAACACTCCCCACGAACTTACCGGAACCATGATACATACAGGTGCTGCCGTGGAATCAAGTATATATGCCAAAGCCTCCCTCGGTATTCTGTTTTTGTCCGAAGTTTTCTTCATTGCAGCCCCTACTGTCCCTATATTTGAAACATCTCCTATAAAAAAACTCAATCCCAATATAAATGTACTCAAAAGAGTCCTTCTCTGATTAGTTGCTACTTTCAATATATACTGCGTCAGAGCATCAACACCTCCCGAATGAGTCACCAGTTCTATAAATATCCCGATGAATATAGTAAGCAGTATCACCCATATGGTATCTGCATCCATGAGAACAGAATAAAGGGAGTCAACAAACGGTTTAAAAAAGTCGTCTTTGTACATCAGCACATACGACAGAGCTGCTCCAATAATAAGAGCCGAAAACGTTTTTTTTGTCACAACCGCCCATACTATAATGAATAATGGCGGAATCAGACACAACCATTCAAATCCACTGCTCATAATACTCCTCCTTCTGATATACTGATCACTTTATCGGCAGCCAACCTATCTATTTCTTCACTGGAAAACCCCACCTCCATAAGGATGTCCCGAGTATTTTCTCCCAGCCTGGGAGATGATTTCATTATGCAGCCCGGAGTCTTGCTGAATTTAACCGGAAACCCAAATGTCCTGAGATGACCTACATTGGCATCTTCAAATTCAATGGACATATCCCGAGCTTTGATCTGAGGATGTTCTATAGCATCAAGAGGATCAAAAGAAGCAGATACAGGTATATTGAATTCTGCAAAATCTCTGAATATTTCTTCCTCAGTTTTCTCTGCAAATATTTCTTTCATAAGCTCAGTGAAACTTTCAAAATTTTCACACCGGAGATCATTTGTAGAATATCTCGGATCCTCTTTCAGATCTGGCCTCCCAATTGCTGCACAGAAATCCGGCCACATAGTCTCGTCATTTATTCCTGTCGCGATAAAGCCGTCAGCGCAGAAATATGTATCATAAGGTACTATTTCTCTCGGTTTGGCATTGCCTGTTCTGCTTATCTGCTTCCCTGTAAGGGAATATGCCAGTATTGCATCCTCAATAGCGGCAAACATAGTATCCAGCATTGACACATCAATCCGTTTGCCTCTTCCTGTACGCCGTTTGTCATAACAGGCCAGTACGATGGCAAAAGCCATCATTAGTCCGGTATAACTATCACCTACCGAAGCTCCTGAACGAAGCGGCATATCATCGGGAAATCCTGTCATCTCCATGAATCCGCACATGCACTCTATGACATTGTCATAGGCTGTATTGGTACGAAGGGGACCGGTCTGACCAAATCCTGTTATTGAAGCAAATATTATCTCCGGGTTGGCTTTTTTCATTTCCTCATAACCCACTCCCAGCTTATCGAGGGTTCCGTATTTGAAATTTTCCAAAACCACATCTGTTTTTCTGTAAAGCCTCTTTATTATTTCTTTTCCTTCAGGCTTATTTAGGTCTACGGCTATTCCTTCTTTATTGCGATTATAGACAGCAAAGTATCCGCTATTGCCATTAGACGCATATGGATGCCATGATCTGGACTGATCCCCTCCGTCCACACGTTCCACCTTGATTACCCTTGCTCCGTAATCCGCCAGATTCATAGCGCAGTATGGTCCGCTGTATGCCTGCGAAAAGTCTATTACGGTTATTCCTTCCAGCGGTCTCATATCGATCTTCCTCCTTTACACATTATTACTCCACATTCTTCCAAGTTCATGATATTTTCCTTGCTCACACCTGCGTCTGTAAGAAGTTTTTCAGTATCCTCTCCGAGAATCGGCGCTGATCCTACAGGCTGATCATTTATTCCCTGCATTTTAATAGGTATTCCCGGCATCTTTATTCTCCCCAGCTGCCTGTCTTCAACTTCCACTATCATATTTCTTACTTTAAGCTGTTGGTTTCTGAAAGCCTCCTCTACAGTATATCCGGGTCCGCTCGGTACGTTTAAAGGTCTGAGAAGGTTTTCCACTTCATTCTTTGTCATTTTTTTGAACTTTTCAGCTATCACATCTCTCAGGCCCCTTAAATAATATTCTCCCCGGGATTCATTGCTGCTATATCTGGGGTCATCCAGAAGCTCACTCATATCCATAGCTATGCAGAACTTTTCCCATTGAGAGTTAGTCGACACGGCAGTTGATACTATGCCGTCTTTCACCTGAAAAGTATCGTAAGGAGCAATTGCTCTTGACCGATTTCCCTCCCTCCTAAAACGTCTTCCGGTCATCATCTCAGCAATCAGGATATCTTCAAGCGCGGAAAACATACAGTCTGCAGATGCTATATCTATCTGCTGCCCCTCTCCGGTAATATCTCTTGCCATTAATGCAGAAACTATTGAAAACGCCAGAAACACACCTCCAAACTGATCTGCCATTCTCGACCCATGAGCAGTAGGTTCTCTTTCCTCAAAGCCGGTTATCTCCATAAGACCGCATAAAGCCTCTGCAGTAATATCGTTTCCTGCGGTATTGCTCATAGGCCCCGTTTTTCCAAAGCCTGTATGTGAAGCATATATTATTCCGGGATTTATTTTAAAAGCCATCTCATATCCCAATCCGCACTGTTCCAGCTCTCCTGCAGGAAAAGACTCGCACACTACATCAGCATTCTTTATAAGCTTCCTAATAAGCCGCTGTCCCCTTTCATTCTTCCTGTCTATGCATATACTTTTCTTCCCTCTGTTCATATAGGCATGGTAAGCGCTCCCTTTCTCTGTTTTGGGAAAACTTTTTCTAAGTACATCTCCGCCGATATTATGATCTTCTACTTTTATGACTTCTGCTCCGAAATCAGCAAGAAGCATCGTACCGTAACTTCCCGTATGTCCCTGTGTAAAATCTATTATCCTGACTCCGCTTAATATTCTCTTCATTTTTCCCTCCACATTTATCAAGCTCCCGAACAAAATGCAATACCTCTTATTTTTGTTTCACTTATCAAATACTTATTTTCAACTTCTATCCTTGTCATCATTACCTCCTTAATAAAATTATTTATATTTTTCAAAATATTCTCATTTTATATATTGAGCAATTATTATGCCAAAAAAAAAACGTTGAAATACCAACGTAAAAAAAAAATCTATTGCAGCAAAGCAACAGATTTTTTGGATGTTCCTATTGTTAAATTATATATTGCTATTTTATAAAGATTGCAGCATCATGTATCGAGCTTTTTTAAGCCAGGTTCATTGCACATATGCAATGAATTTTGTCATCTCGCAACAAACTTACGATTTATAATCCATACTTCTTTATTTTCCTGGAAATAGTCGACTTATCTACATGAAGCATCCGAGCCGTAGCGGTTATTGTTCCACACTCTTCCAATATCTTGGATATTACCTGTTTCTCATATCTGCCCACTATATCTTCAAGATACAGATCACTTTCCGTTCCAATATAATCCGAAACAGCAGGTGCTTTATTATTCAGACAAAATTCAACCTGAATTGCCGATATCTCACTTCTCGCCGTACTTACAGACAAACGCTCCACCACGTTTCTAAGCTCTCTTACATTACCGGGCCAATTATATGATTCCATCACCTTCACAGCATCATCACTTATTGTTTTGCGTAAATTATATTCACTGTTAAATATGTCAAGAAAGTGTCTTGCCAGAAGCTCGATATCTTCTTTTCTCTCTCTTAGTGAAGGTATATTAACAGGTACAACAAATAATCTGTAATACAGATCGTTCCTAAAACGCCCCTCTTCCACTTCTCTTTTCAGATCTCTGTTAGTGGCCGCTATTATCCTTATATCTATATGTACAGATTTTTCACCGCCCACTCTTCTCACTTCTTTGTCCTGAATCACACGAAGCAGCTTTGACTGCATCTGTACAGATAATTCCCCTACCTCATCAAGAAAAAGAGTACCTCCGTCAGCAAGCTCAAATAAGCCCATCTTTCCGCCTTTTCCCGCTCCTGTAAAAGCCCCTCCTTCATATCCAAAAAACTCAGATTCTATGAGAGTTTCCGGTATAGCCGCACAGTTGACCTTCACAAAAGGAGCTTCAGCTCTGCTGCTGTTCTTATGAATCAAATCCGCTATAACTTCCTTTCCGGTTCCCGACTCCCCCATTATCATAACCGTCACATCTATCTTTCCTATGTTCTCAGCAAGTTCCCTGATATGAAGCATATTTATATTTTTTGTTATAAACTGTCCTGACAAGTCATCCTTTTGGTTCTTAAATCTCAACAATTCCTTCTGCAGCTTGTTTTTCTTTTCAACCTGCTGACCGAGAAGAGTTTTCAGTCTTTCAACCTCGCTTATATTGCGCTCCACACAGATTATAAGATCGATACTACCCTTCCAAAACAGAGGGACACTTGTGGTCATACAATGACCTCCGGCTCCAAGCTCCTCTACAATACATTCCTCTCTGTGACTTCCTATAGTCTTCATAACGGCAGACTCTGTTATATACCCCATATCCAGCAGTTCAGACATATTTCTGCCTATTACTTCCTCTCTTGTAAGGCCTCCTGTCTTTACAGATTCACTATTTACTATTATGACTTCCCCTGTTCCATCCGTTATCCATATACCGGTCCTCATTTTATCAATTATATCAAGGACGATATCGTAATTATCCTTTAAAAAAGTGCTGTACTTCATCCATCTTATACCCCTTTGTCGTTCATCATACCAGTCTCTTTACAATAAAAATCACCATATTCTCATCAGTATACTCGATTTTCACTTCAGTGTTTTTCAGTTGCAAATACTGTTTCATTTCTTCTGCTATTATGAAAAACTCTGTCTTATCACTGCCTTTCATCGCAGGATCTCTGTAACATCTGTCGGCTATCAGAACAATTCCGCCTTCTCTGCAAAGTTTCAAAATATTATCTGCCGCCTTATACTGATCACAGTAATCTATATGATGAAGCATAAAAGCAGATACCACTACATCACTTTTCCGATAAGAATTTATATCTAAGGAAAGAATATCATCCATAGACACTTTTATCCATGGAAATTTTTTCTTACTTTCAAGCAGCATTGGAAGACTTGAATCGATAGCCAATATATCTTTTTCATCTCCTATCTCCTGCCACAGATTACACGTTCCGCAGCCCACATCTGTAAAGGTGTTTTTCCCCATCGATCTGATCATTTCCTGCAAACGTCTGATGGTTTTCTGATAAGGAATATCTTCCTTCATATACCTGTTTATAAAATCAGAGGCCATTTCGTCAAAATTCCAAGCATTTATTATATCATCGTAATTTAACAGTTTCTTATAGCTCCTATTTCTTTCCCTGATTAGAATATCATTGAAATTTTCATCTTCACAACTGTCCATCAGCTTATTTATATTGCCTTTAAGCTCATTTTTTTTATTTTGCAGTTCTCTTATCTGAGCATCGAGAGCTTTATACTGAAGATATAACATATCCAAATATTCATTTTTAGTTTTGTCAAATGTCAGAATAGACTTTATTTCAGAAATAGAAAATCCCAAATGCCGCAGAACAGAAATAGTCTCGATCTGTATTAGATTTTCCATGGAATAATTTCTATAATTATTATCAAGTCTTTCGGGATGAATAAGTCCCTGCTCCTCATATATTCTCAACATTTTAGGAGTTACGGACAATCGCTGGCAAACAGCCTTTGTGTTCATCATTTGACACCTTCCTTTATAAACACGTATTATTTTATCTTATCTGTCCCAAATAATAATATACCGCTGATCTATATCAAGTCAATTCTTTCTGTTTTCATCCTCAAGCATAAGATTCAATATCTTTACATCTGTTTCGCGCATTCCTTCTTTTCCTACAATGCCTATATTGGCAATGGTTTTTTCTATATCGTCTATGACTAAACCTTCTCCATATGAAAAGCATCTGCCCGCCATAGTCATATCGTGAGCCAATATAGCGGCATCGACTGAAGATGCTATTTTTGCGGCACAGCTGGACTTTGCACCGTCACAAACAACTCCGCTGAGATTTCCCAATGTATTTATGATCGTTGAACATATCTGCTCATAAGTTCCGCCATGAAGATATGTTATAGCAGCTCCGCTGGCGCATCCTGCGCTGACTGCACCGCAGAAGGCGGAGAGCACTCCTATATGATTCTTTATATGTACAGCAATCAGATTACTCAACATCAGCGCCCTATATAATTTGTCTTCCGAAACTTTCAATTCCTTTGCATATTCCACTACCGGAACGCTTACTGTTATTCCCTGATTGCCGCTGCATGAATTTATCATGACAGGAAGCGAACATCCTCCCATGCGGGCATCTGACGCTGCAGCTGCCATTGCTTTGGCTCTTACTTTTATCCCTGTGCCATTATTATCAAGCAACGTTTTCCCTACTGACGCACCGTAATCATTATTAATACCTTCAAATGCTACCTGCATATTAAAATTTATCTGATCATCAAGCAAATTCTTTATTTCACTGTAATCTGTTGTATCAGCAAACTCAACAATATCTTTCACATTCAAAAGGCTTTTAAGCTTGCTTATATCATTGCTCTGCCGGCTGTCCTCCACACTGGAAAGCACTTCGTTATTCTTCCTCACATAAATTATATTAGTATGCTGCCCTTTAATTCTTACTTCTGCCTCATCTTCTCCTTTTACGGCTAAAACACGGATATACATATTGCCTTCGCCTTCTTCCAGGCCGCATTTACAAAAGCCTGTTCCCAAGAGCTCCTTCGTACGCCTTATATCTTCCTCATCAGCACTGCTTAGAACTTCAAGCTCATCACCTCCGCATTCCAGCATAGATCCCAGTACCGCCGCTGCTTCTATTCCATGCATGCCCCCTGAATTAGGTACTACCACTCCCTTTACATTTTTTATGACATTGCCGCTGCACATTATATCTATATGTTCCGGAAATTCTCCCAAAATGCTCCTTGCCTTTGCCGCTGCATAAGCTACAGCACCAGGCTCGGTACACCCGAATGCGGGAACCAGTTCGTATTGCAGAATACTCTTATAGGCTTTTTCTGTTTCTCTGTTCATAAATTTATACCTCCTTTCATACAAGACAGGATCATTCAGCCTTCCTGTCTATTCTTATTTCACATATGCCGTCCCCTTGTGCTATGACTTTCCCGAGATTAAACTCATAACCATCCATCTTAGAGCAGATTCCTCTGTCTCCATCCATGGCTATGTCACAAAGAAGAGGTATGTCCTCAACTTCTACGCCCAGTTTCTGCCAAGCGGAAACAAGAGGGCAATAATGAAAATCAATGTACAGCTTATCTTTGGTATTCTCTACTATTTCCATCTCAAATACCTTTTGACCTGTTTCATCTGCAAAAACTTTCAAAAATGAACGCAGGTCTTCCGGATTCTCACAGTTTTTTAATATTCTTTCCATCCCATGAAAACAGCCGCATTCATATATTGCCGACCTCCCTATATCCTCCATATCCATTCCTCTTTTTCTTATTTCCTCCAGCAGCAGATAGAACCATGTGGCTCTGTGCTCTATAGCATTTCTAACCAGTGTGGTTTTTTCGTCATTCACAATAACAGGTTCATTGATAATAGATTTCATAAAATCCGCCTCCTTTTTCATATAATGCACTTGCTCAATTAAATTATGAACTCTGCCCTAAGGGATAAGTCAATAGTTTAAACAAAATAACAGACAGACGGTAAAATCCCGCCTGCCTGTTACAAGTAATTATTGTTGGAGATAATTTTTATAAAAACTCAATTGAGTTCTTTTCCGTATGGCTGCTTTAAACTTATCTGTGAAATCATAAATCCTCCTATAACCATCACGCTTCCTGCCACATTCCTGAATGTCACCTGCTCGTATCCGAAACCTATAGCGAAAACAAAGGCAAACACAGCCTCAAAGCATAATATGATAGATACATTAGATGGTTTTATGACTTTCTGAGCATATCCCTGAATCACAAAAGACAGTGCTGTGCAGAATATCACGCCATATCCTACGGCTACAGCTACCGGAAAGCTTCCTGCCGATAAATCCGGAACAGGTTCGAGAATCAAGGCAAATATCAATGTTATCAAACCTGCTGATATTACCTGTACTACTGACATCCTTACAGGATCCACATTTTCGGCATAGCGGTCTATAACCATCATCTGTCCGGCAAAACACAATGCACACATGAGCTGTAAGAAATCCCCCAGCTGAATGGTGAAACTCTCGGTCAGTGACATTACCGCCAGTCCGGCAAAGGCTATAAAGGCACCCACAAGCGCATTCTTTTCCGGCCGTTTTTTATAAAACAGCCATATCAGAAACGGCACTATTACTACACATGCATTTGCCAAAAATCCGGCCTTTCCCGGTGTCGTATACTGCAATCCGACAGTTTGTGCCGTAAAGGAAGCGGCCAGAAAAATGCCTGAGAATATTCCGCAGTATACTTCCGATTTTTTCATTTTACATACCAGTCTGAAAAAAATTACTGCCAGCAATATTCCTGATAGAAGAAACCGCATAGTCAAATAATACAATGGTGTAATATCCGATAACGCCCACTTGATCACGCTGAAGTTCAGTCCCCAGCTAACTGCTATAAATAAAATTCCTGCATTTGCTAAAACTATGTACTTATTCGACATATGATCTCACCTGCTGCAACAAAACTACAACACAAATCCAAATACTATAAACAGCATGATCGCTACTACTGCCGATATCACAGCATATGGCAGCTGCGACAGTGCATGGTCCAAATTTTCCATTTTGCAAGCTTGGGAAGTCAGAGCTGTACAATCAGAATAAAAGCATGCATGACTTCCAAATGTTCCTCCCGAAAGGATAGCGCCCAATACTAAAAGCTCATTAGTACCTGTAGCTGCTGCCAATGGAATGAGAATCGGCACCGTGATGGCTGGTATTCCCCAGTTGCTTCCTGTAACAAAGGCCAAAGCCGCTACTACAACAAAAGCTATCGCCGGGAATAGTCCGGCACTCATATACGGCAGTACAGCATTTATGACATATGCCGGAAGACCTATTTCATCCAATCCCATCTTCATAGTCAGAGCACAGACAATGATAAAAAGCATAGGAGTCATTGATCCGAATCCGTTTACAAAAGCATCTCCGAATTCAGTAAAACTCATTGTTTTGGTAGGAAGATACATGAGCAAAGCCAGTATTATAGCAGCAATCAAACCGAATAAAACTTCTCCGGTAATCACGGCAACTGCAATCAATACGATCATTGGAACAAGGAAATTTATTATCTTTCCATCTTTTCCATTATTCTCTTCTAACCCATTTTCTTCCTTCACCACATTGAATTTAGCACTTTGTTCTGAATAAACATTTCCTCCTGCAGCTACTCTTTCATATGCTTTTTTCATTGTTCCCAGTTTAGGAATTACGCCATATATAGCAAGAGGCACTACTATAAGAGCTGTCATCCCATAAAATATAAATGGCATGGCATGGATATAAATATCCATGCCTGATCCATATACCTGCAGTTCTTTCTGTTCTGAAAAAATTCCTGCAAAGAATACCGCCCAGGTCGACAGCGGCAGCAATACACACACAGGAGCGCCTGTAGAAGCTGTAACATATGCGAACATTTCTCTCGGTATTTTCTGTCTGTCACACACTCCTCTCATTGCTGATGTCAGCGTCATAATATTCAAGGCATCATCCATAAATACGACGATCCCCAGAAAAAATGTTGTCATCAGTGACTTTTCCGGTTTATTGGCCAGTCTTTCGACTATTTTCGAAAAGCCGAAAGTACCTCGTGATTTTTCAAACAGCATAACCAAACTTCCGAACAGTCCCATAGTCACCAGCATTGACGCATTATCTGATATCGTAAAATACAGAGCTTCCAAATATGATGGAATAAAGTTTACTCCCTTTGCCACTACAAAGGCAAGCACACCTCCTACAATCAGCGGTTCAATGGTTCTTTTTGTCAGCAGCGCCATACCTATAACCACTAGCGGCGGCAGCAGAGTCAAAAGACCATAATCAACAACTTGATCCATATTTTTACCTCATTTCATTTTCTCCCAAAGCTTTATGAGTTATATACGATCTCACCGTCCATAATTGTCATGACAACCTTCATATCAAACATTGCCTGTCTATCCGTTGCACATTCAAACAGATTATGTTCGGTTATAACCATATCTGCCAGTTTGCCGACTCCGATGGTTCCAAGTTCATAATCTCTTAATGATGCGTATGCTCCTCCGAACGTATATGCCTTAAGAGCTTCATGAATGCTTACTTTTTCCCAAGGATTCCATCCGCCCTGAGGCTCACCTTCATTGGTAAGCCTTGTCACTGCCCGAAAAATTCCTCTGAAAGGAGAAATATCCACTACAGGGCAATCGGTACCGAATGCCAGAACACCTCCGCTTTTTCGTATAGATTCAAAGGGCCATGAATATTTCATTCTCTCTTCACCTAAAATTTTATGAAATGGATGCTGATCAAAATCATATTTAGGCATATGTTCCGGCTGCACTGATGCTATTACTCCCAGATTTCCAAAACGTTCCAGATCTGCCGGATCCATAGCTTCCAGATGCTCTACGCAATGTCTCAAATCCGTCCTTCCATACCGTCTGTAAGCTTCCTCAACAGCATCCAAACAAAGCCTTGCCCCTGCATCTCCACAGGCATGAACTCTCGTCTGAATACCTGCTTTATGAAAATCGCAGACTTGCTGTATAAATTCCCCGGGATCTATCATAGGCGATCCCTTCTCTCCCGGACGATCAGAGTAATCTTTAAGCATATACCCGGAATAACCTTGAGGCGTGCCGTCTATAAAAGCTTTTACTCCGTTGCATCTGAGCTTTGAGCTGTTATACTTCACTTTCTTTTCCAAAACACTTTCCACTCCTTCATCAAATAAAGGGTAAAAATGTATCCTGGCAGTAAGCTGCCCACTATCCTCTATTATCTTATAAGCATTTTCTCTCATGGGAGATGTTCCCGCAACATCTCCCAAAGATGTTATCCCATGTCTGTTTGCAGTATCTATTAATGTCTTGCTATACTGCGCTAATTCTTCATCACTAATAGATTCAAATATTTTTTTCTGAAGATTTATTGCAGCCATTTCATGCAGATATCCGTCAGGTTCACCGTCTTCATATCTTCCATAAAAGCCATTCAAAGGATCCTGAGTATTTTTATCTATCCCAAATCTCCTTAATGCAGCACTGTTTACCCATGCACCATGGCATTCTTTATTAAGAAGAAACACCGGTATATCAGGAAAATACTTATCAAGGCTTTCTTTTGTAGGCATCTTCTGATCCGGCCACAAAAGCGGATCCCATGCGCCGCCCATTATAAAACTCTTTCCTGCTGCATCTTTATGCAAATCCCACAGATATCTTGCGGCCTCTTCTTCTGATCTGGTATATCTGAGTATTCCATCTGCCTCAAGAAGACCTGCACTGACCAGATGTACATGAAAATCATTAAATCCCGGCATGATGAAATTATTCGACACATCAAATACTTCAGTATTGCTATCGATATATTCCTTGCTGTCCTCTTGGCTGCCGACAAATATTATTTTGTTCCCGTCCGTTACTACATATCCGTCTATCAGTTCATCTGTCACGGCAGTATATATATTCCTGCATCTGAAAGCTTTTTTTCTCATTTTTTCAGCGCTCCTATTCATCATCATCAACGGCCAGTACGCCTTTCTTTATTTCCATCAAATACAGCACCCCGCATACAGGACCGAATAAAATTGCTACTATAGCCAGAAACAGCGGAAGTACCTGCGCCGAATGAGTAATAACACCGGCTCCTATAATAATTGAAGCTACAACAGTGGCAGCTGTCCAAAAGTACGCCAGTTTCTGCTTTCTGGATTCTGTTTTCTTATCCATAATTGACCTCCTTACGCTTCTAACTGCTTATTTTCTTTATAGGTAACTTTAGAAATAACTATATAAGTTATTATGCTGAAAATTATGCAGGCTAAGTTGGTAGGTATTCCTGCAGGACACTGCAGCGCAAACTGCCAAACCATATACATAACTATCGCCAGCAATAAGCTCCAGAAACCGGCCGCAGGTGTTTTCTTTTTGTAAAACAATCCGAACATAAGAGGTACAAAGAATGCGGCCACCTGGAATCCTCCAATATAGTAGTACGCTTTCGAAATACCATCCTGCCAGAAATATGTTGCAAAAATTATAACAATACCCATTATTGCGATTACTACTTTAGTCGCGATTACTTCACCCCTATCAGAAAGATTCTTATTAATGAACCCTCTGTATATATCATGTACCACAACTGCTCCTGCAATCAAATAATCTGCACTTACTGTAGACATAACGGCCGACAGCAGCGCTGCTACAAACAACCCTCTAAGACCTATAGGTAATGTTTCAAACACTATAGCCCAGAATGCCTGAGACGGTGACTGAGCTGCAATTTCAGGATACTGAACGAGAGCCGCCATCCCTGCGAGTACCATTACAGTACTGAAAACAACGCTGAATAGCATTATACATGAGTATGATACTTTGATATCTCCTCCTGATTTAGACGATCCGAATCTCTGATATGACTGTGAATTAGCATACATTGCAACAGCACCTATCGCCCATGAAAGTATTTCCATGACACTCAGTCCACCGGAAGGCGATGTAAGATTAGGATTTATCTCATGCGCCTGCTGGAATATAGTTCCAAATCCATCAAAATGCGTATACATTCCGAAACAAAGGACACCTGCCGCAATAGACATTATAACGAACTGTACCATATCAGTAACAGCAAGACCAAACATTCCTGAAAGTGATGTATAAAGTACTATTATTACTCCTAATATTGCAAATGCAACCCACATGTTTATCCCGGTGACGTATGATATCACCTGTCCGCCTGCAGTAAGCAAAGCGGCTTCATAAAGTATAGTACACAGCATACCCATGGCCATGACCAGTTTAGTATTTTTGCTGTACATATACTGCATCAGATCAGGCATTGTTATTACCCAGTCAGGCATTTTATCTCTGACTAAAGGTCCTATCCATAAAGCAAGAGGTAGTCTTAATATAGTATTAGGTATAACATATATAAATAAAATACAAATACCCATGGTAGTGCCGCATTCAGCCAGACCTACGATGGACCACGAATCAATCCAGCTAGCCGCGCCCACACCGATAAGCACAGGTATTGTCAAACGTCTGGCCGCTACAAAATAACTTTTCATATTTTTGCTTGCCCGTCTTCTCATGGTCAAACCGACAGCAATGATAAAAACAAAGTAAAGAACGATGACACCCCAATCCAGTCCAGACCACATCTTTGTAAAATCTATCATATCTTCTTCCTCCATACATAAATTCCTAAATCAAGATTTGTGTTCTACTCGATACTTCAAACCCAGTATATGTTCGCTTTGAATACCGAATTCATCAAGATACACATATCTCTTGTTTACATTCTCTCCCCTATAAACAACCTCGAGCTCAACTGCGGGTCTAAAAAAATCCTGTTTGCTTATCAGGTCCAGATCTCCCTTTTTACCATAAAACCTTTTCATTATCCTCATCTGGATATGGTCCTCTGTTTTTTCCAGTATTTCTTTATAAGAAATATTAGCTTTCAATTTTTCACGATGGTCTTCTTGTGTCTTTTTACCGACGAATTTAAGATCTCCGTTTTCATATATATCATATTGCATCGGATGAACTTCGTTCAGATCAAACACCACAGCCACCTTGCCTTCACGTGACGGCCGCTTCCTGCTAAAGTAACTATTCCCTTTGAGGTCAAAATGATAAACCAGATAGCAATAAGGCACCCATACGTCTGTCATGGAGTTAACATCAAATTTGATCAGAGGTTTGCCGAAAATACTTCCATGAAGAAGTTTGATCTTCTCTTTGACAGCATCTTCTCTATTGCGTACTATATCAGTATGCAAGAAATTACTTTCAATCTTTTTTCCCTGTAAACGCTTGACCATATTGCCACCTGATTTAACCTTTCCAGTTTTATGAAACAAATCAATTTATCCTTCTATAACACTTTCTTTCCATTTGTATGGATAACCTGTATCCATCATTCTCTTGAGAAAATCATCCGGATCAAGTTCATCTGAGAATACGATACCCTTCTTTAATTCAGTATCTCCCAGTATAGTCGTTCCTATAGCTAAAGGCAGCGCCACATAAACAAGAGCTGTTCCAAAGAGCTTTTTAAGCTCAGGGCCGGGAGCATTCATCTTAGGGCAGTTCGCCTTGTAAGTAACTTTCTTTCCATCTTTTTCACCGCTGACTTCAACGATAAGTTCTATGAATGCTCTCTTATCAGCCTCTGCAAGCTCTTCATCTGTCGCTCCGAATATATTGTTCTGCGGAGGCGGAACCATTGAAGCTACCACATCTATAGGAGCCACCTCAACATCGCCTACTTTGATCTTCTCCTGAGAACACAAGCCTGAAGCATAAAAAATCGCAGGCTGATACATCATATAATACTTGAAGTCCAGGTCCTTTACTCCTTTAAAGGTGGCTGGCATGCTGTATATCTCTTCATGAGAATGATGTGTCACAGGAAGTGTTCCCACAGGTTCAGGAAAATCACACATTTCTATTCCTCCGAAAGGCGGATACTTCACGTATTTGCCATCCTCCAGTGCATAAGTAGGAGATGCACAGTCTACAAGGGCCTGTTTCGGAGACCATCCAGGATTCCATGGACGAAGTACCCAGTCATAAGGACCTTCCCCCGGAACAAGATTAGCTTTTCCGACTCTCATTTTTATGCTTTCCACAGAATCAAGTTTATTGGCAAACTTTCTTGCCAATACATTAGTCATTCCCGGAGCAAATCCACATCCGAACAACGCGGTGAGTCCTGCCTCTTTAAATTCTTTGCAGAGAGTGAGTTCATCTATGGATTTTCCTTCAAGGAATTCATCCCAGTAAGGATCATCAAAAGCTGTATTGATATAATTTGCTTTAGCTTTTAAAGCACCCTTCATCACATAAGTTGCCATCCACGGCATAACCATATCTACAACTACATCCACGCCTTCTGCAGCCCTTGCCACATCATCCGGATCTGTGGCATTCACAGAACCTGTTTTAACTTTAGCGTTCCCGATCTTATCGGCTACAGCCTTGGCAGTCTCTTCCTTCAAGTCAACAATTCTTATTTCTTCAACAGATTCCTGCCTTGCCAAGATAGATGCGCAAGCTCCACCCTGTCCTCCTGCACCTACGATCAATACCTTCATAATTTAAGTCCTCCTTCATGATTTGATAGGATCCTTGTTTTGTATCGCGACAAAAATATATAACGCAAAAGCCATGCCAACAGAAAAAACTTTTTTGTGAATATTGAATTTTCAATATTCTCTGTATATATTATCCCTTTTCCATATATAAAAGCTATTTATTTTTTATCATTTTCATACAAAAACAGGCAATTTGTTTCATTTTTAAAACAATTCGCCTGTTTTACATTCTTTTTCATCTTTTTTGTTTCAATTATAAAACTTTTTAGTTTCAATTATGAAACTAATCATTCTATGCCATATTTTTTCATTCTTCTTGATAATGTAGACTTATTGATTTTAAGAGCCCTTCCGACATCACTTGCCCGTTTATACTTTGAAAGCATAGCTTCCAATATATATTTCTCATATTCACCCAAAAGCTGCTCCATACTCTTTCCTTCAAGATTAGACAAGTCCATTCCCACAGAATCTGTCGCTATTCCGATTGCCCTCTCTACATGAGATTTCGTAATGATTTCATCATCTGAACTTATCATAATTCTTTCCATGACATTCTCAAGCTCTCTTATATTACCGGGCCAATCAAACTCCTGAAGCACATTCATCGCCTCTGCGGAAATCATTTTATTCATCTTATAATCAACGTTGAATTTATCTACAAAATATATACAAAGAGCCTCTATATCCTTTTTTCTTCCCTTAAGTGGAGAAAGTTCTATAGGCATAACATTAAGACGATAATACAAATCTCTTCTGAAAGTGCCGTTGGAAACGGCTTCTTTAAGATCACAATTGGTTGCCGCTATAAATCTTATATCCACCGGAATTGTCTTGATTCCTCCCACTCTCATTATCTCTTTTTCCTGTATAGACCTAAGCAGTTTTGACTGAAGATGAATAGGGATCTCCCCCACCTCATCGAGAAACAGCGTTCCGTGATTAGCCATCTCAAACAAACCTATCTTTCCATTTTTATCAGCTCCCGAAAAAGCTCCTTTTTCATAACCAAACAATTCTGACTCTATGAGGTTTTCCGGTATGGCAGCACAGTTGACCTTTATAAAAGGTTTTCCTACTCTACCGCTGTTCTGATATATAAAATTAGCAAATACCTCTTTGCCTGTTCCCGATTCTCCTGTAAGAAGTACAGTAGTATCCAGCTTAGCTACACGCATAGCTTTTTCAGCAAGCTTCTTTGTCTCCAGATCTTCCGCAATCATATTTCCCCACATTACTATATTCTGTCTTCGCAGATACTCTATCTCTTCTTTTATCTTGGCATTATCTTTATTTTTTTCCTCCAAAAGCTCCTTCAAAGTTAGTGTTTCTGTTATATCTCTTTCAGTACAGATCACTATATCCACATCATCATCATGATATAAGGGTATCCCAGTTACATATACTTTATCTCCATCTCCAAGATTCTGTATCAGCGCTTCCTCTTTTCCGCTCTTCAAAGCTTCAAGGGAAACAGATTTCTCTACAAACCCTGTATCCTCAAGTTCACGCATATTCTTTCCTACAGTCTCATCCCTTGCCAATCCTCCTGTTTTGCATGATTCATCATTAAGCAGCAAAGTATTACCGTCATTATCAGTAATGTATACACCGACCTTAAGACAATTGAGAATACCCAGCAGTTCTTCATAGTTGTTCTGTATGAACTTCTTGTACATGTTCCCCACCAATCTCCCATAAATACCTAATACAATACCTTTTTTAAAAATTCTCCTGTATAGGATCCTTCAGTTTCAGCAATCTCCTCGGGAGTTCCCTGCGCTATAATCTTTCCTCCCCTGAATCCTCCGTCAGGACCCAAATCTATTACATAGTCTGCACGTTTTATGACATCTAAATTATGTTCTATAACTACAACTGTATTACCAGCATCCACTAACTTATCCAACACTGATATGAGCTTATCCACATCAGCAAAATGAAGTCCTGTAGTAGGTTCATCCAATATATAAAGAGTTTTGCCGGTACTTTTTTTAGAAAGTTCGGCTGCAAGTTTTATTCTCTGCGCCTCTCCTCCCGAAAGCTGTGTACTCGGCTGCCCAAGTTTAATATATCCCAGTCCTACTTCTATAAGTGTCTGAAGCTGCCTTGATATTGTCGGTATATTCTGGAAAAATTCAGCGGCCTCCTCAATATTCATATCCAGTACGTCAAATATACTCTTGCCTTTGTATCTGACCTCCAGCGTTTCTCTGTTATACCGTTTTCCCTTACATACTTCACATGGAACGTAAACATCAGGAAGAAAATGCATCTCAATCTTTATGATCCCATCCCCATTACATGCTTCACATCTGCCGCCTTTAACATTGAAACTGAATCTTCCTTTTCCATAGCCTCTCAGTTTTGCTTCCGGAAGCTGTGAAAACAGGTCTCTTATATGAGTAAATACCCCTGTATAAGTAGCTGGATTGGATCTCGGAGTCCTGCCTATAGGCGCTTGATTTATATCTATAATCTTATCAATATTTTTAAGACCGTTTATTCGTTTATATTTACCCGGTTTATCTTTACTCCCATACATTTCCGCGGCCACTGCCTTATAAAGGATCTCGTTTATAAGGCTGCTTTTTCCTGATCCCGAAACTCCAGTGACACATACCATTTCACCAAGAGGTATCTTGACATCTATACCTTTAAGATTGTTTTCTGCAGCTCCCTTTATCTCCAAAAATTTGCCGATTCCTTTTCTTCTTATCTCCGGCACAGTTATTTTCTTTTTCCCACTTAAATACTGTCCTGTAACAGATCTCGGACATTTCATTATGTCCTCAACAGTACCCTGCGCTACAAGCTCTCCGCCGTTTATCCCGGCTTCCGGACCTATATCCACTATATGATCGGCAGCATACATGGTATCTTCATCATGCTCCACTACTATCAGTGTATTTCCTATATCTGTCAAACGTCTGAGTGCTTCAAGAAGTTTTTCATTGTCCTTCTGATGAAGCCCTATACTCGGTTCATCAAGTATATACAAAACTCCCACCAATCCGGAACCTATCTGAGTAGCCAGCCTTATACGCTGTGATTCTCCACCTGAAAGAGTAGCCGATGCTCTTGACAGTGTGAGATAATCCAGACCTACATTAGCAAGAAAAGTCAAACGTCCTCGAATCTCTTTAATTATCTCCTCGGCTATTTTCATATGAGTCTCGGAAAGCTCAAGATTTTTTACGAACTCTATCGCATCAGCAACCGACATATCACAGAATTCCATTATATTTTTTCCGCCCACAGTTACTGCCAGTAGCTCTGGTTTGAGCTTATTACCTTTACAGACCGGACACTCGGTCACTCTCATATATTTTTCCATCTTTTCTTTAATCCATTCAGATCCGGTCTCTCTGTACCTTCTCTCAAGATTATTTATTATACCCTCAAAAGTATGATTCCTGTTTTGAGTATCACCGTTTCTGTTCGTATAGACATATTGCAGCTTTTCGTCACCGGTACCGTACAGAAGCACATCTTTAAACTTCTTTGGTAAATCTCTGTAAGGCGTATCCATATCAACATGATATTTATCAGCTAAAGCTTTTATCACCTGCCAATAAAAACTTGTATATTCCATAGTCGCAAATACATTGCTGAGGCACTTATCGTTTATGCTCTTATCCTGATCTGTTATTATCAAATCAGGATCTATACTCTGTATAAATCCAAGCCCGTTACATTCAGGACATGCTCCCATAGGATTATTGAAAGAAAACATTCTGGGTTCCAATTCCTCTATACTTACTCCATGTTCAGGGCATGCCAAGCTGGTACTGAATGTTTTCTCTTCTATATTCCCATTTTTATCTACTATTACCTGAACAAGTCCCTCGCCATGACTGATAGCCAATTCACATGCGTCTGACAGTCTGCTCTGTATCCCGTCCTTTACTTTGATCCTGTCCACAACGATTTCTATAGTATGCTTAAAGGTCTTTTCAAGTTTAACTTCATCTTCGCCCAGTATCTTTATATCGCCATCAATTCTTACCCGTGTAAATCCTTCTTTCTTTATCCGGTCCAGAACCTTTTCATGCTGTCCCTTTCTCTGCCTTATGACAGGCGCAAGAATAGTAAGCTTCGTTCCTTCACCTTCCATTGCCAGAAGCTCCACAATTTGATCTATGGTCTGACTCGTAATTTCTCTTCCACATACAGGGCAGTGCGGTATGCCGATTCTGGCATACATCAACCTCAGATAATCATATATCTCGGTAACGGTTCCCACTGTCGATCTTGGATTTTTGTTAGTCGTCTTCTGATCTATGGAAATTGCAGGCGAAAGACCCTCTATATATTCCACATTGGGTTTTTCCATCTGTCCCAAAAATTGTCTGGCATATGATGACAGACTCTCCATATATTTTCTCTGACCTTCAGCATATATGGTATCAAAAGCCAGTGACGATTTTCCTGAACCTGATAATCCTGTGAGAACCACAAGCTTATCTCTTGGTATAGTCACATCTATACCTTTCAGATTATTTTCTTTAGCTCCCTTTATTACAATATCTTTAGCCATATTATATTCCTCTTTTTATCCATATTACAGTTTAGCCTTATACTCAAATACCATATCTCTCAGCTGCGCTGCACGCTCAAACTGCAAATCTGCCGCCGCCTGTTTCATCTCATCTTCAAGCCTGCTTATATAGATTTTGAGTTCTTTCTTTGTAAGTTCGAGAGGACTCTTGCCTTCATACTTACCTTCTTCCTCCGCTACTTTGGTTGCCTCTATCACACTTCTAACGGCTTTTTTAACACTTTTCGGGGTTATTCCGTGTTCCCTGTTATATCTATCCTGTATCTCTCGCCGTCTTTCCGTCTCATCTATAGCTGATTTCATTGCCGCGCTTATGCCATCACAATACATTATTACTCTGCTGTCAACATTTCTCGCCGCTCTTCCTATAGTCTGTATTAACGAAGTTTCGGTTCTCAAAAAACCCTCTTTATCAGCATCGAGAATAGCCACAAGAGAGACTTCCGGTATATCAAGACCTTCTCTCAGAAGATTAATTCCCACTAAAACATCAAACACCCCAAGCCTCAAGTCTCTCAGAATCTCCATTCTCTCAAGAGTATCTATCTCGGAATGAAGATACCTGACCTTTATTCCAACATTTTTCAAATAATCCGTAAGACTCTCGGCCATTTTCTTTGTAAGCGTAGTAACAAGAATTCTTTCACCGCGTTCTGTCGTCTTATTGATCTCTGCGATCAAATGATCCATCTGCCCTTCCGTACTGTGAAGCTCTATAACAGGATCGAGAAGGCCTGTCGGCCTTATGATCTGCTCTGCGGAAATCCCTCCGCTCTGCTCCCTTTCATAAGGCGCAGGTGTCGCACTAACATAAACTATCTGGTTTACAAGCTGATTGAATTCCTCAAATTTAAGAGGTCTGTTATCAAGAGCCGACGGCAGTCTAAATCCGTAGTCTACCAGAGACTGTTTCCTGGAACGATCTCCTGCATACATAGCTCGAAGCTGAGGAAGCATTACGTGAGATTCATCTATTATTATAAGAAAATCATCAGGGATATAATCTATCAGCGTATATGGCCTAGATCCAGGCTTCAGTCCTGTGATATGCCTCGAATAATTCTCTATTCCCTTACATGTACCAACTTCTCTGAGCATCTCAACATCGTATCTAGTTCTCTGTTCAATACGCTGGGCTTCTATCAGTTTCCCTCTGTCTCTGAACCATTTGATACGCTCATCCAGTTCTTCATTTATAGTTACTGCCGCTTTATCGATATTCTCTTTACTGGTAACATAATGAGAAGCAGGATAAATAGCCACATGATTTCTGATGCCTACCATTTCACCTGTAACAGGATTGATCTCCTTAATGCTCTCTACTTCATCACCGAAAAGTTCCACTCTTACTGCATTTTCAGCGCCTGCAGGATATATGTCTATGGTATCGCCTCTTACTCTGAAATTTCCTCTTTCCATAGCAATATCATTTCGTATATACTGTATGTCCACAAGTTTGCGCATAAGTTCCTGTCTGTCCTTTTCCATCCCGGGCCTCAGAGATATCACCTGATTCTCGTAGTCTATAGGACTTCCCAGTCCATATATACAGGATACACTTGCTACTATTATGACATCTCTCCTCTCGGAAAGAGCTGCAGTAGCCGAATGCCTCAGTTTCTCTATTTCTGCATTTATATCAGAGTCCTTCTCAATATACGTATCAGTGGAAGCAACATACGCCTCCGGCTGATAATAATCATAATATGACACAAAATATTCTACAGCATTGTTTGGGAAAAATTCTTTGAATTCCCCATGAAGCTGAGCCGCCAGTGTTTTATTATGTGAAATAACCAATGTTGGTTTCTGTACTCGTTCTATAAGTTTTGCCATCGTAAAGGTCTTTCCGGAACCTGTAACACCCATCAGCGTTTGAGCCCGTTTACCCTCCATTATGCCATTGGCAAGAGTATCCACTGCCTTAGGCTGATCTCCCATCAGATCAAAATCCGATATCACTTTAAATTGACTCATGGAAAAAAATCCTTTCTGCATATCTGACAGATCTTTAGTTTTCATTATAACGAGCCCCTTTGCGGGCATGTTTCACTGAAAACTTCATCTCGGCAACGCCGTTTAAAATCTTTAGTTTTCATTATAACGTGCCCTTCTGCGGGCATGTTTCACTGAAAACTTCATCTCGGCAACGCCGTTTAAAATCTTTAGTTTTCATTATAACACCTCAATTATTTATTGTAAACACATGTTCGATTTTTGGCAAAAAAACACAGATTATAAACTACTTTTGAATATTTTACATAAAAAAGGAGCCCTTCGGCTCCTTTTCAACTATATTTTACATGTCATTGACTGTTTGCTTTTACAAAATCTTCAACTTTATTTAAATAATATCTGAGGGCGTTAAAAATTCCTGATCTTTCTAAATAATCTTTATCTCTTTCTTTGTACAATTCAATGGTTCTGTATCCTCCATAATCTATGCATATATCTTTTCGTTTAAATAATAATTTTAATGAGTCTTCTGAAAAAACATCCGCAGCTTCCATAATATCAGCTATTCCCAGATTATCAGCTAATACCATCGTATCAGTCATGATAGCTGAACCTCCCTGCAGTTCACCATCAGAATCTATATCAAGCGACCATCTGATATCATTTAGAAAATTTACTGTTCCGGATACATCACTGCTATATTTTTCAAGGAAACCTTTCAGTTTAGGAATAACATAACAATCCCTAAATCCATTCGCATCTATCTCATTCATGATAATCTGTATCTTTCTTATCCACTCCGAATTTGACGGATTGATAAAATCAGGGAAATAAACTGCCTTTTCACCATCTCTGCTTTTAACAAAAAAAGGATTCCAATCTGTTTCAAATACCGTATCCCAATCCAACTCACTATCACATATAAGCGCCTGGCACAGCCAGAAAAGAGCTATAAAATCCTGTTTAATAAAAATCCATTTCCCACTCCTACCCAACATATATGTAAACAACAAATTTTCCAAATCAGGATCATTTGCCACATAAGTCTTATACGGCTCAGATTTTCTGAATTGCGTTTCTGAAACCATAGGGACCTCTTTGTAAAGCAAGCCCCTCGTATAATCTATACAGAAATCCACAAAATTCCTAATAAGAGGCTTGCTTTCATTTGACATGATATAACACACAGAAAATACAAACAATCTTATATCAGAAACCGCAAACTCAAAAAGAGATTTTTCCTCCAGTATCCTTAAAATATCTATGCTGCTTTCATCAGTCATGAATTCATACAAATACCATGGGGCTTCGCTTTGGACAGCTTCAATGAGATACGCTTCTCGTTCCTTTGAAAATTTTTTTTGCTTTATAATTTCTTCAACCTGTTCACTACTGCATTCACTATATTTTCCAAAAAGTATTTCATATCCTTCTTTCTTTGCTTGATCATAGTCAGTTTCTCTGTAAATATTCTTCCCCTCTAAATGGGTAAATGAATGTTTATTGTATTCAGGCCTTTCAGAATACCTACCCGCAATTTCCTTGACAGAACTTTTAAACCTCTTTGTATAGTAAAGTCCCCAGTCTTTTAAAATAAAAGGAATATCATCCACAAGTAAATCTTCTTCTTCAAACAATTCATTTTCCTCATAGTAATTAAGAGTCTGCAAAATAATATCTTTGACATTCGCTTTCATGAATGAATAATATTCATATTTTCTCTCACTATATACGTCCGGAAAAACCTCTTCAAACTGTCCGAATCCTTCATAGTCTTTATAAGTTGCACAGTGCGCCCAATACTGATCCATAAGAGTTTTTCCGTCAAAATACATACCGCTTTTCAAACAAACTTTAATTAAGCCCACGAAATTCATCATCTCTGCTGTCCCATCAAAATTTTTATTTTCCTCTATATTGCAAAAAAAATCATCAGCAAAAGATCTAATAAACTCCCATATTATCCCTCCCGGTCCGTCATCTGATACACGCATAAGGTGAAAAGCCCTTCCTGACCAGTCACTTTCAAAAGGATTTATTACTTCTCCCATCTGAGGATCTCCATATTCCTCAAGACGCATAGGCATTTTGTAAAATTCTCTGACACATCGTTTCCTTACCATGTCATTTATTTTCTCATCATGACATGAAAAATGCTCCAGAATCATCAGAAGCTGATCATAAAAAATGCTGGATCTTATCAGACGCGGTATATAAAACTCTTGGTTTTTAAAAACATATTCTGACAGAAAATCAACAATAGAAGGATTTTCAAACTCTACCATTATCTTATCACTCTCTTCTTCAAAATAAGTAATAAGGACAGTCTCCTCCAACTCTGAAATACAATTTTCAAATGTTTTTGGTTCGCAAATTCCTCCATAATGACGAATATAGCTGCTATAGGTTGCTCTTATATCAGCTATACTTACAGGCGTATAAGATATAACAACTATAGAGGCTATTATCTTGGCTTCTTCTGAAAACTCCCTGAAAATACCTTCCCAAAATTTCTCCGGATATTTCATCCAGCCCAACAGCTCTTCCGCATATTGACTTGCAGAATAAATACGAGGATCTGACTCCTTTAAAAATCTATCTATTACTCTTGGACTGTAGCTGCGATTCTTTACAAGCTGATTGCATCTGCGGTATATCTCTCTAATATACTCTATATCCAGATCAGAAGCTTGCAGATGAGAAAACAAGATCTTTGCCTTCTCTGCATCTGTATATTCACGTAATATACATTCCATCTTAAGATCCTTTATTATATCCTCAAGCTCGGGATTGAGAAAAAACTCCTGCTGTACAATATATTCCCGTGATGTAATGATCAGACGCTTACTATCTTCTGTCTTTATCTAGCAAATAAGATCCTCAAGGTGAGAATTTTCTCTTCTTCCTCTTTCTCTGTGGAAGACAGCACCCCAGTAATCATCCATGATAAACACCTGTTTATCACATGAATCTTCCCACTGGTCCTCAATTTCGTCGAGGCTGTTTACCCAATATAATCCTTCATAATATTCCACAGACAAAAAATCCATCGCCAATACGCGAGCGATGGTGCTTTTCCCCATTCCCGGCTGCCCTGATATTACTACAGTATGGTTATTTTCAAGAATCTGTCTCGCTTCATCATATATTCCCGTCTGAACAAAAGTCTTGCAAGCCTCTATGGCTTTTTTCTGCTCTCTGAAACTTCTTGCCCGACTTCCTTTATTTATTATTTTTCCAATAAAATCCTCAAGTATCTGCCCATCAGGTATCCACAGACTCGTAAAATTCCGTTCTATCCATCGATATTCAGTTTTCGCCAGAATACTGTTTAAACCGTTTCCGTCAATAAGATCATCGCTTCCAGACATATATTGCGAAAACAGATCGTAAATCTTTTCGGTTTCATGTTTGCTCAATTTCAACGAAACCACGAGAATATATCTGTCTGGGTTAAGCCTTCTGACTTTCTCAAGTTCAGCTATTTTAAGCTGACGATAAAGATCGCTGAAATTTTTATATCTTTTTGCTTGAAGTATGATTTTCTTTTTATCATCAAACCACAGACCATCGGCACCTTTATCTCTTCCATCTCTGAACGTCTGAAACTGTATATTCTCTCTATACTGTACAATTTCAACAGCTAAAACCTGGAATGATTTCCAATCCAATTTTTCGTTAAAATCATAGCTTCTCATTTTCTCGAACCTTCCTACATCTTTGCTTCAACATCTTAATAAGGTATTATACCACTTCATTACTGTCTATGTTAATAAAAAACAGGCCTGTCAAACCTCATAAGTAATAATCCTCTATAGGTTGACTGCCTGTTTCATTTTACATATTCATGAAAATATTTTTATCTGCTTTTCCTTCTAAGACTCGCTATTCCTACTCCTGATACTCCCATAATTCCTATAACCAACCCTATCATTATAGGATCGCCTGTTTCCGCGCTTTCATCCTTCACTTCTTTTTTGCCGCAAATTTCGCATACGCCATTTTCATACCTATGTCCTTTTGCTTTAAGAATCACACTGTCGTGATCCTCTATTCGTTCTCTACCATCCGGTGAAGCAAACCATTCACCACATACTGAACAAATATAATATTCTTTGTTTCCATTTTCTGTACAGGTAGGTTCCTTTGCAGGAACTTTAACTAATATATGTTCTATAGTCTGATCCATACCATTTTCAATCTCTTGCCCGTTAACAATTATCGTATTACCCGTTTCATTTTTCACCTTTACGCCTTCAGGTACTGATAAATCTCCTTCAGCCGCAATTATAATAATTTCATCTCCTTCTTTCAGATTTTCTATTATTTTAGATGCCGTTGCTCCCACATAATACTTATTTCCTTGTTTTATTTCGATTTTATTTTCTTTTACGAATTCTCCCGGATCACTGGAGAAAGCTCCCCCTGTTATTTCAGGATTTCCTGTCTTCTCAGCTCCCGTAACTGCTGCCTGTCCTTTAGGGGCAATAAAAGTTCCGCCTTTTATCTCTGTCGTTGCGTCAGCATTTATTCCCCCGTCTCCATTAGTATTATCATTTCCTATCATTACAGCAGTCTTTGACGCAGATTCAAAAGTTCCTCCTGTAACTATAGCTTTTGAATCACAATTTTCTCCTGCAACATAAAGAGCATAATGAGCAGTTTTAGTTCCATGAACACTGCATCCCACTGTTTTGTAAGATCCACTCTTTATTTCCATCGATCCACCGGAATTGGCCACAGCTCCCTGTACTCCAGTTACAGATATCGCACCTTGTGAAGATTCTTCAAATACAAGATGTGATTTTTCATCTCCTCCTACACCATTCCTTATTGTGTATCCCCATCGTGAATCACATGAGCTGCAGGAAACATTCTTAAATGTCCCTCCGGTTATTAACATTTCCCCATCGTTTTCTATTGCTGGAAAAGCATCATTTAAATATGTTCCTCCGCTTATAGTGGTATTTGCTCCCAGCGCAGCACGTATAACAGTAGGGAATCCTTCATAGACACCACCTTTAAAATATGCCGTACCACCCTCACGATTCCAGATCCCCACGGACTCTGTGTCTTTTACTGCTTTATACGTTCCGTTTTCAATGGTAAGAGTTCCATAATTATCAACCGGCCCCCACCCGTTAGCGCCGGCTAAGCTTGTATCTATAGTCCCATTTCCTGTTATTAAAAAGGTTCCTTTGTTTATAAAAACACGCCCTTTAAATGACTTGGAATCAACAGTGATGGTCTTCCCTGCCATATCCAAAGTGATTGCTTTTCCTTCAGGAATTGTAACAATACCATCAGTTGTCAGATCCTCAATATTTTTCAGCAAAGTAACTGTTTCACCACTTAACGCATTATCAAAAGCATCTTTTAGTGTCGTATATTCTTTACTCCCCACTTTTGCAACATTATTTTCAGAGGCTGAAGCCAGCAATGGCATAGTAAACAAAAACGCCACTAACAAAAGAACAGTAATACAACACTTAGATAATATCGGTTTGCATTTCATAGTTATTCTCCCTTTCTTTTATTTTAAACAATATAGTTTTCTTATAGAGTATACCCCCCCCCTTATATATATTGCAATATTTTTCTCTCACTTTTTATACAAAAAACCGTGTCCGACAAAAATGTCGGACACGGTTTTTATTATGGCATTATGTAATGAAATTTTTCAATATGACTTTGCTACATTATGAATCCACAAATAAGGAATCCGACAGCAGCAAACGCTCCGGCCAGCAGGCCGAAAGGCATCTGTGTAAAAGCGTGCCTGAAATTATCACAACCGCAGGCTGCCGATGTGATAATCGTAGCATCTGAATAGAAACAGCAATGGCTTCCGAGAACACCTGCCGAAAGAACAGCCGCAACAGTAAGTTCCATACTTGTGCCCATCTGCTGAGCAAGAGGAATAACTATAGGAAGTGCTATTATGTACATCCCCCAGTTAGTACCCGTAATGAATTCTGTTACGCCTAACGCCAGGAATATAGCAACAGGCAAAATAGCAGGATTCACATGCGCTGATACAGACTCAATTACAAAATTAGTGAATCCGATTTCTTCATTTACTGCTGCAAACAGCCATGCAAGAACCATCAGCATAAGAGGCATGATCATATTCTGCAGACCTTTTACACAGTAATCTGCGAATTCTTCCGCATCCATGATTCCCTGAGCCAGATAAAATACAAACATTATCGCCAGCGTACAGATAACCCCCATCTGCATATCTATATCGAAATAAATAGTACATCCTACCAGTGAAACGATAGGAAGAAGCAGGTTGATAACTCTTGCATTATCAGGAATAACCAAATCGTCTCCTGCATGAATATCTATTTTCTCCGATCCCGGAGGCGCTAAAGGACCTCCTTCTTCAACTCTCTTATAAGCCTTCTTCATCGGTCCGAATACAGGAATTATTCCGAATACGATTACAGGGACCAGTATTGCTGCCGCCCATCCATAAAAATTATACGGTATGGTTTTTATAAAGTAAAGAAGTCCTTCCCCTTCAGGAGCCCATCCGTTCACTTCAAGAAGTCTTCCGGCAAACAGCGCCCATGTGGAAATAGGGATCAACACACATAACGGAGCTGCCGTAGAGCTTACAGTGTATGCAAGCATTTCTCTTGGAATCTTATGCCTGTCTGTAAGACTTGTCATGCAAGAACCTACCGTCAGAGAGTTGAGATAATCATCAATGAATACAACAACACCCAGTATCCAAGTCCACATGAGAGCTGATTTAGGCCCTTTAGCTTTTTTAGCGGCCCACTCACCAAAAGCAAAAGCCCCTCCTGACTTTTCAATCAGAGCGATAATGCTTCCCATAAGGCCGCATACTATGATGAGCCATACCATGTCAGCATCCATCATTACCTCTGTAAGCGTCGTACTGAACTCTCCTACCACATTCACGGTATGCAGCAACATTATGAGAGACATTACACAGGATAAAATCAGAGATTCCAGTATTCTCTTGGTAGCAAAAATATAAACTATCAAGAAAAATGCCGGGAGTAATGACCACGCCCCCAGATCCTCTACATTTTCAGGCATGAGAAACGTCAGTAAATATGTTGCTATGATAACTGCAACTACAATAAGCATAGAACGCAATGGTTTGAAATTCTTAGCTTCGTTCTTCATACTTTCAGTCATATATTCCTCCTTTTCAAAATTATTAATAGATGATAACGATAACCAATATTAACCCTTTTTTTAACAAGTTTCAAGCAGAATATTATGTTTTTTATGTATTTTTAAAATATTTAGATTTTTTCAAAAAATCCCATACTGCAATACTATGCTATAGGCTGCCGGAACATTCATAAAAAATAAATACTGCATACACAATAATTCCTCTTAATACAATTCAAATTCTCTTGACATGTATTAAAATTCATGACATAATAATCGACAAATGCGAAGACTGGAAATCAGTAAGTCTTTAAGAGCCCAACAGAGAGTTGCCGTTTGGTGAGAGGCGCTGGGTGAAACAGACCGAATACATTCTGCGAGCAGTCCTCTGAACAGGAAAGATCTGTTAGAAAAATTTCCGGCAGATTCTGCACTAATTAGGACGGAACGGGTTCACCCGTAACAGTGAGCGAGTTTAGTAAGAACTCAGTGAGGCTGCAGTTGTGAAACTGCAGTGAACAGAGGTGGTAACGCGGTATGATCTGCCCTCTGAACATAGTTCGGAGGGCAGTTTTTTTATGGACTGTTCCTTCAAAAAAAGAAAGAAAGGACGAAACAACTATGTTAACAAAACTCTTACTGCTTTTTATTTTTTTCGCTGTGATGATAGCAATCGGTATTTACTGCAGAAAACACGCCACAGATGTAAACGGCTTCGTCTTAGGAGGACGCTCAGTAGGACCTTGGCTCACAGCTTTTGCTTACGGTACATCATATTTTTCGGCAGTTATTTTCATAGGCTATGCGGGACAATTCGGATGGAAATTCGGTATCGCCTCCACATGGATAGGAATAGGCAACGCCCTGATAGGTTCCCTTTTGGCATGGGTAATACTCGGAAGACGAACCAGAATCATGACACATCATTTGGATTCTTCTACAATGCCCGAATTTTTTGGCACGCGATTCAACAGCAAACCTCTGAAAATTGGCGCATCCATAATAATATTCATATTTCTTATTCCGTATACAGCTTCTTTGTACAATGGATTATCAAGATTATTCGGTATGGCCTTCAATATAGACTACACTATATGTATCATCATAATGGCCGTACTTACAGGTATATACGTTATTGCAGGCGGCTACATGGCAACAGCTATCAATGATTTCATACAGGGAATAATCATGCTTTTCGGTATTATAGCTGTAATAGCTGCCGTTCTTATGAGCAAGGGAGGATTTACGGAAGCCATAAACGGACTTGCTCATATACAGGATCCTTCCGTTTCCTCCACACCCGGGGTATTCAATTCCTTTTTCGGACCTGATCCCATAGGACTTCTAAGCGTAGTGATTTTGACTTCCTTAGGTACATGGGGATTGCCTCAGATGGTTCAAAAATTTTACGCAATAGAAAGCGAAAAATCAATACATAAAGGAACTATAATATCTACATTATTTGCCATTATTGTCTCCGGAGGCTGCTACTTTCTCGGAGGATTCGGAAGACTCTTTTCAGATCAAATAAATATCGAAACTGATGGTTTTGATGCTATAATACCTACGATGCTCTCCAATCTGCCTGATATACTTATCGGTCTGGTGGTACTGCTGGTGCTGTCAGCTTCAATGTCGACACTCTCTTCGCTGGTAATAGCATCAAGTTCTACTCTTACACTGGATTTTCTGAAAGATAATTTTATCAAGAATATGTCCGATAAAACCCAGGTATTGATAATACGTCTTCTGATTGTGCTGTTTATAGCAATTTCAGTCATCATAGCCGTGATACAATATAAGAGCAATATAACATTCATAGCACAGCTTATGGGTGTTTCGTGGGGAGCACTGGCAGGCTCCTTCCTTGCACCGCTTCTTTACGGATTATACTGGAAAAAGACCACAAGACTGGCATGTTGGTGCAGTTATATATTCGGAACCGGAATAATGATTCTCAACATGTTGTTCAGAGAAACTTTCCCTCAGATCATACAGTCTCCTATCAATGCAGGGGCTTTTGCTATGCTGGCAGGTATAATTATAGTTCCTGTAGTAAGTCTTATATCTCCAAAACTTGATGCGAAACTGGTATCAAACTGCTTCTCCTGTTATGAAAAAGAAGTTAAAGTCCCTGCAAAACTCTCACTCGGAGAAGACGAAGAATAATATAATAAAGTAAAATCCCGATGCTCTTAGTAATGTAAAATCAGCATCGGGATTTTCATATGATTTGCAGATTTATTTCTTTATCTCCCTCTTACGACTCAATATAGTCAAAACGGATATAATACAAACCGCGGTCATTATTATCAGCGAGATAAAAGCAGCAGAAGAAACTATATCTCCGGTCTCTGTCACATTACCAGACTCTGTTTCTATGGATACTGTCTGATTTTCATCATTTATGTCCTTATGATCCGCTATGACACTTCCTGCCCATATGAGCTCCTCAAATACAACTATATCCTTTCCTTTATAAGAAGATGTGTTAAAACTAAACTCAATTTCAACTTCTCCCTCACTTTTTTCAGCTTCAAATTTCTTTTTGGCAGTCACTTCTCTGCTTCCAATCAGTACGGGTTTTCCTGTAGCCTTGTCCATCAGAACACCTTTTATCTCATATGTATGGCCTTTTAGAAGCCCACTGTAATGTACACTGTCAATTATTGTTATATTTTTACCATCAGCTGAGTACTCATCTTCATCCCCGGCTATTTTTGCCTTTGTTCTTATTTCCGGGTTCAAGAATTCCATGGTTTGATCCAAATCATCTATATCTTCATGTTTAGCAACAATCACATCTCCTTTCATCATCGTTTCAAATACGACTATCTGTTTTCCCTTGAGAGAAGAGGCGTCAAATTTAAACTGCATATCAATTTTACCATCTGTATTTTTTGCTATGAAAGTTTTTTCACAGGTAACTTCCCTGCCACTCTTTTCAAGAAACGGATTTCCTGTCTTTTTATCCATTAAAATCCCTTTTAAAGTATATTCTTCACCTTTTTCCAACCCTTTATAAGAAACTCTGTCAGTAAGTGTCACAGAATCTCTGGCAAAAGTAATCCTTTCCTCATTGGCTTCACTATCCCATACATTAGTCTTGATGGATATATTTCTGTTTGTCAAAGTTCCCATCTCTATGGTATGACTGTCCCTACTGACTTCTATCTCTATACCTTCAAGTAGCTTATATCCCTCGTTATTCCTGCATGGAAGCTCATCTATCCTGTAACGGCCGTATGGAAGAGCACCTCTATCAGATTTCAGCGCATCTTGCTCACCAAACCAAATGCCGGCTGAAAAATCAATCTTTGAATCATCAAAACTCTTTCCGTCCCATGCTTTATCATTGATATTCATCTTTTCCGAATGCGGATTGAAAGAATCCTCGGTAGAGGCATATCCGTTCTCATCTGTAACAATTATATGTTGTTCACCACTTTCAACATTTTTTCCGTCATCTTGCAATGCTGTAATGCTGAAAGGAATTCCTGACATTCTTTTATTTGAGCCTTCAGCAATTTTATTAAATTTAAGATCTCCTCGTTTTATATTATTAGGAACTTCCGGAGCCTGATACACGTCAACTTCTGCTGATTCTCCCTCAGCAGTAATAAAAGACACATTCACTTCTTCATTCAGAAGATACCCTTTAGGTGCTTTTATTTCCCTGACTACTATAACTCCGAGAGGAAGCGCCGGAGCTTTTTTATCAGAAGGATTACGATATAATTCCGACTGCTCATAGCCTTTCGCCAGATATGAGCTTTCCCATTTAACCTTACCTTCCTCATCCGTTCTGAAATACCATGTTCTCAGAGCCTTAAATTTACTGAAATCCTTATCAGAAGGTATATCTGATTTCTTCATTCCGTAAAAATCGACCTTGAATACAGCACCTTCCAGAGAAGCCCCTTTTTGTGGGGAATAGGATTTACCCCCGTCAATTGCATCTTTTTTTCCCGTTTCGCTGTCATATTTATATAGAGCAATTTCTGCCGGATTCCTCACAGGCGGCTCTTTTGATATGATATTTATCTTACCTGATGACCCATCTTTAACATATATGGCTTCATCTCTTACATACCCGTCAGATGATTTTATTTCTTTTACAATTATATCTTTTGCGGCTTCAGGACTGACCGTTATATTTGACGAAGCTCTTCCCTTTTCATCAGTAATCATTGTTTCAAGCAGAGTATTTCCACTATATATGCCATATTCCGCACCCTTAAGAGAGTAGCATGCATTTCCTTCTGTGAATGTTTTATCAGCACTTTCCTTAGTTACAGTCACAGAAACTTTTACGGCAGGATTAACTGCTACTAATCTTTGATGTGATGACTTAGAAGATGTATACAATATATAGGATGTCCCTGACTGTGTAGTATCTTTTGAGTCAAGAAATTTTTTGAAAGCAGCATAATTAGGATTGCCGTTCCCTGTCCCATTATTGAAATAATGATCTAATACAAGGGAAGTTGCTACTATAGCCGACTCCGTATCCGAAAATCCGGACCATTGACCGGGTCCTCCATATCCATAATACAGCGTCTTTGCTATATCAGCATTATTTCCTTCAGACATGATAACTTTAGTTCCTGTAGGAGGTGTGACCTTTATATGATCACAGCAAAACACCGGCTTTCCATCTATAGAGAATCTCCCCACTGTCGTCATTCCATCGGACGCTGAGCCTCTGTTAGTCACTGTATATTCAGCCGCTTCCGATGCTATTGATGCTGCTGTCCCTGCCAAAACAAGTAAAATCAATATTATGGCTATAAGCCTCCCCCTTTTTTTCAATCTCTGCATTATAACTCCCCCTTTTTGAATTTAATGCTATTTTTTACATTTTTTTCTATAAAAGGATTATACTACATATTAATTTATATAAAAAGTCTTTTTATTCGACAAAATTCGACATCAATGTCCATTTCACAAACCCAGTTACAAAGGAGCTTTACTTTCAAAATTTATTCTGATCTTTCAATACTCATAATTATATTTTCTGCACATAAAAAGCAGATCCCTATATCACTTAGGACACAGGGATCCGCTTAATTTTACTACTGTTATTTCACATCAAAAGACTCGGCCATATTTTCCTTGCCTTTGATATCCTCAACATCTATACACAAAAGTGCTGTTTTTCCAATAGCAGCATCTACAAACTTCATTCCGCCTTCTATGAAATCAGGAGAAAGCTTATAAATAAACTGTTCCAGTATTCTTCTTCTCTCACTTTCATCTTCCACAAATGAAATCTTTCCAAAAGCAACCACACTCTGATATGCAGCAGTGAACTTATCCTGCTGTACTCTTGAATTCAATATTGCCGAAAAACAAACTTTGTTATTCTTTTTTATTGCATCAATCTTATATCCATATTTAGCGGAATGGATATAAATCTTATCATTATCGTAAACATAATTCACAGGCACAGCATAGGGATATCCGTCATCTCCGTTTACAGCCAACGTCCCGTGATTCCCTTTAGCAAATACTTCTTTAACTGCAGTTTCACTTAACTGTCTTTCCTTTTTATACATTTCTCTGTTCATAAAGACTCCCTCCTTTGGTTTTTCGATTATATCATTATTTCATATCAACTAATGTTGCCATTGCAACATAATTCTTACCATTGTATAATTTTTCTGAGGTGAGTATATGAATTATAATATAAAAGCAATTAAAAAACTTGATCTATTTGCAGGAATCAAAGAAACAGATCTGGAAGGTATCATATCATGTATCGGCTGTCAGATAAAAAATTTTTCAAAGGGCCAGTTTATTCTCCTCGAATCAGATGAGGTAAAATGGATACATATAGTACTTTCGGGAACCGTACACACTCTTAAGCAGGATATATGGGGAAATGAAACTATTTTATCAGTCTCGAAAGAAAATCAGCTTTTCGGAGAAACATTTGCAGGTTCAAATAATCCTGTTTCTTCCGTATCATTTTATGCCGCGCGAAACACTGAAGTTCTTTCCGTACCTTTTCACCGCATAATGCACACTTGTACTCTGTCCTGTGTGTTCCACCACCGGGTAATAGAAAATATGGTATCTCTGATAGCTGATAAGAACAAACAACTGATGGAGAAACTCGCTATTATATCCCAAAAAACACTGAGAAAAAAAATACTCACATATCTTTCCCTGCAGATACAGCAAAATAACGGAAAAAATAAGTTTACTATCCCTCTGGGAAGACTGGAACTTGCCAACTATCTCAATGTGGACAGAAGTGCTCTTACAAGAGAACTCAATAACATGAAAAAAGAGGGTATCATAGATTATTCCAAAAACACATTTAAAATTATTTAATAAATTTTTTTAATGATTTGGGAAATACTCCTTATTATACGGTGTATATCAGCATCTAACTGATATACTTATCAATTAAGGAGTTTTTTATGGAAAGCAATAAAACTAAAACAAATCAACTTGGTTTCGGCGGCCTTACCGCTATGATCATCGGTTCGACTATCGGCGCCGGAATATTCACTATTGCCGGAGATATGGCATCTAACGGAGCTCACACAGGCAGTGTTCTTATAGGCTGGGGCATATGCGGAATAGGTATGTATGCACTGATGATGTCTTTTTTCGGACTTAACAAAGTAAAGCCGGAACTGACTAACGGTATATACAGTTATGCCAAAGAAGGGTTCGGTGAATTTGTAGGCTTTAATTCCGCATGGGGATACTGGATGAGCGCACTTATATGCAATGTTTCTTATATAACGCTTCTGTTCGGATCTCTGGGATATTTCTTTCCTATATTTGAAGACGGCAATAATTCCATTTCAGTTATCTGTGGATCTATTTTCGTATGGCTGCTTGTAGCCCTTGTACTCAAAGGTGTGAGACAGGCTACTCTAATAACAATCATAGCCACTATATGCAAACTCATTCCTCTCTTCGTATTTATTGTAGCTATACCTCTCACAGCTAAATTTGACTTTGAGATATTCACAGATAATTTCTGGGGAAACGGAACGCTTTCTTTAGGTTCTCAGATAATGGCTACCACATCTTCCACTGTATGGGCATTCATAGGTGTTGAAGGGGCTGTAGTACTTTCAGCAAGAGCAAGAAAATCAAGCGATGTGGGCAAAGCATCTTTAACAGGTTTTCTGGGACTGTTGGCTCTCTATGTGATAGTAGCTGTTCTCAGCATGGGAGTACTGACTACAGAAGAGCTCGCTTCACTTGACAATCCACAGATGGCTCAGATACTGGAAATAGCAGTAGGACCATGGGGAGCTACCCTTGTAAATATCGGCGTTATAATATCTATTGCCGGAGCCCTGCTTGGCTGGACAATAATAGCTGCCGAATGCCCATATGAGGCCGCCAAACAGGGAGTTTTCACCAATTCCTTTGCAAAAAGCAATAAGAACGATTCACCGTCAGTAGCTCTCCTCATTACAAATATACTTGTTCAGGCATTTCTTCTTATAGTCCTTTTCAACGAATCTTCTTATCTTGCCTTCTATACTATAGGTTCCTCAATGATAATGCTCCCGTATCTGCTAAGCGCTCTGTATTATGCAAAACTCACGAGCAGAAGAAAAAATCTTGGAGACATCTCATCAGGAGAACTTGCAAGAGAACGCATCTTTGCCATTATTGGAAGTATATACGGAGTATGGATGATAATATCAGCCGGAATAGTCCAATTTCTGGTTACAAGTATATTATACGCTCCTGGTATACTCGTATATATAAAAGGACGCAAAGAAAAAAATCTCAGCAGCTTCAGGCCATATGAAAGAAATATAGCAATTCTTCTCATATGCCTTGCTGTATTATCAATAATACTACTGTTCATGGGAATAATAAATCCTTTTTAAAATCATGGTGGTTCATTTTTTCGTACTAATTTGCGGTTAGCATAGATTAATTACCATACACAAATTAATATGTTTTACTTTACTCTACTGATGTGTTATACTATTTCTTGTGATTAAGTTAACAGGAGGAGGTCTTGAATGTTTAACAAGAAAAAAAGCAAAAAGCATGACATAAAAAAGACCGTAAAAAGTGCGGTAAGGGAAGAAATAAAAAATACAGTAAAATCCACAATTGTACAGGATTTTCTTGACAGCAGTGCCGAAAGCATTGAAAAGAACGATCAGATCGAGACAGATCTCTATATAAAAAACAATGTAAAACGAGGTTTAAGAAATGCAAACGGCACCGGAGTCGTTGTAGGACTGACTAAAATAGGTGATGTGCGCGGTTACGATATGGACTCTGCCGGCAACAAGGTTCCTATTGAAGGGAAACTTTTTTACAGGGGATATAGTATAGAAGATATCGTGCAAAATTGTATCGATGAAAATCGATTTGGTTTCGAGGAAGTTACTTTCTTGCTTATATTCGGAACTCTTCCGAGTAAATCAGAACTGGAAGCATTCAAAAAAATGCTCGGAGCAAAGAGAGAACTCCCTAACGGTTTCGCCAGAGATATGATCCTAACGACTCCTTCAAACAATATTATGAATAAACTGGCAAGAAGCGTATTGGCTCTGTACTGTTACGATGACAATCCTGATGACACGTCTATATCCAATGTGCTTCGCCAATCTATAAATTTAATAGGTTATTTCCCTGCTCTCATAGCCTACGCCTATCAGGCAAAATCTTCATTTTATGATAACATGAGTCTCCACTTGCACAATCCGATCCCTGAACTTTCCACATCGGAAAACATACTTAGGATGATAAGACCTATGGGAGAATATATGGATATCGAGGCAAAATTACTGGATCTGTCCATGATTCTCCATGCTGAACACGGCGGAGGAAACAACTCATCTTTCACAACTCACCTAATATCCTCCACAGGAACCGATACATATTCTGCTATATCTGCAGCAATAGGATCACTGAAAGGCCCACGACACGGAGGAGCAAATATTGCCGTAATAAATATGATAGCTGATATAAAAGCTCATGTTCCTGATTTTAACAACAGAGGTAAACTTGATGATTATCTTGTAAAACTCCTTAAAAAAGAGGCCTATGATAAAAGTGGTCTTATATATGGTATGGGGCACGCCATATATACTTTGTCAGATCCAAGAGCTAAGCTTCTCAAATCCATGTCAAAGAAGCTGGCCGAAAACAAAAATCTCGTAGATGATTTTCTGCTGTGCGATTATATAGAAAGACGCACTCCGCAGCTGTATGCAGAAGTTACCGGAACAGAAAAACCTATGCCTGCCAATGTTGATCTTTATTCAGGCTTTGTATATGACGCACTGGATATTCCTATAACCATAGCGACTCCACTATTTGCTACAGCAAGACTTTCAGGCTGGTGCGCACATAGAATAGAGGAAATTGTAGCCGGAAGAAAACTCATGCGTCCTGCATATAAATCAGTTCAGGAACCGAGAGAATACATAAGTATGAAGCACAGACATTCCTCTCATGCCACTAAAAAATAAACTCATACAAAAAGACTCTGTTTTTACAGAGTCTTTTTTATTCAGGCAATATATAACAAAAAATAACAGTGAGCAGAATATACTGCTCACCAACCTCTATATTAAGATCAAATTTCAGAAACAGACACATTTGACAATCCCAGTGATGAGATATCTCCGCTGTTATATTTTTTCACGACAATACTTCCATCTTTGATTTTATCAAAAATGCTGTCATACTGGCTTTTGGAAAAGCTGCTGAAACGGCTATTTTCCATATCCAGCCATATACCATTGTTTTCAGCATTATAATACTCTGCTGAACCTCCCGGGAATTCATCGCTTTTATACTGCTTCAGCAATTCTTCCAAAACTCCCGATATATCTTTGACTGCAGAAGTCATAACAGTATCCGACATCTGAGATTTATCAGTCTCTGCAGCTATTATCTTTTTGTCATTGAGCTCCGCCGCTTCTATCACGGGCTGTTCTACCTGCCTACCACACGCAAAAACAGCCTCTGTTCCACTTTGATACCACTCTGATGTCATATCCAGGATCGAATTCCTATCATCATCATCAGTGCAATAATGATACTTTACATTTACCGAAACACCATCCTCCTGTGATGCCGCTTCTGCTCCCTGTAAAAATCCATATCCGTAATCCATTATAGTAGGATTCTTTGTTGATCCCATAAAACCAAGCTGTGTCTTCCCGTCTTTTACAGCGCTGTAGCCGGCCAAATATCCGGCTTGTTCCGAAGCAAAGATAACAACTGCAGTATTATCACCGGTCTTTGCTTTTCCTGATTCCTGATCTACAGGCTCCGCATCTATAAGAATAAATTTTACATCCTTGTACTCTTTCTGGGCATTGTATACTACGTCTTCAAAGGAATATCCATCAGCCACTATAACTTTTGCGCCTTTATCAACAGCATTATCAATAACTTCTTTATATGCAGTTTCAGAAGCCTCTGATGCTTTATAATACTTATGGGAAACACCCTTTTCAGAACCAAATTTACTGATAGCCGTCCAAGCTACCTCGCTGTATCCTCCGTCCATGATCATCCCGGCATCTGTCACCATAGCTATATCATAATCAATCTGCTCCTCCGGCTGCTCTTCTTCCGGAGCTCCGCAGCCTGCCATAACAGCCACCATGGCAAAAGATAAAAGCAATACCAAAACTTTTTTCATAATCTCAGTCCTCCTAATACAGTTCTTCTCTTCTATGTTTCAGCAAAGGCAATTGCTGTCTTACAGACTCAACTGTTTCTATATCCACATCTCCGTATATTATACATTCTCTCTCATCAGCATGAGATATAAACCGTCCCCATGGATCTACGATGCAAGATCCTCCGTATGCCTGATACGGTCCTGCCTCGTCTCTTGCAGGGGAATTTGCTGCAAAGTACACTTGATTGTCAAGAGCCCTTGCTCTCATGGTAATATCCCAGTGAGCGGGTCCTGTTGTAAGATTGAAGGCAGCCGGCAGTATTATCACCTTAGCTCCTGACAGAGCCATTTTTCTGAACCACTCGGGAAATCTAACATCATAACATATCGCTACTCCTATCTTACAATATTCCGTATCTATAACAGTCATATCATGTCCCGCCGTAAGAGTATCAGACTCCATGAATCTTATTCCCCCTTTGACGTCTATGTCAAACAGATGAACTTTTCGGTGCTTTCCTATTATATTGCCTTTTCGGTCAAATGAAAATGATGTATTGAAAACATCTTCTCCGTCAATCTCCGGTATAGACCCTCCTATTAGATATATTCCCAAATCCGAGGCAATACTCGAAAGGAATTCCACGGTCTCCCCGCTTTCCTTCTCCGCATATTTCCGGAAATAATCATTAGAATAAGGACAGTTCCACATTTCCGGAAGAGAAATTATTTCTGCTCCGTTACCTGCAGCCTCCCTTATAAATTTCTCTGCTTTCTGCATACTTTCTTTTTTATTGAAAGACCCTTTCATCTGACACAATCCGAGTTTAAACACACTTGCCTCCAATCTCACGACTCACAAATATCACCGCTTTTTATTGAATCAATAACTCTTTTGGTTATCCTTGCTGTGAGTCCCCATATAACATTTCCGTCTTTTTCTTCATATACGGGAACGGGAGCCCGCCCCTTTCTCCAGCTGTAAGGAGCTCCCTTCGTGACCTTTTCATATGGAAAATCCTCAGGAGGATCCGGTACTACATCGGTCCAATAGATATCAGGCTCATTGTTCATCAACCATTCTATATTCACCAAAAAAGTACTCTCCACCTCAGCCTCGTTAAGTGTCATATTATCGAGAGCTTCAACATCCATCACACCGAGATAACAGTACATAGCAAAATTACTGTAAGTATATATGGTATCAAGCTGACTGATAACCCTAATCTTATCCTGAGGCACCCCTATTTCTTCCCATGTTTCCCGCAGAGCACACTCCTCAGTACTTTCTCCATCTTCCAATTCTCCTCCCGGAAAACATATCTCGCCGGGCTGCCTTTTCATATGTTTCGCCCGCCTCTCATAAAGAAGATGCAAATGTCCGTCTTTTTCCACAACAGGAACCAGTATCGAAAAAAATTTAAAGAATTCTTCGTTACCCGATTCTTTATTTTTAAATATCCTTTCAATATCCGCTATCTTTAAGCTCATTCTCTTTCCTCTGAAATCTTATATTCATATATGATGCAATCAGAATACATCCGATACCTACATACGTGTTCCAAAGTATAGTTTCCTTTAAAAATATCACTGCCATAACCGGAGCTATTGCCGGTTTTATAAAAAATGCCAGCGATCCGGTAGATGCATCTGATGCCTTTATGGCCATAAAGTAGCAGAAATATCCTACTCCCGTTACGAATATCCCCACATACATTACAAGCCATACATTATCAGTTATCCCTTCCGTCACAGGTTTTCCCGTTATAAGTATTATTATAAACAAAACAAGTGAACCTAATATGAAACTTATACTTGTTTGTGCCATTATTCCCATTTTTTCCACGCTTACTTTTCCCGCTACTGTATAAGCACCGAAGAAAACCGCGGCAAGAAGCATATATATTATACCTGTTACTGTATTTCCCTCCTGAACATTCCACGGTTTTATCATAAATACAAGACCGATCAGACCGATTCCCAGAACAATAAATTTATATTTATTGAGTCTTTCGCCTGCAAAAAAATGAGCAAATATCATAGTAAAAAGAGGATTTATGCATATAAGTACCGAAGCTGTAGCTGCATTGGAATTCATTATCCCAAGCTGAAAAAATACCATACTGAGAGGTATCCCCAATATGCCTACTCCTGCCAGTCTCATGAAATCTCTTCCTGTCAGCTTCACACTGTTTTTTTTAAGTTCTGCCACAGCAAAAGGCAGCAATATGAGTCCGCCTATAGCAAATCTCAAAAATGTAAGCTGAAACGGATCAAACTGACTGCCCGCCGCTTTACATGCAACCTCCATGGTTCCAAACAAAAATGCTGTCAATATCACATAAATATATGCTTTTTTCATCAAATTCACGTCCTTAAAAAAGACGGTGTACCCACCGCCTTTTATCTCTTGCTTAACTGCTGCCAATTAATTTAAAATCTCACACCCGTCAAAGTTTACACCTATCATTTCTTCTTTTTCTGCACTTACACTTACCACAAAATCCAGGTCGAATAATTTGGATATGGCCTTGAGTCTGTCTATAAACTCAGGAAGATCACCGAGGGAAACATCAGCATGTTTAAGTATGCTGTCTATGAATATCGTTTCAATATCATGGTCGGAACTGATTATTCCATAGATAAATCCTATGTATTCATCAATATTGGTTATATTCTCATAGTCTTCCATGCATATGACTCTTATGTCGTGTGCCAGTTCGTAATTAAGCCTGTGATTTTTATTAATGAATATTATGCTTCCATTGCTTTTCTCAACGCTGTCATTCGCAATCTGTACCATCTGCCCCGTCTTCCCGCTACCCTTATGTCCTATGAGTAATTTCACCATAATATTACCTCCTCGATATATTGATATAAGCACATTTATTTTAAATACAATTATACACTATGGTGATATATTGAGCAACCATTTTTATTGAGCCTTTCTTCTCAGCTGACCGCATGCTCCTTCTATATCCGCTCCCATTTCTCTGCGCACTGTGGCGGCAATTCCGCTTCGGCGTAGTTTCTCCGCAAGCTCTTCGGCATACTTTCTGCTGCTTCCCGTAAATCCCGTCTCCTTCACTTCATTGAGAGGTATGAGATTTACGTGACAGAGCATATTTTTAAGCTTCCTCTTCATCAGGTCAATGTCATGCAAACTGTCGTTTTCACCTTTTATAAGGGCATATTCAAAGGTAACCCGCCTTCCTGTCTTTTTTCCGTAATCATCGGCTGCCTGAAGAAGCTCGTCTACCGGGTACCGGCTGTTTACAGGCATTATGACACTTCTACCCTCATCATCCAGTCTGTGAAGTGATATAGCCAAATTTACCTGCGGAAAATCGTCTGCAAACCTCTCTATGGCAGGGATTATACCGCTTGTAGACACCGTTATATTCCTATAACTGAGATTTTTGCCATCGGGATCATGAAGAAGCTCAAGAAATCTGCTGAGGTTTTCATAATTATCAAAAGGCTCCCCCATTCCCATAACTACTATATGATTTATACTTTCGCCTGTTTCTTTCTCTGCTGCAAATATCTGATCCAGCATTTCTCCTGCCGTAAGATTCCTGACAAATCCGCCGAGAGCTGATGCACAGAATCTGCATCCCATTTTACAGCCCACCTGGGAAGATACACACAACGAGTTTCCGTATTTATATTTCATAAATACTCCTTCAACAGCATTGCCGTCTTCAAGACCAAACAGAAATTTTCTTGTCCCGTCCGTTTTGTCGTGTTGCACCTCAAGTACATCAAGCTGCCCTATATATGCCGTTTTCTTCAGCTTTTCTCTCAGCTTCAGAGAAAAATCAGTCATATCATCAAAATTCTTAATTCCGCTGTATATCCATTTAAAAAGCTGCTTACCACGAAAGGGGGCTTCACCCGCCCCCTTCATAAAATCTTTTAATTCACTTGCAGTAAGCCCCATAAGGTTTACTTTTTCCATCATACCTTCTCCACGCCGAGGCCTGTCTTGTATCCATTAATATCGAAAGTATCAAGACCAGTCTTATCTTCTATGGAAACTGCCAGAGTTTCATTCATTATATAGTCTTTATACGATTCAACCGCAGCCTTAACTTCATCATCAGCCTCAACATAAATCTTTATATTATCCATCATCTCATAATCATTCTGCTTTCTCAGCTGCTGTATTTTGGATACGATTTCTCTGGCAAGGCCTTCCTCTGCCAGTTCAGGGGTTACAGTAGTGTCAAGTATTGTAAATACATTGTTTTCCATAGCCACTGCAAATCCGTCTTTTGCGGAAATCTTTACGTCTACCATTTCATCGGTGATTTCAACATTTTCTCCACCGATTTCCATGACTATCTTTCCGTCAACTTCAAGCTTTGCCACAACATCTGCTGCATCAGCCTTGGCAAGAGCTCCGCCAAAGGCTTTTATATTCTTGCCTAAAACAGGTCCTGCCACTTTGAAATTAGGCTTGAGAGCATAATTCATATACTCATCCAGCTTGTTTTCAAAAATAACTTTCTTGACATTCAGCTCTTCCATGATGAGCGGTGTCAGATCCTCTATTACAGCCTGATACTTGCCGTCTACGAGAATTTCGGAAAGAGGCTGTCTAACCTTTATTCTTTCTTTTTCTCTCGTTCCTCTTCCAAGGCCTACCAAAGTTCTCACAAGATCCATTCTTTCCTCTACCTTGTTGTCTATGAGAGATTCATCAGCCTTAGGAAAATATGCCAGATGTACTGACTCTTCTCCCGTAAGATTGATATAAATCTCATCTGCTATAAACGGTGCGAACGGAGCTATCATTTTAGATATGCCGACAAGGACTTCATATGTTGTAGCATATACCGACTTCTTATCCTCATCCAGTTCCTCTGCCCAGAATCTTCTTCTGGCTCTTCTGATATACCAGTTGGAAAGGTCTTCGTTGACGAATTCCTGTATCTTTCTCACAGATTTCATATGGTCGTATCTGTCCATATCTTCCGTAACTTCTTTTATCAGGTTATTGTATTTTGATATTATCCATCTGTCCAGCTCAGGTCTCTTATCATATGCCACTTCAAGTAAAGCAGGATCGAGATTATCTTGATTGGAATAAAGTGCGAAGAAGTTATATACATTCTTCAAAGTACCGAAGAATTTGCTCACGATCTCGATAAGACCGTCTTCATCAAACTTTGTAGGTGACCATGCCGGCGATACGTGAAGCAGATACCATCTTGTGGCGTCTGCACCGTACTTATCAAAGAGCTGGAACGGGTCTACAGTATTGCCCTTGGATTTACTCATTTTCTTGCCGTTTTTATCAAGAATCAGGTCGTTTACCAGAACATTCTTGTACGGAGCCTTGCCCTTGATAAATGTGGAAATTGCCATCAGTGAGTAGAACCATCCCCTCGTCTGATCTATACCTTCACAGATAAAGTCAGCCGGGAACATTTCCTCGTCAAATTTTTCGCTGTTTTCAAACGGATAGTGCTGCTGTGCAAACGGCATCGCTCCGCTGTCAAACCAGCAGTCCATTACTTCAGGTATTCTCGTCATCGGCTTACCGCATTCAGGACATGTAAGATGTACATCATCCACGTACGGTCTGTGAAGCTCAATGTCTTCAGTGATATTTTCCTGTGCTTTTTCCACCAATTCAGCTCTGCTGCCGATACACTCCAGATGTCCGCATTCGCATCTCCAGATAGGTATAGGCGTACCCCAGTATCTGTTTCTGGAAATTGCCCAGTCGTTTACATTTTCAAGCCAGTTTCCGAATCTCTTTTCGCCTACGAAATCAGGAAACCAGTTTACTGTATTATTGTTTGCAACAAGCTGATCCTTAAGCTTGGTCATCTCAATATACCAGCTTGGCTTAGCATAGTATACAAGCGGCGTACCGCATCTCCAGCAGTGAGGGTAATTATGCTCCATTTTTTCCTTTGCGAAAATCTTGTCCTCTGCTGCCAGCCACTTGATTATATCTATATCCAGACCTTCTTCCATTACGAATCTGCCTGCCCACGGCGTATCGGTATACTTACCCTGCTCATCAACAGGATTTACGACAGGAAGATCATATCTTCTGCCTGTGTTATAGTCATCCTCACCGAATGCAGGTGCCGTGTGTACAATTCCTGTACCATCTTCTATTGTTACGTAATCTGCACAGGTAACAAAGAATGCTTTCTTGTCAGGTTTGATGAAAGGCATAAGCTGTTCGTATTCTATATACTCGAGATCCTTGCCCTTCATCTCTTCTATGATTTCATAGTTATCAGCTCCCAGAACCTTGTCTGCCAGAACCTTTGCCGCATAAAATACTTTGCCTTTTTCATCGCCTGCAGTCATCTTGACTTTAACGTAATCAACGTCAGGACCTACTGTCAGCGAAACATTGGACGCTAAAGTCCATGGAGTTGTAGTCCATGCAAGGAAATATTCATCAGCATCTTTTCTCTTAAACTTTGCAGTTATGGTATTTACTTTAACTTCTTTATACCCTTGTGCTACTTCATGGGAAGCGAGGCCTGTCCCACATCTCGGACAGTATGGGAGAATCTTGTGCCCCTCATATACTAAACCAGCTTTGAAAAATTCCTTGATTATCCACCAGCCTGTTTCTATATAATTGTTATCAAGCGTAATATAAGGATTATCAAGGTCTATGAGATATCCCATTCTTTTAGTCATTTCTCTCCACATACTTTCATATGTGAATACCGATTCCTTACATTTCTCGTTGAACTCTTTTATTCCGTATTTTTCTATATCTTGTTTACCGCTCATGTTGAGCTGCTTTTCCACTTCAATTTCAACAGGAAGTCCGTGAGTATCCCATCCCGCCTTACGCTTTACGGCATAACCCTGCATAGTCTTGTATCTACACACCGAGTCTTTCAGAGTTCTTGCTATAACGTGGTGTATTCCCGGTCTGCCGTTGGCTGTAGGAGGGCCCTCATAAAATATGAAAGATTCATTTCCTTCTCTTGTACTTACACATCTGTGAAGCAAATCTTCTTTTTCCCATTTTTCAGCCTGCTCTATCTGATGCTGAGCTATAGGCTTTTCCGATAAGCTTTTGATCATCTTATATCTTCCTTTCGATTGTTTGCCTGCAAAAAACAGGCATATAGGTTATACCCTTCAGTATTTCAATTGATTTTAAGTCTTAAATTCCACTTAACCTGCCTTTTTGTCCGAAGAGCTTTAGGCGATTCGCTGACAAAACGGACAGCGCAGCAGCATAGCTGCGTAGGATACGTTGCGCGCCAAAACAAGTTTTGGGCAGGTCCATTCACTGAAAAATCGCCACGCGCTGAAGCGCTGTGATTTCTGTGTTTGGGCCGCACGCTAAATCGTAGATTTAGGCTGCTCATAAAAAAACGTCCCTAACTAATGTTAGGGACGATAATAAACCGCGGTACCACCCTAGTTACGGGACTATCATCCCATCTCTCTTAAAGTGTTAGACTCCGAAGTGATTTTCACTATCCGCTTCACCGATGCACTCTCAGCTTTCGCACATCTCTCTGTAAGGATATTAGGCAGAGCTACTGTCTTCATCACAGCCTTGCTATTCTCTTTTTGTACTCTTGTCATTTTATATTGCATACACTGTAAAGTCAAGAGAGTTTACCATGAAAGCGATATTTTCAGATTGCAAACTTATTTTTTCTGATACTCCTTCAAAGAAATTTTAATTCCCCGCGCTTTTGACTGTAAAGCTACTTGCTCTTTCAAACCTCAGTCGTCGATTCCCAGTTCCGGCGGCTCTTGCTTCAATCCCTTGGTCAAAACCAACAGATAAATAATTCCTGCCACTGTCCATGCGCAGCCCAGAATAATGGCAAATCTATCCAGATGCGCCAGAAGATACAGGCAGAGAAGAGCACCAAGTATTGGGAAAATCAGGTATAAAACCACGCCCTTCGCCGACCGCTCCTTCTGTTTAACGAAATACTGCGCAATTACAGAAAGATTCACAAAGAAGAATGCAACGAAACCGCCGAAATTGATATATGCCGTCGCTTTGGTCACGTCAAGAAAAATTGCAACCAACGCTATCGCGCCGATAAGGAAAATGGCATTCATCGGCGTCTTTCGTGCCTGGTGCAATTTGCCGAAAAGCTTCTTCGGAAGCACGCCATCCCTGCCCATGGCATATAAAAGACGTGCGCCGCTGGCCTGCGCCGACAGGCCAGCCGCAAACTGACCTACGATCGTGCCGATAAGGAAGATTGCACCGAAGATAGAAGGGGCGACCTGCTTAGCAATCTCATATGCAGCATTGTCAGGGTTCGCATAATCATAAGACGGATGCACCAGATGCGTGAAATAAGTCACAACCAGGAAGATCGCACCGCACGCAAGCAGCGTAAGGATGATTGCCCTGGGAATGTTCTTTGTCGGATTAATGGCATCTTCTGTAAATGTCGTCAAAGCGTCAAATCCCAAGAAACAGTAGCACGCAGCTGCCGCTCCGGCCACGGTATAGCTAAAATCAATATCAGGATTATAAAAAGGAGAGAAAGACGCCAGTGTGCCTTCGCCCATGCCTTCCGTAATCGCTTTGATGGTAAAGATCAGGAATGCGACAATGATGCCCACCTGAATCGCAACCATGACGAAATTAATCTTGCTTCCGACCTCAGCACCAATAAAATTAATCAGTGATGTGATGACGATAAAGCCGATCAGCCATACCCACGAAGGGACTGCCGGAACAGCCGCACTCAGATAGGACGCTCCAATCAGCCAAATTGCCATCGGAAAGAAAACATATCCTAAAAGCACAATCCAGCCGGCAAGCACACCCAGTTTAGAATTGATAGCCTTTCTCGTATATGTATAAGTTGACCCGGCCGTCGGATACGCCTTAGCCATATGCCCATAACTTAGCGCCGTAAACAACATGGCAACAACAGCAAAACAAATCGAACCCGATTCAACGCCGTGAGATGATGTCGCAATAACCCCATATATGGTATATGCGATCATCGGTGTAAGAAAAGCCACGCCGAAAATGACGAGATGATGCAACTTCATAGTACGTTTTAACGTATTATCATTCATGTTAATTTCCTCCTTTTAGATGCTATCGAGAATCGCCGGCACATTCCTATAAAAACTTCTTATAAAGCTGCGGTCTGTAATCCGGTTCACCTGTGATTTCCTTATCGACAAACAGACGCCTTGTGGCCAGCGAAAGGTCTATGGTCTCCATGTGAATACCCTCCTGCACATTGTCCTTATTGCCTGCATAATAATGCAGATTCGTCTCGTAAAACGGTGTAATCTTCGGTCCTATAATACAGCTTCCGCCGCCGAAATAATCCACTATATCGGTTCCTGTAAGATTAGCGCTTGCCACATATATGGTATTGCACAGTACTCCGTACTCAAGAGTAGGCGCATAATAATCTATGAACGCCTGTCTGCTGCCTTCCTTAGGAATCTCTTCAATAACGGCGGTAGGGTTCAGATATAATCTTGAACCTTTATATACGTAATGCCTCATAAGTTCAGGGAACTGATACGTATCGAAGCATATTCCCACAGAGATAGGTCCCCACGGAGTATCAAACATAAATGGCTTGTCTCCCTTCGCGCACCAAATACTTTCTGTTTCAAATGGATGCATTTTCTGATATGCTCCGATAACACCCTCAGGTCCTATGGCCACCGCTGAATTGTAAAGGGTAGCGTCATCTGAATCTTTTAATTTTTCAGCCATCCCAAAGACAACATAAACTCCGTATTTTTCAGTTATCTCTGCAATCCTGCTGCATGACGGCCCGTCAATAGTTTCAGCCGATCGTATTTTGTCCTCCTGAGAAACAGTCTCGTCTACATAATAATCATATCCATAAAGACACATTTCCGGGAACAGGATTAGGTCAGCTCCTCGCTTTGCCGCAGCCTCAGTGAATCCGCACATACGTGACAAATTGCTTTCCTTGTCAGCCGCGTCAACTTTAAAATTCACTACGGCAACCGTGATAATATCTTTCATAATATCTCGCCTCTTTTCATCAAGTGATAAAATATCACATACTATAATGTTCACCGTTATTTTATTCACAATATAGGGTTAAGTCAACCTTTTATTTATCTATTTTCGAGATAATATTAAATACTGAAATTTCGAATTTTTCTTGCATTTATAAATGTTATCTGGTAAACTTTTCACAACGATATTCCCCCAGTGATTGAGGAGGTTATTTATGAGAAGGAGATTTAGATATCCTGCAGTTCTTGCAGTGCTTATCATCGCGCTGTCAATATCAGCATGCGGTGATAAGAGTGAAGAGACCGGAAATGATTCTGATAAAGCTTGGGCTGACCGATATGTCGCTCTGATTCAATCAGGAGAAGCAAGAGATTATGAAGATTATGACAACATGAAAAAAGAGCTTGACAGAGTAAAAGAAGAATCCGGTGCCACTTATGCATATATACTCTCACCTATGGCTAACGGCAAGCCTGCGCTGGACGGTGATCCGTCAAAAGATTTCGCCATCACTGTAGATGCAGGAGATGAGCCTGATGACTGGGGAGTCACATATGAATGGGAAATCCAATTCAAAGAAGCTTGGGACGGTGACCCTGCAACCGCCAGATCTGCATGGGATGACAGTGAAGAACTCCAGTGCTGGTCCGCATTTGCTCCCGTATATGACAGTGAAGACAATGTAGTATGTATATTGGGTATAGATTATCCTTGTACTGATGTAATAGCTGACTATCCTGAATGGAACAGAGATCATCCTGAATGGAACGGTTATGAGACAGAAATCACAGGAGAAATTCCGGCAGCTGTACAAACTCAAATAAATGAAGTAAAAACCTTAGCAGATAAATATGCTAAAGAATTAAGCGCAAAATAGATTTGCTTACAACATCGCAAAAGAAACGGCACACCGAATAGCTGATCCCGGTGTGCCGTTTCTTTTTTGCTTTATATCTTATTATCTTCAATTACATCTTCCATAGTGTAAAGCCCAGCTCTTTTTCCTTTCATGAAAAGTACGGCATCACATGCGCCCGAAGCATAGCATCTCCAATCATAAGCATCATGAGATATCTCCATTTTTTCTCCCATACAGCCAAACACGACCCTGTGGCTGCTGGGAGTATTCCCCGCTCTCACAGAATGAATCTCTATATCTTCATAATTTTTGTCAGGAGAATGTTCTGATATTTCTTCTGCTATCTCTACAGCAGTACCGCTGGGCGCGTCTTTCTTAGTCTCACTGTGCATCTCAATTATCTCTATTTTACACTTATTCCCCAGTTTCTCGGCTGCTTCCCCCAATAGCTTTTTCATTACATTAACTACGTAAGAAGTATTGGCAGCCTTCATCATAGGTATTACATCGGCTGCTTCAGTCATCTTTTTATCCTGTTCACAGCTGAATCCTGTCGTTCCACAGATAAAAGTTTTTTCATGTCTGATACAGCTTTCAAGTATTCTAACAGAAAGCTCAACTGTGGAAAAATCCACCACCATATCACATTTTTCTATGATCTCGTCTATATCATCGTATACTAAAGCGCCTATTTCAAATCCTACTCCTGATACTATTCCTACATCTTTGCCTATATAATCACGCCCCGGAGCCCCTACTGCACCTATAATCTGTATATTTTTCCTTTTATATGCCTCCTGCGCTATAAGTCTGGCCATATTTCCTCTCGGCGCCGTAATAACTATCTTTACCATCAAAACCAACCTTTCATATATTTGCTATATCAGCTGTCAATTTAATTTTTTTCCGCCAACTGCAGTCTGAAGAAATTGTTCTATAGCTTTCACAGGCTCTTCCTTATGGATTGTAAGCCTGATGAATGGCTCTTTTCCCCCATTTATCATCATCTTCCCTCCATATCGGGATACAAGTCCTGACATAATAGTTTCAGTAAGTTTCACATTCTCCCACAGTTTAAAAATTATCTTTGGCCCCTGCTGCACGATCTCCCTGACCCCCAGCTTTCCCGCCATTGCTCTTATCTTGGAAATCTTTACAAGATTCATAGTATCTTTAGGAATATCTCCGAATCTGTCCAGAAGCTCATCTATTATTTCTGCTTCATCTTCATCATTTTCTATCATAGCTATTTTCTTATACATCTGAAGCCTGAGAACTTCATTTTCTATGTATCTTTTTGGTATAACGGCCGGGATGGAAAGGCTGAATGCTGTCTCTTCGGCAGAAGGTATAACCTCCTTACCCTTTGCAATATCAACAGCCTCCTCCAGCATCTTACAGTAAAGTTCGTATCCTATATTTATCATATGTCCGGACTGCTCCGTCCCCAGTATATTTCCTGCACCTCTTAACTCCAGATCTTTCATTGCTATTTTAAACCCTGATCCAAACTCTGTAAATTCCTTTATAGCTCTCAGTCTTTTTTCTGCTATTTCACTAAGATTCTTATCTTTGGTATACATCAGATATGCGTAAGCCATCCTGCCTGAACGTCCGACTCTTCCTCTCAGCTGGTGAAGCTGCGCCAATCCAAACCGATCTGCATCTAAAACTATCATAGTATTTACATTAGGTATATCCATACCGGACTCTATTATAGTTGTCGCTACAAGCACATTATACTCACCTTCTGAAAAATCCATGATGATATTTTCCAGCATATTTTCACGCATTTTTCCGTGTCCGACTACTACCGATGCATCAGGCACCAAATTCTCTATTTCATTTGCCACTCTGTTTATGGACTCAACACGGTTATACAGTACATATACCTGTCCTCCACGAGCCAGTTCTTTTTCTATGGCATCGCGTATTACAAAACCATCCTGCTCCATAACATAAGTCTGAACAGGATATCTATCTTCCGGCGGTTCTTCAAGAATGCTCATGTCTTTAACTCCTGAAAGCGACATATGCAAAGTTCTCGGTATGGGAGTAGCAGAAAGAGTCAGCACGTCTACATTTGTTTTAAGCTGTTTCAGCTTTTCTTTATGTTTCACGCCAAATCTTTGCTCCTCATCTATAACAAGAAGTCCCAGATCATTAAACTTAATATCTTCAGATAAAACTCTGTGGGTACCTATTATTAAATCTATGGTTCCACTTTCTAAGCCCTCAGCTATATGTTTCTGCTGAGCAGGATTTCTGAACCTCGACAGCATTTCTACTTTGAAAGGGAACTTTTCAAATCTGTCTTTCAGCGTATAATAATGCTGATTAGCAAGCAATGTGGTAGGAACAAGTACAGCAGCTTGCTTTCCGTCCGCTACACATTTAAAAAGAGCTCTTGCTGCAACTTCAGTCTTACCAAAACCGACATCGCCGCATAAAAGTCTGTCCATAGGGCTCTCGTTTTCCATGTCACTCTTTATTTCCCTTACACACCTGAGCTGATCATCTGTTTCTGTATAAGGAAAACTTCCTTCAAACTCCTGCTGCCACACAGTATCAGGAGAAAAAGCATGCCCTTTCTCATTCATCCTTGCTGCAGATATCCTTATCAGCTCATCAGCCATATCATCTATAGCCTTGCGCGCTTTTGCCTTGGTCTGTTTCCACTCGCTTCCTGACAGCTTATTCAACCTTGGCGTGATACCGTCTCCGCCTACATATTTCTGAAGCATTCCCAACTGATCAACAGGAATATAAAGTGAATCTTCTCCGGCATATTTAACTTTAAGATAATCTTTTTTGACGCCTTGAACTACTAACTGTTCTATTCCTATAAACTTACCTATACCGTGACTTTCATGAACCACATAATCACCCGTCTGTACATCGGCAAAATTCTTTATTTGAGTTCCCGCATTTTTCTTCTTCTTTTTTCTGGTCCTTCGACTTCCCCCGAATATATCGCCTTCCCATATATAACATAATTTCTTTTCGCCAAATTCCATGCCTGCAGTCAAAGTTCCTTTTGTCACAGACACTTTGCCCAGCAGATTTTCTCTTGTGAGAAATTCATTCATATTTTTAAGGCGTTCATCGCTGCTGCATACTATAGTGACTTTGAATCCACGCCTTACATAACTGCTAAGCTCCCCTTTAAGAACATCCATCCTTCCGTTAAAAACCGGTGCCTGTCTGCACTCAACATTTATCAGCTTAGTGAGAAACGGAGCATTTTTTATGGTACTGGCAAAAGGAGTAAAAATATATCCATCCTTTTCATACAAACGAAAATAATCCTGCTGTCCCGGCAGTTCCTTAAAATCTTCTCCTATACCTCTGCCGGAAGCAAGAATAGCATCTATGTCATCTGCTCTTTCCCGTTCATATACCTCCAGCGTTTCCAATATCCTTGCAGGATCATCTATAAAAATATGAGGGTTCTTCATATAATCCCATATATACACAGTTTCATCATAAAAATAATTGATGAATTTTTCCATATACTGTAAGTTAATCATGCTTTCTGCATATTCAAGAAGCTGTGCTTTTCTCTGTTTCAGATTATGAACCGTTTCACTGTTTCCTTCTTTTTTTTCAAGTGCTTTTATACGCTTATCGTAAGCTGCCGTTATCTTACTTCCTGCATGCTCAAATATCCCATGATCCTTGATAATCTGTGAACATTGATATATCGTCACAGAATTCAAATTTTCTACAGAACGCTGAGTATCTATATCAAAAGTCCTAATGGAATCAACTTCTGTATCAAAGAGTTCAATTCTGTACGGATTATCATTATCAGGAGTAAATATGTCTATGATTCCGCCTCTCACGCTAAATTCACCACATGCCTCTATCATAGACACCCGCTCATACCCCATGACTGTAAGCCTTTCTTTGATATAATCCATATCTACATCGCTTCCAAGCTCCATTTGCAGCACATTATCCTGAAATATTTCTTTAGGCGGAAGTTTCTTTATTGCTCCGGTAACCGGAGCAATTACCGCGCAATCCTCGCCTGATGTCACTGCTCTGAGAACTCTCATTCGCTGAAGCAACTCGTCATTACTTTTTGCCTCATACTGTATAAATGTTTCTTCTTCCTGAGGCAATACATATATATTACGGGTACTAAAAAAAGAAAGGTCTGTTGCCAATCGTTTCGCCCTATTAAAAGTTGAAACTACAATCAAGCTCTGACCCTTTTTTTCATTGATAATATCTGAGATTATCGGCGCTATTCGCCCTTCTGCAGCGCCTGTTATGTTAATCATTCCTTTTTTCGTCGTCACTCGCGCCCTTTCATATGTTGGCCGACACAGTCGGTATTTTAAGTTGCACACCTATAATGTTTATATATCTGACCAGCTCAGTCTTATACTGATCTTTCAGCTTATCTTTCTGTATATTATTCTAATTTGTTTGATCTTATATTGTATTCGTTCATAGCTTTATCTATTCCCTTTTCAAGAATACATATTACTGCATCCGCAGCCCTGTCAACTGCCCCAGCTATGGTACCTTTTTCCTGGCTTGCCACTTTACCAATAACAAAATCCTTCCAATCAAGCAGCCCGCTTTTCCCTATTCCTATTCTGAGTCTGGGAAATTCACCTGATCCCAAATGGCCAATAACAGACTTCATTCCGTTATGACTCCCTGCGCTTCCTTTTTTTCTTATTCTTATAGCCCCTGTTTCCAGATCAAAATCATCATATATGACGATCAAATCGCTCATATTCACTCCATAGTAATCGACAATTTCTCGGAGAGATACACCGCTCAGGTTCATATATGTCTGAGGCTTCACTAAAAGGGCTTTATGGCCAGAGATCATTCCATCTCCGACCAAAGCCTTATGTTTGATTTTATTTACTTTTATCCCGGTCTTTTCGGCTATCCGGTCTACGACGAGAAATCCCATGTTATGACGAGTATTTTCATATTTCTTGCCGGGATTCCCCAATCCTGCGATAACAAACATTCCCGCCCGTTCCTTTCATATATTCGATCATCTAAATTATACCCCTGTAACATCATTTGATCAATGCCGGCGGCTATTCAAAACTACCCCTGCATTGCCGCATACATTTGGCCGCTCAACGGCGGCCATTGATATCACATTATAGATCTTTCTTAATCAAAAAGTTTACTGATAGACCCATTTGTAAAGACTCTTGTCATAGCTTCAGCAAACAGAGGAGCTACTGAAAGTATTTTCATCTTTTCTATCTTCTTTTCTTCCGGAACCGGAATAGTATTGAGAAGTACAAGTTCTTCTATAGCTGAATTCTCTATTCTCTCAATGGCCGGACCTGAGAGAACAGCATGAGTGGAACATGCTCTGACGCTTATTGCTCCCATCTCTTTAAGAGCGTTTGCCGCATTTGTTATAGTACCGGCAGTATCAATCATATCATCCACCAGAATACAGTTTTTACCTTCTATATCTCCGATGATATTCATGATTTCACTCTTATTAGGTTCAGGTCTTCTTTTATCTACTATAGCTATAGGCGCGTTAAGAGGCTGCGCCATATTTCTTGCTCTTGTAACGCTTCCGTGGTCAGGAGAAACTATTACCACATCATCAAGACTCTGCTCCATAAAATATTTTGCCAATATAGGCATACCGATCAGATGATCTACCGGAATATCAAAATATCCCTGTATTTGAGCAGCATGAAGATCCATTGTAAGAACTCTGTCAGCTCCTGCCGCAACAAGAAGATTTGCCACAAGCTTAGCTGTGATAGGATCTCTTGCTTTAGCTTTTCTGTCCTGTCTGGCATAACCATAGTAAGGGATTATTGCATTTATCCTTCCGGCTGACGCTCTTTTCATGGCATCTATCATTATCAGCAGCTCCATGAGATTATCATTTACCGGATCACATGTTGACTGCACTATGTAACAATCTACTCCTCTTACTGTCTCCCACAGATTCACCGATATCTCTCCATCGCTGAATTTATTTACAGTAGCTCTTCCGAGAGGTTTACCCATTATGGACGCGATCTCTTCCGCAAGCTCCAAATGAGAATTGCCTGCAAATACCTTGTAGTTTGAAAATGCGCTGTTTTTCATTTGTTTCTCCTACCTCTACTTTCTGTTTAAATCGTTGTTATTTCTTTAAGATACCCTTTTTCTCCACCCAGCCTTCAAGAGATTTTCCCTTAGCTCTGGCTACATAAAGGGCACCATCCGGTACATCATTTGTTATGGTACTGCCTGCCGCCACATAAGCATTCCTGCCTACATGTACAGGAGAAACCAAATTGACATTGCATCCTATAAAGGCATCATCCTCAACTACAGAGCGGTGCTTTTTACTTCCGTCATAATTTACAAACACAACCCCGCACCCGAGATTCACACGTTCTCCCACATCTGAATCACCTACATATGTAAGGTGAGACGCTTTAGCGCCATCTCCTAATTTGGAGTTTTTTATCTCCACAAAATCACCAACCTTACATTTATTTCCAACATGACTATTCGGACGCAGATATGCGAAAGGCCCTACAGACGTTTCACTTCCGACACTGCTCTCTATTATAACCGAACTCTGTACGGATGTCCCGTCTCCTATTACAGAATCTTTTATCCTGCTGTTCTGGCCTATAGTGCAGTTCTTTCCTATCTCAACATTTCCCTCAATAGCCACACACGGATATATAGTGGTTCCCGCGCCTATTTTAACGCCCTCATCTATATAAGCTGTCCTCACATCGATAAAATTCACTCCGGCTTCCATATATTCCAGATTTCTTTCTATCCGAGCTTTTTCCAGCAGTTCATATTCTTTAATATCCATCTGTTGATTTCTCCTTAAAATCTTTTATCCTTATCAAGAATCATTTCACCGACCTTGTAGATATCTCCTGCTCCCATAGTTATAACAAGATCTCCCTCTTCAGCATTGTTGTAAACAAAATTCGCTATTTCATCAAAATCTTTGAAGAAATAAACATCTTTTGCAGGATCGGATTCCTTTATCTTGTTCATTAAAGTTTTTGAACTTATCTTATATATATTTTTCTCTCTCGCCGCATATATTTCAGCCAATACAATCTTATCAGCATCAGCAAATGCAGTAGCAAAATCATCGAGTAATGCCAGCGTCCTCGTATAGGTATGAGGTTGAAACAGACACCAGAGATTATTATGTTTCATGTTGCGGACAGCTGACAATGTCGCTTTTATTTCTGTAGGATGATGCGCATAATCATCTATTATTTTTATGTTATTATACGTCTTTCCAAGTATATCGAATCGCCTCTGTATTCCTGTAAAATTTTCCAACGTGTCCACAATTTTGCCGACATCCACCCCGAGTATATGACTACATGCAAATGCTGAAAGAGCATTAAGAACATTGTGTTCTCCCGGTATCGAAAGCGAAACCCTGCACAGTTCTCTGCCTCCGTGGTTTACTGTAAACTGCGGCATACCGTCATTGTCAAAATCTATATCCGATGCAAAATAATCACAGCTTTCATTAAGGCCGAAAGTAATGGCATTTGGAATGTCTTCTATAATGCTCTTTACAAATGGATTGGCGTCGTAAGCTATGACAGCTCCGTCCTGCGGAACAAGTTTGGCAAACTTATCAAAAGAACTTGCTATATGTTCCACGTCTTTAAAATAATCAAGATGATCTGAATCTATATTGAGTATTATCTCTATCTTTGGTTTAAGATTGAGAAAACTATCCATATATTCACATGCTTCTGTAATAAAATATTTGTTTTCACCTATATATACGTTTCCGTGTATCTCTGAAAGATTACCGCCTACCAGTATAGTAGGCTCCTTTCCTGCATCCTTCAAAATCAAAGAGACCATAGAAGTCGTTGTAGTTTTTCCGTGAGTACCCGAAATAGCAATACTGCTTTCGTATTCATCCATCAGTACTCCAAGCGCCTGCGCTCTGGTTATGGCAGGTATGCCAAGTTCCTCAGCTTTCTCCAATTCAGGATTATCATTTCCCACCGCTGAAGAATAAATAACCAGATCAACATTCTCTACATTTTTCGCTCTATGGCCTAAATATATATTGGCTCCTTCATCTATGAGCCGTTCAATTATCTCACTTTCTCTCATATCCGATCCGGAAACTTCATATCCTCTGGATATGAGAATCTCCGCTATAGCGGATAATCCTATACCACCTATGCCTATACAGTGGATTCTCTTGTAATCAGGCAAATTAATCATCAATGCGCCTCCCTAGTTATAGATATAACGATTATATCATATTTATCTTTAAAAATGCGTCTTATTTAAAAAAAAGTATGAATTACAGAAGATGGCTGTATTTTTAAATCAAGATTTTTCCACTTGACGAAACAGCAGTTTTACAAACTCTGATAGCACGATAACACTGACAGATACAATGAAAAGTTTTATCCACATCTGAAGATCAAGAGGCACTGTCCCAAAAAAGGCTCCTGCAAACTGTATTATACATATCTGAAGAAAAAAGGTACAGCCTACAACTAAAAGCATCAGTTTATTTTTTAAAAGATGTCTGAAAATACTTTCACTGTGAAGCTCCCTGCAGTTAAAAGCATTAAACAGCTGAAACAAAACAAAAAGGGTAAATAAAACAGTATGCATCTGATACGAAGGAGCATTCAAGAAATTAAAAACATACTGAGCAAGAAATACAAAAGACATATATCCTCCAGTAGCTACTATACGTACTATCATAGGTCCTGATATAATACTTTCTCCTCGCTTTACAGGTCTTCGCTCCATAAGATCATCATAATCAGGCTCAAGACCCAAAGTAAGTGCCGGAGGTCCATCCATTATTATATTTATCCATAACAGCTCCAGTGCAGTAAACGGCGCTTTTAACCCCAATAAGACAGATGCAAATACCACTATCACTGAAGCCAAATTCACAGTAAGCTGAAAGCTGATAAAACGTTTAAAATTTTCATATATATTCCGGCCCCATTCTATGGCCTTCACTATCGCGGAAAAGGAATCATCAAGAAGAATTATATCACTGGCCTCTTTCGATACTTCTGTCCCTGATATTCCCATAGCAATCCCCACATCAGCATTTTTCAGCGCCGGAGCATCATTTATACCATCGCCTGTTACCGCCACCACATTCTTATCTTGTTTCAAAATATTTACAATACGCATTTTAACAGTAGGAGTACTCCTTGCTATAACACTGATAAAAGGCAGTTTTTTAGAAAGTTCATCATCTGTCATTCTGTCGATTTCTGCCGCTTCTACCGCTGTATTTTCTCCACCCAAAAGATGAAGCTCATGAGCTATGGCAGAGGCCGTCACTATATTGTCACCCGTAAGTATCTTAAGAGAAACTCCGGCTCTGCGGCAGGATTTTACAGCATCATAAACATCTCTTCTCAAAGGATCAGATATCGCCACAAAACCATCAAAAGTCATATTACTCTCCAATTGCCTGTGATTGACCTCATCTTCAAAATTCCCAATATCAAAAATTTCTTTATGTGCAAATGCAATAACTCTCATTGCCTTCTTTTGTACTTTTATGATACATTGCTCTGCCTTTTTTCTTTCCAGTGGCTCCATGCTGCACATCTCAAAAATACATTCCGGACTGCCCTTCACATAAGCAATCATTCTCCCATCTACATCTGACACCGTAGTCATGTGTTTTAGATCCGAGGAAAACGGGAACACGCAAATATTATCATGCTCATTTCTCTCGCATTTATATGAATTGCCGCTATTCTGTCTTGCCCCGGAACATTCATAAAAATTCAGCATGGCACATTCACTGGGATTTCCTATAAAAGATCCATCCTCAGCTATATCGGCAGTTGTATTAAGACAAATGTTGTGAGTCAGCCACTCAGACGAAAGTTCAGTTATATCATCATGCCATTTAGAATCAAAAAAACCTCTAACAGCCATCTTATTTTCTGTCAAAGTTCCAGTCTTGTCTGAACATATCACATTAACACATCCTATAGTTTCCGAAGCTATCATCTTCTTAACAAGCGCGTTTTGTTTCGACAGCTTAATAATGTTAACAGACAATGATACTGCAACAATAGTCGGAAGTCCTTCAGGTACAGCTGCCACGATAAGTACAATACTGGTCACAAAAGATTCCATAATATTTTCAGTATTTAATTCTCCGTTAATCAAAAAAGAAACAACTTGAGAAATAAACACAACAGAAGCTGCAATCACGCCTAATACAGTTATAGTCTTTCCCAAACGAGCCAGCTTTTCCTGCAGCGGTGTACTGTTTTTAGCTGTTGCCCCCAATTCAAACGCGATTTTTCCAAACTCTGTATTATCTCCAACAGAAGTAACAAGCATCTTACCGTTTCCATCAGTTATATATGTACCGCTGTACAACATATTAACACGTTCAGCAAGAGGGATATCCTCTGCTGTCAGTTCGATCTCAGCATTCTTCTCTGCGGGATGACTCTCGCCTGTAAGCGCTGATTCATCTACCGCAAGACCTGAGCTTTCCAACAGCCTGCCGTCAGCTGGAATTTTATCTCCGGTAGAAAGCAAAATTATATCACCTGCGACAATGTTTTCTTGTTCCAGCATAATAGTTTTGCCTTCTCTCACTACTTTTACAACAATATTGCTGCTTATCTCAGATAAAGCTTCAAAGGCTTTAGCACTTTTTCCTTCCATCACCACACTTATAGCTACCGAAAGAGCAATTGCCGCAAAAACTCCCACACATTCGAGAAAATCGGCTTCTCCGTTACTCACACTTCTGAAAACATTAACAGCCAGTGCTATCATTCCCGCAGCAATCAGCATAATTATCATCGGTTCTGTAGCCGCAGACCAGATCCGCTTCCACAATAATTCTGGTTTTTGGCGTGCAAAGATGTTTTTCCCGAAAATTTCCCGATTGTTCTCCGCCAATTTCTCAGTCAGTCCCTTTTCAGGATCTGATCCGAAATATTTAAGCAACGACTCCTTCGACTCTATAAACCCTTCCATAAAATATCCTCCTTGATGTTTATCTAACGAAAAAAGCCCTGATACGGTAATGGAACCATACACGGGCTGAAATAAAAAAGACCACGTACGGAAAACCATACATGAGTCTCGTTATTTAAGACAAGCCAGACCGATATCGGTCAGTTTGTTGACTTGCCACGCAATTTTCTGCGCAAACTACTCCCTCAAGGCGGGCATTTTAAGTTATGCAAAATTATTATACTTACCGCAGTATAAATTGTCAAGTCGTATAATCATCAGAATTCAGTTTGACAAAAAATGCGAATGATATTATCATTAAACTCGCAAATAGTTCGTTTTATTAGCAATCTATATTGAAGGAGGCCCATATGAAAAGAAGTCACAGAGTGGGTGCTATATGCCAAATACTTACAGAATCTCCAGAACAAGTTTTTAATCTCAAATATTTCTGCGATAAATTTTCCGCTGCAAAATCCAGCATAAGCGAAGACATCAGCGCTGCCGGAGAAGCAGTTAAAGCTGCCGGATACGGATATATACAAACAATGTCAGGGGCCTCAGGGGGAGTTAAATATGTACCTGACATTTCCCCGGAAAAAGCAAAAGAAGTACAGAAAAATCTGTGCAATCTTTTGAGAGAAGAAAACAGAATATTAGGAGGTGGCTTCCTATATACATCTGATATCATGTACAACCCTGCCGTCGTAAAAGGTATGGCCCAAATATTTGCAAAAAAATTCAGAACTGCAGGAGCCAATTATGTTGCTACAATAGAAACAAAAGGTATCCCTGTCGCATTTATGACTGCCCATCTTCTGAATATACCCGTCATAGTCGTAAGAAGAGAAACCAAAATATCAGAAGGAGCTACAGTAAGCATAAATTACTTTCCCGGATCTTCAGAACGTCTGCAAAAAATGTCTATTTCAAAACGAGCTGCCGCTCCTGGGTCTAAAGCTCTGATCATTGATGATTTCATGCGCGGAGGAGGAAGTATCAAAGGAATCGCAGAGATTCTCTCAGAAGTAGAAATCCAAGTGGCAGGTATAGGAGTGGCCATTGTTAATATTGAACCCGCCGGTAAAAAAGTCAGCGATTACTTTCCTATTGTCCACTTGGGAAAAGTAAATGAAGAAAACAAATCTGTTGAAGTTATTCCTAATTGTCAGATTTTTTAAAAAATGCTTGTTTATATTTTTATTCTATTATATAATACCTTTATTGGAATTATATCATAATACCACATTATTTTGGCACGAAAGGCGGTACTACACATGAATATCACTGACGTAAGAATTCGGAAGATTAATGATGAAAGCAAAATGAAGGCAGTAGTTTCCATTACTTTTGATGATGAATTTGTCGTACATGACATCAAAATCATAGAAGGACAGAATGGTCTCTTCATCGCTATGCCCAGCAGAAAAATGGGTGAAGGCGATTTTCGTGATATTGCTCATCCATTGGTTTCTGAAACCAGAAATAAGATCAGAGACGCTATCTTTGAAGAATATGAAAAGGTTCTGGCTCAGAAAGCAGCTGAAACAGGAGTTTCTTTAGATGCAGAATAGTGTACTGCCATATCAAATCATAACTGATATGCTAAAAACCTGATGATAAACATCATCAGGTTTTTTCATCGCATAAACAACTATTCCACTACTCTAACGACTATAAGATTGGTAGTCCCCGATACCTGAAGTGGCATTCCTGCACTGAAAACAACAGCTTCTCCTTTTTTCACAAAACCGGCCTGTTTAGCTTCTGCAGTTGCTTCGTCCATTAAATCATTCCAGTCATTGCTTAGCTCAGTGAGAATTGGAAAAACACCCCTTGTAAGAGCTTGCTGATGGAAAGTCTTTTTTTTCGGAGTCGCTGCTATAATAGGTTCCACCGGCTTATACTTTGACATCATTTCAGCTGTATATCCTGAAGTTGTCACCGCCATTATCACACTTGCCTTTATATCTTTAGCTGTAGTACATGCCGCATGTCCTATTGCATTTGCGATATCTTTTTCATCAGATTCCACCTCAAGAAATTTATACTGATTGACGTCCTCAGCATCTTTTTCAGCCTGGTACACTATTTTAGCCATAGTCTGTACGGTCTCCACAGGATACTTTCCCGCGGCACTTTCTCCCGAAAGCATAACTGCCGATGTTCCATCAAATACAGCATTAGCCACATCTGTTATCTCAGCTCTGGTAGGCGATGTGCTGGACGTCATGGATTCCAGCATCTGAGTAGCTGTAATAACAGGCTTTCCCGCCTTACAGCATTCTTTGATAAACTTCTTCTGTATCCCGGGCAGTTTTTCAAAATCCACCTCCACGCCCATATCTCCTCTAGCTACCATTATCCCGTCAGAGAGTTCCAAAATTTCTCCGAAATTCTCGATGCCTTCCATATTCTCTATTTTTGAAATAATTTTTATTTTCTCTCCGTCATTATCATTTAAAAGTTTTCTAAGGGCTTCAACATCTTTCCCACTTCGCACGAAAGATGCAGCTACATAATCCACATCCATCTTGATGCCAAAAAGAATATCATTTCTGTCAGCTTCACTTATATATTCAAGATCAAGAGATTTGTTAGGTATATTAACACCCTTTCTGTTGCTTACTTTCCCGCCTTCCGTCACTTCACAAACAACATCTGTATCTGTGGTCTGTATGACTTTCAGTTTTACTCTGCCGTCATCTATAAGGATAACAGTACCGGTTTCAACCTGAGACGGAAGTGCCTTATAAGTAACGCTCACCCTATCCAAAGTTCCCATACACTTTTCGGAAGTAAGCGTAAAATGATCACCCTTTTTCAAGATCTCACTGCCGTTTAAAAAATCTCCTATTCTGATTTCCGGCCCCTTTGTATCAAGCATTACTGCTGCAGGCAATCCCATGCCGTCCCTGACTTTTCTGAAAACTTCTATGGTCTTTTTGTGATCTTCATGGGTACCATGAGAAAAATTCAATCTTGCTACATTCATTCCTGCCTCAAGCATAGCCTTTATGGTCTTTTCATCTTTGCTTGCAGGGCCTAAAGTACATATTATCTTGGTTTTCTTTAACATAAACCTGCCTGCCTTTCATCACTATCAATAATAAAATCCTGTATCAGGATTGGAATATTCTCTTACTCTTGCTTCATAACTTTCCATGGCTGCTTCTTCAAACGCTACATCAATCTTTTTCGCTCCACACATTCTCAGAATATGTTTTGCCAGAAGCGGATTCAAAACCAGAAGAGGGCCTATCACATAAGTCGCCATAAAATTATTTACTCTGATCCCTTCCCCTTTTATTTGAGGATTAAGACCCGGTCCTCGTTCAGTAATAAAAAGAGGTGTCTGTACAGCACCGTCTTCCCAATACGAATGAGTAAACTGACTTTTAAATCCCACTATCTTCATCATTCCCGCATCCGGCTGCAATCCATCTGAAAACTCTCCTAAATACAAAGAGTTATATCTATTCATCATGTCTCTGGATGTAGTTATATCAAATATACCAAGACCTTCTGCAGTGACTCCGTCCACATCTTTTATCTCTTTGCCGAAAACCTCGAGAGCATTTCCTGTTACAAGAAAATTAGCACCATCTTCTATCAGTTCCACAATTCTTTCTTTACAACAATTCAGCTTTTCTATTACCAAAAGCTGAGATTTCTCTGTCATAGTACCCATATATATAAGATCCGGTACTTCTGATACGAAAATCGGCTCATCATTCAGCCCTGTCTCCACCACTTCTATATCAGCACAGGACTTCTGTAAGTAACTTATATTGCCCAGTTCCCCATACAGATTACAAATCTCCGGGAAGAGAACTTCTATCTTCATTTACCTTCGCCTCCTTTTTTCCGTATCATCTTTACTACTTTCTCAGCTACTTTTAAACCAAGATCTATAGAATCAGTCCCATATAAAACATATATATAACTGTTTCCTGTGAGCTTGAGTTTTTCCGGTGTATCAAATTCATCGTCTGTATACGAAATCTTACAGTCAGGCACTCCGGCTAAAAGAAGTCTAAGTCTGTAATCTTTTACTCTCGGACCGCATACGATAATATTTTCTATATTGTCATCCTTAAGAAATTCAAAATCGCAGTCATACATCCAGCATGTATTCTCAGACCAGTGAACAGCATCGCCCTGGCAACAATTCATCAAGATTATCTCTTTTTTTCCCTTGCTTGCGGCTATATAGTCAAAGACTCTGGAGCTAGCAAAAGCATTCTTTTCCTTTGCCAACATCCTGCATACAGTGTAACTTCCGACTTTCATTTCATCATAACGACTGCCTACTATGCTCATGTTTTCAAAAAATTTCTGAACCTGACGATGAGAATATCCCATTTCAAGAAAAAGAGCCACAGCAGAAACTACGTTATAAATGTTATAAACGCTGTCATTAAGAAGTCTATATCGTACATCTGCTTCTTTTCCTCTTATTCCGATGGTCATATTACCAAGATCCACATCATGCCCCGCATAATCATAAAGCGGAGCCTTGAAGCCACATATCGGACAGTACGCCTTGCCTATATGACTGTATCTGACATATTCATACTTCAGCTTATTATGACACTCAGGGCAGATCTGAAAATCATTTATAAGATTATTGCATTCTGTCAGATCACCCGGCATTCTTTCTATTCCGAAATATACTCTGCTGTTTTCAGGCGCCACAGTTGAACATATCATATCATCTGCATTTAAAATTAACTTGGTACTTTGAGGAATATATTTCGTCAAAATATCCGAGATATACTCAGGATGTCCGTTTCTCATTATAGAATCTCTTGAAAGATTTGTTACAATAAGATATTCCGGAATCATATAAGGAAACACTCGTCTGGCAGAACGTTCGTCTATCTCAAATAATCCCATATCTTCTCTGCACTTTCCCATCACACCGCAATTTTGTATCAAACTTGTCGCTATACCTGTATTGATGTTGGATCCCATCCTGTTGTTGACGACATTTTTTCCGTCCTGAGACAGCGCATCTATTACCATATTACTGACAGTCGTTTTTCCGTTAGTTCCCGTAACAGCTATTATTCTCTCAGGTTTGCCTATATATTTCAAAAACTGCGGGCATATTTTAAGAGCCACTACTCCCGGAAAATTTGTCCCATTATGCCTCGTTATTTTAAGAGCGACAATAGCGATTTTCGCCACCCACAATGCTATGAAAAATCTTAATTTACTCATGCAAATCTGCTTCCTTTCATTGATTTTACAACCCGGATATTATATCACGTTTCTGTTGTTTATTCCATATTAAACATAGTATTTCCGGAAAATGATCAAACCCTTTGTTTTTTTTTGAGATTATGTTAATATTATTAATAAACCAAAAAACAGGAAGGCAGAGTTTAACATTATATGAAAAAGATTAGGTTTCTGATAGGCCGCATATTCGGCATGAATTACAGACAGCTGTTCGATACGGTGAAAAAAGTCCACAAGGTTTCAGGAAAAAACAGTATTGTACTTTTTTTTGACATCATATACTGTGGATTCAAATATCAAGCAGGCTATATAGATTATCTCAATGCAAGAATGGACAAGCTCAATAACGACGAGCGACGGGACGTTATCACCAGAGGCGTCAATAATCAATATGTGGTAAAATACAACGATTTTGACTATATTCATTTTTTCCTCAACAAAGTAGATTTCAATAAAAAATTCAGCAAATACCTTGGAAGAGACTGGTTGCTTATAAAAAACAAGGATCAGAGAGATGAATTTCGTAAATTCATAGAAGGAAAAACCGATTTCATTTTAAAACCTATCGACGGAACACATGGAGACGGAGTCGCAAAACTTCCCGCTGAAATGACATCTTTTGATTCAAACATAGATAAAATTCCATATCTGGCTGAAGAACGTATTATACAGGTAAAAGAAATGTCGGCACTTAATCCCAGCAGCGTAAATACCATAAGAGCCATAACATTTCTCAAAGAAGGGACCGTAACTCTTCTTGCTGCATATTTGCGGATAGGAAGAGACGGAATTGTAGATAATTTCTGTAATGGAGGTATGCTGACACCTATAGATCTTAATACCGGAACCTTAATATATCCGGCTGTGGATGGGGAAAATATCGCTTATGATATCCATCCTATAACAAAAAAATCCATTATAGGATTCAAGATTCCTCAGTGGGAAGAAGTGAAAGCAATGGCGATAGAAGCGGCTCATATTGTTCCTCAGGTACGATATGTAGGATGGGATATAGCAATTTCGGAAAAAGGACCATGTCTTATTGAAGGTAATGAATATCCCGGCCATGTGTTCTATGTATTTGCCGAACATCACCCTGACGGCAAAGGATGCAGACATATTTTTGAGTCAGTTATGGACTAAACAGCATTAAAAAAGAGCATATGTATCTGTACTATATACTTACAGTTATGAATGCTCTTTTAATTTTCTCTTATTCAAAACGTCTTCAGATTGTTCTGCTCAGTTCTTCGAGTCTGTACTGATATGCCTCCACGATTTCTTTTTCAAAACATAAAGTATCGTCAAGCCCTATTAATCTCAATATTTTCTTTGTAAACAGCGGATTCAGGATAAGAAAAGGCCCAAGAGAATATGTCCCGAAGAAATTTTTTCTGCGTACTCCCTCGCGTTTTGTTTCAGAATTCATTCCTATTCCCTTCTCTATATCTATGAAAGCCTCTTCAAAGTCACCGTAAGAAAAAGAAAACTGACTCCTGTGTCCCAATATCGTAAGATCATCATATTTACCTATGAACTGTGAATTATGCCTTTCAGCCTTCATATATCTAACAGAATAAAAATCAAATACTTTCAGCCCTTCTATAATGCGTTCTCCGTCTCTGATGTAATTTCCGAATATCTCAACAGCATTTCCTGTGGCAAGAAATACGACACCTTGATTTATAAGTTCGACTATTTTACTGCGATACGGTTTCAAAATCTCTATAATCTGTTCCTGCTTTCTTTCAGAAGCGCATCCCAGATATACCATATCGGCGCCTCCACTGACAAACGCCGGAACTTCCTTATGGTTAGTATATATCACATCTATATCTTTACTGCATCTTTTTAGATATTCTATGTTGTAACTTTCACCGTAAATATTACAGAGTTCCGGAAAGAGTAATTCTACTTTCTTCATTTCGCTGCCTCCTCCTTTGCCCTTTCTACAATCATATCTCTCATCTTCCTCGCCTTTGTAACATAGTCTATCTCAAAAAGCACATATACCTTCTCTATTCCGCTACGATCCACATGATCTACTATTTCGCTTTCATCTTCCACACATACGATCTTACTCTCATCTATACCTGCAAGAAGAAGCCTGAGCCTATGATTGAGGTACATATGTCCTCCTACTATAATCTTTTTAATATTCGGGCTGTTGAGGAATTCATAATCCGTTTCATAAAGCCATGTTATAGTTTCAGAAGGGTGATTTCTATCCTGCATCTCATCAAGAAGCAAAACAAGCTCTTTCACTGACGGTTCCTTAGCCATATACTCAAATACAGTAGACGCCGCACTTACATTCTGACTTTTAGCCGCATAAGTCAAATACTCTATTCCGTTGAATTCCACGCTTGTCTCTCTTATTTTCGTAACTCTCTGTGTTCTGAGAAAATCTGCCAGTTCCTGTTTGTCAGTTCCAAGCTCCCTCATAAGTGCTATATATGATAATACATTAAAAGCATTAAAAACCGTATCTGATATGAGAGGATATGCTGATCTTTCTCCGTCCTCCTTTACAATAAGTTCCTTTCTTTCATGATCTATAGCCTCTGCAAAATACTTGGCATGAGGAGCCGCAAAATCACACGAATTGCAGTAAAAATCACCAATATGTCTGTAAAGCCTGTAATTATACTGTATATCATCACCGCATACAGGGCATACCGATATATCTTTTACAGTATTTTCAAAAGGATCAGCACCTATATCTGCCATGCCGTAAAACACTCTTCTCGCTCCCGAATCAGCAGCAAGCTGGGAACTTATAGGATCATTGGCATTCAGTATAGCTACGGTCTTATTCCCCAGAACATTAAATGTTCTTTCAACATGATCAAAGATAAATTCAGGATGGCCGTTTCTTCTCAGTGAATCTTTACATATATTTGTAACTAAAATATAGTCGGGTTCTATCAGAGTCATAGTATCATCCAGAGTTTTTTCATCGGCTTCCAGAACGGCCACATCCATTTTCGTAGGCTTGTTTAAAAAATTTACACACCGCATCAGATTAAGTCCGAATCCAGCCTGAAGATTAGCTCCCCAGTCATTAAAACTGACTCTATATCCATCTGCCACCAGCTTATTGTTTATGAGAGCGGATGTAGTGGTTTTGCCGTTTGTACCTGTAATTGCTATCACAAGAGGGGGCTTGTTGATATATTTAAGAAACTGCGGACACAGTTTATAAGCCAAAAGACCCGGCCAGTCATTACGCTCACTGCCCTTTAGCTTAAATATAAACATTACGATCTTTGAAATCCATAAAGCAATATAAAATCTAAACATTTCTTCTCTCCCTGTATATAGCTTATTATGATTAAAAGAAACAATTTTATCGTAAACAAACAAATAAATTGTAACATGTTTATACTGTTATTGCTACACATTTAGGAGTTGTTAAAAAAATATGAAATCTTTTGTAATAAAATATTAAATAATTTGCCAGCTTTATTTTTCACAGATAAACTGAACCTGCACTCCATCCGGATCATTTACAAAGAAAAATGATGTTCCCGGAAAAGGTGTTATCATGGGAGTAGGGTCGAGTCCTTTTTCACTTAGTTTTTCCCGATATGCTTCAGCATCTTCTACTTCAAATCCTATTGAAATACCCGTTCCGGAATATGCCTGTTCCGGAGATTCTATTATCTCCACACAAGTCCCGCCATTATCATCGGCTAAAAATACAATATTCATAGCCCCTTTGCCTCTCATATCCCCGCAAATTGTCAGTCCTGCAATATCTTCATAAAACTTGACAGATTTCTCAAATTCAGCGCTCTGTATAGTTATATGTTTCATTTTCATAAGATTTTCTCCTTTTCTTTTATTTAACTTTGAGCATTCTATATCCTACACCTATATGCGTCTGTATATACTGCGGAGATTCCGGCGATACTTCTATCTTTTTTCTCAACGTAGCCATGTAAACACGCAGTGATGCCACATCATTATCCCAGCAGCTTCCCCATATTTTCTGAGTGATGAAAGTATGGGTCAGCACTTTACCCACATTCTGAGAAAGCAGACAGAGAAGCTTATATTCCGTTGGCGTTAAATGAAGCTCCTTATCTTTTAAGTAAGCACATCCTTCTGCATAATCTATTCGTATATCTCCATTAGTAAATACAGAAGATTCACTTTCCTTATCATTTTTCATCATAGAAAGTCTCCTCTGAGTCACTCTCAGCCGAGCAAGAAGCTCTTCAACAGAAAACGGCTTTATAAGATAATCATCAGCACCTGCATCTAAAGCCTTTATTTTATCTGTATCCTCACTTCGCGCACTGATTACTATGATAGGCATGCTTGACCACTGACGAATAGTTCTTATCACTTCCATGCCGTCCATGTCAGGAAGGCCCAGATCAAGAAGAACGATATCCGGATTTCCGGAAGTCGCTTCCATTATAGCTAAATTTCCATTTGCAGCTGTAAGATATTTATAATCATGTACTTTTAATGTGGTAGTGATAAGATTCCTGACAGACGCATCATCTTCCACCACTAAAATCAACGGTTTATTCATCAAAATACACCTCCTCTGCCATTAATGAAAAAGTAAATACTGCCCCTCTGGGAACATTATCTCCCACTGTAAGCTCACCGCCGTGAGCATTTATTATCGACTGGCACAAGGACAGTCCTAAACCAAGGCTGCGCCTGCTGTCAGCCACTTTATTATTACCGCTGTAAAACATATCAAATATATGTGTTTTCATATCATCCGAAACACCCGGTCCATTATCAGCGATAGACACTATAGCTTTGTCAGACCTGCGGAATGTGGTTATCAATATGTCGGAACCGGCAGGTGTGTATTTAATAGCATTATCCACTATATTAATTATTACCTGAACGATAAGCCTTGCATCCATTTTTGCCAACAGGAATTCGTCTTTATGTTCCACCCTTATATTATGTTCAATACTTCTTCTGCTCAAATGCCTCAGAGCTTCAGTAACCACATCTTCCATCAGCTCTGTCTCCATATTTATATTCATCCTGCCCTCTTCAAGCCTTGTCACTGAAAGCAGGTTCTCAACGAGATTTATCAGCCACATGGAATCATCATAGATATCTGTATAAAGCCTTTTTTTCATATCCGCAGTAAAAGCTTCTCCGTTTGAGATAAGATTACTGGCATTGCCTGATATAGATGTCAGAGGGGTTCTCAGATCATGTGATATCGCACGCAAAAGATCAGCTCTAAGCTGTTCATTCTTAGCCATAATAGCAGCCTGTTCTTTCTCTCTGGCATTCTTTTCATTCTCCATAGCAAGAGCACATTCACCCAGAATTGACAGCATTATACTGTTGGAAAAAGCGTCCAATGGCTCTTCTCCAACTGCTATACCAATAACTCCATACACATTATCGTTTACACGCACGCACAAATACATACATCTGGCATCCGACAGTGTATCCGTGGTAGCTCCGGCATGCTGATTATTTTTAAAAGACCAACTGGCAACTGCCTTTTCTTCTCCTGATGTATAAGCTTCACCAGAAACTCTTTCAGAATCTGTATCCGAAGCAAAAAACACCTGCGGTTCTCCAAGCGCTCCGTCTTTATTTTCATAAACAACAATATCCTTATTGAGAAGTTTAATCAGCTGCCTAGCTGTAACTTCCAATATCTGCTCTTCTCCTTTTGTCTGCTGGAGTATCTGGTTAGTATCAAATAAAGTCTTTGTTCTGAATGTAGCACGCGCTGCCTGTTTTGCACTTTCTCTCAGCCTAATGGACATTGTTCCTGTTATAAGTGCTGCCATTATCATTATCAAACCGTTTACAGGATACCCTATATCATACGCCATAAATGTATGCCGGGGCTCTACAAACATAAAATTGAATATTACAGCACTTAATACCGATGCAATCAGTCCATATGCTCTGTTCTTCATCAAACCTGAAATAATAATTACACCAAGTATATATATACCTAATATATTGCTTACGCCAAATCCCATTTTATCAAACAGAACTGCCAAAGTACATGCTATTCCTAAAATAGCCGTACTTTTCAAAGTATCCATCAATGAAAAAATTATATTTTTCTTTTTCTGGGCTTTCATTCGATAATACTTTGGAAGTCTCGGGCCAGCTACAGGTATCACGTGGACTTCAATATTTGGTGCTGCATTTATTAGCTTTTCTGTCAAAGACTGCTTTCCAAGAAAATGTTTTTTAGCCGCACCCACCCTGCCTATAACAATTTTGGATACTCCGGATATCCTTGCAAATTCAGCAATCTGAAATATAACATCATCTCCATATACGGTCTCTATCTCTGCTCCAAGACGCTCCGCCATCCTCATATTTGCCTGAAGAATCTTTTTGCTTTTATCACTCATGGACGAATTATCAGGAGTCTCAACAAATAAGGCTGTAAAAGTTCCCCTGAAAGCCTTGGCCATCCTTGCAGCAGTACGTATAACCTTAGCATTTGAATTTTCTTCTGACAGACATACCAATATATGCTCTTCCGTATGATAACTTGCCCTGTTCTTTATTCTGGCTCTCTCAGTCAAAAGATTTACTCTGTCAGCACACCGGCGAAGAGAAATCTCTCTCAATGCTGTTAGATTATCTATGGTAAAAAAATTGACCATGGCACTCTGAGCCTGTTTTTTCTTATACACATATCCGGCCTCAAGCCTCTCTATCAGCTCTTGCGGTTCCAAGTCTATCAACTCCACCTGATCTGCATCATCAAAAATGTAATCAGGTATACGTTCTCTCACAGTTATTCCTGTGATGGAAGCCACCATATCGTTTAAACTTTCTATATGCTGCACGTTAACAGTAGTATATACATCTATTCCGTTTTCAAGCAGTTCCTTTATATCCTGATATCTTTTAGCATGCCTACAGCCCTTAGCATTAGTATGAGCAAGCTCGTCCACAAGAACCAATTTGGGGTTTCTGGCCAAAGTAGCATCCACATCAAATTCCCTTAAAATAATCGAATTATATTCTACCTCAAGATTAGGAATGCATTCAAGCCCATCTAAGAGAGCCATCGTCTGCGGTCTGGCATGTGGTTCAACATAACCTACCACTACATCTATTCCACATCGTTTAGCCGCATGCGCATCTTCAAGCATAGTATATGTTTTGCCTACTCCAGCAGCATAGCCGAAAAATATTTTTAAACGTCCTCTTTTTTTACTGTTTTCTTCCTGATTTATTATTTTCAAAATTTCATCAGGATCTCTCCGGCTTTCTACTGACATCTGCGGTGCCTCCTTTATGCGACATTTATTTCAAAACTTACCTACATTATATATGATTATACCCTTCAATTCATTAATACATTATAAATATATTTTTTGAAACATTAAAATCGTATAAAGATATATTGTTGTATTTCTCATATGATAAAAAAGAAACCATGCCTTTAAACATGGTTTCTTAATTGGCTAGGGTAGCAGGATTCGAACCTGCGCATGATGGAATCAGAATCCATTGCCTTACCGCTTGGCGATACCCCAATATTTAATTATTAACATTCCTCCATAAGAGCAAAATGGGGTGGATAGTGGGATTCGAACCCACGCATAACGGAGCCACAACCCGCTGTCTTAACCACTTGACTATACCCACCATATTGCGAGCGCATCCATCGCTCTAAAAAAATTGGAGGCGACACCCGGATTTGAACCGGGGAATAAAGGTTTTGCAGACCTCTGCCTTACCGCTTGGCTATGTCGCCTTAATGGGAGTTGCCTCCCAAAATAATATTTGGCGATCCGGAACGGGCTCGAACCGTCGACCTCCAGCGTGACAGGCTGGCATTCTAACCAACTGAACTACCGGACCACTTTGGTGGGCGCTATAGGGCTCGAACCTATGACCCCCTGCTTGTAAGGCAGGTGCTCTCCCAGCTGAGCTAAGCGCCCATATTATCAATGATTGATACAATCATATGATATATGAATTTGGTAGCGGCGAGTGGAGTCGAACCACCGACCTTCCGGGTATGAACCGGACGCTCTAGCCAACTAAGCTACACCGCCACACATACAGCTATTTTCACAATCGCTGCGAGAAATATATTATCATTTTAAGAACCCATTGTCAAGACATTTTATATGATAATATTAACAGTTTTCCCAATAATTTTGAAAACAAAGTTGAATATATGTAATGATACAATATTTTCGTAAGGAGGTCAACTATGAATGATGTGTCAATCACCTTGCCTATGGCTGTCCCGGGCAAGGAATATATAATACAATCTATAAAAAAAGGCGCTGCCGTTGCCGATACATTCAGAGGTTATGGTATTTTCCCGGGAGCAAAGATAACGCTCCTGTTCAACAGCCCCGCTAAAAATCCCTCCGCTTACGAGGTGATGGGAGCTGTACTGGCTCTAAGAAAAGAGGATTCAAACAACATTTATATCTCACCTGCGATTGTTAAATAAATATAGTTTTTTACAATATTCACCTCTCTGAAATTATATTCATATACTCTTCAGAGAGGTGTTTTTATGAAAAATAAAACTATAGCATTAGTGGGTAATCCCAATGTAGGTAAGAGTACCGTATTTAATGCTCTTACAGGTATGAAACAACATACCGGAAACTGGCCCGGTAAAACTGTCACCAATGCTGTCGGTCATATGAGATACAAGGACGCAACTTTTGATTTTATTGATCTTCCGGGAGCGTATTCTCTTGACTCATCTTCACCTGACGAAGCAGTAACGGGAGAATACATACTTTCAGGTCAGGCAGATCTCGTACTTATTGTTGCAGACGCCACATGTCTGAAAAGAAATCTTCTTCTTATAAAAGATATCCTCAAAGTAACTGATAAAGCTGTCCTTTGTGTCAATCTAATGGATGAAGCCAGAAAAAAAGGTATACAGCTGGACATCGAAAAGCTCCAAAAACTTCTGCATATCCCCGTGATTGCTACAGTTGCGCGATCAAAAGAAGGTTTCCCTCAGCTTCTTGAAACACTGTACTCGTTCTCTCCGAATGAGTCTTCCGGTATGCACAAAAAAGACTTTAACATAAATGACATATACCGGCAATGTGTCACACTGTCTAAAGAAGAACCTCACAGTTTTGATCGAAAGCTTGACAAGATCGTAACCTCAAAAATTTTAGGTTTCCCTGTAATGATACTGCTGCTTCTTATGATTTTCTGGATAACTATGGTAGGAGCTAATTATCCTTCAGAAGCTCTTTCTTCAATGTTCTCTTTACTCGATGAAAAAATAAGAACGTTACTGATATCTGTCAATGCTCCCAATGTATTAGTATCAGCGCTTATGGACGGACTTTATACAACACTTACATGGGTAATATCAGTTATGCTTCCTCCTATGGCTATTTTCTTTCCACTCTTTACTCTACTTGAAGATTTCGGATATCTCCCAAGAGTAGCATTTAATCTTGATAATGTATTTAAGTGCTGCGGAGCTCATGGAAAACAGTCGCTGACTATGTGTATGGGCTTTGGCTGCAACGCATGTGGGGTCATGGGATGCCGTATAATAGAATCCCCCAGAGAACGCTTAATAGCTATAATCACTAATAACTTTGTGCCATGTAACGGAAGATTTCCCACACTTATAGCAATAATACTTATATTTTTCGTTTCCGGCACAGCTTCCTTAGGAACTCTTGCGGCAGGATGTATATTAACAGGTTTCATACTTATAGGGATCGCGGTAACATTGATAGTTTCAAAACTTTTATCAAAAACTGTCCTTAAAGGAATGCCTTCCTCATTCGTGCTGGAACTGCCGCCTTACAGAAAACCTAAAATAGGAAGCGTGATAGTGCGCTCCATATTCGACAGAACAGTTTTCGTCCTCGGAAGAGCAATAGTTATAGCAGCTCCTTTCGGTGTGTTAATATGGATACTGGCCAATATCAAAATCGGTAATTCTTCAATATTAAATCACTGCACTGAGTTTTTAGATCCCTTCGGCCGGGTAATAGGTGTTGATGGTGTAATAGTTATGGCTTTTATCCTTGGATTTCCTGCCAATGAAATCGTTGTTCCTGTAATGCTGATGTGTTATATGTCAACAGGAGTGCTTACTGACTACAGCAGCCTTACTCAACTTCAGGACACTCTTGTAGGATGCGGATGGACTTTTCAGACAGCCTTGTCTGTAATAATACTCTGCCTGTTTCATTTCCCATGCGGAACTACTTGCCTGACAATAAAAAAAGAAACCGGAAGCCTTAAATGGACTGCTTTCGCATTTCTCTTACCTACAGTTATCGGTATTGGTATTTGCTTCATCATCAATTTATTCTGCACATTATTATAACAAAATAACTATTTCTTATAAAAAAAATCAGGATGGAATCCAAAATCTAAACAGAATCCATCCTGATTTTTATTGCAAAACTAAACTAACGCAGCTCCTAATGCCTCACATTCAGCTTTTCCTGCATCATCGGGCATTTCATTGCAAATAACACTGTCGCACGCCATATCCACTCCAAGTGATTCACATTCTTCTACCCAGTTGCGCATCCATTCTCCATCTCCCCAGCCGTATGAACCGAACAGAGCAATTTTCTTTCCTCCAAGTTTTTTCTTGCATGACTCAAACATCGGATCAAATTCACTTTCCTCAAGAACCTCATCCCCCATTGAAGGGCATCCGAAAGCTATAGCATCAAAATCCCCTATCATGTCTGCCGTAAAATCTGCACTTGTAAAAAGGCTCACTTCTGCACCTTTGTCTTTAGCGCCTTGTACTACAGACATAGCCATGGCTTCCGTATTTCCTGTGCCGCTCCAATATACTACCGCTACCTTCTTCATTATATACCTCCTGTGGTCTTTTTCTGCCTACGCAGCTACTGTAAGCTGCCAAACACTCTTTCCGCCTTCCCATAAATGGATATATATGTCAGTACACTTTTTATATTTATAAAAAATTTTTTCAGCTTCCTCTCTATCGCTGTACACTTTCCAGACTCCTGAATGAAGAAATCGCTTCCCGGCATTGTCTATAAATCCCGTGACATCTTCAAGAGGATACCCTAAAAATACACCAATTTCATGAGGAAATTCCTCACTGGTCTGCAATCTCGCTTTCAAACGTTCTATCGCACCTGACACATCGAGATCTTCATAGCCATATCTGCGTAAAAATTCCGCTGTTTGAGGCTTTCTGAGTTCTCTCTCCAAATCGGAAAAGCGACAGACATATATCAATGCCCTTCTATTTGATTTTCTCAATACAAAGAGTCTGATGCCTTTTCCCGACATCTGCTTATTCCAATATTCCATGCTTTCCATCAGCTCTCTTTCTGTCCAATAAGAATAATTGAATAGATTGGCCATCTTTAAAGACGCCAGCGTAGGAGAGCAGTGTTTGATCAAATGCGTTTCCAGTAAATTCATATCATTCCCTCTATTCGGTTAGTTTTTTCTAACTTATGTAAGTTAGTATACACTAATTATTTTTATATGTCAATGCCTGCTGTAACATTTTTTCACAAAAAAAATAAACGGCAGACTAAACTGCCGTTTATTTCACTTATTCTATAAATATATCATAACAGATCATTCATACTTTTGAGACTAATCGCAAGGGTCGATATGTTATGCATAAGCGCCGATGCAGTTGGTTGTATAATCCCCCCTATACCCAGAAGTATCAAAGCTCCGTTGATTCCTACGATACTTCTGTAATTTGAGTGTATCCTATGCATCAGTTTATCGCTCAGTTTCTTAAACACCACGATTTCCCTGAGATCGTCAGCTGCTATAGTGACATCCGCTATCTCTCTGGCCAGTTCCGCACCTTCGCTGACAGCTATACCTATGTCTGAAGCAGACAGAGCCGGAGAATCATTGATGCCATCTCCTATCATTACAACTTTCCTTCCTTTTTTCTTTTCCTTTTCGACAAAATCTGCCTTATCTTCAGGAAGAACTTCAGAATGGTATTCATCCACTCCCGCCATTTCGGCAATGGCTCTTGCAGTCCTCTCACTGTCGCCTGTCATCATGACAACTCTCTTTATTCCCAACTGTTTCAGTTCTTTTATTACTTCCGCCGCCTCAGGCCTAAGCGGATCCTGTATACAAATCACTGCAGCGAGCTCCCCCTCTATAGCCATATAAAGATGTGAATACTCCGACGGAAGATCCTCAAACTGTCTTCTGAATTCATTTTTCACTTCACACTTCTCATCATCAAATATAAAATGATGACTTCCTATTACAGCTCTCTTTCCGTTAACTGTCGATGAAATACCATGAGCCACTATATACTCAACTTCTGAATGAAGACCTTCATGTTTAAGACCTTTTTCTCTTGCGGCATCAACCACAGCTTTTGCCATAGAATGAGGAAAATGTTCTTCAAGGCAAGCCGCTATCCTCAGAAGCTCATCAGGAGCCTGCCCATTGAATGATAAGACATCCTTTACTACAGGTTCTGCCTTTGTCAGCGTTCCCGTTTTATCAAATATTATCGTATCTGCCTCAGCCATAGCCTCAAGGTATTTACCGCCTTTTACAGTTATCTTATAATTCCCGGCTTCTCTCATAGCAGACAGTACAGAAATAGGCATGGCCAGCTTTAATGCGCAAGAAAAATCCACCATCAAAACCGACAAAGCTTTAGTCATATTCTTCGTGAGAAGCCATACAAGAGCTGTTCCTGCTAATGTATAAGGAACAAGTTTATCTGCAAGATGTTCAGCTTTCCCTTCCAGGGAAGACTTAAGTTTTTCCGTTTCTTCAATCATTGTAACAATTTTTTCGAACTTGCTGCCTCCGGAAACCTCTTTTACCTGAACAGTAAGCTCTCCTTCTTCAACAATAGTCCCAGCATATACAGAAGCACCTGATATTCTCCTTACAGCCATAGATTCTCCTGTAAGAGATGCCTGATTAATCATTGCTTCACCACTCACAACAGTTCCATCAAATGGTATAACGTTGCCCATATACACTTTTACGAAATCATCAATTTTTATATCAGAAGCAGAAACAAGAGTCTCATCGTCTCCATCGCAGAGCCATACATTGCCTATATTCAAAGACATGCTCCTCGCCAAATCATCTACTGATTTCTTATGAGTCCACTCTTCCAGTATTTCGCCGATTCCCAGAAGAAACATAATGGATCCGGCAGTTTTAAAATCACCACGCAGCATAGATACCCCTATGGCTGTAGCGTCCAGAACCGGCACTTCAATTTTCCCTTTAATAAGTGACGCTATTCCTAGTTTAAGATATCTCACAGATTTAACAAGTGTCAATATTACACGAAGCTGATACGGGAAAAAAAGTCTTTTTACACATCTTTTCAAAACATGGCTAACCAGTTTTTCCCAATACGTACGATTTAATTCTCTGCCTGAATTCCTGAGATAGTCTTCCGGTACTCGAGCTTCCATGTAATTAAATTGTGCCAGAGCTTCCAATATATTTTCTCTTTTTCCATCATAATATATAACCGCACTCTGTGATCTTTCCTGCACTTTAACTGACGTAACATTCCTCTGACTGCTTAAATAATACTGTAATGTATCTGCCTGAATACAAGTCATTCTGCTTTGTATCGCTTGTATTCTTATACGGCCTTTTATTTCATGCTTTATTACAAATTTCATATCGTTTTCTCACTCGTACCACAAAACACCTGTGGTCTCCCACAGGTGCTTATATTATTAAATCAGTTATCTGCGCCGACTTCTTTTGCTTCTTGGACGCCAGCTTCACCATATGTACACTCTTCAGCAGCTCTTTTTTCATTGATCTGCTGCGCTTCGGCATAAATATCCCCCGCATTGTCCTGTGCTTTAGCAACAATATTCATAACACATTCCTTTGCTCTCAACACTGCCGCAGTACAACCCGTATATACTTTTTTAGCATCTTTGCTGGTCAAAACCTTTATACCAGCTGTACCAAATAAAACTCCTGCTGCAAAAATTCCGGATTTCTTAGCATCAATATTCTTCAAACCTTTCATAATAACATCCCCTCCTACTTATGCTTATAACCGGTATAGATCACCATTGCCATGCAGGCAACCATCGCCCATGACCAAAATTTGTGTTGTTTCATAAAAACAGCCTCCTTTTCCCGGCGCTCAGCCAATTGAATACAAATATCTTATATCAATCATAATCCCTTTTCCATTTATTTTTATCTTAACGATAAATTTTATCATTTTCAGCATATTTTGTATTCATCGAGATCTTTTTTATTTTCTGTTCCTTAATATATCCCGCAGCTTTAAGGCTGGCAGCAATCATAGTCTCAAAAGTTTTTTCGGAAAAAATACAAAAAGTTCCGTCATCAAGCTCTATTACACATACAGAACCTTTTGTTTTCTCTCCTTCGTATTTTATTTTATAAATATCACTCCTGCTGATAGCTCCTATTTCCTCAAGAGAATTCACCATCCTGTAAACTGTCGATACCCCTATCCCGGGATTATGTTCTATGGCCTTGTAGTATATCTCCTTGCAGCATGAACACTTCTCGTTTAAGATAATATCAAGAATAAGCATTCTCTGCTTCGTTATTCTGCACCCGCGCTCTTTAAGTTTTTTCAATATAATATCCTTGCGCATCTCTGTTTTCTCATAATCCATAAATACGATAGACTCCAAACTTATTTAAATTTTATTTTCCACATAGGTTAGTCTATTCTAATTAATGGTTATTGTCAACAAACTAATCGATATTTTTCTAAAAAAACAAATCAAGTTTCTGTGGGTCTTTCTACAGAAACTTTTATTATAAAATTACGAATATTTTCTTCATAAAAAATACTTCTCTGCCTGAGACAAGAGAAGTATCTTTCACAATATATTTTATTTTAAATCATAAACTTGTTCCTTCAGGAATCGCCATTGTCTCTTCAAAGAAACTAAATGCTTCTATTCCATCATCAGGTTCTGAAACAAACCATTCCTCATCTACAGCTTCTACCTGCAGGCTGAACCTGCCGTTGCTGTCAGCAGAAACATCTTTTCCGTTATATAAAAGCCTGTCCATCAGCGGCTCAGTAGTCTGTGACAATCCTATCGGTCTGCTGTAATAATACCAGCTTCCATCGTCACTTTTCCACTCACCCTTGTCTATTGCCCCGGAAATTATTCTATAGCCATCCGGATCATATCTGCTGTCATATACAGGTTTCACTCGTATCCACAGTTTCTTGTCAGAATTATTCTTAATAGAAGTATCATCGTTAAATACCAGATCATCATCGGCCTTCGAATCTTCTACAATAGTCTCAGCTTGCATATGATTCATTTCATCAGACAGCCATGTATTATAAATTATTATGCCACTTGTCAGCATAAGAACTATTATGCCTGATATCAATGCAACAGAAATCTTATCCATATCCTCATCCCCCTATTATCCGAGAAAAGAATAACATGTCCGCTGCAGCACCACAACAAGCTTTATGATACATTATTCGCCATTATTTTACTTTTTATTTTTAATTCTTAACTTCCTTTTCAGATGACTCTATTAATGCTCTTATATATCCGCTTACATCATCTTTCGGGATATCAAGCACAAAAGAGAACTCTTCCTCTACCAGTTTTTCTGCTGATTTCAAAGTATTCTCATCTGTAGTGGGAAGCTTCTTGCCAAGAGGCAGCAGCTCTCTTTTTTTCATATAAAGGCATCTTATCATAAGCAAAAGATTTTGAGTAACTCCATTTATAAGAATCTCATGGAAATTTTCAGATCTAAATCTCCTGTCCTTTTCCCACTCTATTTCTTTGTCCTTTAACCCCAAAAGCAGCGAATCGATCTCTTCTCTCGTCATGACAGGCCTAAGTTTCCCCATAAGCTTCTCATTGTTAAGAGGAACATATATCGTTGACGCATCATTACTTGTAGGCTTCAAAATGTAATAAGTACTCTTCTCTGAATCAAAAGCAAACTTCATGATCTTTATATCTTCTAAAAAACATATTCCATTCGTACCATATACAACATATTCACCTTTTGCAAACCTACTGTCGTCCATTATCATACACCTTCTTCTTTCTTAAACAGGCAACAAAAAGTGCGTGGCTCACTGATCAGAAAGATTTTGAGCAACACGCCGTATATTTATTATAGCGCAAAACAGTTAATTTTTCAAAAGATATTTGCAGTTTACAATAATATATTATTATTATACTTTATTATTATATTGTAAAATTAAATTTAGCTGAAAATCTTTTTCAAATAAAAAAAACGACAGGCTCACTGCCTGCCGAAAAAATATTTCTTATATTTATTTTCTTTATCTTATTGTAGTCTTTGCCCTAAGCCTGACCATGCATTACTGCAATGTCGATCAGATATGCACAGTCCTTAAAAGTCTTTTTAACGGACTCTACTTTCTTGGCAATGGTTTTCTTTGTAGCACTACTCATGATATCCCTCTTTTCCTTTGTTGTTGCTACTTAATTTTTACTACAGTTATAGTATATTGCTCAACTTGCTATTTGTCAACACTTTTTTAAAATTAATTTGTGGTATTTGTTATTTTATCCAATAAAACTGTATTTTTTTATTATTTTTTATAAAATTCAGATAAGAAAAAAATTTCTAACCAACATTATATTTTTATTTTTCTGCAATAAAATTTCTTACATCATTTTTATTTTTAATATCAAAATACTCTTCTAATTTAAACTCATCTAATTATTTGTTAACAAAAAGAACCAACATATAAAGTACTTCACAGCATTCCTTTTTTATTAGTACTCCTTGCAAATAAAAAACACTGTTCTTTATTAAACAGTGTTTTCTGGCGCGCCACAAGGGACTCGAACCCCTAACCTTCGCATTCGTAGTGCGCGACTCTATCCAATTGAGCTAGTGGCGCAAATATAATTAACAATGAAAATTATACACTATTATACTGCTTCCTGTCAAAATATATTTACTCAATCTTCTCCATTCTTTCGCGCATTCTACCAAGAACTTTCTTCTCTATTCTTGATACCTGTACCTGTGAAATACCCAGTACCTTAGCTATCTGTTGCTGAGTCATATCCTTGAAATACCGAAGTACGATTATCTGCCTTTCCCTATCAGCCAAATCTTTTATAGCGGCCTTAAGATCGATCAGCTCTACATTTTGCTGTTCTTCATCTACATAATGACCTCCGTGCATACCTTCGGGAATCAGTTCATTATCAAGACTCTCTATATTTGCCATAGAGTCTATTGCTTCAAGAATCTCCATTATATGTTCCCTTGAAACTCCCATCTCCTTTGCCAGATAGCTGATTTTAGGGCTTTTTCCATGCTTATTATAATATTCCTGCTGCAAAACTTTTAAATTTTTCATTTCTGTTTTAAGTTGACGGCTTATTTTTATTTTTCCGTCATCCCTTAAAAATCTCTTTATCTCACCTAATATCATGGGGACAGCATAGGTGGAAAACATAACGTCAAACTTTGTATCGAATCTGTCTATAGCCTTTACAAGTCCGACAAATCCTACCTGCATAAGATCATCAACTTCGTAATAGCCTGACGCATATTTCATCGCTAAGTTTTTTACAAGTCCTATATTTTGTGTGACTACCAGTTCCCGCGCTGCACGGTTGCCGTTCTGTGCTTCTGTGATTAATCTGTATGTATCTTCCTTAGCTACAGGCTCATATTTATATGCCACTTATAATATCCAGATATTTGGTCATGATCACGGTCGTCCCCTTACCTATCTCTGATCTTACCTTAAGTCTGTCTGTAAAACTTTCCATGACTGTAAATCCCATTCCTGAGCGTTCTTCAGAGTCTCCAGTGGAAAACATAGGTTCCATAGCCTTCTCCACATCACCTATGCCAACTCCATTATCTTCTATGGTTATTACAAGCTTTCCTCCGTCTGATATGGTACATTCCATTATAACTTTTGCTTCATTTCGGTCAGCACATCCTTCGTAGCCATGGATTATACTGTTGCTGACAGCTTCTGATACCGCAGTTTTTATTTCCGTCAGTTCCTCGACAGTCGGATCAAGCGGCATCACAAAAGCAGCAGCAACGGCTCTTGCGAAGGCTTCGTTTTCCGCAAGAGCGCTAAACTCTGTCTTCATTACATTGTTCATATGTTAAACCTCCATACTTATTTGTTCCTGACCGGTTATCACAGCAACGGCACTGTCGAAATCATTTGCTTTCGGAACAATCGAAAATACTCCAGCCATACCGAGCACCTTTTCGATATACTTACTGCACCCAGAAATGCAGATCCTGCCGCCGCTTTTGTTAAGTTTTTTATATCTTCCCAGAACAACTCCTATACCGGAACTGTCCATAAACTCAACACCACTGAAATCAAGGATAAGATCACTGCAATCGAATGCTTTCATCGATTTATCTATAGCCTGCCTAAGAGGCATAGCACTGTGATGGTCCACTTCACCTTTAATACATGAAATCAATATATTTCCTGAAATCCTGAAAATTACTTCCACTAAAAAACCTCCTTAATCCAAAAGACTATATGATAATTATAATCTTTAAACAAGGAGGTTGTCCTTAAGAGAAAATATCTAAAATCCACTATTTTTGTCATTTACTGTGGAAATATATCAACAATTTCATCTGCTTCTACTGCCTCGTCTATCAGTCTGTCACACTCCAATTTACTTTCAGAGGCCAATATTCTTTCAAGCCGTGGTTTTGTAACAGGGTGTTTAGGAAGAAATACTGTGCAGCAATCTTCATAAGGCTGTATTGACGTCTCATATGTGCCTATCTCCTGAGCCTTATCCATAATATCCACTTTATCCATGGCGATCAAAGGTCTCATGACTGGTATAGTTACCGATGAATCAGTAACCACCAATGCTTCTGCAGTCTGACTTGCCACTTGACCCAAATTTTCTCCTGTTATAAGCATACCACAACCTGTCTTTTCAGCTATCTTCTGAGCTATTCTCATCATAAAGCGTCTCACTATTATGGTAGTTTCCTCTTCCGGACAGTTCTGCACTATCTGTTCCTGTATAGGCAACAGATTTATTACATGCATTTTAAACCTTCCGCAGTAAGTAGCCACTATGGATGCCAATTCTTCTACTTTTTCCTGTGCTCTCTGACTCGTATAAGGATATGAATGAAAATGAACAGCTTCTATTATCATGCCTCGCTTTGCCATCATCCAGGTAGCTACAGGTGAATCTATGCCGCCGGATAAAAGCGTCAACCCCTTTCCGTTTGTCCCCAAAGGAAGCCCTCCGAAACCTGCTATCTTATCCTGATAAATATATGATTTATCATGTCTTACATCCACAAATAAAAGACAATCCGGGTTATGAACATCCACTTTAAGAACTTTACACTCCTTCAAAACCACAGCCCCTATCTGTCTGCCTATCTCCGGTGATTTTACAGGAAAATTCTTATCAGCCCTTTTGGCCTCTACTTTAAAAGTCTTTATACCGCGCTCTTTTATCGCTTCGATCATATATTGTACAGCAGCGTCCCCTATAGACTCCATGGTACTTTCACATTCTACAGCAGGGCTTATAGATGCCACTCCGAAAACTTTTGAAATTTCTTTTATGATAGCCTGTTTATCAAGGCTTTTATCTCCTCTTACAAATATCAGGCCTTCATGTCTTCTTACGTTTATTCCGTCGAATTTTTTAAGCAGCTTCTTTATCCTCTCCACCAGCATTCTCTCAAAATAAGGCTTGTTCATTCCCTTAAGAGCCACTTCTCCGCATCTTACTATAAAAATATGTTCATTGTTCACTTGTCTGCCACCTTCTATCTGAAACTTCCCAGCCTTCTGAATTTCCTGACTGCAGAAGAAACCTTATCTATAACTATATCCATTTCGTCTATATCATTCATACTGCCAAAACTAAATCTCAAAGCTCCGTCTATCTCCCTATCTTTAAGTCCCATTGCCTTGAGAACGTAACTCTGCCCTTTCTTATTGGAAGAACAGGCAGATCCTGTAGAAACATATATGCCGTCCTGTTCCAAAGTATGAAGCAAGACTTCTCCCCTCGTTCCCAAAAAAGAGATATTTATAAGGGAACTGCAGCACAAATTTTCTCTCACACCTGTTTCTATGGGGCTGTTTACAATTACATCATCAATTTCCGCCGAAAGTCCGTCAAGAAGATACTTTCTCATCTTACTCATTCTGATGGAATTATCTGCTCTTTGTCTTTCCGAAATCTCTGCAGCAATACCAAATCCAGCTATAGCAGGAACATTTTCTGTACCTGAACGCTTTCCCTCTTCTTGCCCGCCACCTCGTAAAAAAGCCGGAATATTGATTTTATCCTTTATATATATGGCCCCTATTCCTTTAGGGCCGTGTATTTTATGTCCGCTTACAGATATCACATCTGCATCACTGCATAAAGGCAATTTTCCAAAACTTTGAACTGCATCACAGTGAAAAATCCCGGGAGATCTTTTCTTTCTCATTATATCTTTTACACAGTTTACAGGCATTACAGTACCTGTCTCATTATTCACATGCATCATAGTTACAAGTATAGTCTTATCATCAATTGACGATTCAAGAGCATCCATATCCAGCCTACAATGCCTGTCCACACCTATATAATCCACTTCAAAACCCTGTTTCTCCAGTTCTCTGCAGCATTCAAGAACTGCCGGATGTTCAACTGATGTGGTCACAATCTTATTTCCCCTTCTTTTTAGAGCCATTGCAGCTCCAAAAACAGCCATATTGTCAGCTTCGGTTCCTCCCGACGTAAAATATATCTTTCCTCCGGCGAAACCCATAGCTTTACGGATAGTCATTCTGGCCTTTTTTACCGCCTTTTCACTATCAACGCCAAGCTGGTAAAGAGATGACGGATTTCCGAAAAACTCTTCCATATATCTCATCATGGTCTCCGTAACCTGAGGATGCTGTTTGGTTGTCGCACTGTTATCCAGATAAATCATATATATCTCCTACAAAGATTAAATACTTTAAGCTTGTATCACTGTAAAAGTTGAGGCGGATTTTGATCCGCCTCAACTTTTATAATTTAATTTATTTTGCGTAATCTATAGCTCTCGTCTCTCTCACCACATTGACCTTTATCTGTCCCGGATATTCCAGTTCGGATTCTATCCTCTTAGAAATATCTCTTGCAAGAAGAGCTATGGCATCATCGCCCACTTCATCCGGCTTTGCAATAATTCTTATTTCTCTTCCCGCCTGAATAGCAAAAGATCTTTCAACGCCTTCCGTAGTATTGGCGATTTCCTCGAGTTTCTGAAGTCTCTTTATATAAGACTCCAAAGTTTCTCTTCTTGCTCCCGGTCTTGCTGCCGAAAGAGCATCAGCCGCCGCTATAAGGACCGCTTCAATAGACTTTGGCTCATAATCACCATGATGAGCAGCCATACCGTTTATAACAGCTTCCGATTCCTTATACTTTCTCAGCACCTCTATACCAATATCAACATGCGTTCCTTCCCTCTCATGGTCAAGAGCCTTCCCTATATCATGAAGCAGCCCCGCTCTTTTAGCCAGAGTTACATCAAGACCCAGTTCCCCTGCCATAAGGCCTGAAAGATGCGCCACCTCAACAGAATGTTTAAGTACGTTCTGACCGTATGACGTTCTATATTTCAGTCTTCCCAGAAGCTTTATCAGTTCAGGATGAAGATTGTGTATTCCCACCTCGAAGGTCGCCTGTTCGCCCTCCTCCTTAATTATGGAATTCACTTCTTTTTCAGATTTCTGAACCATCTCTTCAATCCTTGCAGGATGTATCCTTCCGTCAACAATCAGCTTTTCCAATGATAATCTTGCTATTTCTCTTCTTACAGGATCGAATCCGGACAGTATCACAGCTTCAGGAGTATCATCTATTATCAGATCTATTCCCGTAAGAGTTTCTATAGCCCTTATATTCCTTCCTTCACGACCGATTATACGGCCTTTCATCTCATCATTAGGAAGAGGTACTACGGAAACAGTAGATTCTGCAACATGATCAGCTGCACATCTCTGTATAGCCCCTGAAATAATCTCCTTGGCCTTTTTATCAGCGTCCTCTTTAGCTTTGCCTTCGATCTCCTTGTACAATACAGCGGCATCGCTTCTCGCCTCTTTTTCGACCTTCTGAAGGATTATTTCTCTTGCCTGGTCCGTAGAATATCCGGATATTTTCTCCAGTTCTTCCATCTGCCTTTTAAGCAGATTTTCCATCTCCTGTTGTTTACTCGTTATGCTTCTTTCTTTATTTGTAATGCTTTCTTCTTTTTTCTCAATATTTTCAAGTTTTCTGTCTATAGCTTCCTCTTTCTGAATAAGTCTTCTTTCAGATTTTTGGATTTCGTTTCTTCTTTCTCTTATTTCTCTCTCTGCATCGCTTCTGTGTTTATGAGCCTCTTCCTTAGCCTCCAGGATTTTTTCCTTTTTAAGGGTTTCTGCTCTGTTTTCAGCATCGAGAATCAAATTCTTAGCTTTTTGTTCAGCATTGCCTATGGTTTTTTCGCCAATAGATTTTCTTAGTATATATCCAACCAGCAGCCCGATTATAAGAGCAACCAGTCCAACAATAACTGCTATAACGACTTCTGTCATTGATCATCCTCCTTTTTGTAATGTAAAAAATATCCATATGATATTTCCGAATCTCAGGCAAAATCTTCCGCCTAAATAAATACAGCGGAACCGCCCCTGCCATTTTGAAATTTTTAAGTTTATAGTCAACTCAAAGTTACTTGTAAATATCAATTTATTACATAAAAAGTAATAATAATTGTTTAAAAGCACACAATAACATTATAGACTTTTTTGGCTAACTAGTCAAGGTAATGGAAGGAGGCAATGATGAACAAGTTTGCTCATATAATAAAACAATGCAACCATTACATCATCGCAGCTTCCCTGCTTCTTTCGCTTTCAGGTATAGCAGGCCTTGTGAGCATAAGCCGCAATAGCGAGACCTTCCTTTCCAGGGAAGTTTTTATACAATCTGCAGCCCTCATCCTAGGGGTCATTGCTGCCTCTGTCATTATGATGCTGGGCTACAGATATTTTTTAGACCTGGAAAAGCCATTATATATTTTCAGTATCATATTTCTCCTGACTGTTTACATCCCCGGACTGGGAACAGCTTTCTATGGATCGCGTTCATGGCTTGATCTTGGTTTTATAACATTTCAGCCATCAGAGCCCATAAAAATTATTTTTGTGATATTGATGGCATCTTATCTTTCCAGAACCGGCAACTCCCTTTCAAGTGCAAAAGGAGTCATCATGGCAGCTTTGTATGGTCTGCCTTTTATACTTATTGTATCAAAAGAAGATTTCGGAAGCGGATGTGTCTTCTGTGCCATATGGATATTCATGGTTTTCTGTTCAGGACTTGATCTGAAAGTGATATTCCGTCTGGCCCTCGTATTTATCCTTCTCATACCCATGTTTTACTTTTTTATGGCAGGATATCAAAAAGAAAGAATTGATGCATTCCTGAGTCCTGAAAACCTCGATCTTCCCGGCAATTATCAGGTATGGAATTCTAAAGTAGCCATAGGTTCAGGAGGTTTTTTGGGAAAAGGATATCTTCAGGGAACACAAGGGTATCTGGGATTCCTTCCGGTTCCCGAATCTGATTTCATATTCGCTTCTATAGTTGAAGAAACAGGATTCTTAGGAGGCGCTTTCATCATAACACTTTTCGCAGTTCTCATGTATCACGCACTTAAAACAGCCAAATACGCCAGCGATCTTCAGGGAACCCTTATTGCTGTAGGGCTTGCCGGCATGTTCTTCTTTCAGGCCTTCGAAAATATAGCCATGAGTATGGGTATAATGCCTGTAACCGGTATTACTTTGCCTTTTGTAAGTTATGGAGGTTCATCCATGATATCTGCCATGATGGGCATTGGTCTGTTACTCAGTGTAAGCTGCCGGCAAAAGCTTTAAACATAACTGATACAACATGTGCCTTTTTAATTTTCGCAAAACAAAAAACTCCATGCAAAAAATTTTATTAATGCACAGAGTATTTTACTTTTAACTCACACTAATTCTATTATCTTATCAGCAATTTCCTGAAAGTTTTTTTCTATATAGGTTCCATGTTTACACACTATGGGAATTCCTTTATTTGTGGATATATGTATATTATCGTCGTCCTGTATTATTCCTGCCACAGGACTATTGAACATATTAAGTATGGTCATAAGATCCGGAACAAGTCCTGCCTTCATAAGCTCAGCCTTTACTTTGTTTATGACAAAACATATATCTCTGATTCCTTTTTCTCTCAGATATCGTTCAGTAACATCAGCATCCCTCAGGGACGCAGCCTCAGGTTCAGTAACGATCACTACCCGATCAGCAGGTGCCATTGCCACGTCAAGCATATCTCCTATTCCCGCGGGACAGTCAATTATTATATAATCAAAATACTTACGGAGTTTATCACACAATATCTTCATATGAAGAGGGGTTATATCCCTGTCATCACGTCTCGGAGATGCAGCCATAAAATACAAAGTATCGAATCCGTCTACCTTTATCATAGCTTTTTTTATACGGCATATTCCTGATATAACATCCATTATGTTATATACTACTTTATTTTCCATCCCCAGATATATATCAAGATTTCTCAGTCCCATGTCCAGATCCATAAGCATGACACGTTTGCCCCTCTGCGCTAAAATCACACCTAAATTCACGGAAAACATTGTTTTTCCCGTGCCGCCCTTACCTGATGAAACTAAAATGACTTTTCCCATTTCAAATTATCTCCGTATTTTCCTATAATTTCTCTTACTACCGGTGCTGCATTGGATGAAGTTTTACCCTGTACAAGCATAACAGCTACTGCGATCTGTGGATCATCAGCCGGAGCCAACGCTACTGTCCACGCAAAACTATCATAGACTTCTTTATAGCGATCTATGTCATCTGATGTTATTTTATTTTTGCTTTTATTGATCACAGCTCTTCTCAGCGCTGTTGAATCCTCTTCATATATATCGGGATATTCCTTTTTAAGACGTTTGGCTTCATCTTCTACCTGATCCATACTGATATCCGGCGCTATCAAGTGCAGGTGACGTCTGAGATACTCTCGTTCATCTTCAGAATTTTTCTTTCCGGCTCTCTGCGCTGTTCCTGTCTTGGCTGCAACCGAATAGGGAAAAGAAGAAAACACTCCATAAAGAGACCCATCCGAATCTTTCGTGACGCCTGTCATGGCGTCAATTATATAATCAACATCCTTCTTATTAAACGATGATTTCTTCTGCAAATTTTCTTGACTGCTCTTTTTTCCTGATATCAGCGTTACATCGTTCTTTATGCCTCCATTAGCCAAAGCTGCCATATAATTCGCCATCTGAAGAGTGGTATAGGCATTATCCCCCTGACCTATAGCAATATTGAAAGTATCTCCCCGAGTCCACTTTATTTGATCGAAATAAGTATATTTGCATACAGAAGCAAGTTCTTCTATTTTATCTTCCTTAACAAAATTCTCTTTAGTTAGTTTGCCTATAATTTCTTCTAAAGTCAAGTCTTTATCAGACCATTTTACGATTTTTTCTATATTTTTTCTTGTCTGCTTTCTATCTTTCAACGTATCTTTGACAAAATATGTCTCCTCTTCTGCCAACAGATAATTCGTCAAACTCATCTTTATCCCTTCTGCTTTTAAAGTTTCAGAAGGTATTGTCCCTGAACTTTCATTTATTTCTATACCTGTTTTTTGTCCCAATCCCATATCTTTAGCATATTTAAGTATAGTATCGTTGTTTATGGTTTTATCATAATCAAGAGATTTGTCAGAAGCAAAATCTTTGCCTGCAGCTATATCATAAAAATAATAATTGCATGAAACTTTAAGAGCCTCTTTCAGACTTACGTATCCATGAGTATCTTTTTCATCATTCCATAAAAAACAGCCGTAAGATCTGCCGCCCAAAGTTATAGCCCCGTCATCATAAAGATATTTATTTTCATCAAGTCCGCAGCTCATAGCTGCCAAAGCTGTGACAGGTTTGAATGTGGAACCAGGCTGTACTGCAGTCATAGCTGCCACATTATACATAGGCGATGGGCTTAAGGGATCATAAGGATTCTCCTGCTGAAGAGATGCCCATTTTTCCTCAGAAATAGATATTGCAAAATCATTTGGATCAAAATCCGGAAAACTTGCCATAGATAAAACTTCACCCGTTTTTACATCTATAGCCACAGCAGCACCGGATCCTGTATTTTCAGCATACGACATCTGCTGATCTCCATATTCGCTTTCAAAAGTTCCGCCTTCCGAAGCCTTCTCTATGGCCTGTTGCAAAGCTTCTTCAGTAACTTTCTGAAGCTCCGAATCAAGAGTAAGAGTAAGATCTTTGCCTTTCTTAACTTCACTTTTTCCCAATATCTTTGTAACATCGCCCGAAGAATCCACCTGCAACTTACTTACAGAATCTGTTCCTTTCAGATGCTGTTCATATTTTTTCTCTATTCCGTCCTTACCTATAAGGGCGTCCTTTCTATATCCTTTTTCATCTACATATTCTTCCTCTTCTTCCGGAGTTATTCTTCCCAGATATCCCAAAATGTGTGATGCAAAAGCTCCGTTAGGATACTCTCGAACATAATTAGTTGAAATATTTACACCCTTATAGCCGGCATTTTTTATTGCCTCCACAGCCGTTTCTGATATATCTTCAGCAAGAGTTATGGGCATATATGAATTATATCCGCTGTCTGATATATTCTCGCGTACTTCATCCATTGTCACATCAATATCCTCATTCATTTCTTGGAGAAGTGCCATAACCGAAGAAGCCGTTTCCATCATAGACTCCTTATCCATATCAGATCTATTTATATTTACAGAATAGACAGCTCTGCTGGTGGCTATAACATTGCCGTTTCTGTCAAGTATGTCTCCTCTTGGCGCAGTTTCATAAACAGCTCTAACTGACATATCCTCAGCAAAGGATTTCCACTTATCCGATTCTGCCACAGTAAGCATAAAAAGTCTACCCACAAGGATAATTCCCAATGCAGACATGAATATGCTCATAAGAGAATGTTTTGATTTTTCTTTCCTTTTCACCAGCCGCCTCCAAAGTAAGATAATATTCAGATCATCCCCTGCGCCCTCATACTTATGTAGCACCCATCACCTATGACGATATGATCCAGTACAGGTATCCCCAAAATATCTCCCGATTCTATCAAACGTCTGGTTGTTTCTATATCAGCGCTACTTGGCGTTGGATCCCCTGAGGGATGATTATGTATAAAAATCACCGATCCCGCACTTCTTCTTACGGCATCTATAAAGACCTCTCTTGGATGAGTAGTACTTGAACACAAGTCTCCTATGGAAACCTCCGCTTCCTCTATAATTTCCCCTTTAACGTTTATAAGGAGACTTATAAAATGTTCTTTTTTATAATATCTCATTCTCTCCATAAAAATATCAGCTATGTCAGAAGATTTTTCTATACGGACGTTATCTATCTTCGGTATCGCTGCTATCCTCCTGCCAAGTTCAACCGCAGCTAATATTTCACATGCCTTGGCTCTTCCTATTCCTTTTATTTTTATAAGTTCTTCCGGTCTGCATTCAGCAAGAAATCTTATCCCTGAGCTGTCCATTGAAATTACCTCAGAAGCCAGCTCAAGTGCTGATTTTCCTCCTGTCCCGCTCCCTATCAAAATAGCAATGATTTCTGTAGTGGATAGTTTCTCCTTTCCTTCCCTCATTAATTTTTCTCTCGGTTTTTCATTTTCAGGCAATCTTCTAATATTCATTTTCCCCTTTTTCTCCTTTTATATTACTCAGTATTATTTTACCATAATATTCCTTTTTTTCCATCTATTTTTAAATACTGTTTTAATATTTTCATGATTTAGGGTAATAATAATTAATGCAAATCTATTTTTAGGAGGTAACAAAATGGACATCAACAAAAGCATCAAATGTACAGTAGAAAGCTGTCAGAACCATGCTAATACAGCCAACTACTGTTCACTGGACTGCATTACTGTAGGAACTCATGAATGTAATCCTACTGTGGACCAATGTACAGACTGTCTTTCCTTTAAAAGAAAATAGCATCAAATAAGAGCATGCTGTTTTTCTAAGGTCAGGCACTTCCCCTCTGATTTTTGCATATAGTAAAAATCTATAGAGGGGGATTACATAGAATGAGTGTTTCATTTCCGAAACCACTGACCGATAAAGAAGAAAAATACTATATCTCACTATGGGAAAACGGAGACGAGAACGCCAAAAATATACTTATAGAACGAAATCTGCGATTAGTTGCCCACATCGCAAAAAAATACACATCCAATAATCACACAATGGATGACTTTATTTCCATCGGTACCATTGGACTGATAAAAGCTGTCAGTACTTACAGCAGCGGTAAGTCAACCAGACTTGCCACTTATGCCGCTAAATGTATCGAAAATGAGATTCTTATGAGCATGAGGTCTTCCAAAAAGACTTCATCTGAAGTTTCCATAAACTTACCTATAGGTACAGATAAGGATGGAAACGAAATAAGTCTCAACGATATCCTGGGAACAGATCCTGATGCTGTGGTAGACGATATCAACATGAAAATACAGGTGCAGGATATGGTTAAAGCACTGGATCGTGTCCTGACAGAAAGAGAAAAAAAAGTCATCATACACAGATACGGAATACTTGGAGCAAATCCCAGAACACAGCGTGAAGTAGCTTCCTATCTGGGAATAAGCCGTTCATATGTTTCCAGAATAGAGAAAAAAGCTTTGGAAAAACTGCGAACAGCATTAAATTATTAAAATAAGACAAATTTCTATGCCAATGTAGGTTTACTGTAACTTCCTGACTCTTGCAGATATTCTATTATCTTTTTAAAGACAGGACCAGCCTCTGCCGATCCGGATATACCACCTTCTACAAAAACCGTTATTACATACTCCGGTTCTTCGCAAGGTGTATATCCGGTTATCCATCCGTGAGTTTTCGACGAATCTTCATCACTATATTCGGCTGTACCTGTCTTCAGTGCTGCTTTCGGGATCCCGTCTTCACCTATAAGCTCCAGATTTTTTCCGGTACCTGACTCTGTAACAGATTCCATCATTGAAGAAACAGCATCTGCTGTTTCAGAAGAAAGAACCTGACCGTCACTTGATTCTTCTTCCATCAGTATATGCACTCCTTTATCTATGCCTCCCGAAGCTATTACGTTTGTCATTCTCGCTACTTGCAAAGGTGTCACAAGAGTCTCTCCCTGACCTATAGAAAGATTCCCTATGGCATCTCCGTATCTTTCTTGTTTTGTCATGAGATGCCCGCCGCTTTCCTGTGGATAGCCATCCAGAGCCTTTTCTCCAAGCCCCAGCTTTTTCGCCATAGATATAATATCATCAGAACCTACCTTTTGCCCCAGTTTTATGAAAAAACTGTTACAGGATTTAGAAAAAGCTTCTTTAAAGTCTATTGTGCCATGGCCATCTTCTCCGCCTGTTTCGCAGCCTATATCTAAATTCCCCACATGAGTACTTCCGCTGCACTCAAATTCCTGATTTATATCGATTCCTTTTTCAAGAGCAGCTGCGGCTACAACAATTTTAAATATCGATCCGGGAGCATATTCTCCCTGTGTTACTTTATTCATCAGCTCATCACCTGAACTTTTCATATGAACATCTATATCATTGGGGTCAAAACTCGGTGTGCATGCCATTGCCGTCACACCTCCACTTTTTGAGTCCAGTACTACCACAGCACAATCCTTACTCATATCTGCTATTATATCTTCAATAGCTTTCTGCATTTCTTTATCTATAGTAGTTCTTATTCCCTGTTTGACATAAGAATCCTTCTCTCCGTCAGATGTTATTACAAGACCTCTCCCGGGCAATATATTACCCTTTACATCCGCAACCGCATAAATACGTCGATTCAGACCTGAAAGCTGCTGATCATACATCAGTTCAAGACCAGCCGCGCCTGAAGTATCCTGTTTATTCACGTAACCTATAAGATGAGCTGCAATCTGCTCATCACTGTACCTTGCCGAAGCTTGTAAAACATATGCATCCGACCCTTCTATAAGTTTCTTTCCCGTATTTTTATCATATGCCTCCGATGAATAAACAACATATCCCTTATCATCATTATCTATCTCTTTAGCTTCAAGCTCTTCCAGAAGACGTTCCGAGTCACTGCTGAAGTTATCTTCTTTTATTATATAAATATATCGTTTATTATCTGCCACAAGAGGACTGCCATATCTGTCATATATTATCCCTCTGGTATTGCTCCCCTCAAGAGATATCAGAGACTGAGCCCTTGTTGCAGCTGCCAGCTCATCACCTCCTATTATCTGTATATAAAATAATCTGAATATAAGCAGCGTTATCAAAACAGCGATTATAACCAATATTCTCTTAAGATTTTTTGCCATTAATCCCATAAAAAAACTCCTTTGCATGTATTTTCCCCATGCAAAGGAGCAGTTATACTATAACTTTTACCTAAACGTACAATTAATTTACTTAAGCCTGTGCATAAAAAGCCCGCTGGCCAGCTTAGGTTCAAACCAGGTAGACTTAGGCGGCATTACCATATCATTGTCAGATACTTTAAGCAGATCACTGACATCTACAGGATAAACGGCAAACCCTATCTTCATATCACTTTCAGCTCTTTTTTCAAGTTCTTCCAAGCCTCTTATTCCTCCGACAAAATCGATTCGCTTATCAGTTCTCGGATCTTTTATCCCCAATATAGGACCGAATATATTATTCTGTATTATGGCCACATCGAGAGAATCTATCACATGATCCGGAATTATACTGCTATCAGCTGTAAGCTTGTACCATTTCCCTTCAAGATACATAGAAAACACATGTTTAGCTTCCGGATGATATATAGAATGTCCCTTGTCTTCAATATGAAATCCCGCATCTTTTATTCTTTCTAAAAATTCGTCAGAACTGAGACCGTTAAGATCTTTTATTACTCTGTTATAATCAAAAATCTTAAGATCATTATCGGGAAATATGGCAGCCATGAAAAAGTTGAATTCCTCATCTCCCGTATATCCCGGATTTTCTTCACGCCTTTTAAGCCCTACCTTACATGCAGATGCACTTCTGTGATGACCGTCCGCTATATAAAGAGCAGGTATCTCCTTAAACAAAGACGTGATGTTTTCTATCACATTTTCGTCTTCAACTATCCAAAGAGTATGACGCACACCATCAGAAGCCGTCAGATCATATACAGGATCGCTTCCCGAAACAACTCCCTCTACTATTGTTCTTATCCTTTTATCATCCCTGTAAGTAAGAAACACCGGTTCAGTATCAGCATCGCATATATCAAAATGGTTTATCCTGTCCTGTTCTTTTTCGACTCTGGTAAATTCATGTTTTTTTATGGTATTATTCTGATACTCATCTACAGCTACACATCCTACTATTCCTGTCTGCACACGGCCGTCCATTACTTCTCTGTATACATAGAGCGCAGGGCGTTCTTCTGTCACGAAGATTCCTTCATTCAAATTCTTTTCTATATTCTCTTTTGCCTTTTCATATACAGCTATGTCATAGGGATCTTCTTCGCCGGGAAGATCAATTTCTGATCTGCATATGTGCAGAAAACTGTAAGGATTGCCTTCAGCCATTTCTGCCGCCTCTTTTCTATTCATTACATCATAAGGCAGCGATACAACTTTATCAGCATACTTTTTCGCCGGTCTTATGGCTTTAAAAGGTCTTACTGTAGCCATTATTCTCTATCTCCTTTATTATTTTATCTGTTACATCTTCTATAGAAAGTCCTGTAGTATCTATTTCCAAAGCATCTTCCGCCTTTCTAAGGGGATTCAGCCTCCTTGTCATATCTCTGTAATCTCTCTGTTTTATATCCTCAAGTACCTCTTCAAAAGACACTGACTGCCCTTTTTCCACAAGCTCCCTATGCCGTCTCTCAGCTCTTTCCTCCGCCGAAGCAGTGAGAAAAAATTTGAATTCTGCATCGGGAAATACATTACTGCCTATATCTCTTCCATCCATTATTACACTTTTTTTTCTTCCCATATTTCTCTGTATAGCCACCAGTTTCTCTCTCACTGACGGCAGAGCAGAACATACAGACGCACGTTTTGATATATCGGGAGTTCGTATCTTATCATTAACTATGTTTCCGTCAAGGATGATATCTCCGGCTACAAAGTCTATATCCGTATTCTCAAGCATTGCTGCAAGCTTAACGCTTTCATCCGCTGATATTCCATTTTTCTTCATTTTATAGCCTATCGCCCTGTACATAGCTCCCGTATCTATATAGTCTATGCAAAGTCTTTCCGCAACTGCTTTAGCTATCGTACTCTTTCCGGCTCCGCTCGGCCCGTCTATGGCTATCGTGAGCAATCCATTCATGGTAAATCTCCTTGTTTAACTTTTCTTCTTATTAGTCAGCAATTTTTCTATTTCGGCTACAAATGTATTGATGTCCGTAAACTGCCTATATACTGATGCAAAACGCACATATGCTACTTCATCCAGATCTTTGAGCCGTTCCATCACCAATTCTCCTATAAATGTACTCTCTACTTCCTTTTCCATCATATTGTTGAGGCCTCTTTCGATATCATCTGCAATCTTCTCCATATCGGCAATAGATACCGGCCTTTTTTCACACGCTCTTATTATTCCGTTCAAAAGCTTGCTCCTGTCAAATGCCTGACGGCTGCCGTCCTTCTTGATAACCATAAGAATAACTTCTTCAACTTTTTCGTATGTGGTAAATCGTCTGCCGCATTCTTCGCATTCCCTTCTTCTTCTTATAGCACGTCCATCTTCCGTATGTCTGGAATCTATTACCTTGCTGTCTTCATTTTCGCAATAAGGGCATCTCATTACAGGACCTCCTTTGCCTGGGCGCATAAATATACAAAATTACATATATAATTTTACTACATATTGTGTTTTTTGTCTAATCTATTATAGGCGGAACATCAACCAGTATCACATCTTCACCAATCGTCTTCACATGCTTCCATTTTATTATATAATCACTCGTCTCTTTTCCAAACAGCTTCATGAATCCCCTGTCTCCCGGCAGTACAATACCGTCTATTCTTCCCTCCTTGAGATTTATCTCTATATCGCATACAAACCCCATACTCTTACCATCATAAATATTAATAACCTCTTTATTCCTGATGTCTTCTGTATTAAGCATACTCGCTCCCCCTTTTCTGTAGTTTATAAATTTATATGCACTAATTGTACAAACTATGACGATGCAATAAAAATCTTCTTTGAAGAAATCTTTTTATTTTTTAAAGTTATTTAATCAGTTGCTTAAAAACTCCTCAACATTCCGTTTAAAACAACAAAAATCACGGGAAAACTATGATTCTTCCCGTGATTCTAAGTTTTTTCAGATTTTTTATCCTTTTATTTTCCCTAAGCTGAGTCTTGCAAAGTAACTTTTCGTCTCAGCCGCTATTACTCCGCTTAGTGCAAGAAGAGCTATAAGATTAGGTATTGCCATAAGGCCGTTGAAAATATCTGCAATGGTCCATACTGCCGAAACCGTGAGGAAAGGGCCTATAAGTACAGCCAATATATACAGCCATCTATAGACTCTGACAATCCCCATCTTTCCTCCCGTAAGATATTCGAGACATCTTTCACTATAATAGTCCCATCCGAGAATAGTTGTAAAAGCAAAAAGAGCAAGACATATCATCAGTATGGCAGAACCCACGCCGTCTGCCCACGGCAGGCCGTTTGAAAAAGCATATGAAGTGACATCAACACCTTCAAGTCCTTGTTCAAGCGCAACATCATATGATCCTGTCACCATTATCGTAAGCCCTGTCATAGTACAGATAACTATTGTATCCACAAAAGTTCCCGTCATAGATACAAGTCCCTGCCTTACAGGCTCTTTTGTCTGAGCCGCAGCTGCTGCTATAGGCGCACTTCCCAATCCTGCCTCATTTGAAAATATACCTCTGGCAACACCTTTCTGCATAGCCATTAACAGAGCACCTAACGCTCCTCCGGTCATGGCTCTAAGTCCAAACGCACTTTCAATCACAAGAGTCACAGAAGACGGTATCTTCTCAATATTATATATTAAAATAGACAAACATACTATTACATAAGCTATAGCCATAAATGGAACTACTATTGATGTCACACTGGCTATCCGTTCAAGCCCGCCGATAACCACTAATGCTGTGATAAACGCTACTACTACTGCCGCAGCTACAGTGGCAACTGAATATTCATTGCCAAACAGGTTCACCACATTTTCTGTATTAGGATCAAAGAAACCCTTTACAGCTGAAGCAATTCCATTTACCTGTGTTATTGTACCAATCCCCAAAAGTCCCGCACCTACGCCAAATACAGCGAAAAGTTTTGCAAGCCATTTCCATCTTGGCCCCATACCTTTTTCTATGTATTTGAACGGTCCTCCAAGGAATCTTCCATTACCTTTATTTTCCCTGAATTTAACAGCAAGAACACCTTCCGAATATTTGGTGGCCATGCCGAAACATGCTGCCAAAACCATCCAAAACAATGCTCCCGGTCCACCGGTAACAACAGCTGTAGCAACGCCTACAATATTGCCCGTACCAATCGTTGCCGCCATAGCAGTACACAGCGCCCCAAAACTGGTTACCTCTCCAATACCGTCTTCCTCATTGTTCACCATATACTTAAAAGCCTTCCCCAGTTTTCTGAACTGAAGAACTCCCAGCCTAACGGTGAGATAAATGCCGGTTCCCATTATAAGTACGATCAGAGGCACACCCCATACTATGCTGTCGATTGACTCAAGAATTGATGTAACTTTTTCCATCCTGTTTCTCCTTCTCCTTTAAAACATTTCATTACACAGTAAATCTGTGTGTGAATCATGATACTCATTAACAGCGCAAATTCGCAGTTTCTACTAAAACAACATACTCCGCTGATATTTTCTGCATGATAAAAAAAAGCCGATATAATCGACTTTCCGGAGAGGACCCAAATAATATAAAACTACCTGCTCTGTCCTTTTGCCTGAGAGATCGCATACAGCAAACTAAAAGCTATCTGTTTATGCTTACACCTTCGGCGCTCATTTTGAGACTCTCCAGAGAATCACAGTTTCTTTCGCTCCTAAAGCAAAAGCCGTATAGGTGCGATCGATAAACTAACGTTACGATTTTATCACACCTTACGGCTGCTTTCAACTGATTATAGAATTAATATTACAGACATATGCTTATTACTTGCTTTCTGTTTCACCTGAAATATCTGCATTTTCCAGAATAAAATCCAATACTTTCTGATAAAGAAGCTCTATATGAACATAATCATTCATATTTCTTCCTGTCTGAGATTCTATCATCTCACTGTCATATCCTGCTTCTTCATAGCTCTTTATTGCTTCTTTCTTTTCTTCATCAGAATATTCGAGTTTTTCTTTTTCGGCTATATATTCTATGAGCATTTCCTGCTTAACCAACAACTTACTGCTGTCTTCATTGGTAGCTTCAAACTCCTTTTCGTTTCCAAAATCATAATTGGCCAGAAGTTCATCCCTGCTCATTCCATACTCCTTAGCCATATTGTCTATCTGTTTACTGTTAAACTCAATATAATAGTCAAGCTCTTTTTCCGGGTATTTCTTAACTTTGGTATTTTCCAGAGCTTGGGACCAAAGTTCTCCTTTCTGATTCTCTATCGCGGTCTTTTCTTCTTCATCGTAAACTTCTTTTTCAATAGATGCTTCATATTCCTCTAAAGTGTCATATTCGGTAGTATTCTGTACAAAATCCAAACCATATTCCGGGACCTCCTGCCTCGTCGCAGAATTTACTGTCACATCAAATGTAACAGCCTTCCCCTTTAGGTCTTCATTGTCATAATCCTCGGGGAACTTGAGATCAAGTTTAAACTTATCGCCTACTTTTTTGCCCTCTATTCCCGATTCAAACCCGTCTATAAACGATCCGCTGCCTAATGTAAGATCATATCCTTCAGCAGATCCTCCTTCAAACTCCTTACCATCTACTTTACCTACATAATCAATATTCACCACATCTCCGTCAGCTATCTCTGTTTTTTTGTCAAGCTCTTTTGTCGTCGCCGCATTCTGCAGTATACTCTGTATCTTGGCATCGATTTCATCTTCTGTTACCGATATACTGTACGGAGCCACCTTAAGACCCTTATAATCGCCAACTTTGATATAATCACTTAAATCATAACTATCATACGATACGGATGAACCGCATGCGGATAATCCACAGACAGTCATGATACAAACACATATTATTGCTATTTTTTTCATCATTTAATTTTTCTCCTAAGTTCTCCTGCCTCACCGATTTTTCCCGATCAAAGCATTTTATGTATACGTTCCATGGATGCATCTATTTCAGCCATGGATTTGGCACAGTTTTGAAGCTCTTGAACTACATATCCCGGAAGCTCCTTTTTACTCTTATATTTAAGCTCGTGTTCAAGACTTGCCCATGTATCCATAGCTATCGTTCTTATCTGAATCTCTACAGGCATATTATATGTTCTGTCCGATAAAAATATCGGCACCTCGACAAGCAAATGAAGACTTCTGTATCCGCTCTCCTTAGGATTTTTTATATAATCTTTCCTTTTGAGAAGCTTTATATCATCTTGTCTGAGAAGGCTCTCCTCAACAGTATAGATATCATCCATGTAATTACACACAACACGTACTCCGGCAAAATCCATAACCTTATAAACTGACTCAATTTCTTTAGGCCATCCTTTACGTTCTATTTTGTCCATGATGCTGTTTATGCTTTTAAGCCTGCATTCCATATGGTGTATAGGATTATAATCGTATCTGACACTGAATTCATTGTCCAGCACCTCGAGTTTTGTACTGATCTCCTTAATAGCCGCATGATATCTCATACGCAAATCACTAAACACCTTTACGATCTCCTTGGCATTTTCTATGGTGACACTCATATCCGGAGGGATCATATTCTCGTTTATCACAAAAGTTTCATTCTTCTCTAATATCATAGCAATTCTCCTTTGGAAAAAGTTTATCATATATTTTTGTGGGTTTGGTGAGAAACATGGAAACTTTAAACAAATATTTTTATAAAACAAGCTTTTTCATATTCTTTTTATCTCTGTAAAAAAACGAACGGAAGCTTTATGCTTCCGTTCTCCTCATAATAGTCACTGAAATTATTTAGTATCTTTGCTTATCGGCGGGAATAACTCATCAAATGATTTCTCATTAGTTGAAGCAAGCTCTGAAACATCTCTCAACTTGCCGGTTTTTTTCGCTATCTGATACCCTATCATAGGAATTATGATCGCTCCGTATGCGATTGCAAAAATCAATACATCTTCAAATACCAGCATAATCAGACATATGATCTGAGCGATAACCGCAAAATACGGAATCCATCTTTGTCTTTTAGAAACCTTTGCTTTCAGGCAAACCTCCGGATCATATCCATTCTTTTTAAGCCGTTTTCTAAGAGACAGATGCGATAAAATGATGCCTACCCATGCGAGGGTTCCCGTGAAACCTGACAATGACAGCAGACTCGCATACAGATCTGTCATATATCCGGCAACCTCCGAAACCAATCCTAAAACAAGAACAATCCACATAAACAGCAATGTCCAAAGTACAGATGCTCTCGGATTGCCTGTTTTGGTAACTTTACTCAGAAACTTAGGAGCGAGACCTTCAATAGAAAGCCCAAACATACATCTTACCGTTCCGTAAAACCCTGTATTGGCACAACTGAATGCTGCGACCAGAACAACTGCCGAAAATACAAATCCGAGCCACTCAATTCCATAGAAATTCATTATATCGGAAAATACCGGATTAGCATCACTTGCCAGTTCATAAGGATAAACCAATATTACCAAAACAAGAGGTAATATATACAGCAGAGCTATACGATATGTAACGCTCTTGCATGCTTTAGGAACAGCTTTTTCAGGATTCTGTGACTCTGCTGCCGCCAGGCCGACTATTTCAGTACCCTGGAATGTTACCAATACCACTGTCATATTAACCAATATAGCCATAATTCCCAGAGGAAACACCTTAGCGCCAAATGATATAGTTCCGGCAAAGTTTACAGTTCCTGCCAGGAATCCTGTATACTCATTGCTTTGGCCCCAAAGTCCAACCCAAATTCCAAATGCAGCTATTACGAAAACTATGATTACAATTACTTTAGTGATGGCAAGACCAGCCTCAATCTTTGCAAAAATATCTACCGCACAAAGATTTATTATGGTGATCGCAGCCATCGCTCCCAATGCTATAGCAATATACGTCACAGCACTGTCTGTTCCCATCAATGATGTCAGCACGGTGGCAACAGCTATAGCCTCTGAAGGAACATAACATACCCAGTTAAACCAGAAGGCCCAGCCGAATCCCGTAGAAACAGTTGGGGTAAGGAATTCACTTGTATAAGCTACAAATGATCCTGTCCTCGGAACGTTAACCAATAGCTCTGAATAAGAAATCATAGTACCATAAACAATAATACCTGTAACCAGAAATGCCGCCAGCACCCCGGGTCCCATACTAGATAGACATGCGCCTATTCCCAAAAAATAACACGACCCTATTACGCCTCCGATACCTATAAACGCTATTTGCCAGCCTTTGATACCACGCTTCAACTCCTGCGTTTCAGAAGCAGCTGTCTTTCTTTCGTCTGTCATAACACCCTCCTTTTCTGCCATTTATAAAAATATGATTTTATTATCCGAATATCAATGGCCATGATCCTGGAGATAAAATAAAAACAGATTGAGCATAAAATTTTGAATCATGTGAAATTACTGTAAATTCGGATAATTTATTATATGCTAAAGATTTATCAATGTCAACTTAATTAAGTTGAATTTTGTCTAAAAATGGCTTGTCCTATTTTTCATTTTCAAACAGTAGATTCCCCAAATCAAAGGTTTGGGGAATCTTTGCATGAGACTTGCCACGTAATCATAGATTTCGGACTAAGACTTTAAGTTTTGATCAGATCATAAAAAAACGGACGCCGCCTTTTCGGCGATGTCCATTTCGTTATTATTTACTTTTATACATATTTTTTCATATAGCTTAACGCATTTTTCTCAAGCCTTGATACCTGAGCCTGACTTATAGCAATCTCATCTGCTACTTCCATTTGCGTTTTGCCTTCAAAGAACCTCATTGTCAATATATGCTGTTCTCTGGGGGAAAGTTTCTTCATCGCTTCTGACAGCGACAAGTTCTCTATCCATCTCACGTCTGTATTTTTCATGTCTCGTATCTGATCCATAACATATATAGGATCACCATCATCATTAAATACCGGTTCGAACAGAGAAATGGGATCCTGAATAGAATCCAGCGCCAAAACCACGTCCTCTTTCTTCACTTCGAGTTCTTTAGCAACTTCTTCTACAGTAGCCTCTCGCTGAAGCGATTTCCCCAGCTTTTCCTTCGCCGTAAGAGCTTTATAAGCAAGATCTCTCATAGATCTTGATACTCTTATGCTGTTATTGTCTCTGAGATACCTTCTTACCTCCCCTATAATCATAGGTACGGCATAGGTACTGAATTTTACACCGTGAGACATATCAAAATTATCCAGAGCTTTTATAAGCCCTACACATCCTACCTGAAACAAGTCATCGGGATTTTCACCACGCCCCGAAAACTTCTGTATCACGGAAAGTACAAGTCTAAGATTCCCCCTTATGAATTCCTCTCTGACCTTCATATCTCCGGCCTTTATGGCGACAAGCATCTCGTACATCTCTTTATCTTTATAACGAGGAAGACTTGCCGTATTGACACCGCAGATCTCAACCTTATTGGCCATAAACCATTACCCTCACATCTTCTTTTGCTCCCCTTAAAGCAACCTTCGATGTTGTAATATATTTATGTGCAAATCAAGGTTTTTTTATTCCGTTTATTTTGTTTTTTACAAATCTATGCTAAAGCTTTTTTCAATATCTTTATGCCTTCATTAATCTCATCATATGTTATGGTAAGCGGAGGCAGCATTCTCACTTTATCTTTAGCTGTGAGTATCATAAGACCTTCTTTAAGCGCATCTTTTACCACCTGTCCGGCTTCTTTTCCTTCTATCTCCACACCCAGCATAAGTCCCATTCCGGATACACTTTTCACCTGAGGCAGCTCCATCAGTTTCTCTCTGATATACTGACTCTTTTCCGCAACTTTTTCAAGAAAATCATCATCTATACGCTTTAACACTTCCAATGCTCCGGCACAGGCCACAGGATTGCCGCCGTACGTTGTTCCATGATTTCCGGGCTCTAAAACATCACAGCATTTTTCACTGAATACAGCCCCTCCTATAGGCAATCCGCCGCCAATACCTTTAGCAAAGGTAACGATATCAGGCTTCACTCCGAAATACTCATAAGCAAACAGTTTTCCGCTTCTTCCTATACCTGTCTGCACTTCATCTATAATGAAAAGCATGTCCTTTTCTCTGCAAAGTTTTTCTGCCGCTTTGACAAAAGCCTCATCTAAATTAAGTACGCCGCCTTCTCCCTGTATCATCTCCATCATTATGGCGCATGTGTCAGATGAAACCATACTCTCAAGCTGCTTTATATCATTAGCATCACAATAATCAAAGCCGCCTAAAAACGGAGTAAAAAACTTATGATAATCTGCTTGACCGGTAGCCGTTATGGTAGCCATAGTTCTCCCGTGAAAAGAATTATTGAGAGTTATTATTTTATTAGCATTCTCTCCTTTATTAACTGTTCCATACTTTCTCGCAGTCTTTATAGCCGCCTCGTTTGCCTCTGCCCCGGAGTTTCCGAAAAAAACTTTCTTCATACCTGTTCTTGCAGTAAGAATATCCGCGACTTCAACCTGAGGCTGTGTATAAAACAGGTTTGATACATGCTGCAATTTCTTAAGCTGCGAGGTTACGGCTTCAACCCATCCATCATCACAAAAGCCCAGTGAATTTACACCTATTCCCGCTGTAAAATCTATATATTTTCTACCGTCTGCGGAAATACAGCAAGCGCCTTTCCCACTGTCAGCCACAAGATCATATCTGCTATACGTTGAAACAATCTTTTCTTTGTCAAGTTTTTTGATTTCACTACTATTCATTCCAGTATTTCTCCTCGTTTTCTTTGATTATTGCTGTTCCTATACCCTTATTTGTAAATATCTCCAGAAGAAGACCGTGAGGTATCCTTCCGTCCATTATATGTACCCTTGAGACACCTTTATTGATAGCATCTATGCAATTTTGTATTTTAGGGAGCATTCCTCCTGATATTATACCTTTTTCTATCAGTTCTTTAGCTTCATTAGTATAAAGTTCCGATATCACAGATTCGGGATCAGACGGATCCATCCTGACACCCTCAACATCGGAAAGATATGCCAGCTTTTCAGCCTTGAGAGCTGTGGCTATAGAACTTGCCGCCTCATCAGCATTAATATTATAGGAAACTCCTTCACTATCCAATCCTATAGGAAAAACTACCGGCAGAAAATCTTTTTCCAGAAGATCTTTCAATATCTTAGGTTCTACTTTAGTAACATCACCGACGAATCCGATATCTTTGCCATCTGAATATTTTTTCTTGACAGTAAGAAGACCTCCGTCCTGTCCACTGATACCCGCCGCCTTTATTCCAAGAGACTGGATCTTTGTCACCAATTCTTTATTTACCTTGGCCAGCACCATCTCCGCCAGCTCCATAGTCTCTGCGTCAGTAACTCTAAGCCCGTTTATAAACTTGGTGTCCATTCCCACCTTGTCCACCCAACGGCTGATTTCCTTACCGCCTCCGTGAACTATTATCGGCTTGAAGCCTATCAGCTTAAGCAACACTACATCCTCAATAACATCTTTTTTAAGCTCCTCATCTATCATAGCACTGCCGCCATATTTTACAACAATTATTTTTCTGTTGAAACGCTGTATATATGGAAGAGCCTCTATTAAAACTTCTGCTTTATCTAAATATTTCTGACTTACCATTATTAACTCCTGTAATCTCCGTTTATTTTAACGTAATCATATGTAAGATCACATCCCCACGCCACAGCACTGCCGCTTCCCTGGTGCATATCTACAATTATGGTGATTTCCTCTTCTGCCAAGATCTGCGACGCCTTTTCCTCACTGTATTCTTTATGTCTCGATCCGCTGCATACCTGAATGCTGCCTTTATCCGATTCCATAATAACATCTATGTTTTCTGTACTGAATTCTCCGGGAGCATATCCTATTGCACACAATACACGTCCCCAGTTAGCGTCTGCTCCAAACATGGCTGCTTTAAGCAGATCTGAAGCTATGACTGATTTACTTATGATTCGAGCCTGAATATCGTCCGCAGCTCCGCTGACGCGACATTCAATAAGCTTTGTAGCTCCTTCGCCGTCTCTTGCCAGTCTCTTTGCCAGATAAACTGTCACCCTCGACAGAGCTGCTTTAAAAGCCTCAAAATCATCTCCATCCTTTACTATCTTCTCATTTCCTGCAAGGCCATTGGCAAGAACTACCGTCATATCGTTGGTGGAAGTATCTCCGTCTACACAGATCTGGTTGTAACTTGTCTTCACATCTTCTTTCAACGCCTTGTCCAGCATTTCAGGCGATATACTTACATCGGAAGTTATAAATGAAAGCATGGTTGCCATATTGGGATTTATCATTCCGCTACCCTTCGCTATGCCGCCGATCTTACATACCTTTCCTCCTATGACAAATTCCACTGCTGTCTCCTTTGGAACCGTATCCGTAGTCATGATGGCTTCTGCGGCAGATGCTGACCCCTGATAACTGAGTTGTTGCATCAGCGCCGGAATACCCCTCTCAAAGGGATCTATATAAAGCTCCTGTCCTATGACCCCCGTGGAACAAACCACTATATCCTCTTTGTCAGCGCCTATACTGTCCGCCGCTGTCTGACATGTCTTTTCTGCTATCTCTATTCCGTTTGGCGCGCATGTATTGGCATTACCGCTGTTGCATATTATCGCAATAGCTTTTCCATCGGAAATATTACGCTTTGTAACTTCAAGAGGCGCTCCCTTAACTTTGTTTGTAGTATATACTGCCGCTGCACTGCACATGACATCGCTTACTATAAGAGCCAGATCTTTTTTATCTGTTTTGCCTTTTATACCGCAGGCTGTTCCCGCGGCCTTAAAACCTTTCGGAGCACAGACTCCTCCCTCAATATCCTTTATGATAATCTCTGACATATCTATATCAACCCTTTCGTTTCATCTATTCCAAGCATAATATTCATATTCTGTATCGCAGCTCCCGACGCGCCTTTGCCCAGATTATCATAAGTTGCTATGAGCAATATATTTTCATCGTTTCCTTCTACAGCTATTTCAAGTGTATTTGATCCTGACAGCCTTCCCGCTGCTATGAATCCTTCATCATCAAGAGATTCTTTTACTTTCACTAAGGGCTGCCCTTCATAATAATCCGACATTATTTTTTCTACATCCGTTTTTGATGCACCGCTGATTTTAACAGGTACAGTCACCTCCATGCCGCTGTAGTAATCTCCAACTATAGGCATAAATGCAGGCGGTGTACTGATTCCCGTTGCCGACAGGATTTCCGGAAGATGCTTATGTGTCTGCGATATTCCATACTGTCTCGGACTGCATAGAATATCCTGCCCTCCCATATTGCCTCTTTGCCTATCTCCTGCCTCATACTGTGCTATCATTTTTTTTCCGCCTCCGCTGTAGCCTGTAAGTGAAGTAGCGGAGAAAGGATAGTCCGCCGATATAATACCTGCTTCAAGTAACGGCTTTATCAGCAAAATGACTCCTGTTGCATGACACCCGGGCACAGCCACCCTGTTGCTTTCTTTTATCATATCTCTCTGCTGCGGACAAAGTTCCGGCATTCCATATACCCATGAAAGATCAGTTCTGTGAGCAGTAGATGTATCAAGTATCCTGCATTCCGCAGGCGCTGCATCCGCAATTTCTCTTGCGGCAGAGTCAGGCAGACACAAAAAGGAAACATCGGCTTTTTTTATCAATGCCAATCTTTCCTCTAAGTCCTTACGCTTATCTGAATCTATTTTTAATACTTCTATATCATCGCGTTTTTGAAAATATTGATGTATCTTTAACCCTGTAGTGCCTTCCGCACCGTCAATAAATACTTTATATTTCATAAATTAATGCCTCCGATTTCATGTTGTTTGTTTGAATTTTTATTAATTGTACAGCATATTTATTCACTATGTTTTTTATGATACACCAGTATATAGTTTATTTCAATATTTTTTTACCACTTTATCCTAATTTTTTTATTTCCTTTTGCAGCCTTCCTATTATCTTTTTTTCCAGTCTTGAAATATATGACTGCGATATTCCCATTTTATCGGCAACTTCCTTTTGAGTCAATTCTCTGCCTCCGGCAAGACCAAATCTCATTTCCACTATTTCACGCTCTCTTCCTGTCAGTTTATCCATAGCATATCCCAAAAGGCTTTTATTCACTTCCTCTTCTATATGCCCATAGACCTCATCACTTTCTGTACCTAATATATCAGAAAGAAGAAGCTCGTTTCCATCCCAGTCCACATTGAGAGGCTCATCTAAAGATACTTCCCCCTTTATTTTATTATTTCTTCTCAGATACATAAGAATCTCATTTTCTATACACCTTGATGCATATGTAGCCAGTTTTATATTCTTTTCTATCTTAAAGGTATTAACAGCCTTTATCAATCCTATGGTTCCTATGGAAATAAGATCTTCCACATTCACACCTGCACTTTCAAACTTCTTTGCTATATAGACCACCAGTCTAAGATTATGTTCTATCAGCAGATCTCTGTCTATTTTACTTCCCGCCATAAATCCCAGTATGGCCTTATGTTCTTCCTCTGCAGAGAGAGGAGGCGGCAGCGTATCATTACCTCCTATGTAAAAAACTTTATTTTTCTTGTTTAAAAATTTCAGCCTCAGCCATAACATCAATTTCCTTATCATTATTCCTCTCCCTTCACGTTTTCCTGTCCGACATATCTTTGGATAAAAGCAACTCACACCCATTGGCTGCTTTCCCATATATGTTGAATTCTCTGCTTCCCTTAGCAATAACATTTCCCCTGAGCCGTCTTCCTGAAATTTCTATAAAATCCACACGAAGCGACATCATTATACCCTTTGTTCCTATTGCCTCGTAAGGTACAATGCCTATTCTGTCATCACTGACAGCGCCCTCATCTTCGAATCTACTCCACAGACTTTCCTGAGCCACCGCTACAGGTTTTCCGTTTATAGGATCTGTAAGCTGATTTCCGGTGTCGAAAAAACCTTTTGTTTCAAAGACTTCATCTCCGATAAATATCTTTACATCAAAAACATGTTCCTCATAAAACTTCCTGCTTGCCACAGTTTTCATTATTTGCTTAGCAGTGAATGTACCCATACCGATAAAAAGAGCTAAAAAGGCAGCTTTCATATCTCCTGTGTATATTCCCGAAGCTGTATATATACCGGGGTTTTGAGTTATCAGCAAAAGCCCCATTGTAAGGCCTCCCATAAAATATGTCACAAGAATCATGGTCAGAGCTTTCTTCCATATACGCTCTTTACCTAATACAACAAAACATACAGCAAAGGCAAACATTATCTCGGATATAACCGTAAAATACATTGGCAGTGGCAAAAATATTTCCATGGAAAAAATGCCGCACATTACACCGCCTAAAACAAATCTGATCTTATCCTTTAAAACAGTGAATCTGACTTTAAAAATCTCAGCTGTTATGTAAAGAAGCACGCACCCTATTACGAAATTCTCTATGAAGAGAATCTCCCCGTATACTATCAATTTTTTCACCCGTAAAATTCCTTTATGTAAAAACGATGGTAATTAGGATTATATATTGTTTAATCATCGCAATTTGTCGAAAAGAGAGATTGTCAAAACAAAAAAGCCTTGCAAAAAAAATATTAAAAAGCAATAATATCTGTAATATTATTGGAGGATGAAATGATAATACTATCTATGTTTACAAGTATGGTTTTCTATGTGTTTACCATAATAACCTGCACCGTTGCCGCTACGTTATATGTAAGATTTTCCGTCAAGAGAGAAGGTTCACTATACAAAACAATCTCTGTCCTGCTCTTATCCTTTCTTGCCTATACTATAATGGAAATGTTTGTAACGTTTTTTACTGAGCTGCATATTACAAAACCTCTGTTCTATACTCTTACAACTCTTTCAGATGTGGCTTATTTCTTTATCGCAGCCTCTTGGCTCGCAGCCATAGTCACAATATCAGGAAATCCATATATTATCAGAATCAAAGGATTCTGCATATACACAGCCATATACGGCATAACTGTGGATGTTCTTAACCTTATGGCCAAATTCAGTCCGTCTGTATTAGGCCTCACTCAAAAGAAAACTTCTGAGATCCTTTTATATATCAACTGTACATTCGATATAACATTAATCCTCATAGGTATATTTTTTATTTTCTACGGAATCTTCAAAATGAAAGGAGAACGGCAAAGAAAATGGGTTCTGCTCTTTTCCTCATTCCTCGTAATCTACATGATTTATATCACCAACTGGGATATAATATCCTGCCTTGATGAGGTTCCCAACCAAATACTGTTTTCAAGTTTCGATCCCGCCCATATTTTCTATGCGGCAATGTGTATCCTGACCCTTTATATGGTGTCAAGGAAAAATGAATTCAGAGCAAACTATTATATGCCTGAAATTCTGGGAATCACTGGTGAAGAGACCTTAGAATCTGTCGGCAGAAAATACAAACTGACATCACGTGAACTTGAATTGCTGAGCATCGCCTGCAGCGGCCTCAGCAATCCCGATATAGCAAAAAAACTATATATATCCAAGAGTACCGTAAAACAACATCTCTCACATATATATAAAAAACTAAATGTTAAAAACAGATATGAACTGATCAAAAAAATCAAGCTCTGATCAAAAACTGTACTGTCGTACTATATCAAAATTTTTATCAGTAAATTATAATAATCTGCAATAAAAGTTTTTATTTTAAAAACATATTAAATGTTTTTGAAAGGAGGCAAAGAATGAACAGGATATTAATAATGTTTTTTGCAGTTCTTACCCTATCTTTTGGCATGAGCCTTTCCGGATGCGGCGAATCACAGACTGTTGCAAAGGCACCATCCGGAACGTATATAGGGCAGCAAAATGAGGGAATTGATGAATTTTTAGGTATACGATACGGAAATATGGAGCCTTTTAAAGCAGCTACAGATGTTAAAACAACTGCAGAAGATGAAATAAAGGCTACATCCTTCGGTTATAACTGTATCCAGCCCTACGATGAAGTGGAAACAGCATCTCAGGACCCATGCTCACAGGATTGCCTGTTCCTTAATGTATGGACCAAAGATACAGAAACAAAGGATAAGCCTGTAATAATGTTTATCCATGGAGGCAGTTGTATATGGGGAGGAACATCCGATCCTTCTTATGACGGAGAATACTTTATCAGAAACCTTCCGGAAGGAGAAGACTGTGTATTTGTTACCATCAACTACAGAATGTCTATAATGTCCGGTGTGGATATGTCCGTACTGGAAGGATATACAGATGAATATGCCGATGCTATAAATTTAAGCAAGCTTGATCAGACGCAAGCTTTAAAATGGATAAACCAAAACATCTCTGCATTCGGCGGTGATCCTGAGAACGTAACTATCATGGGACAGTCCGCAGGCGGAGGCGCTGTGGAAATGCTTATGGCAGATCAAAGTACTCACAAATATTTCAACAGAGCTATCATCAACAGCGGAACCCAATCAAGAGAAGCAGTATCAAAAGAAACCGTAACAGAAAATTCCAAAATAATATTTGAAATGCTTGGGGTGAGAACAGTAGAAGAAGCTGCAGCCTTGACGGATAAAAATATCTCTGAAAACATATCAGACATCGTAGACCGCCTTGGCAGAGCACACCCCGGTCTTAAATGCGCAGACGGCAGAATCGTATCCGAAACATGGTGGGAAGATCTTCAAAATGGAGTCGCTTCAGATATAGACCTTCTTATAGGCGGCACCAATGGCGAAGAGGATTGGAATGCTGTCGACTGGGACAACAGTATCTCGGAGGCTATATCCGACCCACAGTCAATATACGATTATATGGTAGAGACAGATACAATGAGATCCGATGCTTATGGCAGATATTACGGAGTGGAAAAAGAAGGATTCTACGACACTTTCCTTACAATGGGTGATGATCCGGTAAAACAAGCTATGGATATGTATAATGAAATCTATTTCAATTACCCTACTCAGATGATTGCCGAGACTCAATCAAAATACAATCAAAATACCTATCTTTATTACTGGGAATATGCGCCTGATATGAAAAGTGTCATTGAATACAGTGGTGATTCAGCAGAAGTCTCTCCTTATGGCAGAGCACTTCACTGTATGGATCTGTGTTTTGAATTCGGCTGTAAAGACGGATATACCGAACTTACCGGTGATCCGGATCTTATGTCTGATGAAATGATATCCAAAGCCCAGTCTATGGTGTATCATTTTGCCAAGACAGGCAATCCTAACAACGATTTAATTCCCAAGTGGACACCATATGATGTAGGACGGATTTTGCGGACATTCAAAATAAAAAAGAATGTGGAGGTAACATACAATGGCAAAATCATTATTTGAGGAACTGGGCGGAAGATACGAAAGACAAGAGGATTATCTAATTCCATGTATGACTTTACCCGCCGAAGAAGAACAGCCGATAGGCATATGGGGACAGCGGCATTTAGATTATCTGAAGCAATACCGCAAAGTTACATACACCAATTTTCTCACAAGCGGCAGGCTCAACGCCTATCTTGCCGACATCGACAGACAGGCACAGGAACGCTTTGAACGGCTCATAGAGGGCATGAAACAGGCACAGGGCATAACGGAACAGCTAAAGGCAGAAAACGCCTTAGAATGGACAGGATACCTCAATAACATAAGGGCTTGTGCGAGGGAGATTGTGGAAAAGGAAATTATTTTTGCATAAACAGATGATTAGTGGCAGGGGAAATCCTGCCGCTTTTTCTGCTTTAGTTTGTCAGCTTGACAAATAAAGGGTTAAGGAATATAATTAGATTCAGTATTATACAAGGAGTTAATAAATATGCGGCAAGGTATTCTTAAATAAACTGTCAATTTGATAGTGGGAACAAAAAGTAGCAGTCCCGTTTCACTTTTAATATGGGGCTTAGTTTTTTGTACCCAGTTTAAGAATACTTTTATCATGTAATTTTATATGCCCGAAAACATATAAGTGTTTTGGGGCTATTGGAGTTATTTACCCAGTGATAGGAGTATTTATCACTGGGTATTTTTATGCCCTTTTTTGGGTGTTGATAGGAGGAAAATCACATGAAAATAATTAACTTAGGCATTCTGGCTCACGTTGACGCAGGAAAGACAACATTAACGGAGAGTTTATTGTATACCAGTGGTGCAATTGCAGAACTAGGGAGCGTAGATAAAGGCACAACAAGGACAGATACAATGAATTTGGAGCGTCAAAGGGGAATCACTATCCAGACAGCAGTGACATCTTTTCAGTGGGAGGATGTAAAAGTCAACATTATAGATACGCCAGGCCATATGGATTTTTTGGCGGAAGTATACCGTTCTTTATCCGTATTAGACGGAGCAGTATTATTAGTTTCTGCAAAGGATGGCATACAGGCACAGACCCGTATACTGTTTCATGCACTACAGACAATGAAGATTCCGACAATTTTTTTCATCAATAAAATTGACCAAGAGGGGATTGATTTGCCAATGGTATATCGGGAAATGAAAGCAAAGCTTTCTTCGGAAATTATAGTGAAGCAAAAGGTTGGGCAGCATCCCCATGTAAATGTAACGGACAATGATGATATGGAACAGTGGGATGCGGTAATTATGGGAAACGATGAACTATTAGAGAAATATATGTCAGGAAAACCGTTTAAAATGTCAGAACTGGAACAGGAAGAAAACAGGAGATTCCAAAACGGAACGTTATTTCCCGTTTATCACGGAAGCGCTAAAAACAATCTGGGGATTCGGCAGCTTATAGAAGTAATTGCCAGTAAGTTTTATTCATCAACGCCTGAAGGTCAATCTGAACTATGCGGGCAGGTTTTTAAGATTGAATATTCAGAGAAAAGGCGGCGTTTTGTTTATGTGCGTATATATAGCGGAACATTGCATTTGAGAGATGTTATTAGAATATCTGAAAAAGAGAAAATAAAAATCACAGAGATGTGTGTTCCGACAAACGGTGAATTATATCCATCCGATACAGCCTGCTCTGGTGATATTGTAATTTTACCAAATGATGTTTTGCAGCTAAACAGTATTTTGGGGAACGGAATGCTGTTGCCGCAGAGAAAATTTATTGAAAATCCTCTCCCTATGCTCCAAACAACGATTGCAGTAAAGAAATCTGAACAGCGGGAAATATTGCTTGGGGCACTTACAGAAATTTCAGATGGCGACCCTCTTTTAAAATATTATGTGGATACTACAACGCATGAGATTATACTTTCTTTTTTGGGGAATGTGCAGATGGAAGTCATTTGTGCCATCCTTGAGGAAAAATATCATGTGGAGGCAGAAATAAAAGAGCCTACTGTTATATATATGGAAAGACCGCTTAGAAAAGCAGAATATACCATCCACATAGAAGTTCCGCCAAATCCTTTCTGGGCTTCTGTCGGGTTGTCCATAGAGCCGCTCCCTATTGGAAGCGGAGTGCAGTATGAAAGCAGAGTTTCACTTGGATATTTAAACCAATCGTTCCAAAATGCGGTTATGGAGGGGGTTCTTTATGGCTGCGAGCAGGGGCTGTATGGATGGAAAGTGACAGACTGTAAAATCTGTTTTGAATATGGATTGTATTATAGCCCTGTAAGTACCCCCGCAGACTTTCGGCTGCTTTCCCCTATCGTATTGGAGCAGGCTTTAAAAAAAGCAGGGACAGAACTATTAGAGCCATATCTCCACTTTGAAATTTATGCACCGCAGGAATATCTCTCACGGGCGTATCATGATGCTCCAAGGTATTGTGCAGATATTGTAAGTACTCAGATAAAGAATGACGAGGTCATTCTGAAAGGAGAAATCCCTGCCAGATGTATTCAAGAATACAGGAACGATTTAACTTATTTCACGAATGGGCAGGGAGTCTGCTTGACAGAGTTAAAAGGATACCAGCCAGCTATTGGTAAATTTATTTGCCAACCCCGCCGCCCGAATAGCCGTATAGATAAGGTTCGGCATATGTTCCACAAGTTAGCTTAACAGCTTGCAAAAGTCATATAAAATGAGATTTGAAAGGATTAGAGACTAATTATGATGAAATGCGAATGGATATTGTGTCCTGTTTGTGGGAGCAAAACCCGTAATAAAATTAGGAAGGACACTGTTTTGGAGAATTATCCTCTTTATTGTCCAAAATGCAGACAAGAAAGATTGATTAAAGTTGACAACTTGAAGATAACTGTCATCAAAGAGCCAGACGCTTAAGACGCAGAGCCGATGAAATTGTGGAACAATTCACGAATCATCGGCTCTTTTTGTTTCGTATTTGAAAGAACAAACTCACCAAATAAAAAAACGATATTCGGGTGGGTTATTTTGTTATACCCTAAATTACCCTCTGAATTTGTTTTTTAATTTGGAGGGATTTTTTTATGTTCTTTTTTCGGGCGGTTATTTATCTGCTCATACGAAGTAAAATTTATCAATACATAGCATGTCAGAGAACGGCAGGAAACCAGTTAAAAAAATTTCTGCCAGTGCAGCGGTACTTCTCACCTTGAAAGTAGAAGTACAATCTCCATACAACAGAATTACTATTTCCTATAACCGTAAAGGTCACAGAGCCTTTGCGGTTTTTCTTTTGTCGATTTTTGTTGGAAAGTGCCGCAGGGCTGTTTCTTATATTAGGTGTCGTTCGCCGCCTCTCCATCTGGATTTTAGATTTCAAAAATTCAGATGGGAGGTACTTACGGTGAAGTATGCACCAAAAAAAGTATATATCAGAGAAAGCGGTGGCTATGTGGAATTATCTTACACGGACTTCTGCCGCCGCAGGCAAGCCGACCAGACCTATATGGACAAGCTGTTTATTCCCGTTCAGGGCTGTCTGCTTGAAGTCGTGAGGGAGCAATACACAGACTTCTATCGTGACAAGGAACGGTGGCGTTATCTGCAAAAATTAGATACAAAGAACAGCCTGCTATCTCTGGACGGGTTTACAGACAGCGAGGGGAATCCTCTGGACTTTATCGCTGATGAAGCGGCGGACATTGCGGAAACCGTTGTCAATGCGGTCATGGTGGACAGGCTGAAAGCTGCCCTGCCTTTGCTGTCGGATAGTGAACAGGAACTGATACAGGCAATCTTTTTTGACGGACTTTCCGAGCGTGAAGTCGGGGCGAGGTTAGGCATAACCCAGAGCGTTGTGAACAAACGCAAAGCCAGAATCCTAAGAAAACTAAGAAAGATAATAGAAAGTTAAAATTTAAGGCGTTCAGCCCCCTTGTTTTTTCCTTTGGGAAAATGAGGGGGCTTTTCTCTGCCCTCTCAATCTATTCCGATTGGAGGAAATAAGAATGGCATACAACCACGGACGGGAGGACAGGAAATGGCGTATCTGGAAAGAGGCGGAGGAAAAATTACTGCGTGAGTGCGGCGTTGATGAAGCGACCATTGAGCAGATACGCATAGCGGACAGGGCAGACTTCAATTCCAACAGGCGGTTTTACCGATGGGCGAATGACGTTGCGGAATACCTTGAGGACATGGCAGACAGGGAGCGGCAGGCAGAAGTGGGTACGGTTGCGGAGTTACTGGACGAGATTGAGAGCGAAAATCTCTATCAAGTATTAGTCACGGTGGACGGGCGTACCTTGAAAATCGTCCTGCTGAAAATGCAGGGGTATTCCACAAAAGAAATTGCCCCGCTCGTGCATTTGACGACTGGTGCCATCTATGCGAGGTTAGACCATCTGAGGAAGAAGCTGCGGAAAATTTTGTAAGCGTCTAATACATCCCATTATCCTGCGGGCTACTGGGTGGGGAGTGGAATCTCCCCGCTTATTTTTTGGCAGGAGGACAAAGGGATGGCATATCAGGCTAAGGCGTACACGCTTCGGGAGGAATCCACGGAAAGCGGCACAAGGTATTTTATCAGCTTTAAGGACGGGCAGGGCAAATCCCACGAGTTGGAAGTGTCGGAACAGTTCTTTATGGAGTTTCGGCAGATGGAGCGCAGGAACAGGAATCTTCTCCAATGGGACGAGCGGCACAGGGAGTTTAACGAGGTATGGGACGAAACCCTTTACAGACGGGCGTTGCGTGTGCCTAAGAGCCTTGATGAACACATGGTTGAGGAAGAACGGAATGAAACGCTCTGTAAGGCGGTTGGGAGCCTGCCAGAGATACAAAGGCGGCGTTTCCTGCTCTATTACGAGTATGAGTTCAATTTTTATCAAATCGCCGCTATGGAGCATTGCACCGCTTCAGCAATACAGAAATCTGTTGCGATTGCAAAGGAGAAAGTAAAGGCGGAAATGAGGAAGTATCTCCAACCGTGACCGACACCGCCCGAAAAAGAAATCTGTTTTTATTTGTATGGGATTGGCGGCATTACATACTCTCATTTTTTTCATGGGAGTAAATCTATTTTTAAGGAGGTCAACGCCTATGTGCAACAAAAACAAAGACACCGCCCGAAAGGGGGAAAGCCATGCAGAAGTTACAGACAGTCAACGCCGAAACGCTCCTTTATGAACCACTTGAGAAACCGTCCTTTGTGGTGGACAGCCTTATCCCGACAGGCTTATCGCTGTTCTGCGGCTCACAGAAGATAGGCAAGAGCTGGCTCATGCTGAAGCTATGCTTATGCGTGTCGCAGGGAATCCCTTTATGGGATATGCCGACAATGGAGGGCGACGTGCTTTACCTCTGCCTTGAGGACACGTTCTGCCGCATACAAAGCAGGCTGTTCCGCTTGACGGACGAAGCGAGCGGGCGGCTCCACTTTGCCGTGGCAAGCTGCAAGCTGTCAGATGGTCTTATCGTGCAGTTGGAGGATTATCTGAAAGACCATCCAGACAGCAGGCTCATTGTCATTGACACTTTGCAGAAAGTCCGTACAGCTTCAAAAGACAATGCCTATGCAAGTGACTATGGGGACATCTCCCTCATCAAAGACTTTGCCGACAGGCACTCTCTGGCGGTCATTGTCGTACACCACATCCGAAAGCAGAATGACAACGACGTGTTCAACAAGGTGTCTGGGACGACAGGCTTAACGGGGAGTGCGGACGCTACTTTTGTTCTGGAAAAGGAGAAACGTGCGTCTGACACCGCCAAGTTGTATGTGACGGGCAGGGACACGCCCTATCAGGAATACACGCTCCGTTTCCGTGATTGCAGTTGGGAACTGGTGGAGAGGAAAACACAGGAGCAGCTTGCAAAAGAAACGATACCAGATATTCTTTTTCGGTTAGTGGATTTTATGAGGGATAAGGAAGGATGGGCAGGCACGGCAACGGAACTGTTAGCCGCTATGGGGGAAACGGAAACCGTACCCACGGTGATTACGAAATGGCTGAATGAATACCGCACCACATTTTTAAGTGAGAACCGTATCTGCTACCAGTACAGCCGCAGGAAAGACGGCAGGCAGATTGCCCTTGCAAGGCGGGAGGGTGACAGCGGTGACGGTGGTGACAGCGATATTGGGATACCCCCTGTTACTGTCATTGACGCTTAAAGCCGTGTAAAGTTGGCGGCTCTGCCCTGCGGGTGACAGCGGTGACAGTGGTGACAGTGATTTTAGGATACCTCGCCGCTGTCATCCCTACGGGAGAACACCCCGTAAACGCAAAGTGCAGGCGTGGGATTTACCCGCCCTTTTCGGCGTGTAAAACCACCCCTGCGGTCAGAAAAATCCTTCCGATTTTTCCGACTGCGTTTACAGGGTGTAACACACTACACTTTGCCCTGCAAAGTCGTGTGCCAGACGTTCCCTCTGGACTCCCTTATGGCAGGGCTGCGCCCTGCTATCCTGCGCCTTGCGGCTTCGGATAAAAGAATGTTGGGGTGACGGTGACGGCTCATGCGAGGGGGTATCCCAAAACTGCTGTCACCGCCGTCACCGCTGTCACCCAAAGGGCAGTTACCCGCCGAAGAAAGGAAGATGATGAATTATGCCCTATGCAATCCTGCGTTTCCAGAAACGCAAAGCGGGCGGCGTTGCGGCTTGCGAACGCCACAACGAGCGGAAGAAAGAAGCCTACAAAAGTAATCCAGATATCGATATGGAACGCTCTAAAAATAACTATCACCTTGTAAAACCGCCACGCTACACCTACAAGAAAGAGATTAACCACATGGTAGCCGAAGCGAGGTGCAGGACGAGGAAAGACAGCGTGATGATGGTGGAAACGCTCATCACAGCTTCACCAGAATTTATGAACCAGTTACCGCCCGAAGAACAAAAAGCGTATTTCCAGACGGCTCTTGACTTCATTTCGGAGCGTGTTGGAAAGCAGAATATCCTCTCCGCTGTCGTCCATATGGACGAGAGAACGCCCCATATGCACCTCTGCTTTGTGCCGATTACGCCAGACAACAAGCTGTCAGCGAAAGCTATCTTAGGCAACCAGAAATCATTATCCGAGTGGCAGACCGCCTACCATGAGCGGATGTCCTCACGGTGGAATCAGCTTGAACGGGGGCAGTCTTCAATGGAAACCAAGCGGAAACACGTCCCCACATGGCTCTATAAATTAGGCGGCAGGCTTGATAAACAGTATGAGGAAATCGTGTCTGCCCTCTCCGACATCAATGCTTTTAATGCAGGAAAGAAAAGAGATAAAGCGTTAGATTTACTTTCCGCATGGCTGCCAGACGTGGAGAAATTCTCTAAGGAAATCGGGAAACAGCAGGCGTATATCGACAGTTTGAAAGAGAGAATTGGGCAGGAATCGGACTATGCGGGGCGTATGCGTGATGAAAAGTACGAGCAGGAACTAAAGGTGCAGAAAGCGAATCAGAAGATATTTGAGTTGCAGAGAACCAACGAGCAGATGGGGCGGCTGCTCTCAAAAATACCGCCAGAAGTGTTGGAAGAATTGCAGAAAAACCATAAAAGCAGAGCGAAAGAAAGGTAGATATGTGAATGAAGAAACAGGATTTTAAGGTATTAAAGACCAAAGACTTGTACCCATTTCCCGACAATCCGTTTCATGTAGTGGAGGATGAAACGCTGTCAGAGTTAGCGGAAAGCATCAAGGAATTTGGCATTGTCACACCGATAATCACACGCCCGAAAGAGGACGGGAACGGTTATGAAGTGATTGCGGGACAGCGGCGTGTCCGTGCGTCTGAACTTGCAGGAATAAACACGATACCCGCTTTTGTCCTGCCCTTAGACCGTGACCGAGCCATCATCACCCTTGTAGACAGCAATTTACAGCGTGAAAATATCCTGCCATCGGAGCGGGCGTTTGCCTACAAGATGAAATCCGAAGCCATGAAACGGCAGGGTTTCCGCACAGATTTAACCTCGTCACAAGTTGTGACGAAGTTGCGGACGGACGACAAGGTGGCACAGGGCTTCGGCGTGGGCAGGATGACCGTGCAGCGATTTATCCGATTGACGGAACTGATACCGCCGATTTTGCAGATGGTGGACGAGGGGAAAATCGCCCTCACGCCTGCGGTGGAACTGTCCTTTTTGAAGAAAGACGAACAGGAAAACCTATTCGCCACGATGGAGAGCGAAGAAGCAACGCCCTCACTTTCACAGGCACAGCGGATGAAACAGTTAAGCCAGAGCGGGCGGCTTGACATGGATACGATATTTGCAATTATGACGGAGGAAAAGGGAAACCAGAAAGAAACCTTGAAAATCAACACAAGCAAGCTGAAAAAATACTTTCCGAAGAACACAACGCCGAAGCAGATGGAGGACACCATCATCAAACTTTTAGAGCGTGAATTGCAGAGGAAACGGGGCAGGGACAGCCGCTAATCTTCTCTTTTCGGGATGTAAAATGCAGGAATTTGGAGCAGGAGAAAGACAGAATTTTAAGGAAAATGAGGTAAGGAATGAAAGAAATCCAGTATGAGCTTGTAAAGGAAGTCGCCGTATTGTCTGCGAGTGACAGTGGTTACACAAAAGAAATCAATCTTATCTCATGGAACGGGAGAGAGCCGAAATATGACATCCGCAGCTTTTCCCCGAACCGTGGGAAGTGCGGAAAAGGAATAACTTTAAACGCTGATGAAGCGGCGGCACTCCTTGAAGCGTTGCAGAACGAGTTAAATAGCGGGGATTGATTGTGTTTGATTGGCAGGGCGGGGCGTTTCCAGACGTTCTCCTGCCCTGTCTGGAAAGGAAGATTTAAGTATGGGCGAGGATAAGAAAACAGATAAAAAGAGAAAGCGTGTCGTGCCGAAAGCACCAGTGCAGATGATAATCAGCCGTGAATATGTCGGCACACAGACAGTCACAGAAGCGTTTATCCCGATTATTTCCGAGGATATTCGGAAGAAGATTGCCGAGGGCGACACCTTCGACAATGAGGGGCTGTCCGCTTAGAATGTACGCAATGGGACATGAAAACAGATAGGACAGATACGGAGGTTTTACAGTATGGCAGGAATCAAAGAAGAAAAGAAAATCTATTTAGTCGGTATTTATTGCCGCTTGTCAAAGGATGATGGAACAGATAACGAGAGTGCGAGCATTGCGACACAGAAATCCATCCTCACGGATTATGTGAAAAAGCAGGGATGGCACTTAGCAAAAACGTATGTGGACGATGGGTACTCTGGTACAAATTTTCAAAGACCAAGTTTCCAGAACATGATTAAGGACATTGAAAAAGGACTGATAAACTGCGTTATCACAAAGGATTTATCCCGTCTGGGGAGGAACTACCTTGACTGCGGGTTATATCTGGAAGTCTTTTTCCCTGAAAATAATGTGCGGTATATAGCGGTCAATGACGGTGTGGACACGCTCAATAAATCGGCTATGGACATTACCCCTTTCCGCAACATACTAAACGAAATGTACTCTGCTGATGTGTCGGTCAAGATAAAATCGGCGTACCGTGCGAGATTTCAGCAGGGGAAATTCATGGGAACAACAGCCCCTTATGGCTATGTCAAAGACCCCGCCGACCACAACCATCTGCTGATAGATGATAAAGTGGCACACGTTGTAAGGGAGATATTCGACCTTGCGTTAGCGGGCAACGGAATCGCCAAAATCCGCAAGCACATCAACAAACAGCATATCCTACGCCCTGCCGCTTATGCGGTCACACAGGGGGCGACAGGCTATGAGCGGCACTTTGAGGATAACGAGGAGAACCGTTATATTTGGAGCGAGAACAGCGTAAGGGGCATTTTAAGAAGCCCGATATATGCGGGAAACCTTGCAGGCTACAAGCGGATTGCCGCCAACATGAAAAGCAAGAAACGCCCCTCTAAGCTGCCCGAAGAATGGGAAGTGATACCAGACACCCATGAGGGGATAGTCACACAGGAGGAATTTGACACCGTACAGCAGCTTATGACGAGCCGCAGGCGGGAGCAGAACGCAGGAGGATTTGAAAATATCTTTGCGGGAGTTATCAAGTGTGCGGACTGCGGCTATGCAATGCGGGCGGCGAGTGCCAACAGGAGGAAACGCCCCGACATCATCGACTGCGTACAATACACCTGCAATAATTATGGCAGATATGGCAATGTTATGTGTACCGCACACAGCATTGAAGCGAGGGACTTGTTCAATGCCGTCCTTGCCGACATCAACCGATTTGCGGATATGGCTGTCAATGATGAAAAGGCGGTGAGGGCGATTGAAAAGCGGCTCACGGACACAGACCAGAGCAGGGCAAAGGCACTGGAAAAGGAGCAGCGGAAACTGAACAAACGCCTTGCGGAACTGGACAGGCTGTTTTCCTCTCTCTATGAAGATAAGGTGATGGAGCGTATTACGGAGCGAAATTTTGAGATGATGTCGGGGAAGTACCAGAAAGAACAGCTTGAAATTGAAGCAAGGCTGAAAGAGGTAACGGAAACGCTCAACGACAGCTATGAGAAGTCGCAGGGTGTCCGTGACTTCCTCTCCCTAATCCGCAACTATCAAGGCATTAAGGAACTGGACGCAACCATCATAAACGCACTCATAGACAAGATACTTGTTTCGGAACGTGAGAAATTTACAGACGGAACGGTAAGACAGGAAATCAAGATTTATTATAAATTCATCGGCTTTGTCGGTGAATTACATATCACGCCAACCAAGCGGTGGACGGCGTTAAAGCCTAAGAATTGTACGGTGTGCGGTGTTGAATATGTTCCCCGCTCTGGCATATCGAAGTATTGTCCCACTTGTGCCAAGAGGATACAGAGGGAGAAATCAAACGAGAGTAAACGCAGGAGCAGGGAGCGAAACAGACAGTCATGTATTGAACTGTCCGCAAAAAATGACCGACTGATGAAGAACACAAATACAATATGATAATAAATTCCACCGGTAAATGGAGCTGTAAGAGCGACTACAGAGGTGACATAATAGACTATATGAGACAGCTTACACCATATGGTACAGAAAACTAAACTTGCCTCAAAAGGATTGCTTGCATAAACAACGCAAACAATCCTTTCTATATAAAACTCTATCTTTAATTTCAACAATAAAAATAGAGGTCTATAAATTGACCTCTATAATCTGCTTGTATATTATTTGTTTCTAAAGAGCCTTTTTTGCGGTATCGCAGATCTTAGCGAAAGCCGCGGGATCGTGGATAGCCATTTCTGAAAGCATTTTTCTGTTTATTTCAATATTTGATTTCTTAAGCCCGTTCATCAATCTGCTGTATGAAATATCATTCATTCTTGCTGCAGCATTGATTCTCGCAATCCATAACCTTCTGTATTCTCTCTTCTTATTCTTTCTCCCTATATAAGCAGAACGGAGAGCTCTCATAGTAGCGGGTTTAGCTGCCTTGAAAGTCTTGCTCTTGGCACCGTAGTACCCTTTAGCCATTTTTAAAACTTTTTTATGTCTCTTATGTGCATTTACACCTTTTTTTACTCTTGCCATCTTGCTACCTCCTTACTTGCTCAATATCGCTTTTATTCTTTTAAGATCTGCGCTTGTCAGAGTCGTAGCCTTTCTCAGGCCTCTCTTTCTCTTTTGGCTTTTCTTCGTAAGAATATGGCTCTTATATGCTTTATTTCTCTTTACTTTTCCTGAACCTGTTATCTTGAATCTCTTGGATGCGCCTCTGTGAGACTTCATTTTCTGCTTTGCCATGACGTATTATCCTCCTACTTATTAAATTTATTTATCATTTTTCGGCGTAAGAATCATAGTAAGACTTCTGCCTTCAAAATTAGGTTTCCTATCGATGTCACCCACTTCTGAAACGGCTTCGGCAAACTTGTTCATTACTTCCATCCCTCTTGCGACATAATCCTTTTCTCTTCCTCTGAATCTCAGACTCACCTTCAGTTTATCTCCATCCTTAAGGAATTTTGAACCTGTTTTAGCTTTAACCATTATGTCATGATCCTCTATGAATGTTGACAGTCTGATCTCCTTGACCTGAGTAGTCTTCTGCTTTTTCTTCGCTTCCTTTTCCTTCTTCTGAAGCTCATACTTATACTTTCCATAATCGAGAATCTTACAAACAGGCGGATTGGCTTTCGGTGAAATACAAACCAAATCGAGCTTCTTTTCCTCCGATATATCAAGCGCTTCTTGCCTGCTCATTATTCCCAGCTGACTACCGTCTGTATCAATAACTCTTAATTCCTTTGAACGAATTTCTTCGTTTATCATAGCTTCTCTGCTAATTGCCTTATACCTCCATAAAACTCCGTTAATAAATTCCCCTTGCCGTTTTTATGAATAATAAAAAAACGGATCTATGTATCCGCCCCAATTTTCGCATAAATTATGATTCCGCATTTAATAAAGTAAAATCAAAATCTGCCTATTATTAACCCAAACAGCCTTCGCTCTTAGGTGAGAAGCGGATAACTTCTTCTTTCTACCTGAATTACTATATCATATGAAAAGATAATATGCAAGAAAATTTTCCCGGCATTCTTATTAATGCACACAGAAAAATCACTCATCCGGAAATTCTGTAACCATCAAAAATCCTATCATAATCAGCCCTATAGATGTAAAAATACTTGCAATAACAGCCATGGCCATAATTATCCACACCATATCACCACCTTTGTTTTAATAGTTTCTCCAAAACTGAAGATACTATTAAATATCATTTCTATCACTCCGGGATATCTTGAATGCCCTTCATCAACATGGTATCATATGAAAAGTACTAAAAATAAAAAGGAGGTTCTTATTCATGTATGCATTACCCTTTTCTGAAGTAAGCAAACTAAAAGCTGAAGTTGACAAACGCTTTTCCATGCACCTGCATTTTCATGACAGATGCGGAGGTCAGTTTTTCTCTCTTGAAGAAAAAAATGATGATTTACGCAAATATATTGAAAACTATTTTTCCGATATGAATCTGAAAGCCATATATTCCGAAAACGGTTTGGAATTTACAGTAGAAGCTCAAAATGAATAATGAAAAAAGATCCTTCTTCTTTTTAATGAAGGATCTTTTTTTGATTACAGTCCCATTTTCCAGAGGCCGTGCTTATTGCAGTACGCAAAAACAGCAATGGCTTCATCTCCCGGAACTTCCGCCGAAACTCCAAACGTAGCCCGTGGTTCTTCACCTGACTTAAGTCTTGCAAACTGTCCGCCCCTTTTCGTCTGAAGATATATCCATTCTATAAAATGATCGTCTTCCATAGGATGGCTGATCTCTCCGACATCAACTCTTACAGCACCTTCCTGCTTTTTCACCTTAGGAACATGTTTTTCCTTGGCGCCGTCTGTCTCAGAAGCATGCAACCTTACCATTTCATCCCCACAACATTTTACGTCGTCTCCCTCGCCTGTCAGAAAAGTTATGGTACTTCCACATTTTTTACACATTAAAAACTTTGGATCCATATCAAATACCCCTTTTTATTTTTTGATAAAAAGCAGGCAATAGAGCTCATCCTACAGTCCCAGAGCTTCTGCAATCTGCTCTTTCGACCGCAGGCCAATCAATGTCTCAGCAATTTCTCCATTTTTAAAATATACCAGAGTAGGTATGCTGGTGACCCCAAATTTCATGGCTAACGCCTGCTCTTCATCGATATTGATTTTTCCCACTTTTATGTTTTTGTATTCATCTGCAATCTCATCCATAACAGGACCCTGCATCATACAAGGGCCGCACCATGCCGCCCAGAAATCAACCAGTACCGGCTGTTTCGATTCTTTTACTTCTTTTTCAAAATTATCTTTTGTTATTTTTATGATCTCCATAATTATCACTTTCCTTTCCTGCTTATTTTATCCGATTTTTTTAATATCATTAATGCTAATATAACATATATAATCTGGACTATCAAGGTAAAAATATGATCATTTTCCTTGTAAAGTTATTTTTGTTAAAATATAATAAAATCAATATTGTACAGTATTTTCTATACCATTAAGGAGGTCTTTAAAAATGTCAATGAATGCACACGACTATGTCGCAGAACTGGTCAAAAGGGCAAGAAAGGCTCAAAAATACGCCAATAACTTCACACAGGAAGATGTTGATCTTCTGACAGCGGCGGTAACATACAGCCTTACAAAACCCGAAAAAACCAAAATGTTTGCTGAAATGCTTGTAGAGGAATCCAAAATGGGCATATCGGAAGATAAAATTTCTAAAATATACGGAAAAGTCTGGGGATCTTATCTTCAGATGAAAGATAAAAAATCAGTAGGCCTTCTCGATGACAATAAAGAAACCGGCATTCAAAAATGGGCTAAACCTATGGGAGTTATTGCCGGAATCATGCCTGTGACCAATGGAGAAGCTACTCCTATCATAAAAGCCAACATGGCTCTGAAAACAAGAAATGCCATAATCCTGGCTCCACACCCCAAATGCAGAAAGCTCAATCTCGCTATAGTCAATGAGATAAGAGCCACCATCAAAAAGCTTGGATACCCTGAAGATCTGGTTCAAACCTGTCACTGTGAATGGGTTAAGCTTGAAGTATCACAAGAGCTGATGACGCAATGTGATTTTATCCTTGCCACCGGAGGCGAAGCCCTCGTCAAAGCAGCCTACTCTTCCGGCACACCTGCCATTGGAGTAGGTGTGGGAAACTGCGTATCTATAGTAACAGGCAAAACACCTATGGATAAAGTAGCTGAAATGATCTGTTTGTCAAAAGCATACGATAATTCAACATCATGCTCTACGGAAAATAACATCATAGTATTTGACAACTGCTATGATGATTTCATAAAAGCAATGGAAAATCACGGAGCTTTCCTATGTAAAGAAGGTTCTGAAGAAAAAGCAAAACTTCAAAAAACATTGTGGCCAAACTCACCTGATGATCACGTACTCAACCGTGCTGTCATTGCTCAAAGTGCTGAAGATATAGCTGCCCTTGCAAGACTTGAAGTGCCCTCAGGAACAAAAGTCATAATGGTGGAAGAATTTAATGGCTTCGGCCTCCAACATCCATTTACGGGAGAAAAGCTCTCTCCTGTATCCGGTATCCAGAAAGCAAAAAACCTTGACGATGCTATCAACAAAATGCTATCTACACTGGAATATCAGGGAAAAGGTCACAGCTGTGGTATACATACTGATGATCCCGCTGATGTAGATAAGCTTGCCTCTGCAGTTCCGGTAACTAAAGTAGTAGTAAATCAGCCGCAATGTCTCACTAATTCAGGAGGATGGAACTGTGGATATCCAGTCTCCCTTACACTGGGATGTGGTACATGGGGAGGCAACAGTGTATCTCATAATGTTACATATAAAGATCTCTTGAATTACACTTATGTTTCAAGACAGATTCCCAACTGGAAACCTGAATCACTCAAAGACTTCATAAATGCAGATATTATTGCAAAAGTAGATGCCTAATCATGCAGCGACAAAGCGCTGAAGCATTATACTCTTTTCAGCTCAGCAGAAAACATGTGTTTACTTTTTGTTCTTTTTATGATAAAATGTTCTCATAAACAAGGAGGATATTCGCATGTTAAAAGAACGAGAACAAAACATCTTAAATTACATGAGAGCTGAAATAAGAGAAAAAGGCTACCCTCCTACTGTCCGTGAAATATGTTCTGCGCTGGATATCAAATCCACATCTACAGTTCATAAGGATATCTCAAACCTTGTAAAACAAGGTTATATAAAGAAAGATCCTTCCAAGCCAAGAGCCCTAATGCTCGTAGACATCGGACAAACTGATTCTCACGATAAACATGAAATGTCAGACAGAAACACAGTAAACAGAGAAGTATCCCGTGCCGAAATCATAGAGGTACCTCTTGTGGGCAGAATAGCCGCAGGCACTCCTATTCTTGCTGAGCAGAATGTGGAAGACAGTTTTCCGGTTCCCGCAAGATTCGTAGGAAACAATCCCAGCTTTATGCTTACAGTGAGAGGCGAGAGTATGATCGAAGCCGGTATAATGGATGGGGATTATATATTAGTAGAACAGCAGAACACAGCCAGAAACGGAGAAATAATTGTAGCTATGGTGGACGGATTTGAAAGCGAAGCCACAGTCAAAACTTTTTATAAAGAAAACGATCATATAAGACTCCAGCCGGAAAATTCCTCTATGAGTCCCATCATTGTTCAAGACGTAAAAATACTGGGAAAAGTAAAAGGAGTCTTTAGATATTTTTAATAAATCTTTTATAAAAGTCTGTTATGATCATAACAGACTTTTTATTATACATAAAACATTATCAGCGATATTATATACATCCATAAAAACAATCAGCACGATATTTTTTGTATCTCTATACATCAAAATTTTGAATATAAACGATTATCTTCAATATTACTGCACAAAATAAGAAAAAAATAATTTGAACGGAGACAAAAAATGAATAACAATATGGATCTTAATTATGAAATGTTCTGTTACCAGTGTGAACAGACTGCCAACGGAAAAGGCTGTACTAAATTAGGGATATGCGGCAAAACACCTGAGATAGCCAACCTGCAGGACCTTCTTATTTTCCAGATAAAAGGAATAAGCTGCTATGGAAAAAAACTGATTGATCAAGGGGATCATATAGACAAAGACATCGTCAGCTTCATCGAGAATGCACTTTTTACCACTCTTACAAATGTAAACTTTAATGCCGAAGATCACGTTAGACTCCTTAAAGAATCTCAGAAAATAAAAGAAAGGCTCAGAAATCTTGTAGGCAAAATTAATAACCCTACTGCACATGCTACCTATGATCTTCCGTCCGCCAAAAGTGAAATGCTCAAAGACTCTCAAATAGCAGGGATTATGTACGATCAGTCCCTTGATCCCGATATACGTTCACTTCGTCAGACCATTATTTATGGACTCAAAGGTATCAGCGCATATGGACATCAGGCCAGAGAGCTGGGATATTACAGCGATCAGGTGGATGATTTTTATATTACAGCTCTTGAATCTACTACCGACGACACGCTAACAGCAGATGAAATGATAAGGATGACCATGAAAACAGGAGAGATTGCTGTAGAAGTCATGAAAATCCTTGACGATGCAAATACAGAAGTATATGAAAATCCATCTCCTCACAAAGTAAATATAAAAATCAAAAAAGGTCCTTTCATCATCGTTTCCGGACATGACCTGAAAGATCTGGAAATGCTTCTGAAACAAACAGAGGGAAAAGGAATAAACATCTACACACACGGCGAAATGCTTCCCGCACATGGTTATAAAGGGCTAAAAAAATACTCTCATCTTGTAGGAAATTTTGGCGGAGCATGGCAGGATCAGCAGAAAGAATTCGACAATATACCAGGATGTATCCTCATGACTACAAATTGTCTGATGCGACCGCGAGATTCATATAAAGACAGAATCTACAGTACTAACGTAGTAGGGTGGGAAGGTGTAAAACACATAGAAAAGAAGTCAAACGGAGAAAAAGATTTCAGTGAAATAATACAACAGGCGATAAAACTTGGAGGATTCAAAGAAGATCAGGAATCAAAAGAAATACTTGTAGGATTCGGGCACCATGCAACATTAGGATATGCTGAAAAAATAGTTGCAGCTGTCCATAAGGGCGATGTGAAACATTTCTTCCTCATCGGCGGCTGCGACGGTGCAAGACCGGGACGTAATTACTATACTGAATTTGCAGAAATGGTTCCAAAAGATTGCATGATATTAACATTGGCATGCGGAAAATATAGATTCAACAAACTTGATTTCGGTGAAACCGCAGGACTTCCAAGACTCCTTGATGTAGGTCAATGCAACGATTCCTATTCTGCTGTGCGCATAGCAACTGCTCTTTCCGATGCTTTTGATACAGACATAAACGGACTTCCTCTGTCATTCATAATCTCATGGTATGAACAAAAAGCTGTCGCCGTACTGCTGGCACTTTTGAGTCTGGGAATTAAAAACATCTATCTGGGACCTACACTGCCTGCATTCCTCAGTCCCAATGTACTGCAATATCTTGGCGATACTTTTGATCTGAAACTTATAAGCAGTGCTAAAGATGATATAAAAACATGTCTGAAGCAAAATATATGATTTTCTCAATGACAATAAATTTTACGAACAAAAACTAAATTCATTTCTTCCATTATTTTTAAAATCTGAATCGATTTTATTTTATCAATACCATAAATCAATATTTCTTTAAAAGATAAGGCTGTCTCATTAAAGATAAAAAACTTTAATGAGGCAGCCCTACTTTTTATTTTCTGTTTAACAACTGGCGTTTATTTCACCAGCAGTTTCTTTATTCCTGCTTCTAAGCCATCCAATGAAAGTTCGAACATCGGAAATATCTCTGATATAGCATTTATGGTTTTAGCTCCATACATCCATTCCCACGTACTTTTGTCTATAGGGTTAAGCCATACCTGTTTCTTATATCTTCTCTTAAACTTCTCCAGCCATGCTATACCCGGTTCTTCATTCCAAAGACCAATATAAGAATTCCCTCCCTTTTTATAAAGCTCAGAGGGCGCCATTGCAGCATCCCCAACAAAAATCACCTTATATTCACTATCAAGATTTCTCAGGACCCAGTCAGTTTCTATCCACTCACCCTTTTTACAATAAGGGGTGGTATATAGATGATCATATATACAATTATGAAAATAATATATCTTCAAATCTTTAAAATGATTAGCCTGACTGACAGCCTGGAAAAGCCTGTTACATAATCTGCTGTAAGGCAGCATTGAACCGTCGGAATCTATAAGAAGCAATACTTTAACTGTATTTTTTCTCGGCTTGTCATATACAATCTTAAGCATTCCTGCATTATCACAGGTTTCGTCTATAGTCTTATCAATATTGAGTTCTGTTTCCTGCGCATCAACCCTTGAGGAATATTGCCTCAATCTCCTGAATGCCATTTGAAACTGCCTTATATCCAAAATCTTATCCTGCCGAAAATCCTTAAAATTTCGTTCTCCGGCCACCTGAACGGCAGATTTGTGGCGGCTCGGTCCACCGGTCCTTATGCCGCTGGTATGAAATCCACCCCGCCCCATAACTGAAGTTCCGCCGGTACCGATCCAATAACAGCCTCCGTCATGCTTTTCTTTCTGCTCCTTGATGCGTTCCTCAAACATTTCCAGAAGTTCTTCCAGCTCCTTTGGAAATTCATCACCGGTGCCTTTATCGTCAATAGGCCTCTGATGATCACTTTCGTTAAGCCACTCCCAAAACTCTTCGGGAAGATCCTCAGGAGTCTGTACATTTTTAAAATATTCTGCGAAAACAGCATCGAATTTATCATATTCAGATTCTGATTTTATAAGAATACTTCTGCAGAGATTATAGAAGCCCATAAGAGATGAATGTGCAAGGCCTTTATCAAGAGCCTCTTCCAAAATCATCCACTCGTTTATAGAAACCTCCAGCCCTTTAGCTCTGAGCAGGTAAAAAAATTCTAAAAACATATCTTTACCATCTCTTAAGTGAGTATCCTTTCTCTTTTATTTCATTCATTACATCTATATCCTGATTTTTCTTGAGCAAAACACCTACAAACGGCATGTCTCTCTTGAGATTGGCAATATCAACTCCGCTTATCATTAGAGCCTGTATCCAGTCAAGAAGTTCGGAAGTGCTCGGTTTTTTCTGCAGATCATCCATTTCACGGATTTCATAGAAAGCGTCCAGCGCCTTTTCGCTGAGCTTTTTATCTATATCACCGAAATGAACGTTTATAATCTCTTCCATTTTTTCCTTATCAGGGAATTCTATATAGTGAAAAATACATCTTCTCAGAAATGCGTCAGGCAACTCCTTTTCGGCATTGGATGTAATAATAACTATAGGTCTCTGCTTTGTCTTAATGGTTTCTTTTGTTTCGTTAATATAAAACTCCATCTTATCCAGCTCCCAGAGAAGGTCATTAGGGAATTCCAAATCCGCCTTATCTATTTCATCTATCAGGAGAACCACCTGCTTATCTGCCGTGAAGGCCTCTCCCAGTTTACCCAGCTTGATGTACTGCTTTATATCGGAAACATTTCCTTCACCGAACTGGCTGTCATATAATCTCTGCACTGTGTCGTATACGTAAAGGCCTTCCTGTGCCTTAGTGGTTGATTTGATACCCCAGATTATAAGCTCCATATCCAGTGACTCGGCTATAGCTTCAGCAAGCATTGTCTTGCCTGTTCCCGGTTCGCCTTTAATCAGAAGCGGTTTTTCCAAAGCAATAGATACGTTTACCGCATTCATAAGTTCATCGGTAACTACGTAATTATCGCTACCTTTAAAAACGTTCATATTCATTTTTTATTTCATCTCCTTGTATTGTATTAAGTCAGTGTAAAACTGCTGTTGCCACAACTTTTATAATATATTATATATGGGTATTTTTCAAGAGTTTTGTGGATCAACAATAGTATGTACTTTATCTGTAGCCCTCACATATATTTATAAACCGAAATATTGCTGTTCGCCCTCCTAAAACACTGTATACATCTGCAAATATATGCACACTTTCACAAATAATAACTCTGAAAGCAACCTGTCGCCGGCACATTCCCGGCAACTCAACGCCAAAGGAATACAAACTCATTTTTTATCCAGCCTTCCAGCATAAATCATAATCACAAAAATAAAGCAGTATAAAAGAGCTCCGCTATTTCCAGCAATCATATCAGTAAGAGTATCCAACATACCACGCTGCATTCCTCCACCAGCAAGTTTATCCGCCGTAAACTCAAATATTTCCCATATACCGGCACACGCTGAAGAAAAGAAAAAAGCAAAGACAACCTGTGAAAATAAATAAGCTCTTTTATTTTCAAAAAACATCTCTGCTCTTTTTAAAAGTTTCGATATTACTAACATCCCAAGACTTGCCAAAAGAATTCCACTGATAAAATGTATTATTTTATCATATGGGCCAAACCTTCTGTATAAATCCAAAACTGAGCCTATCGGAGACGCCAAATATACAAAAATGACCCCACAGTAAAATAAATCATCCTTTACATCCAGTATTTTCGCTGTCGCCAGCAAAAATAATATCGCACCAAAAGAACCGGCCACATTTACCGCAGGCGGATTGATTCCGGTTTTAAAAGCTGTCGCAATAGTTATAATCGTTGCTATAATTAAAAGTAAAACTGCTATAATTCTTTTTCTGTGCATAACTCTCCTCGCTTTATTTGATCTGATCCGTAATAAATTCTGCCAGCTTATCGGTACATGCGCTTTGGTTCTCCACATACTTGTGAGAAAAAGCTTTTATCCTATCGATACTATAATCATCAGCAGCTACAGCTTCAGCCAGAACACGGGGATCCGCAGAAATCACTCCTGGCATCTCCGCATCATAATCCATATAAAAATCACGTTCTTCGCCATATGTCTCATAATCAAAAGTATAAAAAAACAATGGTTTTCCTATTATTGCAGCTTCAAAAATTATTGCAGAATAGTCACAGATAACATAATCAGCCGCAAACAACATTTCCAATGTTGTAAATTTATTATCAACTACACCAGTTTCAGAATTTACTTGCATCAGAGGATGTTTCTTTAGCACAAAAATATATTGAGAATCTGAAAAAGCCGCAGCAAGGTTCTGCACAGCCTCTGAAATATTTCTGTCCACTCTGAGCGTAGGTGCATAAACAACTACCTTCTTTTCTCTGAACTCAGGATACTCATCATAAATACGCCTCAGGCAGTCTTCTTTAAAGGACCAGTCTGTAAGTTTATCTACTCTTGGCAAAGTCATCACCTTCATATGCTTATCATCATATCCGAAAGCTTCCGCAAAGTTAGGCGCACATACTCTACTGCTGGTCAAAATATATGTATAATTTCTATGCATCGAAAAAACATCAGCAAGTTTCGCATTTCTTCCTTCACCTTCACCGACTATACTAAACCCAAATTTTTTCAAAGATCCAAGAGCGTGCCACATCTGTATAACCACAAGAGATTCCCTCTGCTTGAGAGCACTAACACTTATACAATAAGAATCCAACACCACAACCTTAGACGTAGCAATATGGTACATCTGCTTAAAAACATGAAAACAATATCCGATCTTTGAAAAAATTCCGCCTTCTAGTTTCTTACAAAGAAAAACCTGCTCCAAACCCGGATCCTTTCTTCTGATCGACCGCTCCAAAAGCTCCATATCTTCAGATTTTTTATCAGACTGCCTGCTCACAAAAGTAATCTTTTCTCCGACAGGAAAAAGTTTCATTATGCTATAGATCATATTTAATATCGTCAGCAATACTTTCACTACAATTTTCATTCTGCCCTCCGCAATAGTATACCTGTGATATTTGCAAGTTCTTCATCTTACCTATAATCAGTTATTTATTATACCATATATTTGAAATATCAAGCAATCTAATAGCTATGTATATTATGTGATGATTGTGTAGAATTAATATCAGAAAAAAATCTCCTGATTAATAAACTAACCGCAAGAAATGATAATGAGGAGTATATAAACTCCTCATTAATTTATTCAATACAAAATTCAATTTATACTATTATTTTAATAACGACTAAAACAATTTACCTGTTATAACATTTTAGCTTTTATAGCTTTCACTACTTTTTCTATATCCTCATCAGTCAAATACGGATGTATTGGAAGCGACAGCACAGTATCGCACAGCTTCATTGTATTAGAAAACTCCGAGTCGTTATAAGGATTTGCTGCAAAAGCTTCCTGTTTATGCATAGCTTTAGGATAATATACCATACTTGGGATTCCTTCTTCTTTTAATGCATTCTGAAGGCTATTTCTTGTTTCCTTATTTTCAAGCTGTATTGTATACTGCGCCCAGCTGGAATAATATCCTTTAGGAACTATAGGCAGCTTTATTTTGTCCTGTACATCAGACAGCTGTCTTGTATATTTATCTGCCGCTTTATTTATATCTTCAAGCTCATAATCGGCAAAAGCCTTTAGCTTGACGGAAAGTATAGCAGCCTGAATTGTATCAAGTCTGGAATTAAGTCCGATTCTTACGTTGTCGTATTTCATCTCCCCCTTGCCATGAACTCTTATAGACTCAAGCAGTGCGGCCATATTGTCATCGTCTGTAAATACCGCGCCCCCGTCTCCATAACAGCCAAGCGGCTTTGCAGGGAAAAATGAAGTGGTACTTATATCCCCGAAGCTACATGCGATTTTATCCTTTATTTTTCCTCCGAAACCTTGGGCTCCATCTTCCAGCACTAATAAATTATGCTTGTCCGCAACTTTCCTTACAGCTTCAAAATCTGCCGGAAGACCGAATAAATCTACAGCTATCACAGCTTTAGGATTAAGCGTCTCATCTGCTTTTACTTTCTCAATAGCCTTATCCAAAGACTCAGAAGATATATTATATGTATCAGTATCCACATCTACAAATACAGGCGTTGCCCCTGCATGAGAAACTATCTCCCCTGATGAGAAGAATGTAAAATCAGGTACAAATACAGCATCACCTTCCTTTATTCCCCACGCCATCATTGCCATTGTCAGCGCATCTGTCCCGTTAGCGCATGTGATGCAATGCTTAACTCCAACATACTCAGCCAACTCCTTTTCAAGCACCTTGACCTGCTGACCGTTTATAAAATTACAGTTTGTAGCCACCTCAATCATGGCTGTATCAATATCTTTTTTTAATACTTGATATTGTTGTTTTAAATCTCTGAATTGCATGATTTCTCCCTAACATTTTTTACTATTTAAACAAAATATATAATGTATATTACTCTGTTTTCAGTAGCATATAAAAATATTTATTTTAAAAAAGCATATATCAAACTATAAGTGATTACTCCAGTCCACTTTATTAAAAAGCTTTTTTCTAATATCGTCACTTGGTTTGCTTCTTTTCTTCAATTCCTTGCAAGGTGAGCCAACATATATAGTCCACGGCTTCAAGTCTTTAGTTACAAGACTATTAGCACCAACAACAGCACCCTCACCAATATGTGTACCTGGCATAACAACGCAATTGGAACCTATATAAGCATCATCACCAATAACAATATTTCCATATCTAAAAGCCCTACATTCCTCTGGAATGAATTCAGCTGCATATAACCCTTCAAATTCATACGTACTTGTCAATATTTTAGTTCCAGGACCAACAAAAACCCTATCTCCTATTCTTGTCTTTCCGCCTCCCTCAATAATTGTCTGCCATGCAATCATCGAATGTTTACCTATTATTAACGATTCTCCTGCATCTATATATGAATAATCTAATATCCTTGTAAAATCATCTACTTTCGCATTCTCTGCGCGTATCATTTTACATAACGGATAAAAATAAACACTTTTTCCACAAAACTGAAGTTTATTTCTTATATTATCTCCCATCATTTCAAGTCCCGATAAAATTCCATTTTGATTATTTAATTCCATTTAATCACGCCCTTTATATAGTCTTAACTCTATCTACCAATAATTTTATTTCTCTATAATTAACAATTAAAATAATTAATATACTTATTCCTGATATAACATACACGTACACCCCTGTAACCCATGTATGTATTAAACAATTAAATACAAGAATTATCGTAATAAAAAAGTACTTTTTTATAGAAAATTTCCACCAAATTTTCCTAGATATCATTGTTCGAACCCAGAAAAATACTATAAATGCACATCCTGTTGCTATTGCTGCACCTGCACCACCGTAAAGCGGAATTAAAATATAATTAAGAGAAATATTTACTAACCCAGATATACTTGAAACTATTATACTATAGTAAGTCTTCCTTGAAAAACCAATACCCACTGCCGTTGACTCTGACATTGTGTACATTATTGGATATAATAATAAAAATGGAAATATATTTATAGCCTCTATAAAATCTTTTCCCAAAACAATTCCCACAATGTTTTTTAATAGTAATAACATCAAACATAATATTGACATTATAACCGCAACCGTTGTATTCACACAATCATAGTTCTTTTTAGAGACATTTTTTTCATTCCAACGATAAGCAACCGGAGTCCAATATAAAGTAAAACAGGTTTGTACAATTCCTATAATCGAGACTATTTTGAATGCTGCTGTATATAATCCCAACTCACCATACCCACACATAATTCTCAACATCACCTTATCCATTGAAACCAAGATCCAACTCATCATCATTGCAGGCAATAATGGTATTCCAAATTTTAACATTCTTTTCAAAAGATTTTTATCTAAATCTTTTATATTCAGCTTCAAAGGATGTATAACTATAATATATAATATTGCGCCATTTATAATTTCAGCTAATGCCATTGCATAAACAACACTTCTAAAACTTTTCTCATATATAAAGAATAGTCCTATTGTTATTACTAATACTAATGTCTTAAGCAATATATTAAATATTGAATATTGAACGCCTTTTTCCTCCATTCTGATTTTTAATAACGAAAAATTTTCAACAACCATAAACGGAATCATAATCGATAAAATAACTATAGCAATTATTTCATCCGTTTCGTCAAAAAGTATTATACTAAAAAAATCACTAAATACTATTATAGTCCCGCCTATTACTATCGCACATACAATTGGCACAAAAATAGAATTTAATAATAATTTTTTTATATTATCAGTATACAGATTAAATTCACGTACAAATGCTTGATCCATGCCTAAGTAGACAAACATCGATATCATACCCTGAGCTAGAACAAACATGCTAGATTTGCCATATTCATCTGGTGTTATAAAATATGTTATTATTGGAACCGTTAAAAATCCTAAAAAAGCACTCACTATTGGTCCTAATGAAAAAGCTCCCAAGTGTTCAAGTATTTTCCGCATAAAGACTCCTTAAAAAGATCAAGTTCTTACCAAAATAAATTTTCTACATTACAATGTATACTGTCTCTAATCTTTTCAATTTTTTCTTCCATTTTTTCTCTTGTTATATCCGATACAATAAATAACCCCTCTCTATCACGACTAGATTTTAGTTCATTAACTGATAACCTATTCCAAGAAAAATATTCTAATTCCTTTATAATTTCGTTATTAAAGTGTACATTCTCCAAATTACTTAAATATCTTATAGCTGCAAACTTATTATCACGACTTTGAAGGTCTACATCTTTACCTAATGCCCAATTAATTGTTGCCGCAACCAAATCTACTCCTGTAGATAATGGAACTAAATTTGTAGCGATAAAATCACCTCCTAAACGAGCTCCAAGTTCAACTATTTTAGCTCCATCGTTTGTAACTATTATCTCAACATGAACAGGTCCGCCTTTTATTTCCAATGCATTTATAGCCTTTATCGTGACATCTTTTATATCATGTATAACTGCTTCATCTAATGCTGAAGGTTGTGAATGTCCCATTTCTACAAAATGTGGAGCCCCTGTAGTTATTTTATCAGTTATTTGTACAATAATCACTCTTCCTTCACAAACAAAAGCTTCAACACTTACTTCTTTACCTTCCATAAATTCTTCAACAATTACAAGTTTATCCAAGCTATTATCCCTTGCATATTTATATGCAAGAGCAGCATTTTCTTTAGACTTTACATATGACACCCCTCTACTTCCCGAGTTGTCTGATGGTTTGACTACAATAGGAAAGCCGTAGTTTGTTATTGCTGCACTATATGCATTCTCATTATTGCATATCTCATAATAAGGAATCGGTACATTCATGCTTTCCAAAGCTTTTCTCATGTAGCCTTTATTAGTCGCTAACAATGCAGACTTTTGGGAAATTGTACTTAGTCCCAATTCTTCACCAATTTTAGCAACAACTCTCATCGGTCGATCGCTACAAATCGTAAAAATACCATTTATATTCTCCTTTTCTGCAATATTGCGAATCCCATTATAGTCTAATGTACTTATTTCATAAAACTTATCAGCAATAGCCCTTCCCACAGCATTAGGGTCGTAATCTACAGCTATACAGCAATGACTCATTTCTTGAGTTTTCTTAATTGCAGGAACTTGAAGCTCACTAGCACCCAAAATCAACAATTTTTTATCATACATAAACTTCTCCTTAAGCTATAATACTAAATCATTAAATACTTTAATCCAATTTTCTTCGGCCGCTTTCCAGGAATACATTTCATCTATAATTTTTTTATTTTCTTTATAATTTAAATTTATTTTTCCTGCAAAATATTTCCTTAAAATACCGTTCAACTTATAAAAACTACTATACTCTAAATATTCCATACCATTCTCTTCAAATTGATAATACTTAATCCAAGAGGGATTTATAACTAATACCTCTGCATATAGACATTCCCTTATACTCCCAGATAATCCATCCGTTTTTTGTGCATGAATAAAAATATCTGTGGCTAGTCTTAATTTAGCAATATCTACAAAATTTAAATCTCCTTCAATAAATGAATATTTTATTCCTGTAGAATCAATCAATTCTCTGACTTTATTTTTATAATTTACATCATCAGCACCTACCATATGCAAGATAACATGAATTTTAGCTTTTTCTTCACTATCCAATGTTTTGATCTGATTTAAAACGTCGATATGTTGTTGCCTTTTTTTCCCATTATACCCTATGGCAATTGTCGTTAAATTACTATTTATATTAAAAAATTGTTTACAATCACTTTTGCTACATTTACTTAATACTTTATCTATATATGGTATACCTAACGTTCCAAATTTCAATGGATACTCATTAAATAATTCGTTATATTTTTGCCCATAAAATTTTGTAAATGCATCATGTGTCTGTTTGCTTGCTATATTAATTTTAGAACAATTTTTAATTAACGCTTCCATTTTCATAGCATCACTAGTTGTTATATCCAATATATCCGACCCCCAAAATACAAGCAATGAACTTACATTCATAATTTTTATTATAAATGCAAGCACTCTGGCTTGAAAATTATGTGGCGGACTTTGGATCTCAATAACATCAACTTTATTTCCCATACGACATCTTATTGCAAAGACAATCAATTTGAATGATTTTGTAATTTTTTCAAATTTTGTACTTTTGCTACCAATTTCTACTAAATGTATCCCTAATTTTCTATACTCTTCTTCATATTTCAACTTTGATTTATCAAATACAGTAAGATATACTGTATGCTTATTTTTAATATGGATTTCTTTAATGTATTCTTTCATCCAAACAGAGGATGCATTCCCTACTATAAAAAATTTCATTTTCTATTTTCCTTTTTAATTGATAGCGTATACAATGAAAAGTAAAACATCGTTACTGGCAAATAAGTAAACACCATATATCCACCAGAAGTCAGCGAAACTACTACAAATCCAATAGAACTACATATTGTGAATATTAGATCTTTCTCCAAAATGCCCATTTTAATAAATCTATATATCCTTACCAATAAATCTTTTGCAACAGTCAACATTAATACTAGCATTGCTATCCCTACTAAGCATCCTGCTGAATATGCCATTTGAATATATACATTATGTGCATTTGTCTTCATATACACTCTATTTTTTTCTATTATTTTCCTACCTTCTTCAGGATGTCCTATTATATCAATACTTTCAATATAACTTCTCCAAATTTCCTTGCGCCCAGATGTGAATTGATCATCAAGATCTTCATTCTTGCCTTCTGACTTTATATTTGCTTCTTTATTTATTCCCTTCATGTACCTTGCTTTCATTATTTTCATATATTCCTCAAATGAAATATCTTCATTTACATCCTCACTCTGAATAACTGGAACGATTTCAATTATACTTTTTTTTAAATCCGTTAAAACAAAAAACATTGTTACAAATACAGTAATTGATACTATCACTAATATGCTACTTTTTTTAATTAGTCTTACAAATTTTTGTTTTTCATTATTCACTAATAAACTAACAGTACACATCAAAAATACTATAACTATTTGCATAGATATGGCAATTAAAGTGGTTCTCGAATTCGTATACAAAGCCATAGATATCGCCATACCAAACAGAATTGCATATACCCAGAAATACTTACTTTTTGATTTTTTTAAATCAAAAAACAAATATATAAGTGCAGATATTACTATAATTATATAATTTCCCAAAGTATTTGGATTTGATAAAACAGATGTGTATTGTGTCACCCCTAACATCGGGCCGAATAAAATTGATATAATACAAAATAAAATAAAAGAAATTAAAATTCCTATACATATTGCTCTGCAAATTGAAAACCCATAATTACTGCTAAAAGAGATATTTAAAAAAGGTAATATAATACTAAATGTTATTCCAATTGCAACATATCCCATTACACCAAAATATGTTCCATTAAAAACAAATGATATCCCAATAAACTCTAACAAAATCAAATACATTTTATTAAATTTAATCTGCGTTAAATTACTTTTTCTTAGCAACAACACTATATTAATAATTATTAGCAATATGCCACTAACAACGATAGTTGAAAAAGATTGATCTTTTTTCAAAATTGGTATCCCCAACGAAATTACAATAATACATACCTGTATTATTATGGTAATTACATATTTATATGACATATTTGAATTTGCATTTCGTAATTTTTTTATAGTATTCAAACAATATATTTTCACAACTTCTGCCTTCCTACCTAACTACACATGTCATTCTCCAATTCATTTAATCGAAAATATAATCTATACAATTTTTTTTCTTCAATACTCCAATTAAAATTTTCCTCTATTGCTTTTTTACCATTTTGACCCATTTGATTGGCTGTATTCGGATTATCAATCAAATATTTTATCGCTCCCGCAATTTCTTCAGGGTTCGTTGGATTTACTGCTATTCCAAATTTATATTTTTCTATCATTTTCTTACTATATTCAAAGTCAGAAATAATGCATGGCATTCCCATCATCATGCACTCATATACTTTTGTAGGTAAATTATGCACCATAGGATATTGGCCAATACTCAAAATTGTACTAATACCTATTTTGCTTTGATTATAAATTGATATAACCTCATCCCTTAAACAAAATCCTCTATAATCCACTATTTTATATTCTTTTTTTTCTTGCATTTCTTTTTCAAAAGTCTTAGGATAAAAATTTCCTCCTAAAATAAGTTTGACATCTGCAATATAACAAGCATCAATTAAAAATCTAATTCCTCTATCTTCTGTTAAGCTTCCTACACAACAAACTGCGTTTTCTTTCTTTTCATTAATAAGACTACTGGTTTTACTTTCACTTAACAGAGGTACATTATCAATAAACTCACAATTTTTCACGCGACCTTCAAAAATATGTTTTCCTCGTATTTTGCAAGGAAAAATTGCAGCATCCAAATAATTACACGCATGATTTTCCATCACCCTATATATCAATGCAACGAAGCGTCTTAAAAGTTTTGGTATATACTTTTTTTTCAAAATTTGCTCATAATAATTTTCATGACTGTCAAATATGACTTTTTTACCCCTAGCTTTTATTTTTTTGGCATATGGCAGCAACTCTGGATCATGCAAATGATATACATCCGCATCAATTTCCATTGCTTTTTCATATGCAATTTTCGAAAATTTTGATATTCGCTTCAATCTACTGTTTGGTTTCTCTCCTATACCTATTATCTTAACATTATTTTTAATATAACTACTTCCAGGAGAAATAAGATAAACAACATTTTCAGGTAACTTGGCTAATGAAGTACATTCTTTCTCAAAAATTCTAACATCACTACTATTATGAGCACTTGTCACATGACATATTTTCATTTTTAAAACTCACCCTTCATATCAGTAGCTGCAAAATCTGTTAACGGCAGTTTTACTGCCTGCCCTGTTTTCTGGCTCTTGTATATTGACAGTATTACTTCCAATGCATTTCTGCCAGCAACTGCATCTACATATGGAGCCCTGTCAGTTTCTATAGCATCTATAACATCAGCAAACAAGCTTGTATGTCCGTTTCCATATACATTACTTGTTTCTTCCTTTAATCCTTTATTCTGGTTATCTTCTTCTGTTTCATCTGCAAAATCCCATACATCAATATTATTGGTTGAAGTTCCGCCAATTTTAACCGTTCCGTTTTCTCCGAATATGTACAGTGTTTCTTCCAGATTCTTAGGGTAAACGTTGGTAGTTCCTTCAATAGTACCGATAGCACCATTCTTGAATTTAACAACTGCCATTCCAACATCTTCTGCCTCTAAATAGTCATGGAACTGCTGCCTTGTTGCACCATAAATTTCTTCTATTTCATCGCCCATCATCCATCTGAGCAAATCTATGCCATGAATGCACTGATTCATAAGGGCTCCGCCATCCTGCGCCCAGGTGCCTCTCCATGAGGCCTGATCATAATATCCCTGATTTCTGTTCCATCTTACATGAATAGATCCATGTGACAGCTTTCCGAATCTTCCGCTTTCTACAGCCTTTCTAAGCTGCTGTATAGCTAAATTAAATCTGTTTTGATGACATGCCGATACTTTAACACCTTTTTCTTCAGACAATTTGATTATTTTATCAGCGTCTTCGATGCTCATGGCCATAGGCTTTTCTATAATAAGATTTACGCCTTTTTCTATGCAATATAAAGCAATCTCTGCATGTATTCCACTTTCCGTGGATATGCTTACAAGTTCAGGCTTTACTTCTTCTATCATGACTTTATAATCTTCATATCTTTTGATTGTATCATCATTCTGCAATTCATGCTTTGCAAGCAGTTCTTCCATTTTTTCCGGCAATACATCACATACCGCTGCTATTTCCAAATTATTATTTATTGCTGCTTTCATATGATTTGTTGCGATTCTTCCGCAGCCTACTAATGCATATTTCATTTTTTCTCCTCTTACTTTCTTTCCGAAAGACCATCATCGGTTACATCATATATTCTTCCACACTTTTCACAATGCAAACCATCATCCAGACGTTCTCCGCATTCACACACCCAGCCAATCTGCTTTGCCGGTACTCCCGCTACTAGTGCGTAATCAGGAACATCTTTCGTAACAACTGCTCCAGCAGCAACCATCGCCCATTTTCCAACTTCATGCCCACATACTACTGTAGCATTTGCTCCTATAGAAGCTCCCGTATGCAGAACAGTTTTTCTATAGCCCGCACTGCCTTTTGGATACTTTGCTCTTGGCGTCAAATCATTAGTGAACACCATAGATGGTCCGCAAAAAACATAATCTTCAAGTTCAACACCCTCATATATGGATACATTGTTCTGAACTTTACATCCATTACCTATTTTAACATTGTTTGATACATTGACATTCTGCCCAAAAGAACAACCTTCACCTATCTGTGCACCGGACTGAATGTGACAGAAAAACCAGATCTTTGTATTATCGCCTATTTTAACATTATCATCAACAATACTTGTTTCATGTACAAAATACTCTTTCATAAAAACCTCACCCTATTTTCTCATTGGCTTTGCCGGCACTCCAACAACGATTATATTTTCTTCAACATCTTTCAAAACAACACTCCCTATACCTGCAAAAGAGTTTTTCTTCATTCTCATTTGATTTCTTATTATTCCTGAAGAGACTTGTACATTTTCCTCTAATACCGCTGACCCATATATCAGTGAGCCTGGTAAAATCACTGTGTTTTTACCGATTTTACAATTATGTGCAATATGAATTAAGGTATCTAACTTAGCACCATCTTCGATTACTGTATTATCAATTGTTCCTCTTGCAATATGACACTGCCCTCCTATGTGAACATTATTTCCTATTTTAACACCACCATAATGTTTTATCATGTGCTTTTCATGATTTTCGTTTTCAGTAAATGAGAATCCATCATGCCCTATAGTTACACCTGACTCTATAACACAATTATTTCCAACCCAAACCCTATTGATAATACTAACATTATTATAGATTTTAGTGTTATTTCCTATGGTTATTTCTCCATCCAATGTACAATTATGCCCAATTATAACATTCTTTCCCAGTTTAACTTCCGGCGAAATATATGTACCATTGCCAATTGGATCAACGTCTTTATCATCACTGGCAAATAACCCATCAAGAATAGAAAAAAAACATTTCTTTGAATTTTCACAAATAATTTTATTTTCTATATCTATTTCTTCGCCTTTTTGAACTACCGCTAATTTGATGTTTCTAGTATCAAATTCTAAAGGGACATTATCTGCTTTTTTTATCCATGTAATACTTCCTGGTTTATAATTGTCTAATGATGAATATCCCTGTACAATTTCATTTTCATCACCAAAAAAAATATATTTCTCACCAATTCTATTTAAATGCTTCAGAACATCTTTAACAATTACCCTCATTACACTTCGTCCTTTTTTACCAGTGATTTCAAATCTGTAATATTATCTCCTAGAATATCATATCTATCTGAATTACCTTGTTTTATAAACTTAAATAAAGTTTTTTTAATATCTCTACTATCTTTATCATACCAAAATGCATGTGTCAAAATATGAAGCCTTTTATAAATATCTGCTTCTATAATATCTTCAATGTTTTCTCGCCATCTCATCCTGCTATCTGATAAATACTTAAATTGTTTAAAGAATGTGTTGCCATATGAATTTATTGCAGGAGACAAATCATAATCTGCATCCAATGTAATTTTTGATGGCCTATGCATAGATACAGAATCCACATCTATTCCTAAAATATACCTCAGCAGTTTAAGCTCTGATAGTATTACATTTTTTATTCCACCATTTTGATCATAGTATTCAACACTGTAATTTAATTCATCAAAATGCAACCCTATATCATGCCCTAGCGATTTTATTTTCTTGATTTTTTCATTAGTTTTCTTTTCTATGATATTATAAAACGGAGATGAAATTAGCACAAAATATGTACTTCTAACGTCTAATTGCCTCTCGAATTCAGCAAACTTCAATGCTTTATCTACGGAATAATCAATATCATGTCTTAATATCGCACATTTATCATAATTACTATAGTTTTTATAGTTTGTAACATTATACTTATTATCCCTTAATCTTTCTATTAAGTTTTTATATGCATTATATGTAAAGTCCATGTTTTTATTATAACACCTCTATATTATCTCTATCTTCTATATGTTGCATAGCATTCTTAGTATCAAAAATTGCTCTGGCATTTTTCTGTATCATATTATAGTCAATATTAGTATGACCACATGTAATCATAACCAAATCATAGTATTTAATTTTTTCTGCATCTATATTATCTAATCCTGACATTGTTATATCGTTATCTTTAAAAGCTTTTATATACGGATCATAGAAATCCACCTCTGCACCGTTCTGTTTTAATATACTAATTACAGGAATTGCCGGACTTTCTCTATAATCATCTATATCTTGCTTATACGCAACCCCCAATACCAATACCTTTGAACCATTCAAAGCTTTCTTATGAACATTCAAAATTTTGCTTGCACGCTCTACACAATATTCCGGCATTTTATCATTAATCATCATTGAAGATTCAATCATTGATGTATGGAAACCATATTCTCTTGCCTTCCACGAAAGATAGTATGGGTCAAGTGGAATACAGTGCCCTCCCAGTCCCGGACCTGGATAAAATGCCTGGAATCCATACGGTTTTGTCTTGGCCGCATCTATAACTTCCCAAAGGCTAATATTCATTTTATCACATAAAATGGCAAGCTCATTGACCAAACCTATATTTATATTTCTATAAGTATTTTCTAATATTTTTTCCATTTCAGCTACTGCAGGAGATGACACCTCATGAACCTCACCTTCTAAAACAGCTCTGTACATTGCCGATATCACTTCTGTAGCATCTTTCCCGATGGCGCCCACTACCTTAGGTGTATTTTTAGTTTTAAATTGCTTATTCCCTGGATCAACCCTCTCAGGTGAGAATCCCAAGTAAAAATCTTCTCCACATTTAAGCCCAGACCCCTCTTCAAGTAACGGTTTTATCAATTCTTCAGTTGTTCCCGGATATGTAGTTGATTCTAATACAACCATTGTACCCTTAGTCATATATTTAGCTATTTCTATAGTAGAGTTTTTAACATAGCTTATATCCGGCTGCTGATGCTCATCTAAAGGTGTTGGAACACAAATAGCTATAAAATCAACATCTTTTACAAAACTGAAGTCTGTTGTTGCTGACAGCATACCATCATTTACGAGTTTCTGAAGATCGCTATCTACAACATCTCCAATATAATTATGTCCTTTATTCACAAGCGAAACTTTTTCATCTTGAATATCAAAACCTATTGTTTTAAATCCAGCTTTAGCTTTTTCTACTGCAAGAGGAAGTCCTACATACCCAAGACCTACTACACCAACGCTTATTTCCTTATGCTTTATTTTACTTAATATATCCACTTTCATACTAAGACACCCTCCCATTAATTACATCTATAAATTTTAAAGCTAGTTTTTTATACGAATACTTGTTTTTTGCTATTGAAATAGCTCTTAATTCCAGTTCTCCTAATTCCTTATCATCCATGTTTTTAAATTTATGTATACTTTTAATTATACCTTCTACATCCATTGAATCTAACATCACCCCACATTTATATTCAGAAATCGGGGTTTTCGGAGTTGTTATTGCACAAATAATTGGTTTGCCAGACATTAATGAATCAAACATTTTGTTCATACAAACACCAAATCTATATAATGGAGATGCCTTTCCTCCCATATATATTATGTCAAAATATTTACATAAGTTGGGAATAGCAAGCTTATCTACAGGCTCTAAGAACAAAATATTACTCAGTTTTCTTTTTTCAGCCTCCCCCATTAATCTCGATTTCTCAACACCATCCCCTACTAACGCAAACTGAACTTGTGCATCTTTAATTTTAGTCGCACATTCAATCAACGCCTCTAATGCATTAGATAATGCATGTCCACCAAAATATCCCACAATAAACTTTCCTTCTTCTTTCAATCTCCTTAATTTTTCTTCATGCTCTTCCGGTAATGGCGTAGGAGATTCCCAGTCCGCTAACACTATTCCATTGGCAATTTCGACAAATTTATCTGGCCGCATACCATGTTGAACCATATATTCTTTAGCATATGGCAACAACGATACTACATAATCCGAATTTTTATATGCACTGTTTTCTCCCAATTGCATAGCTATTACAAACGGATTTTTTCTTGACATACCTCCCACTTCTATTAATGTAGCCGGCCACATATCATGTACCTCATGTATAACCTTAACTCTTTTCTTTGATTTTTTTCTTATCCTTTGCCCTACATATGTATCAAGAGGATAAGTTGATGAATCTATAACAACATCAGGAGCAATATCTTTTATAATTTCGCCGGCATGAATCCATAGCTTTAGCACAAATTTTGCCATAGTCAAAGCTCTTTTCACACCATTTCCCTTATAGCTTCCGGTTTTTATCCAATGATAATTTATACCATCTATATTCTCCTGCTGAAAATCCTTTTTTACGTCAGGATTTATTCTTCTTAAATGAGAATAGTCTGCGGCAATTATGTCCACCTTATGTCCCATTTTTATCCATTCTCTTGCAAAATAATATGGTCTGAATTCCATACCCATTTCAGGAGAACCTGCATAATGATTTATTATCAGTATATTCATCTATCTACCTACTTTAAAACACTGGCAACTGTTCTAACCATCAGTTTAATATCTTTAAAAAAACTAAAACTCTCAATATATTCCAGATTATACTTCATCTTCTCCGGTAAAACCTTTTGCATATAAGCCTCGTCTACCGCCATACCTTCTGATACACACTTATCTATTATAGCATCTTCATCTTTATAATTAATGCTCGCCAGCGAGGTTACCCCTGAGGGCATAAGCAATGTTGCCATCATTTCATCATTGTATGCATCTACATATTTACGAACTTCCGGTCTTGTTCCCACAAAAGTCATTTCACCTTTCAGAACATTAATTAACTGAGGGATCTCATCAAGTCTGCATTTTCTTATTTTTGACCCTACTTTAGTTATCCTCATATCATTTCCGGAGGTAACAAGAGCTCCCATTTTGTCAGCATTATCCACCATAGTTCTGAATTTAAATATTCTAAAATCTTTATTGCCTGCCGTTACTCTTGTCTGCCTGAAAAACACCGGACCTTTTGAGTCTATTTTTATCATAACAGCAAGAATAATAAATAACCATGATAATAATACAATCATAATTAATGATACTACTATATCAAACGCCCTTTTGATACAGAGGCTTACACGTTTTTTCGCCAGCCGGCCATGGTACTCTTTAACTTTATCATTTTTCATTTCATTGGGCAGTTTTTCCCATGATATAAACATTATCTTTCGTAATCCTTCAATATACTAATCACACCGCTTATTATATATTCTACTTGCTCATCAGTCAGCTTGCTATATAACGGTAAAGTTATCTCATTTTTATAATAGTTATACGCATTGGGATAGTTAACTATATCAAATCCCATATTTTTATATGCAGTAAGCATCGGCAATGGCTTATAATGGACATTGCTGGCAATGCCAAGCTCCGCCAGCTTAACTATTATATCGTTTCGCTGTTCTTCAGTTATTCCCTCCGGTCTTATGAAGTAAAGATGTCCGCTTGAACAATACCTATCACTCTGATGCGATAATACCTTCACGTCCCTTTCCTTAAAAGCAGCATCATATTTTCTTATTATTTCCTGCCTTCTATCAAGCATATTGGGATATCTCTTCAACTGCTCCAAACCGATACTGGCCTGTATATCTGTCATATTGCACTTATAAGCAGGATATACTATGTCATATTCCCATGACCCTGCTTTCGTCTTGTCCAAAGCATCTTTTGTCTGCCCATGTAAGGATAGGTTCATATATTCTTTATATATTTTTTCATCATCTATTCCATCTATACTTTTCCATGTCACAGCTCCGCCTTCAGCAGTAGTAAGATTTTTAACTGCATGAAAAGAAAAACATGTAAAGTCGGCATGCATCCCTGATTTCTTACCATTCCTTACAGCTCCGAAGCCGTGAGATGAATCGGCAATAACAGCTATTCTACCAAGTCTTTTCTGAATATCATTATCCTCTGATACCGCAAATTTTGATTCATTCCTATTCACGATATCATAAACTTTACCGTAATCACATATTATCCCTGCCAAATCAACAACAATTATTGCCTTTGTATTTTCAGTTATAGACTTTTCCATAAGATCATAATCCATTTCAGGAACGCTTTTCTGTATATCCACCATTACAGGGGTTGCCCCTACATGATAGATAACGCTGCAGCTAGCCGTATAGGTATATGCCGGAACTATTACTTCATCACCATGTCCAATATCAAGCAACCTCAATGTCATTTCCATGGCTGCAGTTGCAGAGCTAAGACATGCTGTTTTCTTTATTCCTATATATTCAGATATTTTATTTTCAAATTCTTTTGTTTTAGGCCCTGTTGTAATCCAACCGGACTTTAATGTCTCAACTACAGAATCTATTTCCGCCTGAGAAATATCAGGTGGTGAAAAAGGTATATTCATATCAATACTCCTGTTAATTTTTAGTGATAGTATAGGTATCACATATCTTTTTTATTTCATCTTTTATATTATTACTATTAGCCTCGGCAACTTCTATAAGGCTATTCAACTTGTCCAAAAACACATTCTTATCTATGTCTATAGGCTGACCCACAAATATTAAATCATTAGGAGTGCTCTCAAGGCCTTCTTCTGCCATCAGCAGTTCTTCATAAAGCTTCTCTCCCGGCCTCAAACCTACTATCTCGATCTTGATATCCCGGTCAGGAATGTAGCCTTTCATTCTTATCAGATTTACTGCCAAATCATATATCTTTACAGGCTGTCCCATATCAAGCACAAATATTTCGCCGCCCTTTGCCAGTAATCCTGCCTGCAAAACAAGAGAAACAGCTTCGCTTACAGTCATGAAAAATCGGGTTATCTCCCTATGTGTAAGAGTTATGGGGCCGCCAGCTTCAATTTGCTTAAGGAACAGTGGTATTACGGATCCGTTACTGCCCAATACATTTCCGAATCTGACTGCCACAAATTCCGTGTCAGACATTCTGCTGTATGTCTGCACTATCATCTCACAAATCCTCTTAGTTGCACCCATAACATTGGTAGGTCTTACTGCCTTGTCGGTGGAAATGAGCACAAATTTCTTAACCTCATACTTATCAGCAAGCTTTGCCATGTTCAGCGTCCCCTTGCAGTTATTCTTGACAGCTTCATTAGGAGAATATTCCATAAGGGGTACATGTTTATGAGCAGCGGCATGATATATCACATCGGGCTGGTATTCTTTAAAAATACTTTCCAGCCTGTCATAATCTCTTACTGATGCTATTAATACATGAACCTCTGCCTCCGGATAATATCTGACAAGCTCCATCTGAAGTTCATATGCTCCATTCTCATATATATCCACAATAAGCAGTCTTCCCGGTTTATTGGCGATAATCTGTCTGCAGAGCTCTGAACCTATAGTGCCACCTCCTCCGGTGACCATAATTGTTTTCCCTGCAACAAAATCCGTAAGCTCCGAATTTTCTATCACTACCGCATCTCTTCCCAACAGATCTTCATAATTCACCTCTCTTATGGCACTGCTGAGCGACGATGTGAGACTTGAAGCAATAGATGGCAATCTCTTTAACTTTGCATTTGTCTCCTGACAAATGGAAATAATATCTCTAACGGTTACAGGCGATGCCGAAGGTATTGCGATGATTATTTCATCCACTCTGTACTTATCCGCCATTTTAGGAATATCATCTCTATCCCCTACTATAGGAAGTCCATGTATATATTTACCTTTTTTGGCAGGATTATCATCTATTATACATACCACACGGGAAGTTCCGGGTCCGAAACGAAGCTCTTTAATCAAAAGAGAAGCCGCAGAGCCTGCTCCTACTATCATTACTCTCCGCTTTTCACCTGTTTTCTGATATTTCTTCTGAAACTGTCTGAAAACCCGTAGTGAAAATCTGGCGCCTGCCAGAAGAATAAACAGAAACACCCAGTTAAACACATAAAAACTGCGTGGCATGGCGATGCTCCACAGGAGCCTATACGCAACATACAACGCTTCTATTACAAGTGATGCTTTGAACACGGAAATCACTTCATCTACTCCCGCATATGTCCACACCCGATTATAAAGTTTAAATGCCGCCATAACCGCTACAGTTATTGCTATATCTATCGGAAGGCACTTAACAGCAGGTATGAGATAGAACATGTCCATCGTAAAGATACCAAACCTCAATGCCAGCGGAGCGATCGAACTGAAAGCTACGATAGCAGCATCTATAATAATCAAAATTATTATTCTTATAATTTTTGAACGCATAATTTTCTTTCCCTGATTACTTATTTATATCAAAAATACAATACATTATCTGCACATACACATTAATGTTATCATAAAAATGTGATAGTTTCAAGGAATATGCTCACAATGAAAACTTAGATCGGAAGTTTCATTAAAGACTTTAAAGGGAATTTTAATGATTTTCCTCTCACTGTCAAATAAGATTAATTACATTCAGCAAAACAAAACCTCTTGCCACTTCTTCTAAAATCATTTATAATTGATACATTCATATCTGGGGCACTAGCTCAATGGATAGAGTCGCAGACTTCGAATCTGTCGGTTGGGGGTTCGAGTCCCTCGTGCCTCGCCAGAAAAGGATTTCTCAATATAGCAGAAATCCTTTTTTATTTACAGTTCTCAGATGAAACTTCAGATTAAAAAGAGATTATTAAAACTTAATAAAAAAGCTCGCTTCTATGAAAAGCATTCCTTTTTCATTCATATCTCGTTTTGGGTTTTAAAATCAAATTATATATACATATATCTCAAAATAGTGCTTTAAAGCCTTTAAATTTCTGAGATTTTAATATACGGCTGATTTTTGTCACATATAAAATAATGACTTTTTTATTATTTGCGTACCGGTATATCGGTATAAATGCCAATATCATGGCATTTACTGGGCTTATCAGGCCTCTTTATTCTTATGATGAAAGGAGAGGTCTTTTATGAAAATACAAAGAAACATAGCTTCAACACTCAAAATGACTATGTCACAACGAAATATCTCACTGGCAGAATTTGCCGAAGAACTCGGTATTGCCAGATCTTCCCTGCAGGAGTATCTGAAGGAAGATGCAAATCCAAGGGCAGATACCATACAGCTACTTTCAGAAAAGCTTGGAATTTCTGTTTCACAGCTAATATGCGGCAGAACACCTTTTCCGCAGCAGGTTGATCAGCTTTCCGGGAAAAACACTCATGACATTTCTGCTCTGCTGATATCTATCAGTGAAAGTTATCATAAACTTTCTTCAGATATTCATGTCTTGGCAGAAATGTTGTCCGCTGAAAACGAACAGGAAGACAAATCAATAGAATAGATTTGACCGATACTATGTAGCCGGTCTGTATATCATCCTCTGCTCATATACATTTACACTACAGGGGCTTGTGTTTAAACACAAGCCCCTGTAATTTTTCAGCTTCTGATCTCATCTATCTTTGTGCCGTCCTCCATTCTTTTCATCAGCTTCCTAAACTGTATGAGAAACATAGTGGCTGTTGTAGCCACAGCGATAGTATCAGCCACCGGTTCTGCCATGAACACAGCCATTGTTTTATCTTCAAAAAACATCGGTAATGTAAATATCAACGGTATCAACAGTATTATCTTTCTCAAAACAGCAAGAAACAAAGAAGTCTTAGCATTGCCGAGAGCGATAAATGTCTGCTGACAGGCGATTTGTATACCAAAGATCAGAGACATCGCCATATATATCCGTATAGCCCACATCGTATAGGAAACAAGTTCAGCATCAGAAGTAAATATCATTATAAACAGCTTTGGAGCAAACATTGCTATTGCCCACAGTGATATGGAATAAATAACAGAGGCTCTAAGAAGAAGAAAAAACGTCCGTTTAACACGTACGGCATTTCCTGCCCCGTAATTAAAACTCACTATAGGCTGAGCTCCCTGAGTGATTCCCTGAAGCGGAAGCATAGAAAACTGCATCACACTGCTCAGTATTGTCATAGCGCCTACTGCCAGATCTCCTCCATAATGAAGCAGCGATGAATTAAAGCAAACAGTTATGGCTCCTTCCGTAGCCTGCATTATAAATGGGGACATACCGAGGGCCAAACATGGTCCATATATTTTCCACTGGATTTTCATATATTTTGCTTTTATTTTCAGAGCTGTCCGTTTTCCGGTAAGAAATCTGATGACCCATGCAGCAGAAAGAGCTTGTGAAATAATAGTAGCTAAAGCAGCCCCCTGCACGCCCATATCAAAACCGAAAATGAATATCGGATCAAGGATTATATTGGCTACTGCTCCAATTACAACACTGACCATACTGATACCTGCAAATCCCTGTGTAGTTATAAAAGAATTAAGTCCCAAAGCGATCTGCACAAACAGAGTGCCGCATGCATATATACGCATATATCCTTCTGCATATCCTATAGTATTATCACTGGCACCGAACAAAAGCAGAAGATCTTTTCCAAATAACAGGAGTACACCCGTCAGAATTATTCCGGCTATAACAGTTCCGCTCGTACAGCAACCGAGAATACGTTCAGCCGTTTCATGATCTTTTCGTCCCAGCATAATTGACGCTTTCGGGGCTCCTCCCATGGCCATAAGCGCAGCAAAAGCACTGATTATCATAATTACGGGAAAACAGACTCCTACTCCCGTAAGAGCTGTAGCTCCCGTTTTGGGAATATGTCCGATATACATTCTGTCTACCATGTTATAAAGCACATTAACAATCTGTGCAGTTATTGCAGGAAGCGCAAGCCGCAGCAGAAGTTTTCCCACAGGCTCACTTCCCAGATCCGTTTTCTTATGTTCACTTACCGTCTTCATCTCTTATATTTCCTCTCTGTCAGAGCATCAAAAATCCCGGTACAATGACAGATCATACCGGGATTGGAAAAATCAAAACATTAAGTCTGTTATTACTGCAAAAGATGTTACTCCTCTATGATGGACACCTTCTTCATCACCTGAGGTACATCAGGCCGGTCTGCTCTGTTCCTGTCCTGTTTTACGATTTCATCTGCCACTTCCATACCTTCTGTTATTTTACCAAACGCAGCATACTGCCCATCCAGATGAGGTGAATTTTTCACCATGATAAAAAACTGTGATCCGGCTGAATTAGGGTCCATCGCTCTTGCCATGGACAATACGCCTCTTTCATGTTTGAGATCATTTTTAAATCCGTTTGCCGTGAATTCTCCTTCTATTGTATAACCCGGACCTCCCATTCCTGTACCGTCAGGGCATCCACCCTGTATCATGAATCCCGGTATAACTCTGTGGAAAATAAGGCCGTCATAAAACCCTTCTTCCACAAGCTTTATAAAATTTTCAACAGTCTTCGGAGCTATATCAGGATAAAGTTCTCCCTTCATCACACCGCCGTTTTCCATTTCAATCTTTACATATTTCATTTATAATTCCTCCTTTTAACGCATTCTGAACACGTTATAACCAAATTTTTCGTTTTCAAAGACAGACCAAAACTCATCCCGCAAAAATTCAGGATAAAGTTTAGGGATCAACTTCATTTCTTCACGTGTCATAAACCGTACTTCTCTGAGGACCTGATGCGCTTCATCAAATTCCGGATCCTCTCCCAGCGCAAGCTCCCCACCGGACACCTTTCCGAGAAAAAAATTCACGAATCGCTGTCCTCGCTGCGATACTTCTTCCACATGCCATATAAGAGTCCCTATTTCAATATCAAGTCCTGTTTCCTCTTTTACTTCCCTGACTGCCGCATCGGCAGCATTTTCTCCGTCTTCTATTCCGCCTCCGGGCACCATCCATATATCATTGTCTTCATGACGCTGTTTAACCAACAGCATTCTGTCTCTATCATCCAATACAATTACTCTTACTCCACCTATCCACATAAAAACGCTCCTGCTATACCCATCAGTATCATCACTCTTATAGGCCGCATTTTAAACACACCTACCAAAACTATCGTTACGGCAAACATTGCTATGGGGATAAAATTAAAAAATTCAACGCCTCCTGTAAACAGTTTCATTGAGATCAGAGAGCCATTCACCAGTACAGATTCACTGACAAATATAGCTGCCGCTGCTATCATACCTATCGTTACAGGCCTTATTCCCACGAAAGCTCCCTGTATTCCCTTGCTGTCATTAAATTTCTCTATGAATTTCATCACTATAAGCATTATGACAAAAGACGGAAGGCATACGCCCAATGTAGCAACAAAAGATCCCAGTATCCCCGAATAATTAAATCCTACATATGTAGCGGCATTTACAGCCACAGGACCAGGTGTTACTTGTGACAGAGCTACAAGGTCGGAAAATTCCTGTGAAGACATGACTCCGAAATCCTGAACACTTTGAAAGATAAGAGGAAGCATTGCCAGTCCGCCGCCGAAACTAAACAGCCCTATCCGGAAAAACATGGCAAAAAGATATAAATACATCATTTTTCCGCCTCCCCGCTCTTACCATCGTTTCTTTCACAGGTCGAACCTTTCTTTTTATTCACATCATCTTTCAAGTGTCCACTGTTTCTAAATCTTATACTGTTATATATTATTCCTGCCGCAGCTCCTGCGATGATGGCCCATATCGCTGTAATTCCGAAAACTCCTATAGCCACAAAAGATATTACAGCAAGTATCCATTGGAATACCGAAACAAGACTCTGTTTTGCCAACCTTACAGCAGTCACCGCTATAAGGCCGCATACCGCTGCCTTCACTCCAGTAAAAGCTCCCAGTATATACTTATTTTCACCTATGGCTCCTAAAAAGGTCACAGCCAGTATTATAATTATGAAAGAAGGTGCGACTACTCCTATAGTAGCTGCCAGCGCCCCTTTCACACCTTTCATACGATTCCCTATATAAGTAGCGCTGTTTATGGCTATAACTCCGGGCATGGACTGGCTGACAGCTATACAGTCCAGCATATCTTCCTCCTTAAGCCATTTTTTATCTTTGACAACTACTTGTTGTATCTGCGGTATCATCGCCATACCACCTCCTATGGTAAATATGCCGACTTTAAAAAACTCCCAGAAAATGCTTATATACTGTTTAACGCTGCCTGCTTTCCCATTGTTATTGCTCATGTACCGTCACCGCTCCGTAATACCTATCGTTCCGCATCGATTGTATCAATGGCCTTTTTTATACTTTCTTCTACGGTCATTTCCACTTTATCGGCATCTCTTCTCATCTTATACTCTACCATTCCGTCTGAAGCGCCTCTTCCTACGGTGATTCTGATAGGAATACCCAAAAGATCCGCATCTTTGAACTTGACTCCCGGCCGTTCTTTCCTATCATCCACAAGAACCTCGGCTCCGCCTGTCATAAGCTTTTTGTATATACTGTCGGCCACTTGTGACTGAACCTCATCATCAGGCTTCATTACAGTTATTATTACGTGATATGGAGCTACCGATACAGGCCATATAATACCGTTGTCATCATGGTGCTGTTCAATTATTGCCGCCATGGTTCTCGTCACGCCTATTCCGTAACAGCCCATCACAATCGGATGGTCCTTCATATTTTCATCTTTATAATACGCCTTCATAGATTCGCTGTATTTGGTCCCCAGCTTAAAGACCTGACCAACCTCAATACCTCTTGCATGTTTTACAGGGGCTCCGCATACAGGGCATGGATCTCCCTCGGCCAGCGTTTTTATATCAGTTACTATATCACCCTTATAATCTCTTTCGTAATTGACATTTAAAAGATGATAATCTTCTTTGCATGCTCCCGCACAGAGATTTTTCAGTCCTACCAATTCACTGTCCACTACTATCTTACAGTCATGAATACCTGTAGGTCCTGTAAATCCACCGACACAGCCTGTCACCGCAGCCATTTTTTCCTCATCTGCAAACTCTATGGCATGCTCAGGTATACCGAGGGCATTGACAAGCTTCGTCATATTAAGTTCTCTGTCACCCCTTACAAACGCCGCCACATAGCCATTCTCATTTTCTTCATTATCATATGTTACAAAAAGCAATGCTTTTATGGTCTGCTTCTGATCAAGCCCCAGAAAATCGGCTACTTCTTCTATAGTCTTTGTCCCCGGAGTGTGCACTTCTTTCATTTCAAGCATCTGCACGTCCGTTTGAGGCTTTTCGTCTACACATTCTGCCCTTTCAACGGTTGCCGCCATAGAACATTTTTCACAGTAAGCGATTTCACTTTCACCAACCTCTGAAATTGCTGTAAATTCATGGGAATTACTTCCGCCTATAGCTCCCGTATCAGCTTCCACCGGTCGAAAATAAAGCCCGCATCGTGTAAATATTTTTTCATAGGCTTCATACATCTTTTCATAACTTTTATCAAGGCCCGCCTGATCTCTGTCGAAAGAGTAAGCATCTTTCATAATAAACTCCCTGCTTCTCATCAGGCCAAATCTCGGTCTTGCTTCATCTCTGTATTTAGTCTGTATCTGGTACAGATTTATAGGAAGCTGTCTGTAGGAATTAATATCATTTCTGACTATATCTGTAAAAATCTCTTCATGAGTAGGGCCCAGGCAGAACTCACGTCCATGTCTGTCCTTTATCCTCCAAAGTTCAGGACCGAAAGCGCTCCATCTTCCCGATTCTTCCCAAAGCTCCGATGGCTGTATGGCAGACATATGTATCTCCTGTCCGTCGGCAGAATCCATCTCCTGTCTTATTATGTCTTCAATCTTTCGAAGTGTTCTCCATCCCAGCGGCATAAATCCGTATACTCCCGATGCCAACTTTCTTATCATTCCTGATCTCAGCATTAAAATATGGCTTGGGATTTCAGCCTCATTGGGCACTTCCCGCAATGTTTTCAAGTGCATTTTTGATAATTTCATCAGTGTATCTCCTTATCTGCATATAGAACAAACTGCTTCAGCAGCTATACCTTCTTCCCGTCCTACGAAACCAAGACGCTCTGTAGTTGTTCCTTTTATATTAATCCTGTTTTTCTCAAGATCTAAAGCTTTTGCAATGTTATCTCTCATATCCTCTGTATAACGTCCTATCTTAGGTGCCTGAGCCATCACGGTAATATCCGCATTTATCACAGTATAGCGATTCGCAGCAAGAAGCTTTCCCACTCTCTGCAAAAGAACCATGCTGGATATTCCTCTATACTGATCATCTGTATCAGGAAAATGCTTCCCTATATCCCCCAGTGAAGCCGCTCCCAACAAGGCATCCATAAGAGCATGAATTACAACGTCTGCATCAGAATGGCCCGCAAGACCTCTTTCATAGGGAATGCTGACGCCTCCTAATATCAGATCCCTGCCTTCAGCAAAAGCATGGACATCAAATCCTGTCCCCACCCTGTTCTCCATAGGTAAATCCTCTTTCGTAGTTATCTTTATATTGCCGTAATCACCCTTCACAAGCATTACTTTATATCCGGCCTTCTCTGCTAAAGATGCATCATCAGTTCCGCATAATCCCTCTGCATATGCTTTGTCATACGCTCGCTTCAAATAATCTTTCCTGAATCCTTGAGGTGTCTGGACAGAAAAATACAGGCTTCTGTCAACACTCCTGCTCATGACTTCGTCTGTCGCCATCCTGAGACTGTCTTTCATAGGGACGCATGGCACGGCAGCGCCTTTTTCAACTGTTCCTTCTATCACTGCATGGATCACATGTCTTTTTACAAAAGGTCTTGCTCCATCATGAACAAGAACATAATCAGTATCCGGGCATTTTTCTCCTATGGCTTTAAGCGCATTATATACCGATTCCTGTCGCTCACAGCCTCCCCGAACTATATCGCGTACCTTATTTATTTCATACGATCCGACTATATTCCTGCAATGCTTAATATATTCCTCATTTGCCACGATAAATATATGATCGATCTCATCCATATCCGAAAACACTTTAAGTGTTTTGGCAAGCACAGGTTTACTGCCTATCATGAGATATTGTTTTGGTATATCGCCGCCGAGACGAGTTCCCTTCCCTGCCGCAGCTATTATTACCGAGATACTGTTTCCTTTATACATTACACTACCCTCTGCCGCCGACTGCAGGTTTGGCAAATATCATTCTTCCTGCAGATGTCTGCAGCACACTTGTAACAATCACTTTTATAGTTTTCCCTATAAATCGTTTGCCGTCTTCGACTACTATCATCGTACCATCATCCAGATATGCCACAGCCTGATTATTCTCCTTGCCTTCTTTTACAAGAGACAGCACCATTTCTTCACCGGGAAGCACCACAGGCTTCAAAGTATTGGCAAGCTCATTTATATTGAGAACCTCAACGCCCTTTATTCCTGCCACCTTGTTTAGATTAAAATCATTTGTGACTACCTTTCCGTTCATAATCTGCGCCAGTTTCAGCAGCTTTACATCTACCTCCGGGATCTCATCCAGAGCTTTTTCTGCAGTCGTATTGTAAATCTCGATACCATATTCATTCTGTATCTTATTAAGTATATCAAGGCCTCTTCTCCCTCTGTTCCTTTTAAGGGCATCAGACGAATCGGCTATATGCCTGAGTTCTACAAGCACAAATTCCGGAATAACGATAGTTCCTTCTATAAACCCTGTTTTCATGATATCAGCTATCCTGCCATCTATAATCACACTTGTATCAAAGATCTTAGGAGAAGCATCAGATTTCACTTTTCCGGATTTGCTGCCTCCCACCGAGGAAATAAGTTTGGCGCTCGGCCAGGCATTTCTAATATCTTTTCCCTTTTTGGTCGCAATGACGATTCCCAGATATCCGAGTATTATGTATGTAATAATATTCAAAATAACATCTAAATACGGTATTTTTATGCCGACATATACCTGACTTATCAAAAAAGCGATAATAAGACCCACTATAAGTCCGATAGTACCCATTACCAGATCATTCAAAGATACTTTCTGCAAATCCGATTCTATATTGCTTGCCATCTTGTTTCCTTGTTTTTTAAGGGTAGGTGTCAATCTGAAAAATATTAAACCGAAGATAATTGCGAATAAAACGGCGATACATAATTCCTGTATTTCCGAAAAATCAACCAGCTCTTCATGTCCTGCAAGGGCAAAACAGAATTTGGTCAATAAAAACAAACCATACCCTACTATGGCTCCCGCCATCGTGAAAATAGCTCTGACTAGTTTTTTCAACATAACTCACACCTCCTTTCTCTGCAATTGTCCAGTGTGATTATATCACAATTTCTGTACCTCGCCAACAAATTATGGTACAATCACTACATAAGCTTCATATACAAATCACATAGAAATCTTATTCTTAATTCATATACATAAGGAGGACTTAACTATGGCGAAAATTTTAGTGGCAGACGACGAACAGAAGATAAGAGAGGTCATAAGAGAATATTCCGAATTCAACGGTCACGAAATAACCGAAGCAGCCGATGGAATGACAGCTGTGGGACTTTGCAAATTAAATGATTACGATCTTATCATTATGGATATCATGATGCCTAAACTTGATGGGTTTTCAGCTTGCAAAGAAATAAGAAAAATAAAAGATATTCCTATAATCATGTTATCGGCAAGAAGCGAGGAATACGATAAACTTTTCGGTTTTGAACTGGGAATAGATGACTACGTAGTGAAACCCTTCAGCCCAAAAGAACTGATGGCAAGAGTAAACGCTGTTCTTTCGAGAAACAGCGCCCCTGAAAAGCCCGCCGAAAAAATCATGAAATTCGATGGTCTTGAGATTAATATCCCCGCCAGAACAGTCTACGTTGACGGAAAAAAGGTAGAGCTTACACCAAAAGAGTATGATCTGCTGTTTTACCTTGTGGAAAATAAGAATATTGCTCTTTCCAGAGACAAACTTTTATCCGATATATGGGGATACGACTTCTTCGGCGATGACAGAACCATAGATACTCATATAAAGAATCTCAGAAACAATCTCGGAAAATACAGAGATTATATAGTTACATTAAGAGGGGTAGGTTATAAGTTTGAAGCTTAGACTCGACTACAAAAGCATAAAATTCAAAACATGGCTGTATTTCATATTATTCGCCGCATTTCTCATGATAGTTCTGTGGTTTTTTCAAGTACTGTTTTTAAACAGCTTCTACAGCGTCATGAAAGATGAGCAGACAAGAAGAGTCGCCAAAAACATCGAATCTGCCTATAAGCTTAAAAGCAGCGAAAAATTTCTTAAATCAGTAGAAAATATATCAAATACCAACGACATGTTCATATATGTAGTATCTCATGACGGTAATACCATGTATTTCAGACCTTCAGGGGACAGTACTAATGCGCAGTATTACGCCGAGCAGATAGAAACCATCAATCAGATAATGCTCAAAGAGAATGCGGACTCTGTATACAAAAGAATAAAAAGTGATGACTCAAAAGATGTCTTAGCTTACGGAAAGCTGCTGACAAACAAAAACAAAGAGCCTATGCTGGTATACATATTTTCCCCTCTGTATCCGGTATCTTCAACTATACAGATACTGACTAATCAGCTTGTATATGTGACGTTCATCTCTTTGATGGTGGCATGTCTTATTTCATTTTATCTTTCCATCAGGATCACAAGACCTATACGAAAAATAACACGTTCTGCCGAAAGATTGGCTGACGGAGAGTACGGAATTGTATTTAAAGGCGGCCATTACACAGAAATAAACAATCTGGCCGACACACTTACGAGAGCTTCCATAGAGCTTGAAAAATCCGATATGCTCCAAAAAGACCTTATCGCAAATGTATCTCACGACCTGAGAACACCTCTCACCATGATAAAATCATACGCTGAAATGATTCGCGATCTGTCAGGAAACAATCCAAAAAAAAGAGAACAGCATTTGAAGGTCATAATAGACGAAGCTGACAGACTCAATATGTTGGTCGGAGATCTTCTTTCACTTTCAAGAATGCAGTCGGGCAAGATGGTTCTTCATCCCGGTAATTTCAATATTACACAGGCCGCCCGGAGTATACTCAACACTTATAAGATTATGGAAGACGAAGAAGGCTATACTTTTAAACTTAACTGTTCCGCTAATTACATAGTAAACGGAGACGAAGAAAAGATTAAACAAGTAATATCAAACCTTGTCACCAATGCTATAAAATTCGCCGGGGAAGACAAGACAATAATACTTTCCCTGAAGCGCCGAGGCAAATATGTTATCTGCAGAGTAGAAGATCACGGAGTGGGAATAGCTCCGGAAGAACTTAATCATGTATGGGAACGTTATTACAGAGCCAGTTCAAATATGGTAAGATCCTCAGAAGGTTCAGGACTTGGTCTTTCAATAGTAAAAGAGATTCTGACGCTCCATAAATCAAATTTTGGAGTTGACAGTACCGTCAGCAAAGGAACCACATTCTGGTTCGAGCTGAATTTTGTAAAAGCCGAAAAAATGCGTCCGGCTCTTACAGAAAACACAGAAAGGAATGAATCATCAAATGAACAATAATAGATATATTATAGATTGTGACTTTCACACTCACACAGGATTTTCTGATGACTGTGACGTTTCGGTGGAAGAAATGCTTAAAAGCGCCGCAGATCAGGGAATCAGAACACTTGCAGTTACCGATCATTATGATCCGGGATATCCGGATCCTGAATTTCCTTTTACTATCGATTTCAAAAAATATCAGGAAACAATGTTAAAAGCACGAGAAGAATACAAAGGAACCATGGATATAATGATAGGCCTCGAAGTTGGTATAATGGAAGGACAATTTGACGCTGCCCATCAGATCATCAACGCCTTTGACTATGACATAATACTGGGATCATTCCACTGTCTCAAAGATAAAGACTTATACACACTTGATTATACCGGTGTAGACGGTCCGTCTATGCTTGAAGATTTTTATGTATATATGCACAGCTGTCTCAAAAAATTCCATAACTATGATGTTATCGGTCATTTCAGCATACTTGACAGATACATAGGAAAACTTTATGATTACACGCCTCTGACTGATATTACCGATGAAATACTGAAACTGATAATACGTCAAGGGAAAGGGCTCGAAATCAATACTTCCAGCTTCAAATACGGTACAGGAACATGGCTTCCAAGAGAATCTATATTAAAAAGATATCTCCAGCTTGGCGGTGAAATACTTACCTTTGGTTCCGATGCACATTCGCCGGAACATTACAGATTTCACTTCAATGATGCAGTGGAATTCGCCAGATCACTGGGGTTCAAATATTACTGCAAATTCAAATGCAGAAAACCGGAATTCGTTAAACTATAAAAAATTTCCCCGCAGATATCATCCAAAAAAGCAACTCCATCAAGCTTTAATACCAAGCCTGATGGAGTTGCTTCTTATTATTATCAGCCGATCCTTATAGACTTCACTTCCATGAATTCATCAAATCCGCATTTTCCGTTTTCTCTTCCTATACCGGACTGTTTATACCCTCCGAAAGGCACATCTATGGTAAAAGCTCCGCCGTTCACAAGAACTGTACCGGCCTGTATCTTTTCAGCAAACTCAAGCGCCTCTTTTTCGTCTCCAAATACAGCTCCCGCAAGTCCATAGATACTGTCATTAGCTATTTCGAGAGCTTCTTCTTCTGTATCGTAATAAATTATGCCCATGACAGGACCAAAAATCTCCTCCTGCGCTATTACCATATCATTAGTAACATCTGTAAAAATAACAGGCTGCACATAGTATCCGTTTTCGTAATCATCAGGAATCTCTCCGCAAATCATCTTCGCACCCTCTTCTATACCCAGCCTTATATATCTATTGACTTTATGAAATCCCTTCTCACTGGCAAGCGGTCCTATTCTGGTATCAGGTTCATTTGGGTCTCCTACTTTAAGTTCTTTTACAAATGCCAACATGAAGTTCTCCAGATCATCTTTTATTTCACGAGGTGCAATCAGCCTTGTCAATGCAGAACATGTTTGCCCGGTGTTCAGAAAACACTCCATCATCGTTCCTACAGCTGCCTTTTCATAATCGGCTGACCTTAATATAACCGAAGCGGATTTTCCTCCAAGTTCCAAAGCGATCTTCTTGACATTGCTCTCAATACCCATCATTCCTACTTTTTTTCCTTGCTGTGTAGACCCCGTAAAGGATACCATATCTACATCTTCATGTTTTGAAAGAAGTGTTCCTACTTGCTCTCCGCGTCCTGTCACTATATTTATGACTCCCGGAGGCAAGCCTATCTCTTCAGCTGCTTCTGACAGAACATATGCTGAAACAGGAGCCAGCTGACTTGGTTTAAGAACGATACAGTTACCTGCCGCTATAGCAGGAAATATCTTCGAAGTTTCCTGATAAATAGGGTAATTCCATGGAGTAAGGCAAGCTATAACGCCTATAGGCTCTTTTCTTACTATATTATTGCCACACTTTTCACTGTAACTATAATTTCTCGCAAGGTCTGAATAATATCTCGCCTGTTCTATAGAACTTACCACCTGCAAGCCATATACGTATTTTACAGGGGTTCCGATCTCACTTGTTATTGTCTTGCCTACTTCATCCTTATGCCTTTCAATATAATCAGCAAATTTTCCGACATAATCAGCTCTCTCCTCAGGGCTTAAAGCGCTCCATTTGGGAAATGCTGCTCTCGCAGCAGCTACAGCCCTGTCTACATCAGCTTGATTGCCGTCAGGAACTCTTGCGAATATCTGTCTGTCAGCAGGATTCTCTACAGAAATGAACTCCCCGCTGTCGCCATTCACATACTTTCCATTGATATATAATTTATAATTATCCATTATTTACTACCTCCTGCTCTGATTTTACAACCAATCGTCTCTATAATCAACAAAAGGAGATATATTCTCCATACTAGCGCATTTCAAATATATCTCCTTTGACTTCATTCAATACCAAGAGCCACTTATTCACCCTGATAATACCGTCCATATGCATCCGCTGCCTTCAGAGCAGCGAATACCGTTTCAGGAGTTACTTCAAACGGCATGTTATGGAGAGTATCGTTTTCGGCACAAGCCGCTTCAGCCACTTCCATTATCTGCTGATCCGTTATTTTTTTCGCTCCGAGCTGCTTCCATGTTATAGGAAGCCCCACTTCTATACAAAACTCTATAACCTCTTCAAGCTCCTCAACAGGTACATTTTCCAGCACCAGCTGCGTTATAGTACCAAAAGCCACTTTCTCTCCATGATACATATCATGGCATTCCTCCAGCACAGTCATTCCGTTATGAATAGCGTGAGCGCCCGCAAGACCTGCACTTTCAAAGCCTATACCCGAAAGCAGTGTATTTGCTTCTATGATTTTCTCTACAGATTCTGTGCATGCTCCGGCTTCAAGTGCAATCTTGGCCTTTACCCCTTCTTCCATAAGTGTGTTAAAGCACAGTTCTGCCAATGTCATTGCAGCTTCAGTCGTTTTACCTCCGGCACATGATACAGCTCCGCTTTGCTTACATGCTCTTGCCTCAAAATACGTTGCCAGAGCATCTCCCATTCCTGCAACTGTAAGCCTCACCGGTGATTTTGCTATGATGTCTGTATCCATCATCACCATATTAGGATTTGAAGGAAGAAACAGATACTCTTCAAAAACCCCGTCATCTGTATATATAACAGATAAGGCGCTGCACGGTGCGTCTGTAGAAGCTATGGTAGGACAGATCATCACAGGTGTCTTATTGTAAAAAGCTACCGCCTTTGCTGTATCAAATATCTTACCGCCTCCTACTCCTACTACCAAATCACATCCGCTGTCTTTCATCAGTGCTGATATTCTGTCGATTTCATTTCTGCTGCATTCACCGTTAAAATAATCAAATTTCAGCTGACAATCTGCGTTCTTAAAACTTTCCTCGATCTCATCGCCTATCCGTTTATATCCGCCGTGACTTATGAGAATGAGAGCTTTCGACCCATATCCTGCCGCATAAGTTCCCAATTTCTTCATTTCCCCTGCGCCCTGAACATATCTTGAAGGGCTTATTAAAATTTTTGCCATGATAATAATCTCCTTTCTGTCTGCAACAGCTGTCTTTAAAGATTTTCCCAATTAACGCTGTATTTTATTCATATTGAATAGCGTATACTTTTTATTGTACAAAGTATACCATATTTATGCAGACAATCCACAGCAAAAATAGATTTTTACGCCATTTTTCTTTCGTCTGCCAACGCCTCAGCTATACTGTCATAACCTCTCCTATAAGCCTCTATATTAGAGTCAGCTACATTTGCCGCAAAAACTTTTCTGATCTCGTCTTCCACAGTATCAAAATGTATCTTTGGGAGAAGTTTAGTCAACGCTCCCAGCATCACCATATTCACGGTAAAAGGTTTGCCCATATCCTCTGCTATTTGCGTAGCGGGTATTGCGTAACAACCATTGGTATCTTCATCTACAAGAGTACTGTTCACTAAAATGACTGCATCTTTTTTTACTGTATCGATGTACTTATTAAACCCTATCTGATTCATGGCAACAAACACATCCGCTGTATCTACTTTCATATAATCTATAGTTTCATCAGATATGACTACTTCTGCTTTACATGCACCGCCTCTTGCCTCCGGGCCATAACTTTGCGTCTGGGAAATATTGTAATTTTCTCCCAACCCATATCCTTTTGCCAGCAGAACAGATGCCAATATGACTCCCTGCCCACCTGCTCCTGCGAACCTTATATTAATTCTCATCTTTCCTACTCTCCTTCTACATTTATAGCTCCATCCGGGCATAATTTCTCGCACATTCTGCAAACTACACACTCCTCGATTTTACTTATATTTGGCATTGTAGTTCCGTAATTATTGCGTTTTTTTGATTTCACCAAAACCTTCTTTGGACATACAGCAAGGCATATATTGCATCCTTTGCAGCATGCTTTATCTACTGTGATACTGACCATGACTCCGTCCTCTCTATTCCTTGTTCTCTAAGTCTGGCTTCTGTCTTTTCTATATACTCTTCTGCTCCGTCATCATTTCTGAATACGCCTATAGGAATCTTCCCCTCTATACGTGTTTTTCCTTCCTTGTATAAATAAGTATTTTCTTTGTATAGCCGCATTATCTTTGCCGGATCCTTCTCCCCGTATATACTTTTCCCGGCCTGAACAGGGCACTGCGAAAGAACTTCTATAAAAGAAAAGCCTCTGTGCATCAAGCCGTCTTTTATAGATTTTGCCAGCTGAACAGGATGAGCTGTCGTCCATCTGGCCACATAACTGGCTCCAAGTGACATCACGAGCCTGCATCCGTTTATAGGCTCATCTATACATCCAAAGGGAGATGTCTTAGTGATCGCGCCTTTTGGTGTGGAGGGAGATTTCTGTCCTCCTGTCATCCCATATATATAATTATTTACCATGATAACTGTCAAATCTATATTTCTGGACGCTGCATGAAGAAGATGATTGCCTCCGATAGCCAGACAGTCTCCGTCTCCGGTGAAGACCATTATTTTCTTATCAGGTCTGGCCAATTTCAGACCTTCCGCAAATGCCAGCGCTCTCCCGTGCATAGTATGCATGACATCCATTTTATAATAACAAGGTATCCATGATGAACATCCTATCCCGCTTACACAAGCGATATCATCTTTTATCCCCAGCTCATCCATAGCATTGGCCGCCGCAAACTGTATTATTCCGTTTCCGCAGCCGGGACAAAATAGTGTAGGCAACGATTCCGTTTTAATATATTTCTCATACAGTTTATTCATTTATTCCTGCCTCCTCCAATATCTTATCCAATATCTCCTTTGGAGTATGAATATCACCGCCACATTTCGGCATAGATATAACAGCTTTATCCTTAAAAACTCTTTCTATTTCTCTGAAATATTTGCCTACATTCATCTCAGGCACTATGATAATATCAGCATTTTTTGCAGCCTCTTTGAGTAATTTTTCCGGAAACGGCCATACAGTGTTTATTTTCACCAACCCCACTTTAAGATGACTGTAATCTGTATGCAATGTTTCCTGCACACCTTTTCTGAAAAGGTCTTTTACAATCCTCAGTTTTGAAGCAATTCTTCCGTCCTTGACGCCTCTTGCCAGCTTTACGGCATTAAGTGAAGGTCTTGCGACCGAACCATAGGCCACGATAGCTACATCAGCATCCTCCATAAAATACGTATCTATGCTTGCTATGATATCCGTATTATCTGATATTTTTCTGTTTATATCATTTATGAATTCACCGCTTCGCTTTGCCAAATGCCCTATCCTTCTGCCTTGTTCATCATGAAGCTGACCTTCAACCATGGTGTTTTTCCCCTGAAAAAAATCAGCCTGCGGAGATACTACATATTGATGTTTCACACTTTCAATAATTTTCGAACCGCCCTCAACTGCTATCTTCTCTCTCATATGGCCTACTACCTCATCAGCCAAAACGATAACTGGTGTCCTGAATTGTTCTGCAAGTTCAAAAGCTCTCACTGTAAAATCGAACATTTCCTGAACAGAAGAAGGAGTAAGAACAATAATTTCATAATCACCATGACTGCCATATCTGGCTTGATATATATCTTGTTGTGATGAAAGCGTCGGCTGGCCCGTTGAAGGGCCTCCTCTCTGAACATTTACTATCACTATGGGAGTTTCTGTTACTGCCGCAAACCCTATAGCTTCCTGCATCAATGTATATCCCGGACCTGACGTAGCTGTCATGGCTTTTTTTCCGCCCCACCTTGCACCTATTATGGCACATGCAGATCCTATCTCGTCTTCCATCTGAATAAATGCACCGCCTGATTTCTGCATTTCTGCGGACATCATTTCTATGATTTCTGTCGACGGTGTTATAGGATATCCTGCAAAAAATCTGCAGCCTGCATAGATCGCTCCTTTAGCGCAAGCCTCATTCCCCTGCAGTACCAACTCTTTTTTTCTTAAGGATCGCCTTTCCATTATCTGACCTCTCTGTTTTAACGATATAGCAAAATCATCTTCTGCTGCATTACATAAATATTACAGGATAATATTTCCCAAAGCCTCATTACATTTTTAACTAATTTGCTATATTATTATGTTTGAATTTCCTTTTCTTTTTAATTTTAAAAAGCGCTCTTTTCCTTCTTATTTTCCTTAGGATAATATTAGCATTCCATTTTAGTAACTTCAAGGCAAAAACATTGAAATTCCAACATTCTTTTGTTTTAAAAAAGTATATTGTATCTTTGTATACAATCATATTTTAATAAAATCATCATTAGGCAATACTGTGAATTAAAAGTATTACAAAAAAGACAACCGCAAATTTGTTACATTTGCAGATGTCTTTTTATAACAGTCTTTTTTTATTTTATATCATAGACAGAAGGAACTCTGTTATGGAATGTTCCCAGAGCATCTCTTATCTGACTGGGATAATCTGAGTCTACATAAGCCTGAATAAATGACGGTTTATCAGGCGCAGTGGCAACCGGTATTCCCCATGGATCAGCAATAAGGCTGCGTCCGCACATGTTGAGGGTATCACATACCTTGCCGAAAATATTTACTCCCATCACATACATTCCGTTCTGAAGCGCAGCAGCTTTTATAAGATCCTGCCAATGATCAAAACGAGGCGAAAAAAATGCAGCCGGCACCATAAGATACTCTACACCTTTAAGGGCATAGGTTCTGGCCATTTCAGGAAATCTCACATCATAACACACCATAACACCAACTCGTCCGAAATCTGTATCAAATGTTAAAAGATTATCTCCTCTGGTTATCTGATACGATTCCTGTTCCTCACCTTTAGCATCCAGAACATCGAAAAGATGTATTTTATCATATGATCCTATGATATCACCATTTCGGTCAAATACGAGGGAAGTATTATAAATATTTCCATCTTCCTGCTTATTGGCAACTGTGCCGCCTATTATATAAGTATCATAGGCTCTGGCACGCATAGCCAGCATTTTTTTAATTTCTTCATTATATTCTTCTATTATCGGAGTATCCTTGCTCTCCGGAACAAAAGAAAAATATTCGGGAAATACTGCGATGTCAACATATTTATATAAGCCCAAGGCTTCATCAAGCAATCCGAAAGCATCTTTCAGGTTTTTTTCCAGATCATATTTTGTAGGTGAATTCTGAATACCTACGATACTTACCTTTCTACCCATAATCTAACTCCTTATCATTACTAAAGCGGATATTCGGGAACATAAAGCTGCTGAAGCGTCGCTCCTTCGAGAACTTCCTTTTTCTCTCCGGACTCCTGAGCCTGATCGGAAATAGCCGTATCCAGCAATTCTTCTGCCTCGAAATCGCGCAGCACCAATATTCCGTTCCTATCTGCCATTATCATATCCCCGGGATGAACCACTACGCCTCCACATGAGACATCATAATTTATCTCACCACAGTCATGTATAAACTTAGTCGTCAGAGCGCTTACACCTCTGGCAAATACAGGAATACCGATTTCCTCTATCTCTTCAAAATCTGTCATAGGGCCATCTATCACTATAGCACTGACTTTCCTTGTATTAGCACACAGCGCTACCATCTCTCCCACTGCGGCGTGAGTTTTGTCTCCACACCTGTCGATCACAATGATGTCACCTTCCTGAGCCATACTTACGGCGAGGTGCAAAGCTTTAGATTCTTCTGACGGTATTCTTACGGTCAAAGCATTTCCGAAAACTTTAGTCTCACGTCCGCACATAAACTTTATATCCGGATTCATGAATCCAAATTCCGTATAATGTCCCATGGCCGCTATATCAGCTTTCAATGCTTTCTCTGCCAGTCTCTCCGAAAGACCGTATTTTCTTTCCGCTATATTAATTTTCATCATTTGCCTTCTCTTCCTCCGCTGAAGCGCCGGCGCTCATAAGCCTATCAGCCTCAATCACGGCTTTTATGCCGTACCCTAAAACTATAGCTGCAGGAATGATCAGCATTGCCGCGCACTCATATGCCAACCAATCCCACCTGTATATGAATCCCAGTATTATTATGACCGACTGTATAGCTATAACTATAAGAGATGCTGCCGTTACAATGGGGTCTTTTCCTATTCTCTCATTGTTTTTCCTCTGTTTGTTTTCCATTTTTACACCCCCTGTTGAAGACCGGCAGTCCTGCCGCCTGCTCCTTTATAAGTTATCTTACATATGATCATATAAAGTATGAAAGAAGCTACCCAAGTGATATTGTTTGCAGGAACTCCTGTGCTTTCTGCCATTATGTAGTTCCAGAAAAGCCAGAAAGCGAAGCCAAATGCCATAGTAATCCAGCCTGCCTGAGGAGTCCTCTTCTTGTAGAACAGTCCGACAACAAGCGGAACAAAAAGACCTGCCACTTGGAATCCCGTTACAAAGTAAATGGCATTTACTATTCCCGACATCCATTGAGAAGTTGCCAGCATGGAGAATATTATTATAATCACCGTCGCTACATTACTCCACTTTATCATCTTTTCATCACTTACTGATTTTCCGGTAAATGCTGTATAAAGATCCTTCGTACATGCCGCTGCCTGTACGAGAATATAACTGGAAAGAGTAGACATTACTGCTGCTATAAGGCCTGCCACAAACAACCCTCTGAGACCTGTCGGAAGAGCTTCAAATACAGTCATCCAGAAAGCTCTGTAGAATTCTTCTCCCGGATGCAGAGTTCTTGCACAGAAACCTATCATTATAACTGCCGCAGAAAATACCAGCCACATAGGTATACAGAACATAAAAGAGCGTTTCGCCGTCTTTGCTGAATCAGAAGCAGAGAATCGCTGATACATCATCGGTTCTGTATATATCGCAAGTCCTATAAGAGCCCATGACAGTGCCGTAAGACTGCTCATTCCTCCCATCGGCTCAAAAAGAGAAGGAGCTTCTGTTCCCAGTGATGAGAATATGGCATCCCATCCGCCTGTCATATTCATGACCATGATGACTCCGATACCCACCGAAAAACTGATGAATCCCAGCTGGAATGTATCAGTCATAGTCACTGACCACATTCCCGAAGCCAATACATATATACCTACTATTATCCCGGAAACCACTACAGATATAACTGTCGGCATATCGAACATCAGAGCCAGAAGCTGTGATATTACAGTTATATTAGCTCCGTTATAGAGCACTCCCGCCAGTACCGCTATAGTTGAAAAAACTTTAGCCTTTCTGTTGTACAGATATTCCATAAGATCAGGAATAGTCATTACATCCTCAGGAATCTTTCCTCTTACCAGCGGTGCTATCCACAGTGCAAACGGTATCCTTGATATGGTGCATGGTATTACATAAACTATCATTCCCGCTATACCTATAGTAGCTCCATATTCAGCCACACCTACCACAGAATATCCGTCATACCATGAAGTCATCATAGTACCGATAACCAGAGGCAAAGTCAAAGATCTCCCTGACAGAAAATAACTGCTCATACTGGCTCTTGCTTTACTCCTAAAACGGAGACCGATACCGATCATAAGCACAAAATATCCTACAAGGATAGCAGTATCAAAACCTCCCCAAGGCACATTAACGTGTAACATTTTTTCCTCCTTCTCCAACTATTTCTTCCATTTTTCAAGAAATGCAACAATAGTCTTTACTGCGTTCTCTATCATCTTCTCGCCTTTTTCGGCGTTTCCTGCAAAAGGATCTCCAAGAACTGAAGTTTCTGTATCAGCCGTAAAATATTCATAAACATATAAGTTAGGGATTTCTTCGCCTGCTCTTCTTTCCTTCTTCATCATCTTTTCCTCTACGACAAGTTCAGGAAAAAGATATTTAAGAATAGATGTGCCCACTTCTGCGGCATGTCCCTGAGGAAAATCACTTTCCATCAGTTCTTTATTGATGTTAAAAACAAATCTCCACCAGTCTATATGAGCACATTCCATACCGTGATCTCTCATGAATTCACATGCCACTTGATCTATAGCGCCTATATTTCCCACATGTCCGCACAGAAAAAGAACTTTCTTTATTCCCTGTCTTCTCAGACTTTCCATTACATCACGATAAAGAGATATGAGTGTCTGTGTCGACACGGTCAGTGTGCCTGTATAGCACATAAGGTCTTCAGAAAACCCATATGTTATCGGCGGGGCTACAAAACAGCCCGCCTCTTTGGCAGCTCTCTTGGCCACCTCATAAGTCACCATCCAATCAGATCCCATCGGAAGATGATGTCCGTACGCTTCCGTAGCTCCGACAGGAAATATAGCTGTATCCGACTCTTTAATAAACCTTCCGAATTCTTCAAGCGTCATTTCTGCAATAAGGTTTTTATCCATTGCCTGACCTCCTTCTAAAATATTTAATAATAATGAATTTAATTATATACAAAATATGTTCCGTATCTGTCTGCCGGTATCCAGGCTTTCTTCTCCTTTCCTCCAAAGGAATACAGTACCTCATAATATGGCCTGTAAAACTTTTCTGATGATATGACTTCCAGTTCCGGCGGTTTCTTATATTTTGACAGAAGAACTTTCCATCTGGCATCCACGACGGCTTTCTTCACAGCTTGTTCATCAGAAAAAAATTCTTCCTCTATCAAATCTCCTTCTATACTTTTTCTTATAATTTTTAGCTTAATATTATCCTCTATGACGCCTGTCCCCTTTTTATCATCAACAATAAAAGTAAGACGCCCTTTATCGGTCCTTCTTGCGCTGAAATATGAAACGGAGTATTGCAGAACAACTTTCCTGCACGGCACATAACAAAATCTCGTACTTACAATACGAGGTCTGAACAGGAACATTTTTTTTGGCACTAAATCACCAAGCTCACTTTCACTGACAGTTATCTCAGTTACATGATTTTTAACCAAAGTCTTACCTTCCTCTTCAATAACAGTTTTTTTGCTTTTCAGTCTTTTTACAGATTTTTTTACTTCTTTCATAGTTTCTACCTCGTTAAACCTTTACTTCTAAATTTTATTATTACTTTTATTTTAGGGCAATACAAAAGCGTCAATTGTCTGTCATTTTATATTGACAAAAAAATGACACCACTCTATACTTATGGTATGATAAAGGAGTTACTGTCATGAAAGAAAAATCTTATACACAGCTTTCCCTTATTCTCGATCATCTCTTTATCAAATCCAAGGATCTGGCTTCGGCTATCCACGTTGATGCTTCCATGGTAAGCAGATGGAGAACGGGAAAAAGGATACTTAGCAACAGATCTGAACATTATGCCAACATCATAAATTTTATACTGTACTGGGATGAACGGATGAATTATCAGAATATCGCCACCTTTCTCATAGATTATTATCCTAATAATTCTTATGAAACGAGAGATGATTTTCACAGCGCCATAGATATGTGGCTTTCCGAAAAGAAAATATCGCCTTCTTCTCCTCCGGAATATCCTCCCGTATCCTCTCCTGCCATGAATATACAGCTTAATATCTTGGATACCACACTCCAAAAAAAGAAAGCTATGCTGTATCTGCTGGATGTCGCCCTCTCTCTTTCAGACAGCAGAAATCTTTACATACTCATGGATACCTTTGCAGACAAACTTCTAAATGAAGAAGACTTTTACAGCAAATGGATAGAACGTCTGAAGATGGTAACATCTAAAGGAATCACTGTCCACTTCATATACAGCAGCTACTTCTTAGGATCCTCCATCATCAACATGGACAATTTTCTGAAGCTCTGTTTCTCCGAAAATTATCATGCATATTATATGGCAAAGGCAAGCGGACATCCCTTCATGCTTTGTGTCTTGGAAGAAAGCTTTGCTATAACTAATTTTGTACATATACCTGATGAGAAAACATCAAGCTTCTTCACATTTTCTGACAGAAAACTTCTTTACAGATTCCAGCATTATTATCTGGAACAACTCAATAACTGTACTTCTTTTCTTAATTATTACAACTATCCGAACCATTTCTTCGATCATATGGATTTTTCTTCAGATGCAAAACGAAAGCTTTGCTGCTATGATCCTACGCCTTTTCTGTTTCCTGTGCCTCCTGAATTTTTCAAGGAGATCTTGGATTATAATGGTTTCGATGACGAATCTGCTTCTCTTATCATGAAACGATATATGTCCATAATATACGAACCATTCATGAGCGCCGATAACGTTTTTACTCATAATATCATACTGGATATCAGTGAAATGGCAAGAGCTCTCAGATCTGCAGATCAAATTATCATGTGCAAGATATTGACAGACGAAGAAATAGTAATACCGAGAAAATTCTTCTCAGGATATGTTCAGTACATATATGATTTTATCCGAAAACATATGAAAAGTGGGAACCCTCCTTTCGATATATTTCTCATCACGGACAGCAATATGTCACTTCCCCGTGACTCCTCCGTATTCACTGTGGACAGTCTCTTTGCATATATCCATTCATACTCCATGAACAGATATCTGATGATAACTAATCCGGCCATTGCAACAGATATGTATCGCTATATAAAAAAGGCGTGGGACAAACTGCCTGAAGAAAATCACTATACGAAAAGCAGCCTTTTGCTTCTCGAAAAGTTGCTTCGCACTTTATCATAACACAAAAATACACCTGCAGATTCTTTCATCATATCTGTCAGGTGTATTTTATTATTACTTTTTCTGTATCTCTATCCAGCGTTCCTCAGCCCTTGTCCTTGAATTCTCAAGATGAATGCGCACAGCTTCAACTGCTCTTTCCGTATCTCTTGCTTCCAAAGCTTTATATATCTTCTCATGCTCGGCATATATAGCCGGCAGATCAGCTTCCTTCTTTAAAGTATTCTTCCTCGCTATATGAACATAATCCTGATATGATTTTAATACTTGGACAATGAATCTGCTTTTTGTCATCAAATATATCATATTATGAAAGTCTTCATTAGCTTTGAGAAGTTTTTCGTAAAAATTATTTTCTGTATAAAAACTCATGAGTACCAAATGGTCCCACAGACGAGCTAAATCTTCACTTCCGGCATTTTCTACGGCCCATGTTACAGCCAGCTGCTCTACAGATGATCTTACAGCATATATATCTGACATATCTCTCATGGTGAATCCTTTAGCAAAACATCCCTTATTAGGAATATATTCTACAAGCTGCTCTTTTGAAAGCTGTTTAAATGCATCTCTTACAGGTGTTCTGCTTACTTTCAGATCTTTCGCTATCTTACTTTCAATCAGCTTTTCTCCCATAGGATACTCGCCGTTTATGATCCTGGCTCTCAGAATCTCTGTTACTTCTTCCGCAAGAGACGCCTCCCCCGCCAGTTTTTCATGTTGCACTTTTGCTCTCCTTTTCCCTTTATCTCCACAGCTCTTCATCTGTAGGAACATAATTATCAGGCATATACCGTGCGATCCTCGATACGTTCATCAAATGTTTATAATCAAGATTCTCGGAAATACTGTTGTGTCCCCACGAACCGCATCCCAGAGTATTGGTAGGCGCCAGACCATTATAGAAACTGCCTCCTGCACTGCTGGCTGACACTTGATTTATAACAAATCTTGATACACAAAGTTCTTTGCCTACATACTCTATATTCTCCTCTGAATCGGAATGAAATGCTGCACTATGTCCTTTTCCATCCTTTTCAAGATTCTCTCTGGCTATATTTACACCTTCTTTGAGAGTCCTATATTTATAGGCTGCTATAACCGGAGCCATTTTCTCACCGCCCAGAGGGTCTGTAATTCCTGTTCCTTCAGCTTCGGCAACAATGATTTTAGTATCTTCGGGAATATCTATTCCTGCCAGCTTCGCCACACTTGCACACGACTGTCCAACTGAATGCCTATTCGGCTTGCCATCCTGAAACAGCGCATCTCTCACAGCCTGCAATTCCTTTCCGCTTCTGACTATATAAGCTCCATTTGCTTCAAACTCTGCCATCACAGCATCATAATCATCTTCATGGCATATCACAGACTGCTCTCCGGAACATATTATCCCGTAATCAAATGTTCTCCCTGCAATTATCTTAGGTACGGCCACCTTACAATCATAACCTTTATCTATGATACATTGTACGTTTCCTGCGCCGACTCCCAAAGCAGGTCTTCCCGAACTGTAGGCTGCTCCTACGACACCTGCTCCTCCTGTAGCTATAACTACATCTGCAGACTGCATGAGGTTTTTTGTGTTGTCTCTGGAATGCCAATCCAGTATCTGTATGAGATCATCAGGATATCCCAGTTTGCTAAGCTCTCTGTTTATCATGTTCACGGTTTCTGTACTGCATTTGATAGAACTGTGGTGCGGTGTTATTATGATAGCGTTTCCGCATTTGAGAGCAAACATAGCATTGCTCATAGGAGTGACTATAGGGTTCGTACAAGGCGTTACAGCAGCCACCACACCCATAGGCTTTGCTACTCTGGTTATACCGGTAGTCATATCTGTATCAAGAATGCCTCTGGATCTCTTTCCCTTAAGAGAATTCCATATAATCTTAGACTTCTGTTTATTCTTGGCGATCTTATCGGGAACATTCCCCATATTGGTTTCCTCAACTGCAATTTCAGCCAGATACTCGGCATTGTCATAAACCACCTTTCCTATAGTTTTGACAGCCAGATCCACTTTCTCTTGACTCATCTTCTCAAACTCTGCTTGCGCAGCTCTTGCTCTTTCTATATATCCATCGATATAAACTTTACTCATTTCACTGTCATTCATTCTAATCACCTCTTTAAATCATATCCTTTTATCTGTTCGCAAGAACTATTAAAGCATGCTGCCTGTATCAATATACTTGCTGTGCCAAGACAGCGCCTCATTTAAAATGTGTGGAGTATGCAGCGCAGATACTCGGCATGCTCTTTCAAAATAACTCATCAGCTGTTCTTTAAAATCCGGATGAGCACAGTTCTCTATGATTTTCACAGCTTTTTCTTTCGGACTCAATCCCCGAAGATCTGCATACCCCTGTTCTGTAACAAGTACCATGACCTCATGCTCTGTATGATCAACATGAGAAACCATAGGAACTATGGATGAAATTTTACCGCCTTTAGCCGTGGAAGGAGTACTGAAAATAGATATGGCTGCACTTCTGGAAAAATCTCCTGATCCTCCTATTCCATTCATCATTTTGGATCCCATGACATGAGTAGAATTAACATTCCCGTAAATATCTGCTTCTATAGCAGTATTCATTGCTATGACACCCAGCCTTCTTATTACTTCCGGATTATTGCTTATCTCCTGAGGCCTTAAAATAATTTTGTCTTTGAAAAACTCTGCTTCATCTAAAAATCTTTCTAACGCATCAGGAGATGGGCTCAGTGCTGTTGTGGAAGCGACGGCAGCTTTTCCCGATCTCAGCAGATCGAGCATTGAATCCTGCACAACCTCTGTATAAAAAGTCAGATCTTCATATTGTGAATCGCACAATCCGTATAAGACTGCATTAGCTACACTGCCTACTCCCGATTGCAACGGAAGAAGAGACTTACCTAACCTGCCGTATTCTACTTCTTTCTCAAAAAATTTTATTATATTATCAGAAATCTTTTTTGATATCTCATCCGGTTTGCTCAGAAACCTTGTCTGATCTTTCATATCCGTGACAACTATTGCTGCTATCTTATCAAACCCGCACTCCATATATGGCTTGCCTATCCTATCCCCGGGAGAACATATATTAATAGGTTTTCGGCAGGGGGGATTATCCAGTATAAAAATATCTGCCATGCCTTCAAGACTAAGGGGTTTATCTAAATTGATCTCCACTATAACTTTATCTGCATTCTTGATAAACGACGGTGAATTCCCTATGGAAGTCGTTGGCACTATATGTCCTTCTCCTGTGACAGCCAGTCCCTCTACTATAGCCACATCTATTTTGTTCAGCACGCCATAATTCAGATACTGGGTACTCTGAGATAAATGCAGATCGACATAATCAATCTCTCCCCTGTTTATTTTATCCCTTATGACAGAATTAGTATGATACGGCAGCCGTTTTTTTATCATCCCTGCTTCTGTCAGTTCTGTATCAATTTCGGGACCTACTGATGCTCCCGAATACAGATCTATTTTTATCGTTTCACCGCATCTTCCTCTCTCTGCCAGCGCCAGAGGAACTGCTTTAGGATAACCCGACGGAGTAAACCCGCTTACACCTACAGTCATCCCGTCCTGAATAAACTGCGCTGCCTCCTCGGCAGATCTGAGCAGAGAAAATGCTCGGTCACTTCTCAAACGATCTTTTAGCTCGGTATTAGATCCATTCATCATCCATCACTTCCTTCTTACTTAAATTTACCATGTATCCGCCAAAAAATAAAATCAGCTTTATCTATAAATATATTATTTTTTTCTATGAAGTCAGAAAACTATAAGAAGTGATAAATATTTATACTTCATTTATCCTTTTCGTTATATTATAATTTTAACAGGAGTAAATTGGAGGGACCTTATGAATATAAATCATTTACGATATTTCAAAGAAGTATGCAATCAGGGCAATCTTACTAAGGCGTCAGAGATCTGCCATATCTCCCAGCCCTCAATAACGGCTGCTATAAGCAGTCTTGAGAACGAACTTGGATATAAACTTTTCAATAAAATAAACAACCGCCTCTATCTTTCAGAGGAAGGAAAAGTCTTTCGTGATCTCACCAATGATTTCCTCCAACAATTCGATACATATTACAGTCATGCCCGGGATATATCGTCATCTGCCCATTCACCGCTTCGTCTCGGGGTTCCCGCTATATTGGGAACATTTTTCTTTAAAAAAATAATACCGGATTTTTATGAAAAACATCCGGAAATAGACCTAAAGATTTTTGAAGCTCCCACTATTGATGGCATCAACATGCTTAACAACGCAAAACTTGATCTGCTGCTGGGGATACGCGATAATAAATGTTACAGCAACTGTAACTCAAAAGAAATATTTTCAACAGAGCTTTGCCTTGCAGTAAGCAAAGACAATCCACTGTCAGAAGAGAAATATATAACACCCGAAATGCTTAGCCGTATACCGCTGGTATCCGTCAATAAAGGCTCCTACCATCACAGCATTATGATGAAAGAATTCAAAGATCTTCCTCTGAACATATTAATGTATTCAAACCAACTTTCAACTATACAGTATATGATTTCACATAACTGCGCCTCCGCTGTCATCTATAAAGATGTGTTCAACAAGTCCGAGGATATAATCTGTATACCATTTAAAGACTCTTTGCCTGTACAGATTCATATATTCTGGCAGAAAAGCACATATAAATCTGCTGTCATGAGAACTTTTATTTCTTATATAAGCTCACTGGATTTCAGCTGATTATATGACATTATTGTGAGCATTGTAATATTTTAATGCTTCTATTATATATTCTTTTTTCTGTATGTCCGTCAGCAAATTCTTCGGCAGATATTTTCGAATATCATTACGCACATCCGAAAATTTTATTTTTCCACTTCTCGGCTCTCCTATCCCTTTTTTCACTATCTCTACAGCTTGCTGATCATCCAATTTATTGCATCTTCTCGTTACGTATTTTATCTGCGCTTTATATTTAGACGGAAACTCTCCATGCCATTCTTTAAAAAAACGATTAAAGAATCCCGGCGAAGAGAATCCACAGAACTCACTTATCTGTGTCAGTGTCAGTTTCTTTTCCAGCATCAATATTTCCGCATACTCCATCCTTATATAATTGACAAGTGTTTGAAAATTCACTCCTGTTACAACCTTCAACAAATGTGATACATAATAAGAGCTTAAATACACCTGCTCTGCCACCTCATTTAAGGTTATTTTATTCCTGTAATTCTCCCCTATGTATTTTATTATCTGGTACATTCTGCTTATATCTATATCTTTTATTGACTCTTTTGAGATTTTGAAACGATGATCTTCAATATAGAACCCCTGAAACTCTGTTACAATCGTGTGAACCATTCCTGTTAAAAGTTTCTTTACATAAAAAACATCATATTTATTTGTCAATATATCTAAAATGGTTTCCGAAAGCTCATTCTTAAGCTCATTCAATTTTGATACCTGTGCTTCTTCCAAACACTCCTCACATGTAAAAATCATTATTTCTATATCAGGATACAGGTGAGAAAAAGCAGATGCATCTAAGTGCATAACAACAGTCATGATATCTTCCGTGGAATTATAAAACTGATGAAGATCTCTCATATCAATTAAGATTAGATCCCCTTCAGACAAAACGTATTTATTATGGCGAACCTTCAGCTCAGTTTTCCCTCTGAGAACAAGAACTATTTCCAGTTCCTTATGATAATGATACGGTTCCTCTATTATTGAACAAACATTGATCGAGACAGGCAACCCTTCTATTAATTTTACTTTTTCCAAAAGCATATGTTCCTTCTTTCTCTCCCATATAACAATTAAGCAACAGGAATACTATTTTCAGCAACATAAATATTTTTTTACTGACACACTAATTATACAATATTTAAAGAAGTTGAAAAGGAGGTTTATTATGAAATTTCAAAAAATTACAATTATTCTTTTGGTATTATCTATGATTGCTTTAATGACCGCATGTTCAGACAAGGATACAAATTCATCACAGACAGCCGACAGCTCAGATACTCCGTATGAAAAACATCTTCTGCCGACTCCTGAAGAATATGGTGAGCTTGAAGGCGGCGGAGCATCCTATGAATCAGTTGGAGATCATTTCGATAGTCCGTATTTCAAAATACTGGATGTCTATAACATGAAGTCAACGGATACACTCACTATCCTGTCAAACTTTGAACCATACGAGGAAACTACTGAATACAGCTGCGGAGCTGCCTCTGTATTTATGACAATGAACTGGCACGGAAACACGGATTACGATGAGCGTACCATTGCAGAAATGTCGGGAACTACCGAATTGGGAGTGGGAATCGATGGTCTTGAAAAGTTCTTCAAAGAAATAGGCTGGAATTATGAAAGAAGTATAAACGGAGAATATACTTTTGACTATGATTCAGACTGGGACGGAGCAACTGCGGATTTCACAGAATGGGTAACGGAAAATCTTAAAGAAGAACGTCCTATTATCGTACAGTGGCTGGATTACGGAGGTCATTACATGAATATCATAGGTTATGATACGATGGGAACCGATGATTTCAGCGATGACGTTCTTATCTTCGGAGATTCCTATGACACTACAGACCATTATCAGGATGGATATTACATCATGGGAGCAGAACGTTTCTTATGCGACTGGTTCCAGCCTGCAAGACATGCTACATCAGCCGACCTTGACCCTCAGCCATGGATCATCGGATGGCCAAAATAAGAATTATACTCAGAAAAAAATGCGTTGGAAAAAATTCCAACGCATTTTAAATTTTTCAGACTTCACATGCAATTAAAATAATCTCTGTATCTCTGCTATATTTTTAATACCGATAAGCTGAACTCCTGCAATTCCTTCTGCCTTTCTCCTGTCATTTATCTCTGCCGATATTTTTTTCAGTCTTTGGGCATTTCTTACAGGAAGAACAATACACTCAAACCCAAGCTTAGCAGCTTCTTTAAGAATCTTCTCGCCATTCTGTACAGCCCTGAGATCACCGGTAAGGCCTATTTCCCCCAGTGCAATGGTTTTGCTTCCTATAGCCTTACCTTTATAAGAGGAATACACAGCCAGAGCTACTGCCAGATCGGTATATGTTCCTTCCGGACGTACTCCTCCCACAATGTTCACATATACATCCTGATTTATCAGCGACAATCCCATTTTCTTCTCAAGCACTGCTAATATCATATTGAGTCTGGAGTTTTCGACACCGATAGATGTTCTTCTGGCAAATCCTATATTTGTCTGGGAAGTAAGCGCCTGTACCTCTAAAACAAGAGGTCTCGTACCTTCATACACTGCTGTAACCACAGAGCCTTCGCTGTCTTTCTCCATTTCTTCCAGCAGAGTCCCGGACAGATTCTCTATCTCTATAAGGCCTTCTTCAGCCATTTCAAAGGCTCCTATCTCACTGGTTGTCCCAAATCTGTTTTTCTGAGCCCTGAGTATTCTCATTTCATGGCTCCTCTCACCGGAGAAACTTAAAACACAGTCCACCATATGTTCTACAATCCTCGGTCCTGCAAGATCCCCGCTTTTTGTCACATGCGCCACTATGAATACAGGTATATTATAAACTTTTCCTATTCTCATAAGCTCATTGCCGCAGACTCTCACTTGAGAAACACTGCCGGGAGCCGAATCAAGCTCTGAGCTGTACATTGTCTGTATAGAATCTATTATCAAAAATCTGGGCTTCAGCTTCATGCAGACTTCACTTATACTCTCTATATTAGTTTCCGCTAAAATAAAAAGATCATCTGACAGTTGTCCGCAGACTCTGTCTGCTCTCATTTTTATCTGTTCTTCCGACTCCTCTCCCGATACGTACAGAACCGTACCCTTACCATATGCTATATGTGCCGCTGCCTGTATTATTATGGTAGATTTCCCTATACCGGGTTCACCGGAAATAAGTGTCAGAGATCCCGGGACCAGACCTCCTCCCAGAACTCTGTTAAGCTCTCCTATCCCTGTATCTATTCTGTCTTTCTCTCCTGATGAAACCTGCCTCAGTTTAACGGGTTTACCTGCTCCGGAATTTATGGCTCCCGCTGACATTCCAAAACGTTCCCTGCCTGCTCCGTCTCTTGAAGATGTCCTCCGTCTCCTGTCTTCGGTATCAAAATCTATAGCCTTTTCTTCCACCATGGAATTCCATGCTCCGCATATACACTGTCCCATCCATTTTGAACTTTCATATCCGCATTCCTGACATACGAATACAGTTTTGTTTTTCTTCGCCATAACATCCTCCGCAAACATCCGTTCTCAATATAGAATAATATAGTACTGGAATGAAGTCAATGATTTTTACATCAGATCTTCTATATGTAAATTTTTAGTCCGCATAACCATTTTCAAATTTTTAAAGATAATTACCGATTAAAAAAAAACTTTGCTATTTCAAAAATATCCTTAAAACATAAAATTTCAGCTTTTATTCAAAAAAATAAAACAGAGACTGTATACCGATAAGAAATTTCTTTTCCGATACCGCCTCTGCTTAAATCAATAATATTTATTTATCCTGCTTCTCCTGATGTTCAGCGATTATTTTCTGAGCTATCTGAGCCGGAACTTCTTCATATCTCTCGAATCTCATATCAAATGTTCCTCTGCCCTGAGTCATTGATCTAAGACCCAAAGCATAATCGAACAGCTCTGCCTGAGGCGCTTCAGCCAAAAGTTTCTGTCCTCCGTTAGCCTGAGGCTCCATTCCCAGGATTTTGCCTCTTCTCTTGTTCATATCTCCCATGACGTCACCCATATAAGCATCCGGAACATATATCTCCATATGCATTATAGGTTCGAGAAGGCAAGGTTTAGCTTCTGCTATACCCTTTTTGAACGCCAACGATGCTGCTATCTTAAAAGCCATTTCGTTAGAATCCACGTCGTGATATGACCCATCGTATAAAACAGCTTTAACATTCACTACCTTGCAGCCTGCCAGAGGACCTTTTTCCATGGACTCTATGAGACCTTTCTCAACTGCCGGAACATAATTCTTAGGAATCGAACCCCCAAATAATTCTTCAGAAAACTCAAATTCTTCTTGTGACGGAGAGAATTTTATATGTACATCTCCGTACTGACCTGCACCGCCCGACTGCTTTTTATGTTTGCCCTGTACATCCGATGCGCCTTTGATAGTCTCTCTGTAAGCTATCTTCTGAGGAATCGTCTTTACGCTCACTCCGAACCTGTCTTTAAGCTTAGCCAGTATAATTCCAAGCTGTATATCTCCCTGTCCGCCCAACAATGTCTGATGTGTCTCGGGATTTCTCTCCACTACAAATGACGGATCTTCTTCTCTCAATTTTGCAAGTCCTGTACCCATTTTTTCATCATCGGCTTTATTCTCTGCTTCTATGGCAATAAAGTATGTAGGAGATGGATAATCGAGCGGCAGATATCTTATGATGTCACTCTTGTCACAGAGAGTATCTCCTGACATGGTATACTGTAATTTTGCTACAGCCACTATATCTCCGGCTTCAGCATAATTCAGTTCCAGCTGTTCTTTACCGCGAAGGAAAAACAGCTTTCCAAGCTTTTCCGACTTTCCGGCCCTCTCATTATACACTTCGGTACCTGAATTGATCTTACCTGTAACCACTTTCATCAGCGATATCTTCCCAACAAACGGATCTATTATAGTCTTGAACACAAACGCAGACATAGGCGCATCTGTAAGAGATATTCTCTCAACAGGTTCATTTTTATCGTTAAACCCTTTGTACGGTCCATGCTGAAGAGGTGTTGGCACATAAGTTATCAGCAGATCAAGCAGACCCTCAATACCATGTCCCAGTTCAAACGCTGATGAGCATACCGGCACTATAACTCCGTCAGAAATACCTTTTACCAGACCTTTCTTTATCTCTTCATCAGAGAAATCCTCGCCTTCAAAATATTTTTCCATCAGCTCATCATCTGCCATAGCGATAGCTTCCTTGAGTTCTTCGTCTATCTCAGTGGTAATAGGCCAGCTAAAAGGAATGAGAGTCTCGCCAAAAGCCTCTTTAAGTTCAGCGAAAGTCTTATGATAATCAAATTCATCCTTATCTCTTTTATTTATGACAATGAATCTTGGCGTCTTATACCGTTCACATGCATTCCAGGCGGCTTCCGTACCCACCTGAACACCTGCTCCCGCATCTACCAAAATAACTGCGGCCTCAGCTGCCCTAAGAGCTGCATTTACTTCACCAACGAAATCAAAATATCCCGGCGTATCGATAAAATTGATCTTGCTGTTCTTCCACTCTATCGGAACAACAGAGGTATTGATGGAATATCCTTTTTCGGCCTCCATTTTGTCATAGTCCGATACAGTATTACCGTCTTCGACTTTTCCCATTTTCGGGATAACGCCTGTCTCATACAACGCAGATTCGAGGAAAGTTGTCTTTCCGCATCCGCCGTGCCCTAACAGAGCAACATTTCTAATGGTTTCACTTGTATAGCCCTTCATTAACTAAGACCTCCTAATCATTTTTGTAAGATGGGAACATTATATCATTGCGGAGGTTTTATTACAATAAAATTAAATTCCAATATTTCTGAATTTTTAATTCTATTTAATGTATGTGCTTATGAAAACTCTTTTTAAAATCTAACCGTCCATATATAAAAAGTAATTATTTTTAAGAACTTCTTTTTTGTCTTCTGAAATTAATTTCACACAGAATCTCAACAGCGAGAGGAAGAAGGAATAATATGGCATAAGCTGAATAGAAAAGATATGACATTGGTGTTACTTCATATATTATTATCTCCGGATCATAATATATGTTAGTCTGATTTAGAGCAGCGCCCACCAGAATCAATGTTACACACAGCGTTACAGCCAGAACAAATCCTCTGTCACGGTTATCGAATCTGTATATAGAGAATGCGGTCCTTCCTCTGAGAAAAAAACCTCTGCATTTCATAGACAAAAGACTTTCCATAAAACTTTCAGAAAACCATCCTATAACCGCCCAAGCTGTACGTAAAAATCCATCTTTTTTTCCTATAGAACTCCGAGAAATCTTTATTTTTTGGTTTTGACTCTTTAACCTGGGGATAAGCCTCAATATCTCAGAGGCCAAAAGCGAAAGTCCCGGAGAAATTCTCCCCAGCAGATAAATTATTTTGTCAGAAGAAAAAATTTCAAAGATACAGGAAAAAAGCATCATCACAGAAGCTAATGCAACACCTGTGGATAATCCGTATATTACAGCTTCTAAGGTTATGCTGTTTCCTATTGCATTCTGGCAAAGAGGCGTCATCCCAAAATGATTGTAATAAGAATAAATAAAAGCATATATCAGGACAAACGGTATTAAACAAACATTAAACATTGCTGCATTTCGCCCTCTTAATTTAACGGAATAAGCAAACGATGATATATAGGAAAGAGCGACAAATACAGGATGATCAAAGATCACTGTAAAAATCACAGTTGCCGAAAAGTATATAAAATTTATCAGCGGATGATAACTGTCAAATCTCATATAAATCCATCCTCATTCATCATTCCGTATTTAGTCTTTATTCTGTCGAGTTTTTCGGTCATAGGCCTGCACAGGATAAACAGAGTTGCCATAGTAGACGCTGCCAAAACACCATTAAAAGGAACTCCGGCACTGTATACCATCAGTGCAGAAGATATGTTTATTGTACTGCTCATAGTGAAAAGTGTACATGTGTCAAGAAGAGGCCCTGTTATAATCATTATAACAAGACCGCCAAAAACAGTAACAAATATCCTTTTTTCGGGAGTGATTATCCCCTTCCTGCTCAAAAGACCGGCAATAAAGCCTGCCATGCCGTAAGCAAACATCTGCCACGGAGTCCATGGACCCTGTCCAAACATAAAATTGCTGACAAAAGCACTGACACATCCTGTCAAAAATCCCGAAATCGGACCTAATGATATTCCTGCTATTATAATGATCCCTACTATTGGTTTGACCTGCGGCAGCATAATAAAAGCCGCTCTGGATATGACTGCTATAGCGCACATCACTGCAATGACAGTCAATTCTCTGGCCTTAGGACGCTTGCCTTCAAAGGCCGCTGCAAAAGGAATCATCGCAAGAATAATAATAACAACTCCACATACATAAAAACTCCTGCCTCCCATGTATAAGGAGAGTATCATGAAAGCCGGTATCAATATAAAAACAACTGCTATAGTCATCAACAGATATTTTCTTTTCATAACTGTTTTCACTCTCATCGATTCATTTGACATAATCTTATCACATCCTCATTAGTAACTGCATCACTGAATATGTGCCTGCTCATTCTGTTTGCAGCCGTAGTATAAAAGCTATTATGAGAAAAAAACCTGTCAGGCGTATCAGAGGTAATGATACTGCCGTCAAAAAACAGACTGACATTATCAGCATATTTAGCGCAAAACTCTATATCATGAGAAACCATGATTATAGTAACACCTTCTTCTTTAAGCTCATTCAGCAACTCTGCAAATTTTATCTTAAAAAAATTATCCATTCCTTTTGTGGGCTCATCCAGAAGTAATATTTTAGGATCTGTTAAAAGCACCTTCGCAAGTGCCGTCCTTTGCTGTTCTCCTCCTGAAAGATCATATGGATGGTGATTAAGCAGATCTTTTATGCCGCATAAACTGATTACGCGTTCTATGGAAATTCCTCTATTTTCATCTGAATCTGTCTCCATCTCTTCAAGCTCTTCTTTCACAGTTTTTTTAACAAAGAGACTTTTGGGATCCTGAGGAAGCATAACTATGTTGTTTTTAAAAAGCTCTCCGTTTTTGTATTTTTCAATTCGTCTCCCTCTTATCAACACTTTTCCCCGATAAGGCCTGCATATATTACAAATAGTTTTCAGCGCAGTAGATTTTCCGGTACCGTTCCCTCCTACTATTGCAAACAGTTGGTTTTCAGTTATCTCTATGGACAGTCCCTTTAGAATATCAGGGGAATTTTTCTCATATCTAAACCATACTTCTTTTAGCTGTACAACAGTATTTCCGGCGTTTTTTTCCTCATATGGCCCGTCTTTTTTCTCCAGACTTTTTACACTTATTTTTCGGTTGCCTAATTCCTCAGACAGCCACTTTCTTCCATCCCTTACAGTCAGAGGGCATTTCAGCTGACTTTTTGTTCCGTAATATATCTGTACAGGAGAAGGCATAGCCGCAAACATATCGTTATGTTCTCCCCTCAGCAGCTCACCTATTTTTTCAGGTCTTTCATCAGCTGCTATCCTGCCTTTATCCAATACTATCACTCTATCTGAAACAGGAAATATGTCTTCCAACCTGTGTTCGGTAATTATCACCGTCGTTCCCAGCTCCAGATTTATCTTACGCACTGTCCCTAAAAAATCTGCCGCAGCAATGGGATCAAGCTGGCTGGTCGGCTCGTCCAGTATAAGAACTTCAGGCTGCATAACCATTATGGAAGCAAGACTCAAAAGCTGCTTCTGTCCGCCTGAAAGCTCTTTTACATCTTTATGAAACCAGCCCTGTATGCCAAAATAACTGGCCATCTCAGCGACTCGCAGCCTCATTGTACGCTGATGGGTACCGAGATTCTCAAGGCCAAAAGCAAGTTCATGCCATACTTTATCTGTAACAATCTGATCATCCGGATCTTGCATAACATACCCTATTTTTACAGCTTGCTCTTTCAGATTCATATCTTCCAAAGGCTTTCCATCAAAAAAAATTTCACCTGTTTTTCTGCCATGAGGAGACAAAACACCTTTTAGATGTCTGAGAAGAGTAGTCTTGCCACATCCGCTTTTACCGCATATAGTAATATATTCTCCCTTCGCCACCGAAAGATTTACATGTTCAAGGGCAGGATTTTCCCTGCCAGGATAATAAAATGTCAGATCTTTGATTTCAAAATGCGCCATTTAACTGCCTCCATAATATTGACCCCAGTGGGAATAAACAAAAATATACAGTAAGAACCCATACCGACAGCAGATTCAAAAGAACTGAGACTGCTGATAAAAATATCAGGCGTATATACCACATCTGCCGCTCCCAGCCAACAACTGACTGCAACAGCTGACATAAGAACTGCCATGAATATAACCATAATCTTATCTCTAACCTCAAAAGAATAATTTGAAAAGCTGCTTCGCCTTCCGCACCCATATCCCCTGCTTTTCATGCTGTCAGCAGTGATTACGCCGCCTTCCAGAGACCACGTGGCAAGGGCTGAAACAATAGTCATCCCTTCTCTCAGACGTTTTGACATATACATGCCTTCCCCGGATTTACCTGTACATCTGCGAGCCCAATAAATCTGCATGAGCCTTCTGCTGTATCCGGGTATAAGCCTTAAAACCATCGTGAGTACCAGTGAAACAGAAGGAATCATATGAGAAAAAATATACATGAATTTATCACTGGTCATTACTTTGTTATAACACGCAAACCAGAGCATTATAGTTATAAACATAGCGCCTATTGCCATGCCATAGCAAAGAGCTTCCCATGTATATGGCCTTCCCGCAAAATAAGTAAATAGTATTTTAACACCATCTGTATTGAACACAGGATTCAGCAAGGATACTGCGAAAAAAACCGGGATAAGTCCTATTGCCAATTTTATTGTTTTTTTACCATTTACAATAAAACAATAACTTAAAGACAAAATCACAGAACATACCAGAAAAAGGGGATGTATCAGGAACATCCCCATCACGACAGCTCCTGCAAAAAACATGAAATTCACTGCCGGGCTATATGTTGAAAAGGTATCTCTGTGATCTGTCATATATATACCATATTTTTCTATTATCTATTTCTTTCAGCAAGCTCGGCAAGCTCACTGAAATGGCTTTTTATATATTCATATGAATTCCTTCTGTGAGGAATAAGGCACGCGCTGCAGTCTTTCATCCCATTGTCCAAATATATGAACTGCCCGCCGCACTTACTTCCCAGAGTATACAGAGGACAGTAACAGAACAGACAATTAAAATCTTCTTTATCTTCTACTTCATGACATGGGAAATACTCACAGCCACTATTGTTAAAAAACATTTTTCATCCTCTCCCGATTCCGTATACCAACATATGATATCAGTTGGACGTCGTTTTTTCAAGATATTATGAATCACCATGCTTGTTTCTCTTTTTTACTATAATCAAGGTGGTCAAAGCGAAGGCAGCTATAGCTGCAGCTATTATCCATGCCATATGATATACAGCCAACGTACCCACACCAAAAAGATCATTCCACGAACCTTCAACACCTGCCACAGCATACAGTGAAAAATCCTGAGATTTGAATACTATATATCCGTTCTTTTCTTCACATTTTATAAATTGTATATCTCCTCCATCATCCACATGTACGATCACTGTAGAATCAAAATCCTTCATATCGGGCTTTGGAATTTTTATTTTTACAAGGTCTGAAGGCTCATATTGGTTTCCTGTCAAAAGATCTTCAAAATATATATCATATGTTTTAAGAATATCTGAATCCTCTTTCAGAATACGTCTTATGCTGTCAGTAGTATCATTATCAAAATCTGTTTCTTTTACCACAAGACGATAATGCCATTGTATATCTTCTGCCATTATACCAGTCTGCAAATCTTTGTGCAGTACTTTCCCAAGCTTATCAAGAAGCTCTTTAAATTCTGTATAATTCTTTACAAGAAGTTTCTCGTCATCACTTAGTGAGTCGTATGCGTTATATGCCTCTATTATTAAATCCAGCTGTTGCTCCGTGAGCTTTGACAAATCTGAAGGCAAAGCCTTATCAGGATCATCAGGATTCAAAACTGCTTCTATCATGCTCATCACCTGTTCTACAGTCGTAAGCTTGGCCTTCACACTCTTAGTTTTTCCTGAAGCCTTCTTTTCAGCGCCGGCGGTATTTTTATTTTCAGATGCTTGATTTTCTTCGGCAAAACCTTTTTCTTCTATCTTTGTCATTTCTTTAACGTCAGTCATATCAAACAGGCTCGTCTTTCCTCCCTTTAATCTGTAATACGATGCCAGCGCATAATATGACTGTTCGGTAGCCATACCGTTTTCCGCGACAGAGCTTGACATAGTATGCATAAAGCTGCCGTTACTGTAGAAAGACAACAGCGCATTCATCACACTATTTCCGTTTTTAATAAATCTTCCATCGTCTGCCGGATCAATGCCAAGACTCGTGAGAGCTACAATAACCTGAGCATTTGACTCTGCGTTGGCGGTGCCATAAGCTCTGAACTTACCGTCACTTCCCTGCATATCCGAAAGCCTGCCCAATGCTTTATCTACAGCAGCCTTCACTTTATTATCAGTGTCATAATACGGAGCCAGAGCCTGTAATGCCATCGCTGTTATATCAACTTCCGTATCTTTTTCTCCTGCCGAAAATCCTCCGTCTTTAAGCTGCGCGTCCAGTATACAGCTTATCAGTGCATCACGGGTTGTCTGTACTTTTCCTTCAGGTGCGTCAGGTACGTCATAGTCGTAAGAATCCAGCGCTATAAGTGCCCAGATCGGACCATTAATACCCTGTTCATTCACGTAATCCAGATCTGCCAAAGGCTCCAGTAAATTATAACCTGCTACATCTGTAACATCTTTACCTATTGACGTAAGGCCCAGTATCACTCTGGAATTGTCAGTGGATTTAGTACTGTGAAGTTTGGCGCTGCCCTTTTTTCTGACATATTTAATTACATTTTGGCTATACTGTTCTGAAACACTTTCAGTAATTACACCTGCCCTGGCAAGTCCAAGAGCCGCCCAGTCACCGTGAGACGCTCCGACAGTCAGACTGTATTGGTTCGCTTTATCAAGCAAAGTATCTCCTGTATCTGCATATATCTTATCTATAGACTCTTGGTTTTCTTTTCGAAGCTCATTTATTTTTAAAACAGCAGCTTCAAGCTTTGCTTTGGCTGCAGATGAAACGAGTGCTTTCGCCTCATCATTCAGAGAATTATAAGCGCTGTCTGCCTTATCTACCAGAATTCCATCTGATAAGATCAATTTATCCACATCAGGTATACTGTCTATGAGAGCTTCTACTTCATCCGCAGACTCCTGAGGTGTTTTGTCTCCATCCCAGTCAATCTCACTGTAATCATCAACATAGAAAAACCTCATATCATCTCCGTCCTTTAAAGTGACAGCTTCCATATAATCAGTGAATTTACCGTTTATAGTATACATCCATCCGCTTCGCGGACCATTGGTAAGCTCTGCCAAATTTATGCCGGTTTCAGGATCGTATATAGCCGATACATAACTATTGCCGCTCATCTCATATTCCATCCCTGCATCGTTAATAGCCGTTTTAAACAAATCCAATGCAGTTGATCCCAATTTCAGAGTATACGATTTTTTCTCTATCCAGTCATAATATTTTTCATGCTGTACATTAGGACCATGAGCCGTATCACCTATAAGAGTTATGCTGACTTTTATTTCTCCCGGCTGAGGTTCTTCCTCCCCTGATGAACCTCCTTCAGAAGCTCCTGTCAATTCCCACTGCAATACAGGATATCCTTCATTCAATCCTTTTGAATCTGATACGAAATATCTGCTTCCTACCTGATTGTTAAGCAAAGTAATGAAATTGTCTTTTTTCATTCCGGAAGAGCTTACTCCCGTGGCAGTTTTATCTGTAGCCATACTTTCATCTTCCGCAAGATAATAACTGCCTGTTGTCTGCGTTATATATTCGGTTCCTGAAATGTTTCCCAACACGCCATACGAATATGCTCCCGATTCTACTTCACCGATATTGTAACAACCTTGAGGAGCCGCACAAACCGTCGCTTCTCCGGCTATTCCGCCTTTATATTTACTTCCTTTCACTGCTGCAGTATTATAACTTGCCTCCACTACAGCATAATTAGTCATGACCCCCGAAATTCCTCCTACATAAGAAGATGTCCCGCTTATTCCTACCTGACCTGTATTGATACATTGACTGACAGTACCGTAAGCAACCGTACCTGTTATTCCTCCTATACGTTCTTTGCCGGTCAATGCCGCCGAATTCCTGCACTGACTTATTTTTCCGTTAAGTCCCAGCTGTCCGGCTATTCCGCCTACTTCACTGATGCCTTCTATGCTTCCCGAGAATGTGCATCCTACGATTTTTCCTTCGGTATATCCAGCTATCCCTCCTGTATTTGATGCGGAGCCACTGACCTTTATATTGCCTGAAAGGTTCAGGTTCTTCACCGTTCCCTTCCCATCTATGCTGCCAAACAGTCCCTGATCATCTTTTGCCGCTGATATAACCAATCCTGTTATTTTTTTGCCTTTGCCGTCAAATGCTCCAGAATATGGATCATTACTGTTATTTCCTATAGGATACCATGTCTCTCCTGTCAGCGTTATATCCTGTATAAGCTGCGCATCTGCAGAGGTCATTCCTCCGTTTACTTTATTGACAAACCATTTCAGCTGGGCTTCACTGGAAATCTCATATACGCCTCCCTTGAATGAAGGTTCATCACACTGGCTCTCCGGCCATATACCTGCATCTTCAGCAGTTTTGACAGTGCCTGCTTTTGCTGTTATTTCACCCGGCATATTTTTACTTGACACGATAACACTTATATCTTTTCCCAGATCCTCATTTGTCAGCAGATAGCTTTCTTCTGTCGCTGTTTCTATTTTTTTAGCTCCTCTATACCATTGATATTTCAAAGCAGAGGCAGATTCACTTCCTGAATATTTTACCGTGAGCTTATGCCCCTCTACCGCATATCCGTTTATTTTCGCAGTCCCGGTGAATCCTTCTATTTCTTCTGATTTCCCCTTTACTATTCCTGACAGACTGTTGTCCATACATTTAGCATATACCTTTGTTCCTACGAGTTCATTAGGTATAGTATATGTATCAGAAACAGCCAACACCTCCTGCTCTCCACTCCAGTCACGATACCATACAAAGATAGGCTCTTTACTGTTTCCGCTCTTATAAGAAGCCCTTACAGTATCGCCTACACATATGGACTTCGGAAGCGTTAAAGATCCATCTATTGTCTTTTTTAAATCTGTCATTTCCGTAAGAGACTCTGCCTTGATCAGAATCTCTGCAAGAGGAACTGCTTCTCCTCCGTTGGATCCGCTTGCTGCGATATCGAGAAGGTTCAAATAATAAGCTTCACTTACACCACTGACCATTTCTCCTACGGCTCCGCCTACGCGAAATTCCTCGCTGCTTTCAGTCTCTTGATAAGCCCCGCTGACATCGCCTATGCTATACAGTTTTTCTGCCTTAGATCCTACAGTGTTTATTCCCACACAGCCGCCTACTCCGCTTCCTCGGCTCACTACATTTCCGGTATTATAAAGAGACAATACATTACTGTCATTGCGGCCTATTATACCTCCTACAAAAGCAGACCTACTTTTTGCAGTACTTATAATGTGTCCGCTATTGACACATCTGCTTATATTTCCATCAAAATCTTTATCATTGGTATTGTCTGCAGCTATACCTGCAGCAAATGTCCCTGTTGCTGTCACCAGTCCGGTATTTACTGATTCCGATATACTGCCGCCCTTGTTTGAGGCAGTTATCCCGGACACATATGAACCTCCTGAAACATTTCCGTTATTCGTACACTTTATTATGGTTCCGCCTTTTAAATTGACGCCGGATATACCTGATGTATAATTGCCGCCGGATACGGTTACATTGGATATCACTTCTGATATCAATCCTTCGTTATATCCTGCTACCGCTCCGCTGTTATCGGCATTTTTGATCAAGCCTGATATAATGACATTTTTGATGCTTCCTTTATTATAGGCAATCAGCCCGGCTCCGCTGCCTCCTTTTATATAAAGATTGTTTACAGTATATCCGTTTCCGTCCAGCATTCCCAGAAAAGCTTTTTCTTCACGGTTTCCTCCAATAGGTTCCCACGGCTGATTATTAAGATCCACATCTTCAGTCAGGACACCTTTTATATCAGGGGTATTTTCGGCAGAATCTGCAAACCACTTCAAATCTCCCGGTGATTCAAGCTGATAAACGCCCTCTATCTGTTCAGGTGCCTGTTCTGATGCAGTTCCGTCCCATCCGTCTTCCGAAGGAGAAGGTCCGTCAGGATCTGTTGCGGTCTTATCCGTCTGCCATAAAAGAACCGGGTAGCCATTGTTTATGCCTTCTTTATCAGCAGTAAATAATTCACCCAGCTCTGATTCTTCCACGCCACATGTGAGGACTTTCAGTTCATCAGATGTCTTAGGCAGAATACTGCCGTTTTGAATAGCATAATCGCCTTCTTTTCCCACAGCCTCTTCTGCTGTTGAGTCAAGATAATATACTCTGTCAACTGATTCCGGTTTATATCCCAGACTCCCCGCTATGCCGCCGGCATTGCCTACTGCCGCAGTGCTGACAGAGCCTGCAGAATATGCATTCTTTATATGTCCATATCTGAATTCTCCTACAACACCTCCGGCAACTCCTGCTTCTGCCGATGCCTTTACAGACCCTATGCTATATACGCCCTCAACAGTTCCTCCCATATATAGGCTTCCTGTTATTCCTCCAACGAAGCTGGCGCCTTCAACGCTGCCTGCATTATATGAATCAGTAAGAGCTTCACTGGCATTGGAGTATACGCGGCCGGCTATACCACCTGCATAATTTCCCGTTGCTGCTACCTTGGCCAGATTAGAACATTTAGAAACTGATATGTTGCTGTCCAGCTCTCCTACTATTCCCCCTATATATCCTTTTCCGCTGACTGATACAGATGATGTAGTATGGCAGTTTGTGATGTTTCCTTTAGAATCCCCTGCAACGGCTCCCACATAATTTGCCGATGACATGATGATACTGTCAGAAATCGTCAGGTTCTTCACTTCTCCGCCTGCTCCCACATATCCGAAAAATCCCGTATTTGACAGCGCCTTATTATTGATATACAAACCCGAAACAGTATGTCCGTTTCCATCAAAAGTACCTGTATACGCCTTGCTGCTTGATATACCTTTAGGAGTCCATTCATATATACTGCTGCCTACGTCTACGTTTACAGATTCATTTATCCTTATGTCCGCCGTAAGCTTAGCAGAAGCTTTGAGATCCGCTTCTTTGTTAAACCACATGAGTTCGTCAGACGTACTTATAAGATACACTCCGTCTTTGTCTTTAGACGGCTCATCAGTTGTTTCTCCGTCCCATACAGTCTGTATGACAAGGTATGCTTCATCCACTGTCAGATCCGCATAGTTCACCGTAAACTCTCCGCTTACAGATTTATATCCGGCACTCGATACCCTATAAGTATAATTCCCGTTAGGCAATGAAAAACTGCCGTCTTTCTCTGCAGTGATAACTGTTTGCGGATATTCCTTGCTTGCCACTGTTATAACAGTATCAGAAGCCTGCCCTCCTGTCTCTTTGACAAAAGGTATTGATACTTTATATGTCTGCTGCTTCACAAGAGATATGATCTTTTTGTCTGAATCTTTATTTCCCTTTACATTAAAAGATCCGCTCTTTGAAGTGTATCCATATGCCTTCGCTTCGTATTGATAAGGGTTTCCGCTCTTAGGCAGACTGTAAGTCCTTCCGTCTGCCATCGGAGTCTGTTCCCTGCCATCCTTATCTCTGACCGCAAGCTGTATATCCTCAGGCTCTGTTTCAAATACATAATCATATTTTTTCACCTGCAAAGCTGCACTTATCTCCTGCCCTCCGTAAGCAACGGTAAATTCTCCGCTTACAGTATCATACTCATCGCATGATACCGTATAACTGTAATTACCGTTTTTTAGATAATAAATATTTGAGTCGCCTTCAGACGGATCTACGATTTTTCCTGCCGAGTCTTCCACTGTCAAGTGGGCTTCTGCAGGATTGATAATAAACTTTACTGCATACTGTGAATTGGGGTCCTGCCATCCCAATATCGGCATTCCCCCATCCGGATCTACGGCAAAATTCCCTCCAAGTTCCGCAGCAAAGTCCGCAGACTTCATTTCACCGGATGTTTTAGATGAAATCCCTTTTGTATCCTGAGAATAACCATCTCCTTGATCGCATGCACTTTCAAGGTAATAGCAGCTCTCTGCTTTTGCAAGTCCTGTTGTGGAAGTTCCGCTATAATTCTTGCCGCTGCTGTTTCCTATCACGCCGCCGCATGTTACATCGGAAACATTAGTATCCTTACTTACATTCCCCGTATTATAACAATGCTTAACATCTAAACTATAGCTGACGCCGGATACTCCACCTGCTATTCCTCCTATTCCTTTAGCATTAGTATCATTGAAATCATTAACAGGAGAAATCCCCTTGATACTGCCTGAGTTATAGCATGATTCAACTGTTGATGATTTTCCTGCCGAATCGCCTAAAATACCGCCGACTCCGTATATCCCTGTTATATTCCCTGTATTAAAAGACTTTTCAATAGTTCCGTCAAGACTTCCGGAAATACCGCCTGTGCGTTTCAATGTACTCGTTATGCCCGCCGTATTGCCGCACATAGAAATAACTGAACTGCTGGATGCCCCACCTGCTATTCCTCCTGTGCAGTATGCATATGAACTCGGCTTACCTTTGTTTACTATTTGACCATTATTGAAACAATTGGAGATATCAGCGCCCATGGCTGTCGCCGTTATTCCTCCCACGTAATCTCCGCAGCCTGATATTTTACCGTTATTTGTACATGATACTATGCTGCTGCCTGCTCCTGCTCTTGAAGCAATGCCTGCAGCATATCCCTTACTAACAGCTGTGACATTCACATTGTTTACACAGTTTTCAATGCTAAAAGCCTCCCCATAACTGATTACACCGGCAGCATAGCTGGTGCCGGATGTGCTTGTAGTAACACTCCCGTTTAGTGTGAGGTTTTTTACAGTTGCGCCCTTGGCATATCCTATGAATGCCTGATAAGCTTTATCGTTATTGATATTAAGGCCTGTAATTTTCTTTCCGTTTCCGTCAAATGTCCCGCCGTAAATCACATAATCACTGTATGTATTGACAGTCTGGCCTATAGGAATCCATTCCTTATCTGAAATATCTATATCCTCTTCCAGTACTGCGCATAACTCGGATGTACTTTTTTTGGCGCTGCCGTTTACTTTCTCGGCAAACCACCGAAGCTGAGAAGCATTTTCAATCTCATAGGGCTCCGTTTCGGTGCCTTTGCCTGCAGGTTCCGAATCGTTTATTTCCGCCGTCTTTACTGCCGCATCCCCTATTTTTGCCGATTCTTCGTCTTGGATCACCGTTACGAGAACTGTCTTGCTCTCTGCTGAAGCTTTGCTTTCGCCCAAAGTATTTGTCACTGTAACTCTATAATACGTTTTTCCCGCAGTATCAGTGTCCGGAAGATATTCCTTTTCAATGGAATTTTCTATATCAGAAAAAATCTTTCCATCTGTACTTTGCTGCCACTGATACGAAATATTTCCTCCATCTGAAGATGATGCCTCAATACAAAGAAGCTCTGCTTTTTCTCCTTTTTCATATGAGATTTCCTCTTCTGGAATATCCTTCTCTATTTTCGGTTCCGCTGCTGTCCCCATTTCCCTGCTGATAACTGTCGGATCTGATGAAGATATCTCCCCACCATATGCCCATGACGGCATCAGAGAAGTGAACAGCATCATAAGAATCAATACTGCTCCTAAACTTTTACCTTTTCTTCTTCTCTCACTCATTTCTTGCCTCCAATATATCTTCTTCCCATCTCTAAGTGCTATATCCCATTGCACGTATAATTCCAGACTATTACATCGCCCTTTTTCATTTCGTAAGAGCTGCATCCGTAATTAGGCGCCCAGCCATTGACAGTATACATCCAGCCTGATCTGCTGCCGCAGTCAAACTCATAAAGATTATTTATCCCTTCTATATAATAACTGCCATACGCAGGCGTATATGAATATTCCAGCTGAATTCCGGCTGAGCTGCAGGCTCTTTTCAGCACATCAAAACCTGTTTCTCCATCTCTGAACTCAACTGCAGATGAAGCCAGTATTACTCCATTTGAAGGCACGAATCTCTCCTTTCCGGCTTTGAGACTTTCCATATTGCTGAGTATAGAGTCGCATCTTATCTGTATAGTGCAGGTATTTATCTTTTCACTGATACCCGATGTCTTAGAGTCTGAGGACAGACCCTTTTCTCCTGCTTCTATGACTTCTCTCTTATGATCTTCCTCTTCTTTCTCAGTCTTTTCTATTTGCTTTTTTCTACCGGCAGTAACTTTATTAATATCATCTTTGCTGAAGCAAAGATGATGTCCGTCTTTATCAGCTATCAGAGCCTTATCTATATTAAAATCATTAAGGGATTCCGCTTCAAGATCTGATATTGATATGTCTGACTTTACAATATCTGCTGTTTTCCCTTCTTTTACCGTTTCTTCAGCTTTTTGCGTCTTTATTTCGACAGACCCCTTAAAAACTTTTATTCCTGTAGATCCTGTCTGCATATTTACAGAAAATACAGCATCGTCAGACGATATTTCACATTCTCCGGCTGTAATCCCATCAAACTGTGAACCTTCGTTAAGTATGGAAAACAGCTCTCCGCTGTCCATCTCTATAGACAAAGATTCCTCATCAAGCCCATCCAGCCCGGTTCTTGTATTCTCCGCCATGTAAACTGTGTTTTCCCCTGCTTCTACAGACGCACCGGAGCTTGATCTTGTCTCAATCATATCATCTGTACGCAAAGCAGCTTTATTTTCAAGTGTATATGATATACCGTCTCTTTTGACATTCACTACACCTGTCACATCATCTGCTTTCGCATAACTTCTCTGAGCTCCGAACCAGCCCTTAATACCTGCAACAGTCATAAAACCGCAAAACGCTATGACAGCTATCAGTATCACCATAATGATATTAAGTAGTTTCTTATTATTCTTTACTCTCACTTTTCCTCCTATTTAACGCATAATAAAAAGCGTCCTTTCCGAGGGCGCTTTACGATAATATACATAACACAAAACTGAGCAGATATAAATCCTCACATTTTTACACAAAAAATAATAATTGAATTTTGCCGTAATGCGCTGCTCAATTTTTAACGATATACTCCGTCTCACCTCAGAAGACTTACGCATCAAGCTGACAGGTCTACCGACTTAATCCTTATCATGGAGCCATCCCGAACATAATAATTCTCCAAAACCTACTGAGACGTCTTCCCGAAACTTCCGCTTCAGTGACTTGCCTTGCAGTCATACAACTACATAGCCTGTCCTTTCGTAAATATCACGGTTGCTGAGACACAGTGCCGGATTCTCACCGGCTTCCGATATATGTCTAACTTGAAATATTCATTTATATACCTATGCTATAACTGTTGCTATTTTTTGTCAATGTTTTTTTACCCACACAGCCTCAGACCTATAACTCCTGCAATTACCAGCAGTATAAAAAATATTTTTTTCTTATCTCTGCTTTCTCCGAACACCAAAATTCCAAACAGAACTGTAAATACAGTCCCAAGCCCTGTCCAGACAGCATATGCTATCCCCAGAGGCAGAGTTCTGGTAGCCACCGACAGTAGGAATATCCCGAGCCCTGTTATGAAAACTGTAAGCACTGTAAACTTTTTATTCTTAAATCCGTCAGACAATTTCATACAAACGGTAAATCCCAGTTCACAGAAAGAAGCGCATACTAATACTATCCACATCATTGCTGCTCACCTTCATCTTCCTCACAAAATTTCAGCCCTATTATTCCGGTTATCAGCACCAGCAGAGACATAACTTTTGCCACGCTCAGTATTTCATCAAGCAAAATTATACCGATTGCCGTAGTTCCGGCTATCCCTATCCCAGTAAAAATCGCATATGACATGCCTATACCGAATGTCCGTATACCTCTTTCCAACAGAAAAAAGCTAAGTATAAGAAATGCTATAGTTACTATTGAAGGCACAAGGACTGTAAAACCATGAGACTGTTTCATGAAATACGCCCATATTATTTCTATAAGCCCTGCGGCAGCCAAACATATCCACGCCGTTTTATTATCTTTCTTCATATACCTTTCCTCCTATTAAACTGAAAAACCCGGGAAAAGCAGAATACTTCTCCCGGGCTTTTATCCCTCCGTGTCCCTCTTTTGAGGCAGCTTCCTCTCGGACCAGCACTTGCTGCAAACGCAAATCGGAACCCTAGAAAGCATTTTTTTATATTATAGCTATTATCCGTCTGTTACGCAAGTGAATATTTCATTTTACTCGAATACATGAATTTCTTTGTAACAAGTTTACTATGCGAATAAAATTCTTCTATTTCGTGATAACCTGCGGAAACATTAATCAATTCCGCCAGTTGTTCCTGAGAATATTCATTTTTTCTTTAAGTATTTCAGTTTTTCGGAAAATTTCATATCATTACCTCCATGAAAATGGTGGCATTCGCTTTAAATCACAGCATCTCACCTTATCTCGCATTTTCACAGATATACCTGACATACTCAAGAGGCATCTGAGTTTTCTTTGCAACATCTTCAACTGTCATTCCTGATCCAAAAAATCTCTTGGCAACAAAATCCATAGACTCTCCGATTTCTATAACATGGCCATCCGGATCATATATCCTCACAACACGCTGACCCCAATGGTGTTCTTTCACCCTGTTCAGATATTTTATCTCTTCCGGATAATCCTCCAGCCTTTCGAGAAATCCATCAATATCATTTTCTTCAAAATACAGCTCGGCATTAGCATCTCCAAAAACCACTTTCTTTTCTATCAGCTTTTCCCATATCTGTCTGTCCTGAAGAGCCAGCCCTTCTGTCATCACCACATTGCCATCAAAATCTAAAACAGGCTTAAGACCAAAAATATCACCGTAAAACTTTTTTGACCTTTCTATATTGCTGACAACCAACAGCAAATTTTTCAATTTCATAATTAATCCTCCTAATGGAGCAAAAGCGCATCTAAAAGCCCTGCTCATATAAAAAAATGCATAGGAACAAAAGCTTCCTATGCATATTCATTTCACTAAAACTCAGCAGATTTAGGTGTCCTCGGGAACGGCAGAACGTCTCTGATATTACCCATCCCTGTTATATACATGATAATTCTGTCAAAGCCCAGTCCGTAGCCTGAATGCTTCACTCCGCCATACTTACGGAGATCCATATACCACCAGTAGTCTTCCTCTGTCATTCCGATTTCTTCGATTCTTTCCTTAAGAACATCGTAACGTTCTTCTCTCTGGCTTCCTCCGATTATTTCTCCAACGCCCGGAACAAGCAGATCGCAAGCTGCTACAGTTTTATTGTCATCATTAAGCCTCATATAGAAAGCCTTTATTTCTTTAGGGTAGTCAGTAACAAATACAGGCTTCTTATATATTTTTTCTGTCAAATATCTCTCATGTTCTGTCTGAAGGTCTATCCCCCACTGCACAGGATACTGGAACTGCTCTCCTGATTTTTGCAGAAGATCTACAGCTTCAGTATAAGATATCCTTTCAAAATCAGAATTTATTATATTACTTAGCCTATCAATGAGACCTTTATCTATAAATTTATTAAAAAACTCCATTTCTTCAGGCGCGTTTTCCATGACATAGTTTATTATATACTTCATCATGGCCTCAGCAGTATCCATATTATCAGCAAGCTCGGCAAATGCCATTTCCGGTTCTATCATCCAGAACTCAGAAGCATGTCTTGCAGTATTGGAATTTTCTGCTCTGAATGTAGGTCCAAATGTATATACATTCCTAAAAGCAAGCGCAAAAGTCTCCGCTTCAAGCTGACCGCTTACCGTAAGTCCCGCTTCCTTTCCGAAAAAGTCATCGCTGTATTCTACCTTGCCGTCATCACCCTTAGGCAGATCATTCATATCAAGAGTTGTAACCTTGAACATCTCGCCTGCTCCTTCACAGTCACTGGCTGTTATTATAGGAGTATGGACATAAACGAAATTCTTGTCCTGAAAGAATTTATGAATGGCATAAGCCACCATGGATCTAACTCTAAACACCGCTGAAAAAGTATTGCTCCTCGGTCTTAAATGAGCTATTTCTCTCAGAAACTCCATACTGTGCCTTTTTTTCTGCAAAGGATAATCCGGATCGGAACCTGCTTCTATCACTATTTTTTTAGCTTTTATCTCAAAAGGCTGTTTGGCATCAGGTGTAAGGACAAATGTTCCCGTCACCTTAAGAGCCGCCGAAATAGGAGCTTTTGCAATCTCCTCAAAATTATCGAGAAACTCAGCTTCATATACAACCTGTACCGACTTAAAGAAACTGCCGTCGTTCAGTTCTATGAATCCGAATTTGTTCGAGCCTCTGTTAGTCCTTACCCACCCGCTTACAGTGATTTCACTGTCTGCATGCAGCAGGCTTTCTCTATAAAGGCTTTTTACCTCAACATCCTTCATCTTTCTCTCTCCTAATCATATCACTGAATCACCAAATCGTTAGCAAATCCTCGTGCCTTCCGGAATGATGTCGTCTACAAAGATTACTTGGCATCCGCAAGCATTGTTTGTACCTGCCAGAAGCATTCCCTCACTTGTAACCCCCGTAAGCCTTGCAGGCGCAAGATTTGCTACTACTATAATCTTCTTTCCTTCCAGTTCTTCCGGCTTATAGTCGTTCTTTATACTGGAAACTATCACTCTTTCTCTGAGACCGTCAAAGAGTGTCAGCTTATAATTACTATGGGCTTTTCTTATTTCCTGACATTTTAATATTTTACATACCCTCAAATCCATAGCAAAGAACTGATCAACATTTATTTCAGGTTCTACTATAGGCTGCACCTCATCAGGCTCACCGTAGACCTTGACTTCTTTTTCAGGTTCTTTCTCTGCTTCCATGGCTGCTTTTTCCAGAGCCTCCTCTTCTTCTGTCTTAGGGAAACTGAAATCAAGCAGGTGCATGAATCGTTCTCTGTCTATTGCATATAAAAACAAGTAGAGACGAGGACCTCTCTCCTTACTTATCAAGAGCCTGTACACATTCTTAAAGAACTGTCCCTGAATTTTTTTGAGATTTTCCACATCTGCTCCGAAAACCTCCTTAGGTATATCATAAAGTTTGGTATTGAGTGAATCAAGATCGTAATCTCCGGCCTTAATGTAATCATAAAGCAGCGAGATTTCTTTCTTTTCTTCATCCGAAAGTGTGTTATAAAGATCCCAGTCTCTCCAGCCTCTCAATTTATTGGCACTTTCGGGAGCGCACTGATACAACCAGTATTTAGCTCTTTCAAGTCTCGTATCAAAATCTTTATATTTGTATGGAGTTCCTATCTTCTCAAAGACAGTCTCCATCATAGGCACGTTAAAATCCACTATAGAGCCAAGCTGCACCAAAAGTCCCATAGGAACAGTCTTTATCGATCTTCCTTCTATGAGACTGTATTCAATAACAGAACTGTTATGTTCATTTGCCTTTCCTTCCATGTATTCGTTATACATTTTATCAAACTCGAAATATTGACGCAGTATACCCTCATCAAAACAGAAATCAAAGGCCTTTTTAGGATCCGTTTTAGAATAAAGCCATAGGATCACTTCCGGTTCATATATCTTCAATAGTGTTTCAGGTGTAAGATTCAAACCCGACGAACCCGACATCTTCCCTGTAGATCCTTTAATGCCGATAAACTCATAACCCTGAAACATCGGCGGTTCAAAGCCGAATATCTTTCTCGATATGACGCTGCTTGTTTCGTAGCTTCCCCCCGGACTCGCATGATCCTTACCGCCCGGCTCAAAATCAACGCCTTCATATCTCCATCTCATAGGCCAGTCTATCTTCCATGCAAGTTTGCAGTTAAATTCTTTGGCAAAATCAAAAGTACCTTTATGCCCGCATTCACATTCATATTCGGCTACAGTACAGTCATCGGAAACAGATATTATTTTCGTAGTATCTCTTCCGCACTCCGGACAGAATATGCTTACAGGGAAATACGCATCTCTCTCCCCTTCCTCAGCGTCCTGTGTACGAAAGCTGTCAAGAATATCAAAGATTTCTTTTCTCTTTTTGATGGCTTCGATAACATCTTCTTTATATTTGCCTGATGTGTACATATCAGTCTGATACCTGTAATCCATCTCTATACCGAACTTTTTAATGGAATCCATGAATTCCGCCTCAAAATACTTGGCATAATTGGCATGTTGCGTCTCAAAAGGATTAGGAACTGACGTATACGGAAGTCCTATATACTTCTCGAATTCATTGTCGGGATCAACAGCTTTGACATTAACCGGAACTTTTCTGAATCTGTCGTATTCATCCCATGAAAAAAGAAGGCGCGCTTTCTTGCCCTTTTTCACCAAAGCCTTCGCAACAAACAGACTCGTTGCGATATCTCTGAAATTTCCGATATGGATAGATCCCGACGGGCTGATTCCCGCCGCACAAACATACTCCTCTTTATCAGGATTCCTCTTGATGATCTTATCCGCTATTTTTTCCGCCCAATGCATCAAAACACCTCTTTCTGTAACTTGCTTCCGTTTATTTTATTATGTTTACTATTTCGTAATTGATAACTCCGTCAGGAACTTCCACTGCGATTTTTTCGCCTTTTTTGTGTCCTATGAGAGCGTGTCCCACTGATGACTCGTTTGATATCTTACCCTCAAAAGGATCGGCTTCCGTAGCTCCCACGATTGAGAACTGTTCCTCGGCTCCGCTGTCTAAATCTTTTACAACGACTTTAAGGCCTACGTTTACAACATCCCCTTTTACATCTTCATCCTGAACAATCTTGGCCTTTCTGATCATAGTTTCCAGTTTATGGATACGTTCCTCAAGCTCTGCCTGTTCATTCTTAGCCGAATCATATTCAGCATTCTCAGAAATATCTCCGTATGAGATAGCTTCCTTTATCCTCTCGGCAACCTCTGCCCTCTTAACGGATACAAGCTCCTCATGCTCGGCAACTATCTTATCATATCCCTCTTTGGTTAATAAAATCTCCTCGTTCATGTTCTCTGTCATGTTTGGTAAATCTCCTTTCGACCAATTGTCGTATCGAATTATTATACTTTAAAACCATACGCTTGTCAACGATTGCAGCCCTTTGAAATCATTGACAAGCGGCTTTCCTAATGGTATTGTAAAGGTGCTTATAGTAGTATATACAAGGAGGCGTCAATTATGAAAATAAGCGGAGTTATTTTTGATATGGACGGAACACTGCTGGATTCAACTGAAATGTGGCAGGGCGCCGCAGGAAGATACATAATGTCCCTGAGAAAAACACCTGCTTCCGATCTGGGAGCAAAAACCAAAGCCATGACACTTGATCAGCTCTGTAGTTATCTCAAATCAGAATATGCAATCGCTACGACAGAAGAAAAAATAGCCAAAGGATTCAACACCATTCTCCGTGAAGACTATCTGGCAAGTGTGGATATAAAAGAATATGTTCCTATCATTCTGGAAAGATTCAAACAAAAAGGGATAGCTATGTGTATAGCTACTTCCACAGACAAGAACATAGCCGGCGAAATATTGGCACGGCTTGGAATAAGAGACTACTTTTCTCATATAGTCACATGTGAAGAAGCCGGATCGGGAAAAGAAGACCCTGACGTATTCATCCGCGCACAGCAGGTCCTTGGTACTCCGAAAGAAGAAACCGTGGTCTTCGAAGACGGCGTACTGGCTGTGAGAGGTGCAAAGGAAGCAGGTTTTTATGTCATCGCCGTGGCCGATGAAAGCGAGAAGGAAAACAAAGAAGAAATAAAAAAACTTGCTGACAGATATATAGAAAGTTTTGAAGAACTTATGTAAAAAGATATAATGCCGGAAAACCAATGATAATCAGAGATCATAGTATTCCGGCATTATTTGCCTAATTATTTTTTAATAATATTATTCTGCTATATGTATACCTTTTCAATATTAGGCGAATTCGTCACATACACAAGATTCGCATAGCATGGTACAAGATCTATAACATCTCCTACCTTTATATCTCTATCAGCATCTTGTACATCTAAAATTGTATGATCGCTGGAAGCTCCAATGATACAGATTCCTTTATCTTTTACCGTCAGCTGCTCGGGGAAAGCATAATCAACTTTTCCCAAAGCTATAAGCGCTCTTTTTCTTATTCCTTTATCTTCATATTGCGGCTTATTGCCGAAAGCGTCAAACATTATATCTCCTACCGGGTATGTTGGCTTGTCCTTTACCTCTATAACTTCTGCTCTGATAGTAAAAATATCACGATTCATGAAATTCATATCATAACCCCACAAATCTTGGAGATCTTTAGCCAGCAATATACCTTCTCCCACTCTGAGCATATTTATCCTTGAAGGCAGATTTCCTTCTAATATTCTCGGAAGCGTACTTGTTGCTCCTCCTGAAATAAATTCCAGTTCCCTGCCAATCTCAGCCTCAACAGCTTCGGCGCACTCCACAAGTTCTTCTAACTTCTCAGGAGTGGCAGCCACAGAACCGTAGCAGCCCAAGTTAGTACCAACTCCCGCAAGTTTAAGGTTATGAAAATCATTTTCCACCATAAGCGCTGCCTGCACTAAATCATCTTTATCCCAAAATCCCTCTCGCAGATCTCCCAGGTCAGCCATGAGAATAACTTGATGTTCTTTATCCTGAAGACCTGCCTGAATATTGAGCTCTTTTAATACTTCAATCTCACTGTTGAGACTTATATCTGTTATTCTCACTACATCAGCAGCTTCACTGATCATCGGTATTCTTATCATCATAAAAGGTGTCTGAATGCCTGTTTTTCTAAGAGGCTCCAGCTGCTCAAGCCTTGATGAAGCAATGAACCTGCAGCCCGCCCTTGCAAACTGTTCCGCACACTCAGCAAGGCCCGTACACCCCTTGATAACACCGGCAACTTCTACGCCAAAATCACTGCACTTTATATTTATCCTGTCTATATTTTGTTTTAATTTCTCCAGATCGATAACCAGCTCCGGATACCGTCTCCGTCTGCCCATGATGTCAATCCTCCTTTTTATTGTCTGCGGCAAACCTGATAAGCTTGTTGGAAGTATTCTTCACAAAATCAGTTTTTCTTATGATTACTTTCCTTATCTTTCTGAAAGCTGGAGAAGCTTCATTTATTTTATCAATTTCCTCCCATACAAGTTTCTTCACAGCTTCTGTATCGTAGTCCTCTCCTAAGATTTCATTCACGACCTCATCATCCAGCTTTATAGCCGCAACGATAACTGTATCCTGCGCATCTGCGCTGTCCTGCCCGAATACAAAAGACTCCTGAACGAATGATATATTAGACAGCAGATATTCTATCTCCTCAGGATATACATTTTTCCCGTTCTTAGTTATTATTACATTCTTCTTCCTTCCTGTTATAAACGCATATCCTTTGTCGTTCATATATCCGAGATCGCCTGTATGGAACCATCCATCTTCATCTATTACCTCAGAAGTCTCCTCAGGCATCATGTAATAACCCAACATCACATTTTCTCCCCTCAGACATAATTCTCCTATACCTTCATCATTTATATCCACTACTTTCATTTCAAACCCAGGAAGAGGTTTTCCTATTGATGCCGGATCAGGAGCTGTATCAGGATTAAGCGCTCCCATGGGAGCACATTCGGTCAAACCATACCCTTGCACCGCAGGTATTCCGAAGTCTCTCAGTCCATTGAGGACATCAGGATTGATGGCAGCTCCTCCGCAAATCATCATCCTCATTCTTCCTCCGAATACATCGGTAATCTGTTTGAAAAATATCTTTCCCAGATCCATGCCGATTTTCTTGGTTGCCGAGTTAAGCTTTATCACCTTCTTCAAAAGCTTTTCTTTCCCCTGCTTTCTTATATTTTTCCATATGGTTCTGTACAAGCTCTCAAATATGAGCGGAACACCTAAGAACATAGTTGGCTTTACTTCCTGAAGATTTTTAGTTATATATTTAAGTCCCTGACAGTAAGCTATAGATGCACCTTTGTAAAGAGGCATCAGAAATCCACACGTACATTCATATGTGTGATGCAGCGGAAGTACTGAGAAAAATATATCCCATGTATGAACAGCCAGAACTGTGGGAGCTGCCATAAGGTCTGCAGCAATATTCTTATGAGAAAGCATGACTCCTTTTGACGCACCTGTAGTTCCTGATGTAAAAAGAAGTATTCCCATCTCTTCATTATTTATCTCTGCGTCAAGAAACCTCCTGTCACCGGCTTGTATCATTTTTTTACCGGCTTCTTTCATTTCTGTCCACGAAAAAATTTCTTCTTGTTTCTCTTTCAGACTGAAATTAACAAGAATTTTTAGTTTTGTATCTCCCTCGGTCTTTATCTCCTTAAAAATTTCCTGATATTTATCAGAAAAAATCACACATTCCACGTCTGCCCTGATAACCAGATTCTTAAGCTCATCACTGCTGAGCTCCTTATCAAAGGGAACTACCGTACCGGTACCGCATACAGCCGCCAGATATGAGACAGACCATTGATAGGAATTCTCCCCTATTACAGCAATTCTCTTGCCTTTAAGGCCATTATCGATAAGAGCCGTTCCCAAACCATTGACGTCAGCCAGCATTTCTCTGTAGGTGATTGTTTTATAAGGACTGTTGTTATCCGGCTTATACCTAAACGCCGGATTATCATTATACAGCTCCGCGCTGGTCTCTATCATATGTTTAATATCTGTGATGGGTCTGCTGTCCTTATATCTTACAGCAGGATCATCTATCTTTTCTATTCTTTCTATCAGACTGCCGGCCCATACCAATTCATTGCTTTTCCTCTCGCTGATCTGTCTGTTTTTTTCCATATTACCTCCTAATCTTCATCTTCACGTATAGCAGCGCCTGTTCTTCTGATCTTACGTGTAGATGTCTTTTCAAACTCTTCATTTCGAAGCTTGAATCTTTTTACTCTTTTATATGCAGGCATTTTATCGTTTATTTCTTCTATAGAGTTTTTTATAACGTCAGAAAGTGCTCCATCACTTAAAACTCCCATTTTTTCTTTAATATTTTCAAAGTTAGGGAAGATCTCTGCTTTTACTGCTATATCGCCATTCTTTTTATCCAGAGTCCCATATACTACAACCTCTTCGATAAACGGCTGCTCCAAAAGGAGATATTCAATCTCTTCAGGAAATATATTTTTACCGTTTTTCGTAACTATAACATTCTTCTTTCTGCCACATATGTACAAGAATCCTTCATCATCAAATCTGCCGTAGTCGCCGGTGTGTAGCCATCCGTCTTTAAGTACCTCCTCCGTAGCCTCAGGATCAGAGTAATATCCTATCATTACAGATGGCCCTTTGCATATGATCTCGCCCACTCCGTCAGCATCTTTGTTTATTATCTTAACTTCTGTACCCGGCATAGGCTTGCCTACAGAATCTGCTTTACTGTAGCAGTCTCTGTTCACAGCTATTATGGGAGCATTTTCCGTCATGCCGTAACCCTGTATCATAGGAAGTCCCAAAGCCTCATAGTCTCTTATGACCTGCGGATTAATGGCGGCGCCTCCCGATATGAACAATTCCAGATTATTGCCCAAACTCATATGTATTTGAGAAAAAATTTTTCTCATAACTTTCTGATTGTTAAAAAGTCTCGTCTTTTGTGCCAGCATCATCATTTTTTTCATTTTACCGGCCGCTCCTGAGGCTTCCGCCTGTTTCCAGACCTTCTTATGCATTGTCTCGAAAACAGCAGGGACTCCCAGCATTACAGTAGCTTTACTTTCTTTCAGATTCTGCTGTATATATCTCAATCCTTCACATATAGCGATATACATTCCCTGATACAAACCTGTAAAAACATGACATGTAAGTTCGTATGTATGATGCATAGGCAATACAGAAAGGCCGCCTCCCGGTTCTCTTATCTTAACGTATTTAGACATATTATATACATTTGCGGAAAGATTCTTATGGGAAAGCATTACTCCCTTCGCCATTCCCGTAGTTCCCGACGTAAACAATAAAGAACACATGGCCTCTCTGTCTATCACTGCATCTATAAAATCTCTGCTACCACTCTCAAGCAGCAGATTTCCTTCGGCCAAAAGCTTTTCCCAGCTCATGATGTCATCCTCATCATTATCGGCATCTATATTTATTTTCATTGCCGCACTTATATCTTCCGATGAGTTAAGAGCATTCATAACCTTTTCTTTCATCTTTTTTGAAAAAACTATAGCTTCTGCGCCGGACCGCTTTATAAGATTGCCGATTTCTATCTCTGTCAGGTCTTTATCAAGCGGTACGATAACTCCCGTACCGTTTGTAACCGACAGATACGTCACTACCCATTTATAACTGTTTTCTCCTATGAGCGCTATTTTTTTCCCTTTTAAGCCCATATCAATAAATTTTGTTCCCAGCGCATTGATATCGTTTCTAAGCTGTATATATGAAATCGCACGGTACGGACCTCCCGGAACATCCTTTACAAGAAAAGCCGGCTTTTTGCCAAAGAGTTCAGCGCTGGAATATATCATATCCCGAAGGTCGTTTATATACCGCATTTTATATAATACGTCTTTATATTTTCTGCTGTTCAATTACCACATCTCCTTATTTCTGAGCCAGATACTCCTCTAATATTTCAGCTGCGTCCTGTACACAGCCGTCGCAGCTTCTGAGAATCTTTTTTGTCTCTATTCCTTTAAGCTCCTTGCATATGATTGACTGATTTTTTTCTTTGAATTTTTCGGTAAGAGCCTTCATAGCTTTATAACTGTCTTTCTTTGTCTTTGGGGCATCAAGAGCTCCGTCTGATTCCACCATGCCTACGACCGCAGCCATTGCTGAAACTGCTCCGCAGGTCCCCATACTACCCATTCCCAATCCAAAGGCTTCCATAACTTCAAAAACTTCTTTTTCATCTCGTCCGAGCTTATCGCAAAAGGCGCATGCAACAGCCTGCGCACAATTATACTTTTTCTTATGATTTGCAACCGCTTTTTCTGCTAATACTCCCATTTATTATTCCTTCTTTCCATATTTCTCAGCTAAGATTCTTCCTACATATACACCGCTTGCCGACGCCTGCGAAAGGGAATGGGTCACTCCGGATCCATCACCTAATGCATAAAGTCCCGGCACAGCAGTCTGCAGATTCTCATCCACATCTATCTTTGAGTTATAGAATTTTACCTCTACACCGTAAAGCAAAGTATCTTCATTAGCCGTTCCCGGCGCAATCTTATCAAGAGCATATATCATCTCGATTATATTATCAAGCTGTCTCTTTGGTATCACCAAACTGAGATCTCCCGGAGTAGCCTGAAGAGTAGGTCTTGTAAAACATTTTTCCATTCTTCTGGCACTGCTTCTCCTTCCTTTAACAAGGTCTCCGAATCTCTGCAGAAGGACTCCGCCTCCCAGCATATTGGAAAGCCTCGCTATGGATTCACCGTACTCATTGCTGTCTTTAAACGGCTCCGTAAATTTATTTGATACAAGTAAAGCAAAATTTGTATTTTCTGTTCTGAGTTTCGGATCTGCATAGCTGTGTCCGTTTACAGTAACTATGCCGTTTGTATTCTCTGCAACTACCTCCCCATATGGATTCATACAGAAGGTCCTTACCATATCATTATATTTATCTGTCTTATATACTATTTTACTTTCATATACATCATCTGTTATATGTTTGAAGATTTCTGCGGGAAGCTCCACTCTCACGCCTATATCTACCCTATTTTTCTTTTGTTTTATACCAAGCTGGTCACATATTTGAGAGCTCCATTTAGATCCTGATCTTCCCGTAGCCATTACCAGATCTTTGCATCTGTACTTCTCACCTTTATCTGTGGTAAGTACAAAAAAGCCATCGTCTCCAACCTCTACATCTTCTATGATAGTATAAAATTGAGTCTCTATTCTTTCACTGCAGTAATCAAAAATCTTTCCCAATATCCTTACATTCCTGTCAGTACCCAGATGCCTCACTTTAGCCTCCAGCAGGTGAAGATTATTTCTTAGCGCAGTAGTCTTAAGCTCAGAACTTGCCGTAGAATAAAGTTTGGCATCGGAGCCTCCCATGCTGCAGAGAACCTCATCCACGTATTCCATCAGTTCCAAAGCTTTATCCACGCCCACATAATTATGAAGATCTCCTCCAAACTGGGTCGTTATATTATATTTTCCATCTGAAAGAGTGCCGGCTCCCCCATAGCCATTCATTATATGACATGGTGAACATTTCAGGCAATTCTTAGCTCCGGCCTTGATGGGACATTGACGCTTCTGCAGATATGCGCCTTTATCTATCATAAGTATCTTTGCATCAGTCTCCAGCCTCGCCAATTCATATGACATAAACACACCGCTGGCTCCCGCTCCGATTATTATAATATCGTAAGTTTTCATATATACCTCCGGTTAAATAACATAGATATTTTAATTTTATAATATTTCAGCCTAAATTACCATACCTTTTGTCCCTTATACATGAAAACCGACAGAGGTGATAGACTAAATCTCCCTCTGCCGGCTGTAAATAACAACATATTGTGATATCAGCTTAAACTTCTTCTACTGCCAATTTTTCAAATTCAGCAACGACTTTATTGAATTCGTCATCATCCTTGATATCTATAAGTTCGTATTCTTCATCTGATTCTCTATAACCGTAAATATATACATCCTCTGTTCCCAGTGGGTTCAGAGCTATATACTCTTTTCCCAACGCGTCAAAAACTCCCAGTATACCACACTCTGTAGCTTCTCCGTCATCAAATTCAAGAGTCATGATATCCTCTTCTTCATACCCATACAAATCTTTTTTATCTGACATCGCTTTCCTCCGTACTAAAAATAAATTTCTGTTTATTAGCATTACTATACCATTATGTTTACTTTTTATCAACAAAATATTCCTTTTGACTCTGTATCTCAGTCTATACAAAAACATTACAGCCTTTTTGGATAAATTGTATAGTCAGCGTCAACAATTCAAACTGTGAAAGTCTTATCTTAAAAACCATCAGATAATTTTATATAATTTACATCTTAATACATTAAAGACACATAATTAAATTTAACCACAGCTAAAACTTTTGCTATACCTCTTGACAATCCCTATAAAAATGACCGACAATAAGACTTATTATTAAAACACTTAAAATCTGTCGTTATGGAGGATCATATGAGTAAAAAGCCGCCTTTTGATTTTGAAAACAATCCGGATTTCTATCTTAACGAAGTCTACGGGATAATTGTCATCGATATGGAAGGCAAGATAAGATACCTGAACAGACAGTGCATGAAGCTGATCGGCTACACAAATCCTACTTATGATCAGGCAAGAGAACTATTCGGCAAGCCTGTTATTGATGTTTTTCCTTATACCCATATGCTGGAAAACCTTGCGCCCGATATCACAAAACCTCAGATTGTTTTTTATAAATCTAATTATGGTATGGGAATCTCCATGAATGTGCCTCTTATCTATAATGGTGAAAAAATCGGACTTATGGAATACGATCTTGTCAACGAAGAAAAAGTTTTCATGGAGCTTACCGACGATTATAATGCCTTTCTTAATGATCAGCTCAAACAGCTGCAAAAAAAAATAATTAAACTGGAACAAAATAAATATACCATAAACAATATAATAGGTTTTTCAAAACCTATGAATACTCTCCGTCAATCCATAACCACCGTGGCAAAATCCAACTCCACAGTTTTGATATTGGGTGAAACGGGAACAGGCAAGGAACTTGTAGCTCACGCCATACACAACCTCAGCAACAGAAAATACAACCCTATGGCTAAGATAAACGCTTCTGCTTTTCCGGAGAATTTAGTTGAATCGGAACTCTTCGGATATAAAAAGGGATCTTTTACAGGAGCCAGCAAAGAAGGAAAAATCGGTAAGTTCGAGTACGCCAACCACGGTACTTTATTCATAGATGAAATACAACAGATGCCTATGAATATACAGCCTAAATTCTTAAGAGTACTCCAGGAACATGAAGTAGAGCCCATCGGAAGTCACGAGTCTGTACCTGTGGATGTAAGAGTTATCGTGGCGTCCAACCAAGATATCCTACAGATGGTGAAAGATAACAGATTCAGAGAAGACCTCTTCTACCGTCTTAATGTTATAAAAATAGAGATACCCCCTCTCCGTGAACACCTGGAAGATATAGACGAACTGGCGGATTATTATATCAATCAGCTGAACATGGAGCTGGGATTTAAAATAAATGGTATAGAACCGGCCGTTATAGACAGGCTAAAACAATATAACTGGCCCGGAAATATAAGAGAATTGAAAAATGTGCTGGAGCGGGCTATGAATTTCGCAACAGAAGATATCCTGACCTTAAATGATTTTAATTTCTTTACGCCATCAAAAGGACCGTCTCTGCCTGACTACAGCTCCAACGGCAATCTGATAGAAGAAACGAAAAGGAAAGCAGAAAAGGAGCTCATTGAACAAGTCCTAAGCCGCTTCAACTATAATAAAACCCATTCTGCCAACTTCCTTAACATCTCCAGACCTCTTCTTCATCAAAAAATGAAAAGACTTGGAATCCCGCTGAGCCCTTCAAAGGATAACAATCATGAAACTTAAAAAATATTAAATACGAGACTAAAAATAATCAGCCTCGTATTTAATATTTTCACATATATCGACTTAAAACTTTGTCAATGTTATACAGCATGAACTCTAAAAAAATCCGATCTGATTTTCAAGCCAAATATATTCAAAAACAGACTCCCATTTAAAAAGAATTACTGTATGCCGCAGCCTTTTCATCCTATCGCCCGTCGGTAGGAAAGTGATCAAATACAAATTCATAATAAAATACAACTGACAAAATAAGCGAACGTACATTATCTTTATCTCATTTCATCCATTCAAAAAAATTACCTCTGAATTCTGTCACCATCTTCAACGGTTCTGCCATAAATATACACTTGATTAATTATACATAACTCTTCTTTTTCAATCCATTCTTATCCTATCAACAACGCTGTCTTTACTCATTTTCCTAAACTGATATTTCGGTATTGCATATGCTATAACTGCCAGAACAGGTATCATCAGCACGCACGGTATCACCGTCAACTTCATTCTAAAGAAAAAGGCTGCGCCTACTGTATGCGACAGTATGTTTTCTGCGCCGAAAACAATGATTAAAACGGCAATTATAAATGAGCCCGCCAGATACAGAGCACCTTCCGCCACAAGCATCTTTGACAGCTGTCTCTTCGTCATTCCCACCACTTCCAAAAGCGCCAGCTCTTTTCTCCTGCTCAGCACCGATGTTGCAGTAGTATTGAAGAAGTTCATTATCCCGATAAACGCCAGTACGGCAACGAGGAATCCGCCAATCGTATAGAACTTGCTGATATATCTCTGAAAGCTTGCCTTCATATCAAGGATTGAAAACACATTAATCATATCATTTTCCTTGAGGACAGTTTCATCTATGTACTCTTTAATCTGCTTATCCGCTCCCTCCTTTGAGTCTATGGCAGCATACATGGCACAGTCGTTTCCTGTCCGTGCGATATACTCATCCTCCGGCACCATTACTGTAATAAAAATCATGTCAGCATACGGATAATCAAGAGAATATGGCATCAGTGCCTCACCAAGCACCTGATAATCTTTCACATTGCCATTGCTGTACTTCATCTGAAACGATGAACCTTTATCGTAATATGAGAACGGCTCTTCCGCATTGCTGTCACCATAATCCACTATTATATATTCCCCTGACTTAAACTCATCCCATGATGCCGCATCTCCCCGCCATTCCAGCTTGTCAAATATGGATTCACTTATCCCCAGAAAATGAACGCTGACCTTATTTGAGGTCTTAGCCTCCTCCCATAATTCCTTTTCATAGTCAGACCAATGTTTCTCATATTTTTTCGCAAAACCTTCCCATGCTGCGAGAAGCTTCGGCTCCATATCATGTTTTTCATCGGAATAATAGACATACCCTGTTTTTTCACTTCCCGGGCAGTCATCAAGCAGCTCTCTGATTTCCGGTGTAATGCCGTTAAAGTTGGTATTATATATACTTCCCGTCATCTGATCCATCTGAAAATCCGAAGCCAGAAATGTCTTTTTATACATATTGAAATCATACCCCTGCACCAGCATTACGATACAGTTTACCACCACCATGGAAAGAGCAATGGACAGCATAACTATAATGCCTTTCTTCCGGTTTCGCAGCATATTCTGTACTGCCATCCCCCACCATGTGACGGAAGAATCTCTTTTCGTTTTTCTCCTTGCTTCATCTCCCTGAGCAAGACGAAGCGCTTCCACAGGCGATACCTTTTCCACTATCCTGCACGCCTGTATGCTTGAAAGATACACAGTCAAAAGGGTAATAACCGCAGCGGCTATAAAAATCACCGGATTTGCTGATATTACAGTTTCTGCCGTCTTTCCTGCCTGAGCGCTGATTTCCGCATCTGCCGTAAGGAACGGTGCCATAAAAAATCCTGCTGCATATCCGAGAATAAGCCCTATGGGAATTCCTATGGCAGACAGACTCCACGCCTGCATTCTGACGATTTTCTTAAGCTGCTTCCCTGTTGTTCCCACATTTTTCAAAAGTCCGTATGCCCGTATATCTGTTTTTACGGAAATACTGAAAATATTGTAGATAATAAGATATCCTGCAAGTATTATAAACAGAATCATTATGATTACAGATGAAAATGACAAGGAGTCCTCTTCCATCAGATCATAGGCAGGGTTTGTCTGAAAGCCTGTGCCTGCCTGTGTAAATCCTGCATCTTTTGACAGCTCTTCCGTTTTCTTCTGTAAGTCCCACAAACTCTTGTACCATACACAGCAGTCCCTGCCGCCGTTGAGTATTCCGTTTTCAAGCTCCGCCTTTGTTACAGGGTATGCCTTCTCTGCTGCATATTCCTCCGACACCCATATCATCTGGCTCATAACAGCCTTGTCTCCCTGCCAGAAACCGCAGATGCGAAAAGTATCTGTCACCAGCTTCTTTGAAAGCGGGTCTGATTCCCATGTAAGAGTTATTTCCTGCCCTATTCGCGGCTCAACTCCCATAGCATTTAAAACTATTGTGCTTACGGCTATTTCATTTTTATTTTCAGGAAGTCTTCCCTCTGTAGGTGTGCAGTTAAAGCTTTCCGCTAGATTTTTATCTGCATATCTTACTTCAGAAGAGAATCCAAAACGCTCGTCCATAACTGCACCCAGGAATATTCCTGTACCGAATCTTTCTATATTATCATTTTTCTTTATGGCTTTCTCCGTCTGTAAAGCTTCTTCATAGGATAAATCCTGTGCTATTGCATGGGAAGAATCCATAAACTGCTTGATATCCGTAGCTCTCTTGGAAAGGATAAGTGATGCTGTTCCCATAAAGAGACTGGTAAACAAAAGTGCAGTAAGCATGATTGCAATAACGGCAATTATATTTCTGCTTTTATTCATTTTCATAAAGCGCTTTGTAAGAAGCCTGAGGGTCTGTCTGTTCTCTACCTTTACCATATTATCGCCCCTATCTTACGCTTCCGGAAATTATTTTTCCGTCTTCAATACGCATGATACGATCTGCCATCTGTGCGATTTCTTCATTATGTGTAATCATAACAATAGTCTGATGAAAGCTTTCACTTGTTATTTTAAGCAGCCCCAGTACATCCTGACTTGTCTTTGAATCCAGATTTCCGGTAGGCTCATCGGCTAATAAAATAGCTGGTTTAAATGCCAATGCTCTCGCAATGGCTACCCTCTGCTGCTGTCCTCCCGACAAAGCATTTGGAAGATTTGCCATTTTCTTTCTAAGTCCCAGTATCTCGATTATCTCATCAATATATTTTTCATCAGGTCTTCTGCCGTCCAGCTTCACCGGAAGGACAATATTTTCCCATACATTGAGCATAGGTACCAGATTATACTGCTGAAAAACAAAACCGATATTTCTTCTCCTGAATATAGTAAGCTCTTCATCCGTCATGTGATTAAGCTCCTGCCCGTCCACAATTACCTGTCCCGATGTGGGGACATCCAGTCCGCCTATCATATGAAGCAGAGTTGATTTTCCACTTCCGGAGGTACCTACAATTGCCATGAATTCGCCTTTCTCCACTTCCAAATTCACACCGTCAAGAGCCCGAACTTCTGCTTCGCCCTGCCCGTAAATTTTTCTTAAATCTACTGTTTTCAAGATTTCCATGTCTGCCTCCTAAATAATAACAAAGTCTGTATCACTTTTTACAATACAGACTTTACCATTAAAATGTTTCCATCCAGTTTCTCAAATATCACAGTTTTGATACTTTTGGTTATCTTGGCAAAAACACAGAAAATACCGAACCTTCCCCCGGTTTTGATATTACCTTGATATAACCCTTCTGAACTCTTATTATCTCTCTTGCAAGGTAAAGTCCTATTCCGACGCCTTCCTGATCCATCACAGTAAAGCTGCGGTAAAATCTCGTGAATATTTTAGGGATTTCCTCTTCTTCTATACCTATTCCAGTGTCTTTAATATCAATACGCAAGAAAAATGAATACTCCTGCACCGTGATATCAACTGTTCCTCCCTTCGGTGTGTACTTTATTGCATTGTCCACAATGTTTCCCACTGCCTCGGCAGTCCATTTCAAATCATACATAGCCTCAAAATTCGTATCGGATACACTAATATCAATTTTCTTTTCCTTTGACTTCTCTATGTACTGGCTCTTTACCTGTTTCAGCAAATCCGATATTTTTATCATCTTAGGGCATACGGAAATAATACCGCTTTCCAGTCTCGACAGATTCACAAGTGAATCAATTAGAAATTCCAGCTTTTCCGTCTGCTCCAAAATAGTATCCACCACTTCTTTATTATCTTCGTTTCCTTCGGACAAAATCTGTCCATATAGTTTGAGATTTGAAACAGGCGTAAGGGTCTGGTGTGCGATATCGGAAATAAGGCTCTGTATCATATCTTTCTGTTTCTGCCTATTCTCTCCTGCAAGAAGACTTTCATCGAGATATTGCTTAAGGCTGTTTTCCAGTGCGGAATATTTTTCTTCGGAAATTTCCGTCCTGTTTAGCTCCCCACCTTTCGCCGTATCTATCATTTCTTGCAGTTTACTTAAAAGTCTTTTTTCCCTTTTGTAAAACACCACATACCAGAATGCTCCCGATACTATAAAGGCAGTCAGCACAGTAATAATAAGCCATATCATGATTTCACCGCCCATGTATATCCGATTCCGTATACGGTTTTTATGTATACAGGATGCTGCGAATCATCTTCAAGCTTATCCCTGAGGCGTTTTATCACCACCGTCAGAGCATGATCATCCACAAATTCCGTATCTCCCTGCCATATTGAATCAATAAGATAACTTCTCTTCATTGTGGCGCCTTTATTAACACACAGAATCTTTAAAAGTTTCTGTTCCGTCTTGCTAAGCTCTAAAGGCTCTCCATCTTTAAAAAATTTCATCTTATCAAAATCAAAATCAAAATCGTCTATTTTCACACGGCTGTCAGTTCTCTCACCTATATTTCTCAGTCTTGCACCGACTCTTGCACGAAGAACCATTAAACTGAACGGCTTTGTAATGTAATCATCGGCACCAGCTTCAAGTCCCGTCACGATATCCACTTCCATATTGTTGACCGTAATAAGAATGACAGGTACGGAGCTTTGCCTACGTATTTCCTTCACAAAATCAATACCGTTTCCGTCAGGCAAATTTACATCAAGCAAAATAAGTGAAATATCCTGTTCCCTCATAATTTGCCTGCCGTCATTTAAAGTCCTGCACTGGTAAAAATTGTAGTCTTTGTTTTTCAAAGCAAGACACATTCCGTCATTTAGTTTTTTATTATCTTCTATTATTAATATATTTTGTTTCATTGTTGTACCTTTTTACTCACTGTCAATACCAGTATTCTTTTGAAAACACCCTATGTTTGTAGCTGTAACATATGCATTGCTACTAACATTATATCTTAAAACTATCATACATTCATTCTTGTCAGAATAATTTTTATTGTTTCCTTGGCTAAAAACTGCCATATTACAAAAATCAAGTATCATATTTTCCGTCACCATCAATAACTTGCATTGTATTATCTTAATATCATCTTTTTCATTATTTCAAACAGACATTTTTTCTTCGTTAAAATAAAATCAAGACTTTCGTAATTGCACGCTTACACTGTAAGTTTTTACTTACATATTGTGCAAACCTCTGAATTTGACACTATTTTTTGAATTATCAGAGGTATGTGTAATTCTACACTTACATACGGTTGCTTTTATTTTCAGAAAATCATTGAATTTTCAATACTTTTAAGTTGGCATAAGACTTGCTTTATTATTTGGCAGCTAGAAAAGAGGTGAATAAATGAAAGCTAATCTAATAATTAAAAGTAATTGTATATTTGACAGTATTGATGAAAAGCCATTTTCCGGATTCGTTGCTGTAAAGGACAACAAAATCCTCGCAGTGGAAAAAAACTCCGATTTTTCCGGATATGCCGATGAGAACACCATAATAAAAGAATTCGGCGATAACACTGTTATGGCAGGTTTTCATGACAGTCACACCCATCTGATAATGGGCGGGCTGTTCAAGACCTACGTCAATCTGGCAGATGCAAAAAGCGAAGAAGAAGCCGCCCTAATGGTAAAAGAGGCTGCTGACAAAGATCCCAATAAAGAAGGATGGGTACGCGGATTTTCCTGGTACCATGTTTTCTGGGACAACAGACAAATGCCTACATACGCGTCATTGGACAAGTATTTTCCGGACCGCCCCGTTTGTCTTCTGCATGCCGAAGCCCACGGCGCATGGGTGAACAGCGCGGCAATGAAGATAATGGGTCTCACAAAAAATACTCCGGATATTGAAGACGGAACAATAATAAGAGATGAAGAAGGAAATCCTACAGGAGTTCTTTTGGAGGCAGCTACAGGACTGGCTACAAAATATGCCTTTGATTTCACACCTGAAGAAGAAAGAACTATAATACTTTCATTTATGGAAGCGGCAAAAAAACTGGGAATAACTTCAATAAACGATGTTCAGCCTTATTACCACGGAAACATGGGCAATTTAAAAGTATACAGTCAAATGGACAAGGCAGGTGAGCTGACAGCAAGAGTACATGCGGCTCCTGATCTTCTCGGCGATCTGGACAAGGTTCTTGAGGATAGAGAAAAATACTCTTCTGACAAACTCCGTATAGATCATGTCAAACAGTTTCTGGACGGAGTCATAACTACGCACACAGCCCTCGTACTGGAAGAATATACAGATGCACCCGGCAATTTCGGCGAAGATCCAAGCAACCTCGGAGCTATAGGCAAGGCAGTTCCCGAAGCTCACAAAAGAGGTCTTTCTGTAAAACTCCATTCATGCGGAGACAGATCAGCCAGATATGCCCTAGACTATATCGAGACAGCTATAGATAAATACGGGAAAAACAAATGCCGTCATGCTATAGAACACCTTGAACTCGTCAGTGATGATGATTTTGACAGGATAAAAGAATTCGGAGTCATCCCTTCAGTACAGCCCGAACACCTTGCGCTTACACAGACTTTCGCAGCTAACCCTTATCCTGAAGTTTTAGGAAAGGAAAGGGCTGATAAGACATTCCCTTACAGATCACTGTACAACGCTGCAGGAGTCCTTGCAATCGGAAGCGACTGTCCTGTAGTTGACAATGACCCATTCCTCGAGATTTTCAGAGGCGTTACAAGAGTGCATAACGACGGAATGCCTGAAGGAGGATGGACACCTTCAGAAAAACTGACACTGAGTGAAATGTTAAAATTTTATACATATGGTTCAGCTTACGGAGTTCTGAGAGAAGATGAGCTCGGCTCTCTTTCCGAAGGAAAATTTGCTGATATCGTAGTCCTTGACAAGGATCTTTTCGCAATCCCGGAAAAGGATCTGATAAGCAGAAAAGTCATAATGACTGTAATGGACGGAAATATCATTTACGAAGCCTAAAACATTTATCAATAATTACCGAAATCAAAGTTATCATCCATCAATGCAATCATATTAATTTATTCAAATCTGATTACAAGGAGAAAAGAAATGTCAAATAATGAAATAAACAACAACATCGAAAACTCCGGCGGTAATCTCGACAAATTCCATTACAAACAGGAATTAAACAGAGTAATGAAACTGCCTTCAGTAGTTTTCTTCGGTATAGCCTACATGGCTCCAATCACAATCTTTTCCACTTACGGACTTGTCTGTGGCATGACTCACGGAATGCTGGCGCTTACATACACTGTCGCCACTTTGGCAATGATGTTCACAGCCCTCAGTTACAGGCACATGGTAAGAGCATTCCCTATCGCCGGATCTGTTTATACATATACCCAGAGAAGTATAAACCCACATATAGGATTCATGGCAGGCTGGGGAATACTGCTGGACTACATCCTTCTTCCTATGTTCAACTATGTAACACTCAGTCTTTATATGAACATACTCATTCCTCAGATCCCTACGACAGCATGGATAGCGGTATTCATCGTTATAGTAACAGTCGTAAATCTTTTCGGAATGAACTTTACGAAGATATTCAACAACACGCTTATCATTATACAGCTGGTTTTCGTTGTAGCGGTTGTCATCTTCTCCCTCAAATATATATTCGGAGGCGGAGGTCTTGGTACTATACTGGACCCATCGGCATTCTTCAATGCTGAGGAATTCGCAAAACCTGAAGTTGGCTGGGCTACCATTTTCAGCGGCGCATCTATTCTGTGCATGTCATTCCTCGGTTTTGATTCCGTAACTACTATAGCAGAAGAAACTGTAGAACCTGAAAAAACCATAGGACGCGCTCTTCTTATAACATGCTTTGCTGCAGGCGGTTCCTTCATCGTAATGTCATACATTATGCAGTCTGCATGGCCTGAAGCTTGGTTCTCATTCGAAAACCCTGACTCCGGCGCATATGAATATATGTTCCATGTTCTCGGTAATGTAGTAGCTCTCATATTCTGTGCCATGATGGTAATAGGAGCCACAGCATCTGCCGTAGCCTCTCAGGCATCAGCTGTAAGAATCCTCTTCGGAATGGGAAGAGACGGACTGCTGCCTAAAAAAATATTCGGTTACGTAAACAAAAAAACTAAAATACCTTCAATCAACGTAATCATCGTTGCTGTAATATCATTATCAGCAATGATTCTGGATCTGTCTGCCGCAGCATCACTGGTAAACTTCGGAGCTCTTTTGGGCTTTGTAATGGTTAACCTCTCTGTAATAGCTCATTATTTTATAAAAGGTAAAAGACGAAAAGGCGCTGATATAATCAAGTTCCTCATCTGCCCTATAATAGGCGCTGTGATATGTGCTGTTTTATGGATCAACTTAGACAGCCTGTCAAAGACTCTGGGAATCCTGTGGTTAGTCCTTGGATTCATCGCACTTGCTATTTCCACAAAATTCTTCAGGTCACTGCCTCCTGACATGAACCTGAGTGAATAATTACACCGACTTTATATATAACATATGGATGATACATACTTTTTAAATTTTAGTTCACAAGAAAACAGCTTCCCGAATATCGAGAAGCTGTTTTCATTGTTTTATTATTTTATATTCTTATGGAAATACTTCCAAACAGCTTTCGCTGCACTTGTATTCATTCCTTCTACCTCTTCCAACTCTCTGACTTCTGCGGCCCTTATAGCATCTACGCTCTTGAAATGTTCTAAAAGAGCTGATTTTCTCGAAGGTCCTATCCCTTTTATATCATCAAGAACTGAACGCGAAGCACTTTTGCTTCTGAGATTTCTGTGATATTCTATGGCAAATCTGTGAACCTCTTCCTGCATACGCCCTATATATTTAAAAAGCATAGGTTTTCCCTTAAGTGATATCTCTTGATACTCCCCATTCCCGCTTTTTCTGTAAACAAGACCTCTCGTTCTGTGTTTATCGTCTTTGACCATTCCCACAACAGGAATATCAAATCCTGTCTGATCTATTACTTCAAGAGCTGTCGAAACATGGCCTTTGCCTCCGTCCATAAATATTATATCAGGGAGAACTTCAAATGCCGCATCTCCTCGGAAAACTCTGGCAAAACGCCTTGATAAAACTTCTTTCATGGATCTGTAATCATCCTGTCCTTCAACACTTCTTATCCTGAATTTTCTATAACTGCTTTTATCTGCCTTTAATCCATTAAATACAACCATGGCACCTACTGTATCAACTCCATTTGTATTAGAGATATCATAAGATTCAGCTCTGAACTCTCTTCCATCATACTCCCCCGAAACCTTACCCATTTCACTGAGAATATAAAAGATATCTGCCCCCAAACTCCGTTTACGCTCTCGGGCATTAGCCGCTCGATCATCTATGGTCTTTACCATCTCTATTACATCTTTAAAAGCCATATCAACAAGAGCCTTCTTTTCTCCCTTCTGAGGTTTTATCAGTTTCACACTATGACCTGCCAGCTCCGACAGATACTGTTCAAGAAGATCCCTGTCATTAGGCATCTGAGTAAGAAGTATCTCTTTGGGGAAATTAGCAAGTCTGCTGTAATGCTGATTTAAAAATGCCGATACCAGCTCTTTGCTGTTTTCTTCCTGTGAGGCTTCCATTTCGTAAGATTCCCTTCCGACAAGTTTTCCATCCCGCACAAAGAAAAGAACCATATGAGTTTCCTCTGTACCTCTTGCCGGTATTACTATATCTATATCTTTGCTGTGCTGCATCACTACACGCTGAGTTGCTGACAGTGCTTTCGCAGCTTCAATATAATCTCTGTATACCGCTGCCTGTTCATAATCAAGCTGCTCGGCGGCCTCCTCCATAAGGCCTTTAAGCCGCATCAGTATTTTCTTGTTTTTACCGTTAAGAAAATCTTTCGCTCCTTCAACACTCTCCGCATATTTTGTTTTATCTACTCCTCCACTGCAGATCCCTCTGCACTGATTTATATGATAATTCAGGCACGGTCTGAATCCGACCGGAAAAGATGTTGCCGAACAACGTTTAAGAGCAAAACTGCTATTCAGCAGATCTACTATTTTATTGACTGCTCCTGCATCACTGTAAGGTCCGAAATATTTTCCACCGTCTTTTTTAACGATTCTGGTCTTTATCACCCTTGGGTAATCTTCATTCGTTATCTTGATATATGGATATGTTTTATCATCCCTAAGAAGAATATTATATTTAGGTCTGTGCTTCTTTATAAGATTGCACTCTAAAATCAGAGCTTCCATTTCACTGCCTACTGTAATATACTCAAACTCTGCAATCTGGCTAACCATGCTCCTCACTTTTGGCTGCATATTTTTAGCAGATTGAAAGTATTGTCTGACTCTGTTTTTTAAAGAGACTGCCTTTCCCACATAAATAATATTTCCCAGCTTATCCTTATGCATATACACTCCCGGACAATCCGGAAGATTTTTAAGATTTTCCTGTATATCAAACATATCAAATCAATTCCCGAAAGGGTTCTTCTCTTTCTGCCATTCCTTTCTTCTCATATGTCTTTCTCTTTCGGCCTTCCTTCGTTTCTTCTTTTTTCTTCTGTATCTGACCATCATAATTCTTATGATCATGAGAATTATGAGGAAAATTACGACTCCTATTATAAACGTCAAAATGTTCTCATCCGCAATACCTATATATGAAAGTATGCCTCCTTTTTCTATCCCTTCCATCGCGACAAGTTTTGCAAAGGATACAGGATCGCCATCTTCATTATAGGCTATAAGATATCCCAAAGACTGTCCCTTCTCTACAGGCGCCTTAAGAATACCGTCATTCTTTACAGTCTCGACAGTAATTCCACCGCCCTTATGATCCTTATTAAGCGTTATATCAAGATCTTCCGATAAACCTACCGCAACATGGCTTTTCTCTCCTTGCCACACTCTCAGCTCATCGAGATTCTCTTTGCCCTTAGCTGCCACATATGTGTAATATTTTGAAAAGCCATAGTCCCATAAAGCCATCACATCAGCAAACCGCTGCTCCTTCGAAGTTGAATTGAGACTCACGGCTATGAGCTCTGTATCTCCTCTCACAGCTGAACCACAGAAACAGTTTCCTGCCGTACTTGTGTAACCTGTCTTTATTCCCGTAGCGCCTTCATACTTAAATGGGCGCTCCTTTCCATTAACCTTAACGGTTTTTTTCTCTTCATAAAGACAAAGATTTGTATTTTTCATAATTCTTTCTTTTGAAAGCTCTGTCGCCGGGATCGTATATTCCTCCGTAGCTACTATTTTACGAAAGTCTTTGTTATTCATAGCTTCTCTTGATATCATGGCGATATCATAAGCTGTAGTGACATGGGCTGCGCTGCCATAAGTATTAAGTCCGCTGGCATTTGAAAAATTCGTATCCTTTGCACCGCATCGTGCAGCTCTTTCATTCATCTTCTGGGCGAAGTTTTCCACAGATCCGCTTATCGTTATAGCCAGTGTGTCAGCCGCATCATTGGCGGATTCAAGAAGAGTTGCATATATAAGCTGCCTTACGGTCAGGACTTCACCCTTTTTAAGCTTAATATTTGTTCCTGTCTCATCTGCATTTAACGGAACCGTTACCTTCTGATCCATATCCAGAGTTTCAAGAGCTACCAGTGCAGTCACGATTTTCGTTATGCTTGCCGGGTCTCTGCGTTCATATGCATTTTTGGCATAAAGGATCTCTCCGCTTCCCGCATCTATAACTATACCTGAGGTACCGTCTATAACAGGAGCATCCTCCCAGTTTATATCTGCAGATGGAGTCAGTTTGATACCCGGCCCCTGATCTGTATTATTCTTTTCGTCAGCAAAAGAAGGCGCTCCTCCCGTCAGAATAAGCGCCATCATCAATGCATATATCGTAAATTTTATTAACCTGTCTTTACTTCTTTTCAAAGAAAAAGTCTGCGAGTTCAAATCCACTGTTAAAATACATCCCTTTCTCACCTGATTTTTCGCAGAAGCATTTGCTTTCATCATATGGTTCTTCCTTGGTACTGTCATATATTACAAACGGTACCGGTGTTGCAGAATGAGTTCTCAGCGCAAGAGGCGTCCTGTGATCAGGAACTACGAGAATCCTGAAATCCTCACCTGCTTCTCTGAAATAATCTACAATAGGTTTCAAAACTTTCGTATCGATACTGTGCATACATGCTATCTTTCCTTCCTGATCCCCTTGATGTGAGCATTCATCAGGACCTTCAATATGCATATAGACAAAATCCATTCCGTTCCTGTATTCATTAACAGCTGCCTTGGCCTTACCGTCAAAATTCGTATGAAGAGTCCCTGTTGCTCCTTCCACATCCACTGAATTAAGGCCAGCACATATAGCTATTCCCTTAATCAAATCGACTGCAGAAATAGCGGTACCTTTGATCCCATATTTATCATAAAAAGATGAAAGGCTCGGCTTTTTCCCCTGTCCCCATATCCATAGTGTATTTGCAGGATTAAGGCCTCTTTCTATTCTTGATTTATTAACAGGATGATCTTTGAGGATCTCATAACTCTTCTTCATTATATCAGTAATGAACTGTGACCCCTCTCCCTTCGGAAGATGCTCTCCCACGCGCTGGGTAAGAACATCATGAGGAGGAGTCAGTTCATAGTCTGTGGAGCCATTGTGAACTATCATGCAATGTCTGTAGCTTACACCTGTATAAAACTTTATGTTTTCGTTGGAAAAAGCTTCATTTACAGCCTTAATAAGTTCATCCGCCTCTTCCGTAGTTATATCGCCGGAACTATGATCTGTTATGATAAGATCCTCATACTCCCCTTCACCCGTAAGGGTTATGATGTTGGTTCTGAACGCCACATCTGTATCAGACATATCTATACCTATGCTGGCAGCTTCGAGCGGGGATCTGCCGGTAAGATATACGGACGGATCATATCCCATAACGGAAAGATTGGCAGCATCGCTTCCCGGAGCAACCCCCGGCGGTATGGTCTTTACCATACCTACCATTCCCTTATGCGCAAGCTCATTTATGTTCTTTATATCTGCCACTTCAAGAGGCGTTCTGTTCCCCAGAGCTTCTATATTATCATCGCCGGCACCGTCCGGAACCAATATCAGATATTTCATTATTTATTCTCCTCCTGGAATTTTTTCATGAATTCTATCAACGCATCTACGCCCTCAGCCGGCATAGCATTGTATATACTGGCACGCATGCCTCCAATCGATCTGTGTCCGTTAAGATTATGCATATTGTTCTTTTTGGCTTCTGCCACAAACTTCTTATCAAGCTCTGCATCACCTGTTACAAACACTACGTTCATCAGCGATCTGTCTTCTTTGGCTACCGGGCATTTGTAAAGACTGCTGCTATCTATGAAATCATACAGTTTTGCGGCCTTTTCCACATTTCTTTTGTGCATCTGTGCCACTCCGCCCATTTCCTTAATATACTTGAACACTTCCCCTGCAATATAAATGGCGAAACAGTTGGGAGTATTATATGTAGAGTCATTATCAGCATGGATCTTATAATCGAGATATGTCGGCACTGTTTCCTTAGCAAAACCTATAAGATCTTCTCTCATAATGGCTATCGCTATCCCGGAAGGTGCGATATTTTTCTGAACACCTGCATATATGAGTCCGAATCTGCTGACATCTATTTCTTCTGAAAGTATGCATGAAGACATATCTGCCACCAGAGGTATATCTCCTGTATCCGGTATATACGGATAATGAGTCCCATATATGGTGTTGTTGTATGTAATATGGACATAATCAGCATCAGCCCTGAAATCTTCTCTTTTTACCTTAGGTATATATGAAAAAGTAGATTCTTCTGACGATGCCACGATCTTTATGTCCCCGAATTTTTCCGCCTCTTTGGCAGCCTTCTTAGCCCATGTTCCGGTCACTATATAATCGGCCTTTCCCGATTTTCTTAAAAGGTTCATGGGAACCATTGCAAACTGCAAAGTACCTCCGCCTTGGATAAACATAACCTTATAGTTATCAGGAATACTCAGAATGTCTCTGAGGTTTTTTTCTGCATCTTCCAAAATAGCTTTGAATTCAGCGGATCTGTGACTCATTTCCATTACGGATTCTCCACATCCCTTATAATTTGCCAGATTCGCAGCTGCATCTTCAATCACACTGATCGGCAGCATTGATGGTCCTGCCGAAAAGTTATATGCTCTTTCGTTACTCAATTTGGTCACCTCCACTTTATATAAATCATTATCAATTTGAGTATATTCAAAAATACCTATAATAGATTATATTATATCACTTTACTAAGCTGTAGTAAAGAACATGTATATACCCGGTCGATATAATTAATAGTCTTCTGCATTTTCATAAGAAAAGAACCGCAGCGGCAATCGCCGCAGCGGTTCTTCTCTGAAGGTAATGTTATCAACATCGGAAGAATCTATGACTGACTGTACTTAGATAACAATCTCTTTCCATTTATAAGGATAACCTGTAGCCATCATTCTGTCTATGAACATATCCGGGTCAAGCTGATCAGCAAATATGATTCCCTTTTCCATATCACAGCTTCCAAGAAGCAAGGTTCCTACTGCCAGAGGCAGGGCGACATATACAAGAGCTGTTCCGTAAAGCTTTACAAGTTCAGGTCCCGGAGCATTCATCTTAGGACAGTTTGCTCTGTATGTAACAGTCTTGCCATCTTTCTTCCCCGATACTTCAACAATAAGTTCTATGAAAGCTGTTTTATCTGCATATTCAAGAGCTTCTTCTGATTCTGCAAATATATTGTTTGCAGGAGGCGGAACAAGGCTGCTTACAACATCTATAGGTTTCACCTTAACTCCGCCCACTTCTATCTCTTCCTGCGAGCACAAGCCTATGGCATAGAAGATAGCCGGCTGGTACATCATATAATATTTGAAGTCAACATCCTTTACTCCCTTAAATGTGGAAGGCATGCTGTAGATCTCTTCATGTGAATGATGTGTCACGGGAAGTTCGCCTACAGGAGCCGGAAAGCTGCACATCTCCATTCCGCCAAACGGAGGATATTCTACATATTTTCCATCCTCCAGCGCATATGTGGATGAAGCACAGTCTATGAGAGCTTGTTTAGGCGACCAGCCGGGATTCCAAGGCCTCAAAACCCAGTCATACGGTTTTTCATCAGGAAGGATAGTGGCTTTTCCTATTCTCATCTTGATGCTGTCAACTTCATCAAGCCTGTTTGCAAATTTTCTTGCCAGCACATTAGTCCAGCCGGGAGCAAAGCCGCATCCAAACAGAGCCGTAAGTCCTGCCTCTTTAAATTCTTTTGATAATGTCAATTCCTCAGGACCTTTTCCGTCAAGAAATTCATCCCAGTACGGAGTATCAAAGGCTGTATTGATATAGTTAGCCTTAGCTTTAAGAGCCCCCTTCATCACATACTGAACCATCCAAGGCATTACCATATCTATGACTACATCCACGCCTTGTGCCGCTCTGGCCACGTCATCAGGATCAGTGGCATTAATATGATCCGTCTTGATTTTATCACTTCCTATATTTTTAGCCACTTTCATGGCAGTCTCTTCTTTCAGGTCTGCCAAGATTATCTCATCTATCTCTTTCTGCCTTGAGAGGATGGAGGCGCATGCGCCTCCCTGTCCTCCGGCACCAACGATCAAAACTTTCATTGACGTCTCCTTTCATATTACAGACTTACTCCGTATTCACGCGCAGCAGCGTCTTTTGAAATCACTTCATTTTTAACATCTTTTTTAACAAGCTCAGGATCTCTTTCTTTAGGATCTCCATATCCGCCGCCGCCCTGAGTTATCATCGTAACTGTCTCACCGGCTTTCATAGGATAATTATCAAACATAGTCATGAGATATTCGTGATCCTTGGTATATCCTCCTATGACTTTTTCCTTATCTGTGCCCATATTAACAATCACAGAGCTTGGAAGACCATCTTTTCCTCCGCATACTCCCGGAGGCCCGAACCGGCTTCTTCCCATTCCGAGATTCATAGTAGCATTCTGAAGAATCTTCCAGCTTACTTGAAGACCAAGCCCGCCTCTGAACTTGCCTGCTCCTGCGGAATCTGTTTTAAATTCTCTTTCTGTACAGATAACAGGATAGAGCAGTTCCATCTGCTCAGGAGTAAAATCCATGCAGTTTCCATGCCTGCTGTATGTGGCGCTCATGCCATCTCCATAAGGCGTTCCGCCCCATCCTCCTGGAGGGAGTTCTCCAAATGTATCGGATACTCCTTCTCTTGCATTTACTACACCCCATGATATAGGGTTGCAGTCTGCATAAGGCATTCCCACAATATCCTGCGGAATAGCCTTTTCAAGACACTGCCAGATAAGGTCAGCGGCTTTTTCACTGGTAATGAGATTGCCATAATACACAGGTGCCGGCCATCTCGGATTGAACACTGTATTTTCCGGAACGATTATATGAATCGGTCTGTACATTCCTGCATTAGGAGGTGCATCAAGATCAAGGAAGAACTTGAGTCCAAAATATACTCCGGAGCAAGTCCCTGCCAGAGGGAAATTTACAGGTCCGTCTACAGTAGGGCTGCTTCCTGTAAAATCTACGGTTATGTCCTCATCCTCTATAGTAACCGTTGCTCTTACATAGATAGCCTCGTTATTAACTCCATCAGCATCTATATAATCTTCGGCTTCGTATACTCCGTTAGGAAGTTTTGCTATGGCAGCTCTTGTTCTTCTCTCAGTATAATCGAGAGCTTCTTCCATACAGGCTCTTACAGTTTCCTCACCATACTTCTCAACCAATTCGAAGAAATGCTTTTCTGCTGTATTAAGCGCTCCCATATGTGCTCTTATATCTCCGTCTATAAAATATGGAGCTCTTGTATTATTTCTTATGATATCTATAAGCCATGTAACCGGTTCTTTGTTTATGAATATCTTTGTAGGAGGAAGCCTCAGCCCTTCTTCAGCTATGTGTACAGCCGTAGGTGATTCTGAAGATGCTGCTTTTCCTCCCATATCCTGCCAATGACCTCTGCTGCAGGCATATGCCGTAAGCTTTCCGTCCCAGAACAGCGGTGTTACAAATGTTACATCCATATTATGAGTCCCACCTCTGTATGGATCATTCAATATGACAACATCTCCTTCATTAAAATCATCCTTGAAAGCTTCTACTGCGGCATTTACACAATGGTGCATAGCAGCCAGATGTACAGGCACATTAGTAGTCTGACCTATAAGATTTGCTTTATCATCAAACAATGCATTGGAAAAGTCTACCTGATCGTACATGATCGGTGAGAAGGATATCTTCTGCAGTGTCTGTGACATCATCTTGGTTATATAATCAAATGAGCTTCTCACTACCTCAAAAGTGATGGGGTCAAGTTTCTTATTCATGATGTTCTCCTTTCCTTTCTGTCTTTTCCTACAGATTCTCGATGATAAGACTTCTGTTGTTAGGGTCTATCCTGCATTTCTTACCCGGAGGAATGATGGTGGAAGACTTCTTTTCTCTCACTATAGCAGGGCCGCTGACGATATCTTCTGTTGTTATCAGACTTCTCTGGTATACAGGTGTATCCATTTCTTTTCCGTCAAAATAAGCTTTAACAGTTTTGCTTTTTGCTTCTTTCTTCTCTCCGGTCTGATCCTGTATATTGATTTCTTCTGCGATCTCACCTATAACTGTAGTGCGCAGTTTCGTTATCTCCACTTCACTGTCAGGATCATTTACAAAATAGATCTTCTTATGTGTTGCATGAAAATCCTCTGCAAGAGTCTTTACCGTGTCTTCTTTTATTACAAGATCATCACACTCTATCTCCAGCTCATAACTCTGACCCGTATATCTCATAGAGATAACATGCTTTATTGTCTCTCCGTTGGTAGGAACCTTCTGCGAATGCAAAAGTCCTATTCCCTCTTTATCCATATTAGAAAATCTCTTATTAATATCCTTAAGATCAAGATCATCCAGCTTGCTGAAGTAGAAACTTTCCACTTCGTTCTGAAGATTCATATTGATATCTCCGAATGCACACAAGTTGCCGGGTTCAGGCGGTACCAAAACCACAGGAACGCCTACTTTATCGGCACAGGCTACTGCGTGAAGTGATCCCGCTCCTCCGAAAGCCGAAAGAGCAAAATCTCTCGGATCTCTTCCTTTTCCGATAGTCACTTCTTTTACAGCGTTGGCCATGTTCTCGTTTACAATTTCAAGGATTCCCTTTGCTGTATCTATCATGCTAAGTCCCAGTTTTTCTCCCAGTTTTCTTATACTCTCTTTTGCTCCTTCTACGTCAAGTTTCATATCTCCGTCAAGAAACTCATCAGCATCCAGATATCCAAGAACCAGATTGGCATCGCATACAGTAGGTTCTGTTCCGCCTACCCCATAGCATACAGGCCCCGGATATGCCCCGGCACTTCTCGGTCCTACCTTTAAGACTCCTCCGGAATCCACCCATGCGATACTTCCTCCGCCTGCTCCTATGGATATTATTTCTATGAGAGGGATCGGTACCGGCATATCCCAATCGATCTCAAAATCTGAGCTCATAAATGGCTTGCTCTTTTCAATTATAGAAATGTCTGTACTGGTCCCTCCCATATCAAACGTTATTATATCTTCCTGTCCGGAGGCCTTTCCTATGGAAAGCGCTCCCACAACTCCTCCTGCAGGCCCTGACATAAGCAGTGTCTCAGGTTTCGTCCTTACAAGTTCTGCTGTTATCGCTCCTCCGTTGGACTGTACGAGAAGCAACTTACCTTTGAAGCCTTTGCCTCTCAGCCGATCTTCAAGATTTTCTATGTAATTGCTGACAAGGTGGTATAAAGCAGCGTTTATTATTCCTGTTGTGAATCTTCCCAGAGCTCCTATATTAGGCAGTATCTGAGATGATGCGATGACATATGCATCAGGCAGTTCTTCTTTCAGAATCTCCGCAGCACGTTTCTCGTGTTTGCCGTTCACATATGAATTCATAAAGCCCACACATACTGATGTTATTCCCTTTTCTCTTATCTTGGCAGCTACCTGTCTTACATCGTTTTCATTCAATGCTTCCAGAACATTTCCGTCCTTATCTATTCTCTCTTCCACTGTAAAGCGGTTGTCTCTGCTTACAATAGGCTCCGGTTTCTGCTGATACGGATCATAAAGAACCTTTCTGTGAAATCTTCCGATCTCTATAAGATCTCTCATACCCTTTGTTGTTACGAAGGCTGTCTTTTCATATGTTTTCATGATAACTGCATTTGTGGCTACCGTCGTACCATGCACTATCAACTCTATGTCCTCCGGTCTTATTTTTGACTTTTCTATTACATTGAGAACTCCGTTGGCATAGTTTTCAGGTGTTGACGATGAGCTCAGACACAATGATTTGCCTGTCTGTGTGTCATACGCATATAGGTCTGTGAATGTTCCCCCTATATCTATTCCTACTTTGTAAGCCATTTTATACCTCCTCTTCTTTTCTTTATATTGTTATCGTTTTTTTGGTACTAAATAGTAAATTTTATCGTCTGTCTTTCTCGGCCTGTACGCAAGTTTATATATAGCTATATAAAGAATCCCGCTAGCCAGCATACCCGGAATAACAGCTCCTACAGGAGGCACATATATGAAACTCCATACGCATGTTATTCCTGCAGAAATGATGTAGGCGACAAACGCAATAACGTTAATACCTTTCCAGTAAAAGTATCTGCTCTCAGGCGTCTGCTTCAAAAGTTCATCGGCATCATATGATCCGCATTTTATGAAGAAGTAATCCACCATTATGATGGCAAAGAGCGGTGCATAAAGGTTTCCCAGAAATGATACGAATGTCACTACGTGTCCGAGAATCCCCGCAAAGAGCGCTCCTGCCATGCAGACTGCCACCACTATAGTCAGAGCAAATGGATATTTAACTTTCGGAAAAATATTCATAACTGACATAGTCACACTGTAAACAGCTGCGAAGTTGAGAGCCGAATTGGAAGCGAAAATAAGTATCGAACCTATAAATCCTACTCCCAAAGCTCCGAATATCAATGCCGGATTATACTCAACAGCGATACTGTCTATCTGGCAGACGCAGATCAGGATCATGCCTGACAGAATGATCAGTGATGTTCCAAAGACCACTCCCAGCGTGCTGCTTATTGCCCCTGCAACTTCCTTGCAGTTTCGGTTATAATCGGCCGCCATTCCCGTATACGCCAATATATATATGGCTACCATGTCTATAGCTTTGCCAAAGGTGATATCCTCTGCATTTCCTCCCACTACAGTATCCACAAAGCCTGTGCCATGAAGAGAATACTCCTTATAAAGGATATAACAGACTCCTGCGATCATAACCACCATTACTACTTTCTCTATTTTCTCCACCCTTTTATATCCGAATATGGTCACTACGAAAACCAACAGTAAACTTAAGATGATATATAATTTCAAATTGTCATAACCAAGCAGTCTTTTGGAAATATAGTTGAGAGCGTTTCCTGCTATCTCCGACTGAAGGAAGGTCCAGACGCTGAGAGAAATTATATTCAGTACGGCCGGAAGGAAGGATCCATTAACTCCGAAAGTCCCTCGGGACAGGGTTGTCGTTGGCAGCCCTGTCTTCTGTCCGATCAATGAGATAGTCAGAAACGGAATCCCTCCAAGTATCGATCCCAGTATTACTGCAACCGATGATTTCCAAAAGCCTAATGTCGGAATAAAGTAATAACCTGTAAACATCACCACCATCGTGAATGTGATTCCGAACCACAGGAAGAATGCTCCCCCTACTCCGGTCGTACGTTCATTCAGCGGTATCGGATGGATATTATCGTCAGCTACTTTCATGATTTTATTTATCAAAGTACTTTTCATATTTACGACCATCCTTTCAGCGGCAAAAGTCTACTTTTCATATTTAAAAGTCAGACAACCGAGTAGGTCTTCCCATTATGTCTCTTATTGCCTTAGCGTCAGGAATTCCAGCTTCCACAGTTCCTTTTTGATGCCAGTAGAGTTTGTTTTCATCTCTCCACTTATCCCAGAACAGCGGTCTTCCGGCTTCGTCCCATTCTCTCATGAGATCTTCTCTGGACTGGATAGCCCATTCAGGAGAATATTTTTCTCTGAAGAATTTAGGGATACAGTTATGTCCTCCTCTTCCCAAATACTCATATATCTCATCTACCATTGATTCCTCATAAGGGATAGGATGCAGTCTGTAAACAATCTTTGCCTCACATGAAGGGCACCCCCATGCTCCGCAGGATACGAACCCGTCTTCTCCATCACAGGCTATCCCCATTTCCTGTGCTGTAACTCCCTGACTCATACCTGACACATACGGCCAATATTCATATTCTGAATATGTACATACATGTTCATTAGTCTCCGGCATAATACCCTTATAGAGCCATGACATTCCCTCGATCTGATGAGCCGAGCACGCTCCTTCCACTCTTTCCACTGTTACCAGAACATCATTTCCCAGCGACTTTTCACTTGGTCTCGCCTTCTTTATAACTTCTTCCGGCGGATACTGCAGTTTGATATCTTCAAATGTTTTTTCATAATATTTGACAGCCATTTCATACCTCCTTAATCTTCCCACTCATCATCTCTGGTAATACTGAATATAACGCCTCCGCAAGGTGTATACGGCGGCCCTGCATGAGTACAGTAAGTTTTACTTTCGCCTGTTATCGCCTGAAGGTGATCCAACTGTTCTCTCTTCATATGTACCCATCCCTGTCTGAAATGCAGATTGTCCAAAAGACCGTAACATACACACGGACAGTCTTCCATACGTATCTCATCATTAGTTCCCGCTGTAGTTATTACAAGAGCTACGTCACCTTCCTTATAAAGAGGACATACGCCTCTGATCTCAGATACGGTAAATGTTGTCTTAACGGTCTTGCCCTCTGCTTTTTTCTGTAAAGCATATTCCATCATTTCTTCCTTGGTATAAGTCTCATGGAACTTTTGGGGTTCTTTGATGTAATCAGCCGGTTTCATAATTAATACCTCCTTGTTAATTAATTTGTCGAAAACATTTTTAAATTTTCTGTATATTAAGAATAATCTAAAAAGCTCACTTATCTGCAACCCCCAAAATAAAAAAATTTTCACAAAAAAGTAAAGTCAACTTTGCTTTTTTATGAAAATATTAAAAACTTTAAAAAACAGGTAACTATGGTATGAACCGTGAAAACAATTTATTTCAGATAAGAAAGAGGCTGCAGCCATTTTATTGCCGCAGCCTCTCCTTTTCAGAAAACATATTCACCCGATTTAGCTATATAATTATAACAGATTATCTCATCACCTTTCTCATGAAACGGAAACTCATCTCCTCCTCCCGGATCGCGCATAAGCTCCGGTCCTTTGCTCTCTACCATTTCGTATCCCATATTCCCTATTATCCGTTTATATTCCAACATGCTGCTTATCCTGCCTATATCCGAATGAGGATATTCGGACTTGATATTTTTTATAGTTCTCGAGGATTTTTTGTAAAAAAACATAGTCCCGAAAATAAGAGATCTGACCTTCATATACTTGTAAAGCTTCTCTATAGGGTATGCTTTATGAAAAAACAGAAAATTGCTTGACGAAAAATCATCTATGAATATATCTATACTGTCTTCTTTTATAGGCAGCTTCATACTGTCATCCAGTATGTAAAGAATATTAGGCTCCTGATCAAGCTCATCTATCCTGTTTTTCATGTGCATCAGCATACTTCTCGAACTGTACACGACTATATATCTGTTTTCTTTTGAAAGGAATCTGGCATTTTCAAAGAGAAATCCACATGCGAATCTATCTGTAGTTATAAACACCTTATCCTTTATCTGCTTGAAAGCTGTTCTCCCTGTAAGCCAATGATACGCTTTTATCTGCAAATTGATGAACTCTGTGCTCAGATCTTTTATAAGAGTATCCAAAGAACTTTCAGGTATATTAAGTTCGGGGCTTTCACTCAATACAAGAATTCCGTCCTCGATTACAGCCGAATAACCGCATGAACACTGCAAAGTGCCCGAGATTATCTGATTCTTTTCTATGTTGGCATTATTAAAAGAAAGAGATCTTCCACAGTCAGGACAGGCCAAGAGGTCAAGAAACGACAGCGATACTCCTGTACGCTTATTGCTGTTTCTTATATTGCTTACCTCCATAATAGACTGATCTATCATACTGACTTTCTGTTCAAGCTCAGATATGTGACTTCTGATCTGCCCTTTCTTTTCCTCCAGCATATCCATAAATGTATTGTTTGTCTCATGATCCTTAAACTTAGTCATACGTTTTATGGACAAAAGCGTGTTGACTTCTTTCAGACAAAAACCAAAGCCTTTCATTTTCTTGATAAAAAGCATATCATCCCTGCACTTTTCATCAAAATCATACTGACTGCCGTTTCTGTCAGGGATTAATAACCCTAAGTCTATATAATATCTTACGTTTGCCGGAGTCGTATTAAACTCTTTGGCAAATGATCCAATCTTCATGAAGCTACCTCACCGATATACTGAATCCGATTTTAAAATAAACGTAAACTTTCATGTTATATTATATATTCTTTATTAAGAATTTTCAAACTTTTTATAAAATCACTTCCATTTGAAATTTTCTCTGCCTGCCCCGAGTTCAAAATGGTACTTAGCTATTCCAAGATCCACTTTACTGTAAAAACCTATTCCTGCCTTTGCCGTCACAGTATTTTCCTCCAACGAAAATCTGAATTTCTGTTGATTCATAGCTGTAGGAGCCAGCAACGCTGCATCAACTCCCTTTACAAACCACTGAGGTGTAATCTTTCCGGTTTTCATTACACGCGCTCTCGGTTTTGACTTATGAGGAATTCCCTGAGTCAAGCCATATCCTACAGCGATTACAAGACACAGCTTTTCTCCGGCCGCTATTGTGAAATGAGCTTTTCTTTTGCTATATGTCATTGCGACCCAACATGTATTCATTCCCAGAGTTTGAACATACAGCGCGATTTTCTCTCCCCAATAGCCGCATTTCTCATCCAGATCCGGATGGTTATCACCTATCAATGCTATATAGTTATTGACTCCTGAAAACTTTCCGTAATGAGCCATCAAGCTGTTAAATGCCTCCGGCTCATTGAGAATCACCTGCATATGAAGTCCGCTTTGTTTATTGCATTTTTCAACAAAGGACAGCAGATCCTCTTTTACCTTACCTTCTATTGGTTTATCTGTATATGCTCTTACCGAATGCCTTTCTCTCATTGCCTGTAATAATTCCATATTTTTCCCTCCTGTAACGGATTGATTATAACATGATTTCAAATAAAAAGATCATTGACACCATAATCACTTGCCAATGATCTTCAAATTTTTTCTGTTACCGTTGAATTTCTTTGCCCCACTGCTCACGTTCCATGCACAGCGATACGATCAGTCCGAAAACAACAGCCCACACAGGCGCCCCTATGCCAAAGAGCGTCACCTTAGACAATCCTATGAGAAAGGCAGCTAATGCACCCATATGAAATTTGCCTGCTCCGAAAGCTCCCTGAAGAGAGCTGACAAGAAGCCCTGTCATGGCAAGACCGCATATAAGGTCTATCACTGTCTCGGGAAGCTGCATGATAACAGGTATCAATATTCCCGAGAGAACGCAGACTATCATAACTGCACAGCAGTAAATCACTGCGCCTACAAAGCGTGTCTTTTTTTCTCCTGCATCCTTTCCTGCCAGTATAGCTATGACAGGACCTGCCAGAGATATTGTATGCCCGATGCCGAATGCAGCTAAAACCGAGCCTATCCCGCTGAGAGTAGTCACTGTATTAAGAGGCATATCATATCCGTTAGACTTGAGGACTCCATACCCTTTAAATACATCTGCCAATGCCATTATAACAAGAGGCAGCGATACTGTCAGTGCCACGTTTCCCGAAAAATCGGGCATCACTATATAGGGATATGACAGCCCCACAGCTCCATCATCAAAACCCCCGCTGAAGCTGCTGCCATGTATGAATACAGCGCAGACTATCCCTGCCGTCAGAGCAATGATATGAGGAGGTACTTTCTTGGTTATAAGCGGAAAAACCACAAATGTCCCGGCTATTATGCAGCCTGATAAAGGGTCTTTTATTATTGAAGAGACTATATCCAGACCATAGCTCATAAACACTCCCGCCACCATTCCCAGCACTACGGGAAGAGGAAGATGCTCCCCTATCCACCCCATAAGTCCTGTTGCTCCTATGGCGAATAAGGCGACTCCCGCTATTATGAAACCTCCCACCATTTCTGCTATGGAGAATTCCTCAAACATAGGCGCCAGAACAACTATAGCGGTAAGTGACGCAGCAAAGTAAAAAGGAGTTCTGTAATACAGACTGGCAATAATAGAAATTATTCCTCCCACTGCCATGCTGCACATTACGAAAGAGGCTGCCTGCCGGGAAGTCAGTCCTGCACTGTTTGCCACAGAGGCCAGCATAGGTATGGCTCCCGACAAGACAAACACCAGAGAAGTCAGCGCTGCGAAAATAGAACAGCTGCTGCACTTCCAGTCTGCCTTAAGATCTCTGAATCCCTTACCCGGCTCAATCAGCGGACCCATCGTAAATCACTTTCCCTTCCGAAACCGTCATCACTATAGGTATCTTGCAGATTTCATCAGCGGCAACCTGAAATATATCTTTGCCCAGCACTACAAAATCTGCATATTTCCCCGGTGTTATAGAGCCAGTAATATCCTCGGCAAAATCTGCATAAGCCGCATTTATGGTAAAGCTGCGTATCATCTCTTCAACTGTTACTGCTTCATCTTTGTTAAGAACACTGTCGGGATCTGACCAATCATCCCTGAAATCACATCTTGTAACGCCCATCTGTATAGCCGTAAGCGGCGCAGGAGGGAATGTCACAGGAAAATCACTTCCTGAGGCCAACAATACTCCCGCTTCATCCTTAAGACTTCTCATAGGGTACTCGTGTTCCGCACGCTCCATGCCAAGATATGGCGCTTCAAGACCGTAGAAATAACCTTTTTCCTTAGCAAACCAATATGGATTTGCAGAGGCTATTACTTTCTGCTTTTTCAGCCTGCCGTAGTCAGCCTTATCCACTATCTGCATATGAGCACCTACAGGTCTGATATTAGGCCTTCCGTTTTCCCTCTCGGAATATTCAAGAGCATCCAGCATCTGAGCCACTGCAGCATCTCCGATGACGTGACTGTGAGTCTGAAATCCGTTTGCCTCCGCCCATTTAAAATGCTCCCTAAGCTGTTTATCTGTCCAGATAGGTTCACCTATATAATCAGGCCTGTGAGCATACGGCTCTTTAAGATATGCCGTAGCGCCCTCTATCACACCGTCCAGCAGCATTTTGACGCTCTTAACCTGAAAATGGCCATCTTTATTACATCTTTCTCGTTCTTTAATATATTCGTCACGTATCCCATCTATGGACTCAGGTCTGGTCATAAGTGAACCTCGGATCTTTATTCTCAGTTCTCCTTTACTATCCATCTCTTTATAGCACTTTAGATCATTGGAATTAAGTTCCACCATAGGATCATGTACCATGGTTATGCCGAGACTTCCCATCAGATCTTCCAGAAATACCACAGCTTCCTTGATTTTTTCAACTGAATATATAGGCTTTATAGCATGAAAAGGCGCCTGAGCGTTTTCCCTGAATGTCCCCGCCAGCTCACCTGTATCAGGATCCAGTTCCACCACACCTCCGTCTATGAGCGTATCTTTCGTTACTCCGGCTGTCTTTATAGCTTTTGAATTTGCCCATATGGAATGATGATCTCCTGAATCGAGGACTATAGGTATGTCAGTCGTTATCTCATCAAGCCATTCTTTTCTCGGCCCCAGATCGTCAAAATACGTATTTATCCATCCTACGCCTTCTATAAAATCCGTATCAGGATGCTTGCTGTAAAAGTCTTTTATAGTCTCAATGCAGTCTTCCTTTGACTGAGCTTCCGCAAGATTCACCTTAAACAGCAACTCCTCAGCTCCCTGTAGAGCGTGTATATGAGAATCTATGAATCCCGGAAGCACCATATTACCGCCAAGATCTATGTACTCTGCATCCGGTCCCGCCTTTTCACGTACCTCCGTTTCCGTTCCCACAGCTGATATCTTATCACCTTCGACGCAGAAAGCTTCCGCCCACGGACACTGTTTATCCACTGTATAGATTTTTCCGTTACCGTAAATTTTTTTAGTCATTTTATTCCCCTCATATAAATTATTTAGATTTTTCAAAGGCAACCCATAAGCCTTTTTTTATCCTTGATTATCAATCCTCTTTATGCGCCGGATCCCATTTCTTTCCTGCTGCAAACAGTGAGACTCCCAGAATCAGCATTACTACTCCGCCCCATCTTGCGATCTGAATCATCTGCCAGAAATCGCTCATTATGCCGGAACCATACATATCAAGATAATATGCAGGTCCCCAATCTCCTTCATACCAAGCTAAGAAGAAGGAACCCAGAAATGCTATAGCTCCAAACATCAGGAAGAATATGCCGAATCTGCCTATATCCCCTTTAGCAAGCTTTGTCTTCGGATTAATCGGGCTTCCGTCAGGATCGTTCTTATTAAGTCCTCCGTATATCCATTTGAATATGGGATAGCAAACCACCGCAGCTATTATTGCGATGAATCCTAACAGGAAATACTCTGTGCCATTTACCAGAAAACTGATTATTCCTATTACCAGCGGACCTCCGCATATGTACACAGGAGCCAGCTTATTCTTAACATAGTACAAATCTCCTCGTTTCTCAACAGGGTAATCTTTTCTTATCTTAACATAAGCGAAACTCAATCCTACATATGTTACGAATAAAATGGGTGACAGTATTGTGACCAATATCTCAAAGTTAAAGTTCACCAGTATCAGATTTACGGCCGCCAATATCAGTATCGGCCATACAGGCACCTTTCTCTTAGGAGAAACCTTGGAAAGGAATTTAGGACAGAGGTTATCCTGTCCCAAAACCATAAATGATCTGGATGCCGTGGCTATTGATGCATTAAAAATAGCAAACTGCGCGATTACCGCCACTATCATGAATGCGGCTCCCGCCCAAGGTCCTATATGCTGATAAAGCACTGATGAATAATCTATGGTTATTCCCCACTCAGTCCAAGGTCCGGTGGACACTATTCCGCCCAATGTAGGAAGTATATAGCTTAATGCTATTATAACGATACCCAGCTTCATCCCCTTTGATATTACTTTAGGATTTTCTATCTCTCCTCCAAGGAATGATATGGTAACGTAGCCACAGTACATCCATACTCCCACAGCTATACCTGTTCCCCAGCTTGACATTACGCCTTCTCCCTGGGGTATAACAGGATCCATAGGATTGTACTGCCAGTTTGCCATACCTACAAAAGCCACTGCAGCAAAAGCAATAAGTATGATAACACTGAATATAGTGCTCAGTATGCTCACCTCCTGCAGACCTCTGAGATTGACAATCGTAAACAGTATTATTATGGCTGCTTTTATGATAAAGATCATAGCAGGCGACATAGAGACAAACAAACCTATGTAATCCATTGCCAGTACCACGTATGCCGACCCTGTCAGATAAGCTGCCATCGACATCCAAAATCCGAAAGAAAAGCCCCAAAATTCTCCGAAAGCCATCTTTGCCCATACATAGGGCCCTGATTCAACAGGCGCCAGATTAGTGAGCTCCGAACAATATAAGCCTATAGGCATTGCCCACATGAGAGGGATTAATACCAGAAGTATCAGTGTAAGCCCCGGACCTGCCGATGATATCATAGTCTCAATGCCAAAGGCGCCGCCGGCGCAGGCGCAATAGATTAAAAACGTCATTGCGCCTAATGAGAATACCTTTTTCTTAAGACCGGGCGTGACATCGGTAAGTACTTGCCCGCCGGTATAACTGCTTTTAGCCATATCAAGTTATCCTCCTTTCAGCCTTGCTATAAAATTCTTTCAAGCCCTGTATCGTCAGTCTCTTCCCCTGCTCTCTTCTTATCGAGCTGTACTATCAGCCTCTCATAGGCCTTCTTTGAAAGCGGATAAGCCATACAGCAAAGCGCCCCTAATATAAATGTTGCGATAGGTATTCCGAAAACTATATTGGCTATTCCCGTCACTGTTCCTTCACTCTGTACAGGAAGAGCCGGATCATATCCAACCATAGTCATGGTTATAGTAAGAACCTGAGTGCCCAGAGCAGTCGCCAGAGTAAACACAAATGCAAGCATTGAAAGCAGTGAACCTTCTTTTCGCTTTCCGTACTTATACTCATAAACCTCGCTGAGGTCATATATAAGCGGATATATCAAAAGCCAGTAAGAACTGTTTCCAATGCCAAATACTGCTAAAAGAACAAGCAGCATAGGGAAGGATGTCACCCCAACAAAGTACAATACGATCATTCCCGCTGCGCTTAAGAGGAAGCATATTGTAAAAGCCTTCTTCTTATTTATCCTCATTGCCAGCGCCGATATCACAAGTGTCGTTATCATCGCCACAAATATGTTGATAAACATTGCCTGAGACATCTGGGCCTCGCTCATGCCTGCATAGAACAGTATGTAGTATATGAGTCCCGACTGAAATACGATGTAGCCTATGGCAAACATTGCCACGAACCCTATTATCCATCTGAAAGGCTTTAGTTTAAGGATCTGCCAATAAGTCTTAACAGGGTTTCTTTCCTTTTCTTCCTGCATGAGAACTTCCATAGGAAGTTCTTTTCCTTTAGTTGACTTCCATGTGATGAGAATAGCTATTGCGCAAGCCGCTGCCAGAATAATAGCGAAGTAGCTCCACGCTTCTCCCTCTGTAGCTCCTCTCTTTGCGAAAAATGCCACTGCTGTAAGAGGCAGTGATATTCCTATGATGTTACCTATGCAGTTAAAGATTCCCGCAGGAGTTCTGAGCTTAGTTCTTTCATCGTAATCTGAAGTGAGTTCAGGCCCCAAAGCATTATATGGTGTGAGAAACGATCCGTAGCCTATCCATACTACCAACAGCATTGCCAGATAAAATACGAATGCGCCGCTCTCTCCGAATCCGAATGGTCTGAAAAGCAAAATCATGCCTATCAAAAGCAAGACAGCGCCCATCACAAGATACGGTCTTCTTCTTCCGTATCTGCTTCTTGTATTGTCACTCATAGGACCAATACATAGTCCGTATACTGCTGATGCAATGGTAGAAATAGAAATGATGATTCCTGCCTTACCTGCGCTCAAACCTATAATCGCAGTAAGAAAATACAGCATGTACATGACTATAAAATTGTAAGATGCAGCGTCCGCTAATGATCCAAATGCATATCCAAAAATAGTTTTATTGGACAGTTTGTTTGTTTTGTTCATCGTTCGAACCTCCTTTGTTTTTTTAAATTCTACACAAAAGGACAAACGTAAAGTAGGTTCTTTCTTGGTAATCATTATGCAGTATATTGGTAATTTTCAGTTAATTCAGTTTTATTTTTATTAAAAAGGCTTATTTTATGTTATACTTATACATATCAAAAGACCGCTGACACTCAAAGCACTAATCTTCTTAAAAGGAGTTGTTAATTTGTCTGCAAGCAATAACATCAACGTCCAGCTCATACAGCCGCTTATGAAAAAGTTCCCCTTTTCAGATGACTGCATATCAGCCTTCTCCTTTATCTCCATTGAGGAATATCCTATACATTCCCATCTTCATATGGAGCTTATTTACGTTGTGGAAGGAACACTGTCTGTAAAGGTTGGGGTTTCCGACTACCTGCTTCACGAAGGCGAATTCACCATAATAAATCCCTTTGAGCTTCATGCCCTGTACGCATCCGACGACACCAACAAAACGTGTATTCTTGAAATAAACACAAAGTTTTACGACCCATGCGCAGAAGGTACAATCTTTGTATCGGCCTATAATCTTTACGAAGACGCTGCCAGCGAGGATTTTTCTAAAATAGTCAACACCATCAAAAAAATATTCACTCTCCATCTGTCGGCTGTCTCAGAAACAAAAGAAGACCCTCTTATATTTCCGGTAAAAGCAGAAAAAGACAGAGTCGAATACGAAAAGGTACTGCTTCGATCTCTCTTGAATTATTTTGAGCTTCACTTTACCTCGGAATATTTCCTGCTGAGCGATCATAAAGAAAACACTCTGAGAGACAACGCATTGCAGGCTGACAGACTAAAAACCATCCTGTTTTATTTCTATGAGCATTTCCCTCAGAAAATACAGCTTCAGGATGTAGCAGATCTGACATTTGTCAATAGGTATCATATATCCCACCTGGTGAAATCGGGAATAGGCCTTACATTTTCTGATCTTCTGCAGCATATCAGAATAGAAAAAGCAGAAATATATCTTCTTGGTACCGATATGCCTATAAACCAGATCGTATTTGAACTTGGGTTTTCTTCCTACAGATACTTCAGCCAGCATTTTAAAAGTCTGTTCCACATGACACCTACTGCTTACAGAAAAAAGTATCAGGCAGCTACCATACGTTATAAAGATATCTCATATTTGTCACCTACTTCAATATACGATATAACAGAGGCTCTTGAAGCACTGTCACACTATACAGCGAAAAACAGCTCTGATCTTCAGGAAAAGAGATGCCAGATACTTCGCATTCCGTTCGGCGAACTGATATGTCATACTCAAATAACAGAAAAAAACAATATTCCTAATGCAAAGCACATAAATTTTCCAAACAACAGCCTGCTTTACGATTCACCATATTTTGCTGCCGTCATGCTTGGCTGTATGGAAAACAATATGATAGACTTTAAAAGAAAATTTCCGCAATTTTTTAAACCGGATACAAATATCTCATCAGTTTTCGGCACCTTTCCCGGAAATATGACTTCCGAAGGAATAAAAAAGGCGTCTTTCTATCTGAATGAATTTTTGGAATCATTGGGCACAGAATCTTTACATCATATAAATGGCTGCTTTTCAGCAGCTTCAAAAGAAAAAATAACATTCCTTCTTTATAACATGCCGAAAGATATCCTTGCACTTCTTTCCAAAGAGCAGCTTTTATCTCCGCAAATTTTAAAAACAGTCGAAACAGCTGCACATTCCGCGCCTGAAAGAAAATATATCTTCGATATGAACGGCATGAAAAAAATTTCTGTTCTGTTAAATGTTTTTGTGAAAATACAGCGGCTTCAAATAGATCTCGATGCCTTTTCTCAGTGGCAAAGACTGGGATATCCATCCGAACTTGACAAAAAAATGATTTCACTTTTAAACGAAGCCTCTGCTCCTGATGTACATCTTCAGAAACTTAGCCTATTTCCCTGCGGGAAGCCTTTAGAAGTAACGCTTCCTCCGTTTGGTGTTCAGTGTATTACATTCTGGGACTTTACCCAATCGCTTTAAAGTGATATAATAATTATGATTAGTTAGTTAAATGAGAGGTAAAAAAATGTATAAAATTAGCACTCTAAACAAAATATCACCTGCCGGACTTGCTCGTCTGACTGATGAATACACAATAACAGAAAATGTTCAAGAAGCAAACAGTATCATACTCAGAAGCTATAACATGCACGATATGGACCTTCCGGCTGATCTCATGGCTGTAGGAAGAGCAGGAGCAGGCGTGAACAACATCCCCCTCGATAAATGTGCCCAGCAAGGAATAGTGGTATTCAATGCTCCGGGAGCAAATGCCAACGCTGTAAAAGAATTATGTCTGGCAGGAATGTTTCTGGCTGCAAGAAATATCACCGAAGGATTCGAATGGGCTAAAACACTGATAGGCACTGAAGATGTTGGAAAAGCCGTAGAAAAAGGCAAAGGCCAGTTCGCAGGAACTGAAATCAAAGGAAAGACCTTAGGAGTTATAGGGCTGGGAGCTATCGGTGTGCTGGTAGCCAATGCTGCGGAAAGTCTCGGCATGAACGTTATCGGCCATGACCCATTCCTTTCAGTAAAGGCCGCTCACTCGCTTTCCAATACCATCGATATTGCAGACTCCCTAAAAGATCTGTATCCTCAATGTGACTACATAACCATACACGTTCCTGTAATGGACAGCACCAAGGCAATGATAAACGCAGAAGCTTTTGCACAGATGAAAGACGGAGTCGTCTTCCTCAACTTTGCCAGAGACAAACTGGTTAATGACAGTGATCTTCTGTCAGCCATAGACAGCGGCAAAGTAAAAAAATACATTACTGATTTCCCTAATGATACAGTCATAGGAAAAAAGGGAATTCTGGCGCTTCCTCATCTGGGAGCATCTTCTGCCGAAGCAGAAGATAATTGTGCTGTTATGGCGGTAGATCAGGTGATGGATTACCTTGAGAATGGCAATATCGTAAACTCTGTAAACATGCCTGCATGCACACTCGGACCAAAAAAAGGTACGAGGATATCAATCATCTCAAAAGCTGATGCAGGTGTACTCGAAAAAGTTGCTGCAATCTGCGACGGTGATGTAATAAATAAGGTAAAAGGAGAATATGCCTATACACTCGCTGAAACTACCGGCGATGTGGATGAGTCAGCTATTACAGGAGAAGGAATCATAAGAGTAAGAATCCTCAGATAAAACTAAAACCGGCTCTCTGTTTCTCTTAAAAATTAAGGTAGCAAAGTTAAAATACTTTGCTACCTTTTTATATCTAATAACCTATCAACATGCCTATCATTTTAACTATGAAAGCAGCCAGCCATGCTACAGTGCACTGTCCTGCTACTACCCCTATAGCCCATTTTCCTCCCAGTTCTCGTTTTACTGACGCCACCGCAGCAACACAAGGGGTGTATAAAAGACAAAATACAAGAAGCGATAACGCTGTAAGCGGACTTATAGCACCTACCAGAGCCCCTGTAGAGCCAAACAGTACAGAAAGAGTAGACACTACACTTTCCTTTGCCATAAATCCTGTCATCAGGGCTGTAGATATTCTCCAGTCTCCAAATCCGAGCGGAATAAACACCGGAGCTATCACTCCCGATATGGCAGCCAGCATACTCTCCTTTGAGTCAGTCACCACGTTCATATGTACATCAAAAGTCTGAAGGAACCATATAGCTATGGTAGCCAGAAATATAACAGTAAACGCCCTCTGCATAAAATCCTTAGCTTTCTCCCATAAAAGAAAAGTAACATTCCTGGCTCCCGGCATCCTGTAATTAGGCAATTCCATAACGAAAGGAACCGGCTCACCCTTAAAGGCCGTGCCTTTAAGCAGAAGCGACACCAAAATCCCTATTACTATCCCTGTTATGTATAATCCTATCATTACCAGCGCGCCATGACCCGGAAAAAACGCTGCGGTAAAAAACGCATATATAGGAAGCTTTGCCGAACAGCTCATAAACGGTGTGAGCAATATAGTCATCTTCCTGTCTCTTTCGGAAGGAAGCGTTCTGCTTGCCATAACTGCCGGAACCGTACATCCAAACCCTATAAGCATGGGAACAATACTCCGCCCCGAAAGTCCTATCTTCCTCAAAAGCTTATCCATAACAAAAGCGACCCGGGCCATATATCCGCTGTCTTCAAGCAATGACAGAAAGAAAAACAGCGTCACTATCACCGGGAGGAAACTGAGTACACTGCCTACTCCGTTAAAGATACCATCTATTACAAGAGAATGTATTACACTGTTTACATCAAGCGCAGTCAACGCTTTATCAACCAGTTCTGTTACAGCTCCTATTCCTTTATCCAGCCAGTTGGATAGAAACGAACCTATTACATTAAACGTCAGCCAGAAAATAACAGCCATTATACCTATGAAAGCCGGAAGTGCCGTAAATTTTCCCGTGAACACCTTATCCAGTTTATGACTTCTGGATCGTTCTTTGCTTTTTTCAGGTTTTATTACAGTAGCAGCGCAAACTTTTTCTATAAAACTAAACCTCATATCGGCAATGGCAGCGGCTCGATCCAAGCCGCATTCCTCTTCCATCTGTATAATTATATGTTCAAGCATTTCACGTTCATTCAGGCTCAGCCCCAGCCTCTCTAATATAATATCATCGCCCTCTGCCAGCTTACTTGCAGCAAATCTTACCGGCAAGCCTGCTTTTGCAGCATGATCTTCTATAAGATGCATTATAGCATGAAGACATCTATGTACAGCTCCTCCCTTTTCTTCAGAACTGCAGAAATCCATTCTTCCCGGACGTTCCTGATACCTGGCAACATGGACAGCATGATCCACCAGTTCATTTATCCCCTCCGCTTTAGCTGCAGAAATGGGAACCACCGGTATTCCCAGTATTTGCTCCATTTCATTGACTCTTACAGATCCGCCGTTGTCTTTTACCTCATCCATCATATTGATAGCAAGGACCATAGGAATGTCAAGCTCCATGAGCTGCATTGTGAGATACATATTCCTCTCTATATTAGTAGCATCCACAATATTTATTATCCCTTTGGGATCATCATCAAGAACAAAATGTCTTGTCACCAACTCCTCACTGCTGTATGGAGACATGGAATATATACCCGGAAGATCAGTCACCATGGTATCATCATGATTCTTTATGACTCCGTCTTTTCTGTCTACAGTCACTCCCGGAAAATTTCCCACATGCTGATTCGCTCCCGTGAGCTGATTAAAAAGTGTTGTTTTACCGCAATTCTGATTTCCGGCAAGAGCAAATGTCAGGGTTTCGCCTTCCGGAACAGGGTCTTCATCTGCTTTAACATGATATTTCCCTCCCTCTCCCAGACCAGGATGAGCTACAGCCCTTTCATAATTTGCATGTTTTCCGGTTCCATCAGTATCTGTCACATGATGAACTGTTATCTTCGCCGCATCATCTTTTCTCAAAGTAAGCTCATAACCATGCAGTCTCAATTCTATAGGATCACCCATAGGCGCATGCTTTACCATTGTCACCTTTACACCCGGAATAAGCCCCATGTCAAGAAAATGCTGCCTGAGAGCCCCTTCTCCTCCTACGGATATTACTGTAGCTGTTTTTCCTATCTTCAATTCTTTCAATGTTATCTGTTCAATCACATCTGGCTCCTTTATACTGCACCTACAGATTCACAGGAGTTCTTTTACTTACCTGCTCTTTTTCCTTCGTATCATCCCATACCTTTATACACAAAACTCCGAGACACAGCACCCACGACAGCAGATAAAACCAAAAAAGTATTGCTACTACCGATGATAATGCCCCATACAGCAAGTCATAATCCGCAAGTGAGTTTGCATATCTGGAATAACACAAAGTTACCAGCAACATACCTACCGAAGCAAAAAGACTGCCCGGAAGCATTTTGCGAAACTGTACCCTTTCCGTGGGCAGAAGGTAATAATTATAACTGACCATGAGAAAATACAGTACAAAGCCCAGCACCCATCTGAGCCACATCCAGATGTTGTCTGCATATGTCTGAGAATCCAGTCCCAGCACAGACAACGCCAGTTCCAGTATCAGCTTGCCGTAAGCCAATATTATAAGTGAAAAAACTATGGTAAATATCGTTATTATTATCGTCTTGATTGCACGGAATCTCTCTACAAAATAATTTCTTCCGGTACTCCGTCCTCCCGTAAGCGTATAATTCGTTATCCTCATGATGGCAAAGGAGGCTCTCGATCCTGCCCAGAGTGCAATTGCAGCAAAAATAACAGAACTGAATCCGGCGGACTTGAATTCAAACAGCTGCCGCAGCATTCCCGACATTTCTTTACCTGTATAAGCTTCTATAAGTTTCAGCGCACTTTCCACTGAAATATCAAACAATCCCAGAAGCTGTGTCATCAACAGAAATATAGGAACGATAGAAAGCAGCAGAAAAAATGATACTTGTGCTGCGAACCCTTGATAATATGGATCCTGAAGCTGTTTAAATCCCAATATAAGCATTTTAAGCAATCTTGTTCTAAATTTTGCCATTTACAGGCTCACCTCTTTATCACGAAGTTTTTTGCCAAGCTCAGTCAAAGCATTGGCTCTGTGACTTATTCTGTTCTTTATTTCCGGATCTATCCGGCCAAATGACTCATTATACCCGGCAGGGACGAACAAAGGATCATATCCGAATCCGTTTGATCCTTCCGGTTCCAGCAGCAAATGTCCATCTACTTCACCTCTAGCCACTATCTTATCTCCATCAGGGAATACCATAGTTATAACAGAAACAAACCTTCCTGTCCGTTCTTCATAAGGAACGTCTTTTATAAGACTTATAAGTTTTCTGTTATTGGCTTCATCATCTCCGTCAGAACCTGAAAATCTTGAGGAATAAACTCCGGGAGCTCCACCCAGACAATCCACCTCAAGCCCCGAATCATCCGCTATGGTGATTTTTCCGCATAATTTCATTATCTCATAAGCTTTTTTATATGAATTTTCCTCAAAAGTCTCTCCATCTTCCACTATCTCTATATCCGGAATGCCGGCCTCATTTCTTGATATTATAGTCATTCCGAATTTTTTCGTTATTGCTTCTATCTCTCTTATCTTATGATTGTTCTGAGTTGCTGCAACTATTATCTTTTCCATAATCCATCCACCTTACTTACATATACTAAAATAATGCTTTTATCCCTATAACAGCCAATATCATTCCGCCCAAAATCTCGGCCCGGCAGCCAAGCATATTCCCAAATCTGCGACCTATAAAAATAGCCGCCACCACTATAAATACAGTCACAGCACCTATTATTGCCGACGGCCTGAAAATACCAATACCTACTGCGCTAAACCCTATTCCCACAGCAAAAGCATCTATACTTGTGGCTATAGCCTGAAAAAAAAGGATTTTTAATGTCATTATTTTCGCCGGACAGACTTCATGTTTTCTCAGATCCTCTACTCCTTCTTTTATCATCTTTGCGCCTATAATTCCCAATATCACAAATATTACTATTCCCGAATATCTAGTCATTATTTCGGCAAACAGTCCTCCTGCATAATATCCCATTACCGGCATCAGCATCTGAAATACCCCGAAAAAAACCGGCATAGATATGTAAGTAAGCTTATTCAGATTCTTATAAACCATTCCATTAGTCATAGAAACTGCTGCAGCATCCATAGCAAGCCCCGCACCGATCAGGAGAATATCTGTCAGACCCATATAAGATCCCCTTTCTCTTAACAAAACATATACACACGATTATACCATACATGACCTGGACTTTCCAACTTTTATAGTGTAAAATGGCTCTTATAGCCTAAGTTTAAAACACACTAAAATAAATCATTGGCAAATTGGGAGGTCAATATATGGATATTGTAATTTTTGACGGTTATACCATTAATCCGGGAGATTTAAGCTGGGATAAGCTGGAAAATTTATGTGACAGGCTTACCGTATTTGATGCCACACCCATGGATAAAGCATTGTCACGCATAGGAAACAGCGAAATACTCATGACAAGCAAATGCCCTATCACAAGAGAATTCATGGAAAAATGCCCTAATCTTAAGTATATAGGTTCTACTGCTACAGGATACAATAATATCGACATAGCCGCCGCTGCCGATATGGGTATAGCGGTAACCAATATACCATCCTACTCTACTGACGCTGTAGCTCAGCATACCATTGCTCTTATAATGGAGCTGGCAAACAACGTAGGCTTGCACAATCAGTCAGTCCAGCAGGGACAGTGGACAGACTGCAAATATTTCTGTTACTGGAAAAAGCCTGTAAATCTTCTTACCGGGAAGTCACTGGGAATAATAGGTTACGGCGCTATAGGAAAAAAAGTAGCAGAAATAGCAAAAGCTCTTGGGATGAAAATAAATATATACAGAGAAGATCCTGAAGGAGCTATGAAATCAGATTTCGTCTCTCTTCACTGCCCTCTTACTGAAGAAAACAAAAGAATGGTAAGCACGGATTTCATTGTCAACATGAAACCCGGTTCTGTTCTCATTAATACAGCCCGGGGAGGCCTTGTAGATGAACGAGCGCTGGCAGATGCACTTAAATCCGGATTTTTAAGTGCAGCCGCAGTAGATGTTTTGGAAACAGAACCACCTTCCGAAAACTGTCCTCTCATCGGACTGGAAAACTGTATAATAACACCTCACATGGCTTGGTCGCCTATAGAGATGCGTCAGGCTGTAATAGATATTCTTGCAGACAATCTTAAAAGCTGGCTGCAAGGAGGACGACTCAACAGAGTCGAATAATACTTATCACTTTTCACCGATTTAGGAGGAAATCCCCAATGAAACACAGAATTCTCGCACTGCTCCCATTCTTCATATTCGTAATAGTCTTTGCAGGAGCAGGCATTATCAGTAAAGACTTCTACAGTATGCCTGCTTACGTGGCCTTTATCATTGCACTGTTCGTAGCGCTCCTTCAAAACCGCAAAGTACCATTTGACGAAAAGCTTAAAATAATCGCCAAAGGAGCCGGAGATGTCAATATCATAACCATGGTTCTGATATTCCTTGTGGCCGGAGCCTTTTCAGGTATAGTAACTGCAGCCGGAGGTGTAGAAAGTACCGTCAATTTCGGACTTTCAATAATTCCTCCTCAGTTTATGGTAGTAGGCATATTCGTTATCGGATGTTTCATATCATTATCTATGGGGACTTCTATGGGAACCATCACTGCTCTTGCCCCCATAGCTCTGGGTGTAGCTGAACAGACAGGTTTCCCTATTGCTATATGTATAGGCGCCACTGTATGCGGAGCTATGTTTGGAGATAACCTCTCCATGATTTCAGACACTACTATCGCTGCAGTAAGGACACAGGGATGTGAAATGAAAGATAAATTCAAACAGAATTTTCTTATAGTTCTGCCTGCTGCACTTATAACAGTAATAGTATTTTATCTGCAAACCATGCACATGACATACGAGCCAAACGTGTATGATTACAACTTCATCGAAATAATACCATATCTTGTAGTCCTGATAGGAGCTCTTATAGGCTTCAATGTGTTTGCCGTATTATTTTCAGGTATTATCCTTTCAATGATAGTAGGTATCTTCAATGGATCATTTACATTCATGGAATCATTTGGTGTTATAGGTGAAGGTATGACAGGGCTGTTTGAAATATCCATTATTTCCATAATAGTCGCATGTATAGTGTCTCTAATAAAAGAAAACGGCGGTATCTCCCTGATAATTGACGGAATCAAAAAATCAGTTAACGGAAAAAGAGGCGCAGAACTCGGCATAGGTATACTGGTATTTCTGGTAGATATGTGTACAGCCAACAATACAGTAGCCATCGTAATGTCCGGTCCGGTAGCCAGAGAAATAGGAGATGAATTCGGAGTTCAGCCAAAACGTGTTGCTTCTATTCTCGATATTTTCGCTTCTGTAGGTCAAGGACTCATACCCTATGGCGCACAGCTTCTTACGGCAGCCGCTCTCGTAGGAATTACTCCTATAGCAATAATGCCTTATCTTTATTATCCTATACTTATGCTGATAAGTGTACTGCTGTTTATCGCATTCCGCCCGCAAAAAGATGTTGACGCGAAATGATAAAATGTTGCATATGCAACGTTTTATCATTAAAAATATGTTATTATAGGATAATAGAGTCGTGAAACAATATTTTCAATATTATAAACAAGTTATATCTTTAATTTGAAAGGTGTGATATAAATGGTTGGATTTGACGTCAAGAAAAATATAGAGAAAAATGTTATACAAGCCATAAAAGAGTTTGAGGAAAGGGAAGATATCGTCACTAAATTCGGCGATCCTATAATAGGTTACGTAGACGCTACCCATCTTCTCTTTGATATGTTTTTTACAAGACAGCTTAGCGATCATCCCAAACACATATACAGACCGGGAAATACTCTGATAGTACACTTCGTTCCCTATGCTGATGACATTACAGAAAGTAATATGGGCAATTCAGAGCCTTCCGTCAAGTGGTCGAGGGCTTTTACAGAATCTATGTGGCTGTCCATGAAGCTTAACCGAGTGATTCGTGAAACGCTGAATATGGTGGGAAGACTTTCATCCTGTGCCAATACCCCTATAGACTGGAATGAAGAGCTTCATCATGAAAATTGGTCTCATAAAATGGCTGCCTATGCCGCTGGTATGGGAGAATTCGGTCCTGCCGGATCATTCTGTACAAAAGCGGGATTCGGAGGCCGCTTAAGCACTGTGATAACTGACGGAAAATACGCTGATACTCCCATGAGCCTCAGTGACCAGCAGCTCAAAGAAGCATTTCGTACTATAATGACACAATGTTGTTATGAAGGAGCCGATAATATCTCCTGCAGTGACGAAATGATAAATTCATGTCCGGGCAAAGCTATTTCAAAAAACGGAATAGACAGACAAAAATGTCAAGATCACTGTAAAACTATAGATGAACACATACCATCACCTGATGTATGCGGAAAATGTTTTTTCTTTAAATAAAAGCAATTTCAAAAAAGAGGGCTGTTTTAAACAGTCCTCTTTTTATATCTATATTAAACTGATGTGAAACTACATCATTCCCGGCATTCCGCCGCCCATTCCGCCTCCCATAGGCATTGCAGGTTCTTCGGAAGGAATATCTGTTATTCCGGCCTCTGTGGTAAGAAGCATTGCTGATGCTGATGCAGCATTCTGTAAAGCTGATCTTGTAACCTTTGCAGGGTCAACAATACCTGCATCTATCATCCCTATATACTCTTCAGTCGCAGCATTAAATCCAACACCTTCTTTGCTTTCTTTCACCTGAGCTACGACAACACTGCCTTCAAATCCTGCATTTTCTGCAATCTGTCTTACAGGCTCTTCAAGAGCTCTTACAATGATAGCTCCACCTGTCTTGGCATCGCCATCAAGGCTTTCAACATATTTTGCCACGGCAGGAATAGCATTTACAAGAGCTACACCTCCGCCTGACACTATACCTTCCTCCACTGCCGCTTTAGTTGAGTTAAGAGCATCTTCTATTCTCAGTTTTCTTTCCTTAAGCTCTGTCTCTGTAGCAGCACCTACTTTGATAACAGCTACGCCGCCAGCCAGTTTAGCAAGTCTCTCCTGAGTCTTTTCCTTATCAAACTCAGAAGTAGTATTTTCGATCTGAGTTTTGATCTGAGCTACTCTTGCCTGTATCTCATCTGCATCTCCGGCACCATCAACGATAACTGTGTTTTCTTTATCAACTTTTACAGTTGCAGCACTTCCCAACATATCTACTGTCGCTTCTTTAAGTTCATATCCGAGTTCTTCAGAAATCACCGTACCGCCTGTCAGAATAGCGATGTCATCCAGCATAGCTTTTCTTCTGTCTCCGAATCCCGGAGCTTTTACAGCTACGCAGTCAAATGTACCCTTCAGCTTATTGACGATAATCGTAGCAAGAGCTTCTCCTTCTAAATCGTCGCAGATTATCAGAAGTTTTCTTCCCTGCTGAACCACCTGTTCCAACACAGGCAGGATTTCCTGAATATTAGTTATCTTCTTATCTGTTATCAGAATATAAGGATTCTCAAGAACTGCTTCCATCTTTTCTGTATCAGTTACCATATATGGGGAGAAATACCCTCTGTCAAACTGCATACCTTCAACCACCTCAAGGGTTGTTCCCATAGTCTTTGATTCTTCGACAGTGATTACCCCGTCCTTGCCAACCTTCTCCATAGCTTCTGCTATGAGCGCTCCGATGTTTTCATCAGCTGCTGACACAGATGCTACCTGAGCAATACTTTCTTTATTATCTACAATCTGCGCAAGTCTCTTAATCTCATCTACAGCCACATCTACAGCTCCCTGAATACCTCTCTTCAGTACCATAGGGTTAGCTCCTGCAGCAACGTTTTTAAAGCCTTCTTTAATAATGATCTGAGCAAGCAGAGTTGCTGTAGTAGTACCGTCACCGGCAACATCATTAGTCTTGGATGCAACTTCTTTGACTACCTGTGCTCCCATATTCTCAACTGCATCTTCCAGCTCGATCTCTCTTGCTATAGTAACACCGTCATTCGTAATAAGAGGTGAACCGAATTTCTTATCGATCAACACGTTTCTTCCCTTTGGTCCAAGGGTTATCTTGACTGTATCTGCCAGCTTATCTACACCTGACTGAAGTTTTCTTCTCGCATCTTCACCGTAATGTAATTCCTTTGCCATATTAAAAATCCCTCCTTAATTATTCAACGATAGCCAGAATATCTCTCTGACTCATTATGGATAACTCTTCACCGCCATACTTAACATCTGTTCCTGCATACTGTGAAAAGATTACTTTGTCTCCTACTTTAAGCTCCATCTTTTCATCATCCGTTCCGGGACCTACCGCAACGACTTCTGCCATCTGGGGCTTTTCTTTAGCAGAACTTGTCAGAAGAATACCGCTGGCAGTTTTTTCTTCTGCTTCGATTTTTTTGATAACAACTCTTGAACCTAAAGGTTTAATTCCAATACTCATTGTGCCATCTCCTTTACTTTTTTATCTTAATAAAATTTTGAAAGAGGCTCCCCTCTTTTTGTTCATTTGTTAGCACTCATTATTTATGAGTGCTAACTATAATTTACAGCCATTTCCTGCTTTTGTCAACTACCTTTTTTAAATTTCTTTCAGATGTCAGAAAATATTGCTGTCTTCATCTGCAATCTCTTTATTATGAGTTATATAATAAAAAAGATACTGCTGAGCTATTCCGCCATATCGCCCAAAATTTTTTGCGGCAAACAGCTCCATTTCTTTCATATTATTTTCAGCAATTCCGTAAAGTCTGTTCATAACCTTTCTTACCCAAACATCTATAGGAAATCTATCTGTCTTTCCCATAGAAAAAAGAGCTATGCAATTAGCAACTTTCGGCCCTACCCCGCAATAACGTTTAAGAGCTTCAAAGGTCTCCTCAGAAGAAACACTATCATCTCCCAGTTTTTTCAAAGAGTCTAATCCTTCCTCAGCTACCTGCCTCGCTGTTTCTATAAGATACTTAGCTCTGTATCCCAGACGGCAGGGAGCAAGATCATCAAGGCCGGCTCCGGCCAATGTTTCCGCATCAGGCAGTGCAAAAAACTCTCTGCCATCAAACTCCCCTATCTTCTTTCCGAGAGTCGCTGCCAGTGAATCTATACATTTTTTTATTCTTGGGATATTGTTATTCTGAGAGATTATAAATGAAATAAGTGTTTCCCACTTTTCCTGATTAAGTATCCTTATCCCCTGACCATATTCTATAGCCTTTGCCATCACAGGATCTTTATCTGCTAAAATATGTTTTATAGAAGAATAATCCCGGTCAAGGTCCAGATAATGTCTCCATATACCTTCAAACTCTTCCAAAGAGGAACCATATATTTTAAGCAGTTCTTTATCTTTATCATATGACATCGCAGCCTGCCTTCCATAAGCAGTACCCAGATACATACCTGTCTCAGTTTTTTCCCATCTGAAACATTGTCCGCAGTCAAAGATATTGTCAAGATCAAAGTCTTTTACACTTTCTACAAATACTACGCCATTTCGTTCTTCAGCTGTCATATTAAACCTTTCACTTCCAGATCAAGTCTGTTTACATTAAATGCTGTCATATATTCTATTTCTCTTACTGTATTCTTCTGAAAACGTTTGGCAGCCTCCGGCAAGTCTATGCCATATCTAAAAACTGCAGTTACATAAAGATTTATTCCATCCTGCATAACGGCTACTCCCACTTTGTTGATTTCAGCTACGTTTTCATCAGCTCTTTTTACCCCTTCTATTATATCGTTCATCACTCTCTCAGAAATTTTATATTGACCTAAATAACTGTATGTAGGTCTGACTACAGATTTTTCTGATATATCCCTCCATGAACCGAACTCCTTCAGTATCATCCTCATAGGCATCATAAAATAACCGGAAAACTGTCTTTTAAGCTGAAATGTAGGTACAGGAATAACATGCTGCCCCATTTCATCCCGCTGCTTCCTCGCCATAGCTCTCTGAACCTCTGTAGTTATATCATCTATATAGATTCTCTCGTCTATCTTTTCAAGTCCGAGTCTTGCTACAATTTTATCCACCATTCTGTCAGACGTGCCAATCACTAATACAGATGAAGGATTCATTTTTCCTATGGCTTCTGAAACCTCTTTCATGTGACCTTCATCAGTAAAAAGTGCAGCTTTTACAGCTCCCACCTTTGTTTTCTGACGTTTTGCAGATATTCCCGCAGCCACCTTGTTCCTGCAGATAAACAATCCATCATCTATAATACTTTCTATATTCAATTCTTTGCATAAGTTAACGGCCTGAAAACTTTTTCCTGTGCCGCTTCTGCCTATAAGTCCATAAACTTTCATTTTGAATTCCTCTTGAATTCCTCTCAAAGGTTTGTTATAATCAGTTTGTCATTTAATGATAATCTTAAAGGAGGTACTTACAATGGCTTATGTAATTAAAGATTCGTGCATCAGTTGTGGTGCTTGCATTGATGAATGTCCTACAGAAGCTATCTCAGCTGGCGATTCTATGTATGTTATCGATGCCGACAAATGCATAGACTGCGGCGCATGTGCAGGCGCATGTCCTGTAGACGCTCCGGTTGAAGAATAAGCTGGAACATATATCATCTGAAATTAATAACCGTTTCATAATGAAACGGTTATTTAATTGCCAATATTTTTATGTAACTTTATATTATTTCTTCTCTTCCTGATTTTGGCTTTTATTCATATGATAGGCAAGCGAATGCAAACTGTCGCTTATATGCATATTTTCCACTGCGACATGATGAGGTGTTTCTATATCTACAGGAGCAAAGTTCCAAAGACCTCCGACACCTGCAAAGCAAAGTTTATCCGCTACCTCCTGCGCAGCATCTTTAGTTGTGCATATTATTCCTATATCGATATCATTGTCTTCAACGAATTCCACGATACTATCGTAATCCATTACCTCTATGTCATTTATCTTCATTCCTATAAGCTTGGGATTGATTTCGAATATACCGCATACGATGAACCCGGTCTTGTAATAGTAAGTATGATTAGCTATGGCCTGACCTAAATTGCCTGCGCCTACTATAACCATCTTATATTCCTTATCCAGTCCCAAAATAACGCTTATTTCGTTATAAAGGCCATCTACGCTATATCCGTATCCCTGCTGGCCAAATCCTCCGAAATTATTGAGATCCTGCCTTATTTGAGAAGCAGTATAACCGGTCAGATTACTGAATTCGTTAGAAGAAATCTTATCGATCCCCTTCTTCTGCAGTTCTCTCAGATATCGCCTGTACCTGGGAAGCCGCTTTATAACTGCATTGGAGATCTTAGTCTGTCTCTTCATTTTAAAGCCTTCTGCACCTATGCTCTTGCTTCTACATAGCCCACGATATCGCTTACAGTCTGGAACTTCTCAGCATCTTCATCAGGAACTTCGATATCGAATTCATCTTCGATAGCCATGATGATCTCAACAGCATCCAGTGAATCTGCCTCCAGATCCTTCATAAGATGTGTTTCCATCTTCACTTCTTCTTCGTCTACTCCTAACTGTTCAGCTATTATTCCTTTGATCTTGTCAAATATCATGATATATACCTCCATCATCAAATATCATTTTTTCAAAATTATATCATCGGATAAAAAACCCGACAACTTCTCAATCATTATAGTGTATCAATTCTTTTATTGCAATACTTTTAATAAAAAAAGAATAAAGTGACCTTCAGCCCTCCTGAAGCTGAAGCCAGCTCTCATATCGCTGATCAAGATCATCTTTTTTATCAGTAAGAATCTTACTGATTTCCGCCAGCTTCATATGATCTGTGATGACCTCTTCTTTACAGAGCTGATCTTCAAGATCTTTTATTTCATCCTCAAGAGTCTGTATTTCTTTTTCAAGTGCTTCCCTGTGTCTTTTGAGCCGTCTTTCCTCTGCTTCCTTTTCTTTTTGCAGACGCCTTCTTTCAGCAGAAGACATCGGAATTTCGCTCTTTTCAGAAAAAATGTCCGCTGCCTCATCTGAAGGCATTCCTCTGGCAGACAATTCTTCCAGATACTTTTTTCCTGATTGTATCTGCTGCTGTTTTTTTTCTATATAATAATCATACGCACCCAGATAATTATCTATTCCCTCAGAGGTAAGCTCTACTATTCTGGTAGGTATTCTGTTGAGAAAATATCTGTCATGGGATACTATTATACACGTTCCGGGAAAATCCAAAAGAGCCTCTTCAAACACCTCTTTCGACTCTATATCCAAATGATTGGTAGGTTCATCCAACATCAGTACATTTGAGCCTGACATCATAAGTTTCAAAAGTGCAAGTCTTGCTTTTTCTCCTCCGCTCAAAGAGCCTACTGTAAGAAACACTTCCTCTCCTCTGAACATGAATCTTCCCAAAATATTCCTCAGCTCTGTATCAGAATAAAGGCCATAGGAATCCCGAAGTTCTCCGATAACTGTATTTGCCCCGTTAAGAAGCTGCTGCCCCTGGTCATAATATCCGAATTGAACATTATATCCTGTTCTTATCCGTCCTCCGTTGGCAGAGAGCTCTCCCATGAGAATCTTCAGCAGTGTTGTCTTTCCTATGCCATTGGCCCCTACTATGCAAATTCTCTCTCCTCTTTTGATATCAAGGTTCACATCATGAAACAAATCTACTCTGCCTGAGCCGTATCCGAAGCTTTTAGAGATCCCCTCTGCCAGAAGTACATCTCTTCCGCTCTGAAAATCAGCTTTAAAAGAAATCTTCATCGTACCTCTCTGTGCCTCAGGTCTTTCCACCAGATCCATAGCTGCCAAGCGCTTTTCCCGCGAAGCTGCCCTTTTGGCCAACTTTTCTGTTCCCCGCTGTTTGAAACGTCTTATTATTTCTTCCTGGCGACCTATCTCCTTCTGCTGCTTTTCATAACGCCGCATTTCTGCTTCACGCCTGTTTTTACGTTCAGAAGCATAAAAGCTGTAATTTCCTTCATATATATTCAGCTTATGATTCTCCACCTCAAATATTCTTGTAACCGTCTCATCAAGAAAATATCTGTCATGAGATACCAGTACTATGGTGCCTTTATAACTTTTCAGGTATTGCTCCAGCCATTTAAGGGTACCTATATCAAGATGGTTTGTAGGCTCGTCGAGAAAAAGTATATCAGGCTTCTTTAAGAGCAAACATGCCAAAGCAAGTCTCGTTTTTTCTCCCCCGCTCAGAGTCGATATCTTCTTTCCGTAACTTTCTTCACCAAAAGCCATACTGGAAAGTATTCCTGTCATCTCACTTTTATATGTATATCCTCCGAGAGCTTTGAATTTTTCCTGCAAATCATCATAGCGTTGCAACAGCTTTTCTCCTGTCTCATGATCGTTTCTATCTGCAGTGTTTTCTATCCTTGTAAGAATTTCTTCCATTTCTTTTTCCATAATATGAAACTTAATGAAAATGCTTTCAACTTCCTCTATTACGGTTTTTTCTGAGTTAAAGCCTCCATCCTGTTTCAAGTATCCTATATTAGTATCTGAAGAGACAAAGAAATCCCCTTTTTCACAGGAGAGTTCTCCTGTAAGTATTTTAAGAAGGGTGGTTTTTCCGGCCCCGTTTACGCCTATTATACCTACCCGTTCTCCTTTATTTATATGAAACGAAACCTTATCGAGAATAATATCTGTTCCGTATTCTTTTGTAAGATCTTTTGCTGATAATACTATCATATCTAACCTCGGTATGTATTTTTATAATGGCAGATTCGGTATGGCATCTAAAGTAAGATCGTCACGCTGACCTGCCATATACTTGTAGTATGCGGCGCATCCTATCATAGCCGCATTATCTGTGCACAATACCGGCGACGGATAATAAAGCTTTATTCCCTTTTTGTCACACTCTGCCTTCATCATTTCCCTGAGTCTGCTGTTGGATGCTACACCGCCGGCCAACACAATCTTGTCCTTGTTCATATCCACAGCAGCCCTCATAGTCTTGGCCACTATAACATCAAGAACTGCTGCCTGAAAACTTGCCGCCACATTAGCAGTATCAATATCTCTTCCCGCCTGTTTTTCCGAATTTATATAGTTAAGCACTCCTGTCTTTATTCCGCTGAAGCTAAAATCAAAACTGTCTTTTTCAAGAAATACACGCTTAAACTCAACTGCATGAGGATCGCCTTTCTTTGACAGCCGGTCTATCAGAGGGCCTCCCGGATATCCCAGCCCAAGTACTCTTGCAACTTTATCATAAGCTTCTCCTGCCGCATCATCTCTGGTGCCTCCTAATATACGGCATTCGTTATAATCTGTCACTTCTACTATATTGGTATGTCCCCCAGATATCACCAGCGCTGTAAAAGGCGGCCTTAGATCCTTATGTTCTATATAATTTGCACATATATGTCCATGTATATGGTGAATCCCTATAAGGGGTTTTCCCACAGCAAAAGCATAAGCTTTCGCTGTAGCAAGACCTATTAAAAGAGCCCCTACAAGCCCCGGTCCATAAGTTACTCCTATCATATCCACTTCATCAACAGTGATGCCTGCTTCATCTACCGCCATATCCACCACTGCATTTATGTTATTCAAATGATGACGGGAGGCTATTTCCGGAACTACTCCCCCATACTGCTTATGTATATCTATCTGTGACGAAATAATATTGGAAAGGATCTGCCGCCCCTCCAATAACACGGCCGCTGCCGTTTCGTCACAGCTGGATTCAATTGCGAGTGTTACTATTTTTCCGTTCTTCATAAATTATTCCGTCTTTCTTCCAATTTTTTCTCACACTGGTTTTCTCCGTTAAGATGTCTGCAATTCTCGCATGACATATAATCACTCATGCTAAACACATCGAAATCGTGACGCCTGGAAAATTTCCTGCATGGATAAAAAACCACATTCATATTTTCTCCCGAAAATCTATCCATAATCTTCCTCCTTAGATAAAAGTATATTACTATTATCTATTGAAAGTCCGGATTTTATTCTCCGTGACGCCACATAATCAACGCATCCTCTCCGTTATTGAGATAATATTTTTTACGGACACCTTCTGTACGGAATCCGAATTTTTTATACAAATTTATAGCAGGAGTATTGGATTTCCTCACTTCAAGAGTGTGATGCACTATGCCTTCCTGTGATGTAAAGTCTATCATAACTCCTATTATGCCTTCGCCTATCCGTCTGTTGCGGAATCCCGGCTTGACAGCTACATTTGTTATATGCCCCTCATCATCTATCCACCACAGTCCGGCATATCCAACCACCTGTCCGTTCAGCTCCGCAACGATATAAAAAGCCCTCGGATTATCCGAAAGCTCATAAACGAGAGCGTCCATGCTCCACGGATCAGGAAAGCACAAATTCTCTATTTCATATATATCATCGGCGTCTTCTGCAGTCGCCTGCCTGATAATCACATCTGCCATAGTCATCAGCCTTTCCGCTGCTTTTCCCGCAGCTTTCGTTCGGCTTCAGCAAGACGCATATAATCCGGTTCCACCTTATCATAGGTGATTCCTCCGTTTTTGCGGTACAGCTCTGCTCCCAGCCGTACTACTGAAACCGCGTCCTGATATCTTATGTCCTCAGAGGCTGTCTCAGTTCCCCGCAATCTCAAATTTTTCATTTTTTCCTCGTAAACATCAATGGCATCGCCTAACGTCAATATTCGATCATATCTTTCTGTCTTCGACAAAAATTCATCAAGCATATATGCCCCTGCTTTTATCTTCTCTACAGGGAAGCCGTTTTCAAAAAAATACCCTCCTGCATATATCTGATTTCTTCTGGCGTCCATCATAGGACATATCAAAATATCCTTATTATCAATAAACGCTGCGTTCATGGCCAAAGCTGCAAGACTGGGTACCGGAACGCAAGGAATTCTCGTCATCTGAGACAATGCTCTTGCCGAGGAGACACCTATTCTTATCCCTGTAAATGATCCCGGTCCGCATGAAACTGCAATAGCCTCTATATCCTTAAGTGTTATCCCGCCTTCTTCAAGCACAGTTTCTATCTGCGGCATAAGATTCTGCAAATGTGAAAACCTGTCTGATCCTTTGACATATCCGACAATTTCTCTATTTTTCATCAATGCCACCGAAGCAAAAACTCCTGTGGTTTCTATTCCTAAAATGTACATATATATATACGTTCTCCTTCTTTCTTGCCATATAGGATCTGTATCTTTACCGCATTATCAGGAATAATATCCTCTATAAGCTCAGCCCATTCTATTATGCAGACACCTCTTCCAAAAAAATATTCCTCATATCCAAGCTCATACATCTCTTCTATGTCCCCTATTCTGTAAACATCAAAGTGGTACAACGGGAGGCGTCCGCTGTCATACTGTTTTACTATATTGAACGTGGGACTTGTTATCGTTTCTTTTATTCCCAGACCTTCAGCGACAGCTTTAGTAAGCGTCGTCTTGCCTGTACCCAGATCCCCTGTAAGAGCTATGACACTACCGGCTGTTAGTTTCCTACTCAGAAACTTTCCGAATTCCATAGAATCTTTTTCATTTTTTATAAATATTTTTTTCTGTTCCATAACCTATGTAGTATACCACAGAAATGTACTGATATAAAGATTCCCGAAAATAAAAAAGTCCTATCCTTTCCGGTTTTACCGAATTAAAATTTATCTGCCGGCAACGGTAGATAAAATAACATTAATTTTTATATAGCGTACATAATTTGAGGCTATACATTGCTTAAATAAATATATTTTCACAAAGAATTTACAATAATATGATGGTTAACTTTTCTTTTACATATTACAATATTATACATAAAAATTCAAAGGCTGTCCGTATATACGGATTTTAAATACTTACTTAAGGTTGGTGAATAAGGGTTATTATGGAAGAAAAAATAAATTATAAAACTATACGAAAAAATAAAGAAATAAACATGCTTTTGGAGCAGGGCAACAATGTCTTAAAGGTAATGGGTTTCACAGATCATTCATCAAAACATGCCGCTAAAGTTGCCGCCAGATCAGGTTGGATACTAAAATCTCTGGGCTACAGCAATCATGATATAGAGCTCGGAAGAATAGCAGGATATATGCATGATATAGGAAATAGCATTAATAGGAACGACCATGCACACAGCGGAGCAATTTTGGCATACCAGATACTCAAAGAACTCAAAATGCCGCTTGAAGATATAATGACAGTAACTTCTGCCATCGGACACCATGATGAGAGTTCCGGAAACGCCATAGATCCTGTTTCTGCAGCGTTGATACTGGCTGATAAAACTGACGTAAGAAGAAATCGAGTTAATAATAAAACCAAAGCTAATTTTGATATACATGACCGGGTCAATTACACAGCCCTGTCATCTAAGCTCGATATTAATCAAGAAAAGAAAATTATTCAGATGAATCTTGAACTGGACGACGACATCTGCAGTCTCATGGATTATTTTGAGATATTCCTTGAAAGAATGATCATGTGCAAAAGAACTGCCGAAGTCTTAGGATACAAATTCAAACTGCTCGCCAACGGAAGCAAGCTCTGCTAAAGCCATCAATCAATATAAAAAAACTGAAAAATATTCAGCAAAAATAAAGCTTCATTATTAAGGCTGTCAAAAAGAGGCTTCAACCTAAACGAAGCCTCTTTTATCATAAGCAAATAAATGGTACGTTTGAAAGACGATCAAGATGTCTTATGCAAAAATCCGGATATCCTCTTATAAAGAATAAATGTTACAACTGCGTTTATTCCTGCCTTTATGGCATTAAAGCCTGCAATAAACGGCATGAGATCCCAGACTACATCGCGGGGAACTCCCATGAAAATCGGTGTTATTATCATATTTGCGCCTATCATAACTGCTGTCATGGCTGCAACACCGCACAATAAAGCTATAACAGCTCCTTTTCTTGTCTTATTATACTTGTATATGATACCTGCCACCAATACAAGTACGCTTGTAGCAATAATATGCATAATTATGCCATAAAGCCCGCTGGCTGCACTCACAGTCACCCCTTGCACCACTGATGTTACTACTGTCAGGATCACCCCTGCCAGAGGACCAAAAGCAAATGTCCCTATAAGAATAGGAATATCAGCCGGATCATATTCTAAGAATGCCACAGCAGGAAATATCGGAAAGTGTATAAAATACACAAGTACGATAGATACCGCCACCAGCATTCCCATCTTTGCCAGTCTTACAGTTTTTTCTCTGCTGCTCATCCGCGGCTTATTGAGCGTATTCTTATCAGCAGTTTTTTGAGTCATATTGAACCCTCCTCGATTAAAATAATAATTATTGTCATCTGTCAGGTTTCATATGCAGCGCCTCATCCATGTCCTGATCGCTTCCGCTGCATAAAAAAAGCCTCGGAAAATTTATTCCAAGACTAAAAATACTCGTATCAAAAATACAACATAAGTATCTTCGTTTCTTTCATCCGGACTTTAACCGTCGGTACAGGATTCACACCTGTTCGGCCTATAGATAGGTTCGCGGACTTATGATCATCGGATCAATCACCGCCGGTGAGGACTTTCACCTCGCCCTGAAACAGATTTTTACAGTAATATTATAGATTCCGGAACATATAACTGTCAAGATATTTCTAAAAGTGTTTTTATGGAAATATTTTTTTCACTTATTTTTCATTGAATTTATTTTAATTTGGGAATACTATTAGAGTATAGTTAGATTTATCTTAAAATCTATATTATTAATATAAGAACCGAGGCGAAAACATTGAAATTTGATTTACATTGTCATACAAAAGAAGGTTCACTGGATTCCAAGGTTTCTGTAAAAGAATTTGTTCACAAATTCATGGCACTTGGCTTTAACGGTTTTATGATCTCAGATCATAACAGCTACAAAGGCTGCAGAGCCTGGGACAAAATAAAAAATGACCCCCGATACAAAGACTTCTGCGTAATCAGAGGCGTAGAATATGACACTAAAGACGCCGGTCATATCCTCGTTATCATGCCTGATGATCTTTATCTTCCCATCATGAAGATACGCGGAATGAGATGCAGCAAACTGATAAAGATTGTTCATATTTTCGGAGGCATTCTCGGACCTGCTCATCCTTTCGGAGTGGCGAGTTCCAGCGCGATGGGCTTTAAAAAAATGGATATGCGTCTTCTAAAAAGGTTTGATTTCATAGAGGCATTTAATACATGTGAATCTCGCTCGTCAAACAGTAAAGCCGCTCTTCTCGCAAAAGAATGCGGACTTCCCACGTTTGCCGGTTCAGACTCTCATGTCAGCGAATATATAGGAATGGCCTGCACAGATATATCCGAAAATATCTACTGTAATAATGATCTTATAGCAGCAGTAAAAAACGGAGTAAAAATAGAAGCCCATGGAACTGAACGTGAGGAAACAAAAAAAGCAAAAAGAAAAGAGCACTGGATAGGTATACTAAGTTTCAAACTTTACAACAGAGGAATCGGAAAACTCATATGTCCTTACCGAAAAATAAGACACAGAAAGCTTCTCCGCCCCATAGTCCGTCCTTTTATTTACAAAGAACGGCGTACCCGCAGAGAACAAAAATCCAGAGAATCAAAACAAAAAAAATTGTCCGGGTGAAATCGCATTTAATGCGATTCTCATCTGGACAATTTTATCTTTCTGATATTATTATTTTTTCAGTACTGCACTCCTTCTCTATCACAGGAGTAAAATCCTGAACATCCCGTTCATATTCATCATCTATATAGAAAGATGTCATTATGAAATCAGCTGTAGCTCTATTAGTTGCCACCGGTATATCATAGACCACTGCAATCCTTAAAAGAGCCCGCACATCAGGATCATGAGGCAAAGCTTCCAATGGATCCCAGAAAAAAATCAACATATCTATCTTGCCTTCCGCTACTTTGGCTCCGATCTGCTGATCTCCTCCCAATGGGCCGCTTTTATATCCTTCCACATGAAGTCCTGTTGCATCTGATATGAGCCTTGCAGTCGTACCTGTTCCGCACAGAAAATGTTTCTGAAGCTTATCCCGGTTTTCTACACACCATTTAACGAGAGCTTCTTTCAGGTGATCATGTGCTATCAGTGCTATAGTTTTTTTCTTTTTCATTGTTTCTTTAGTCATCTTATATCCTCCTTTCTTCTTTAATATCTATGTAAAAACCTTTCGGTCATATTTTTATTATACTCCCTGTTCTTCTCAAGTCTACAAATCCGGTAGATATATTACATAGATTTAACATTATGCCTTTTACCCATGATCCTGCAAACACATTAAGAATAAGCATGTATTTTTCAGATCAAAAAAAAGGGGCATCACACCAATTGCTTAGTGTGACAGCCCCTTCATCTCAAATTATTTAACGCTATCTTCTACCGCCTCTGCCATCTGTCCTATCTCTATCACACCCCTATGTCTTACAGGTTTTTTATCAAGATCTTTAAGTCCTGCAGGAACTCTGACCCCGGTCTTTTCTTCAAGAGCTTTGACATAGGCAAATCCATTTTCCTCATCTCCCAGGCCGATGGAATGTGCTACACTGTCTGCAAACTTATATGCGCTGGCTGTAGACGCTATGAGAGCCGGTGTCTCATCTCCGGTCTCTTTTACATAATCCTCGTATACCTTATATGCCACAGCTGTATGAGTATCCATCAGATATCCGCTTTCGCTGTACATTTCACCGATTGCTTCATTAGTTTCTTTAACAGTGGCAAACCCACCGTAAAAGTCTTTCATACCTTCTTTAAATTTTTCACTTACTTCATATCGTTTTTTCGTATCAAGAGCAGTCATAAGGCTTTGGATCTCTTCTCCATCATTGCCTGCCAAATGATAAAGCAGTCTTTCAAGATTACTGGAAATCAAGATATCCATTGACGGTGAATTTGTCAGGTAAAATTCTCTGTTTATATCGTAAACACCCGTCTCGAAAAAGTCTGTAAGAACCTTGTTCTCATTAGAGGCACAGATAAACTTGTTTACAGGGATCCCCATGCTTCCTGCATAATAGGCAGCCAAGATATTTCCGAAATTCCCCGTAGGAACCACGATATTCACTTTATCACCGTCATTTATAACGCCTCTTTCCACAAGCTTCACATATCCGTAAACATAATATGCTACCTGAGGTATGAGACGTCCTATATTTATGGAATTGGCAGATGAAAGCCTGCATCCGGATTCAGCCAATTTTTCGGCAAAATCCGTATCATTGAATATTTTTTTAACACCTGTCTGAGCGTCATCAAAATTTCCTTCTATGGCAAAAACATGAGTATTGTTTCCCTCCTGTGTAACCATCTGTCTTTCCTGAACTTCACTTACCCCCTGATTAGGAAAAAAGACGATTATCTCTGTACCGGGAACATCAGCAAACCCTTCAAGCGCAGCTTTGCCCGTATCTCCGGAAGTTGCTGTCAAAATACAAATTTTCTTCTTTTCCTTTTCTTTTTTCATTGCTGTCGTGAGAAGATAGGGCAATATCGAAAGGGCCATATCCTTAAAAGCAGCTGTTTTTCCGTGGTAGAGTTCGAGAAAGTAGGCACCGCCGGCTTTTCTGACAGGCACAATCTCCTTTTCTTCAAATTTTTCGTCATATGCTCCATCCACACAGAGCTGCATCTCATCATCCGTATAATCGGTAAAAAATGCTTTGATTATCTCACGCGCTACATCCTTATACGGCTTGCCGGCAAATTCTGATATCTTCTTAGGCAAAGCAGGTATGCTGTCAGGAACGTAAAGACCTTTATCCTCCGCAATGCCCTGTATAACAGCCTGCGCTGCTGTTTTTATATTCTTGCTTCCTCTCGTACTTTTATAACTTATCATCTATTTAATGCTCCCTTCGATTATTCTTACTATATCATCAACATCAGCCAGCGCACCTTTTCCCAGTACGCCGCATGCCAGCATAGACTCTTTTGGCTCTATAAAATGATATCCAAAACGTTTCAGTCTGTCTATATTGTCCTGTACTATAGGATTCTCATACATATTCGTATTCATAGCAGGCGCTATATAGACAGGAGTATGGGGCGCCGCCGCCATAACGACTGTCGAAAGAAAATCATCTGCTATCCCTCCTGCAATCTTTCCTATTATATTAGCCGTTGCAGGCGCTATGAGAACAATATCCGCCTTCTCTGCCAAAGAGATATGTTTTACTTCCTTTGGCGTTATTTCTTCGAACATATCCATATAAACTTTATTTTTGCTTAAAGTTTGCAGAGTTATAGGCGTAATGATCTTGCTGCCGTTTTCAGTCAGAATTACATCTATATTATGTCCCCGTTTTGTGAGGCTGCTGGTTATATCCGCCGCCTTATAGGCAGCTATACTGCCGGTCACGCCCAAAACTATATTCATCAGATCGCCCTCCTTTAGCGGCCTTCCATAATTCGCACCGCTATCATATCTGCGATTTGCTCATTATTCTCCATTATATCATACGTCCTGTCTTTATGAATAAGGTATCCCCGGTGAAAGTCTCTGCCTATCTCCCGAAGATCATTAGCCAGGACAAAATCGCAGTCGTTTTTATCCATTAAACGACACCCTACATCTATGAGTTCCTCGTGAGACACTCCGCTGAGAAGTTTAAATCCCACAAGAACAGTTGAAGGGCTCAGTTTTTTTATAATGCTTATCACCTTAGGCGATCGTTTCATGTGAATAACAAGATCCTCTATATCAGAGCTTATCTTATTACCGGAAAGGTCTGCCTTGCATTCGGAATTCTCCACGCCTCTTATCCTGTCCAAAGTGGTTACCTCATTTATGATATAATCACTCACTGCCATAGCATGGACAACAACGTCTATTTTTTCATTAGTAAGAAGCTTGGTAAGCTGCTCCTGCAGATCTGCCACTCCTTCGATCATTATAGGATATACTTTAGGATGTTTGACATACGCAGCCCGCATGCCGTGAAGATAATAGATCTTTTCTATCTCATCTCCATACTTTTCCGCAAAGACCCTGCCGATGGCATAGCCAAGTCTTCCTGTTGACGAATTTGTTATGGTTCTCACATCATCTATTTTCTCACTGGTGCCGCCTGCCGTAATTATAATCTTCATGTTTTTTCCTTTACGTTTCAGTGTGATTTCATAGGTTGAATTATAGCCTTTCACAGTTTATCTGTCAAGGACTGTGCAGTCCTGCAAAGGCCTGTTCTCATACGTATCAGAAGCATGTGAGACAACATCCTGTGTTGGGTTCACAACATTAACTCTGCCCGATTTATGATAATATCAGATATTATTATAAATCATAAGGTGAGGTACTATGCTGGACTTTGATATCATAAAAAACTCTTCCCTCTTTAAAAATATAGCCCAACAGGATTTTGACATCGTATGCGGCAAATTGAAACCTGCCGTCAGAATGTACTCCGAAACAGAAGCTATTCAGACCCAAGGCGATATCATCCATAAAATAGGAATAATAGCAGAAGGCAACGTTTTATCTGTCAAATATCATTATAACGGCACATCTCAAATACTACAGACATTCCGGAAAAACGATATCATCGGCCTTGAAGCTGTTTCTTCCACATTCTTTACAAGTCCGAGCATGCTCATAGCAGATACTGCCTGTACCATCGTTTTTTTCAGATATTCTGAGTTTTTTTCCGGCAATGAAATCTCAAGTGCTTGTAAAATAACGCTCCTCCAAAACATGACAAAAATTCTTTCAGATCAGAATATCAAAATCATGTATAAGGTAGACGTGTTATCAAAACGTACTATACGCGAAAGAATAATAACCTATCTGAGTATCATAAGTGAAAAGCGAAACAGCCATACCTTTGATATAGGTATGACTCAGGAACAGTTCGCACAGTACTTATGCATAAACCGCAGCACGCTTTCAAAAGAGCTCAATGATATGCGCCGCGAAGGTCTGATTAGCTTTTACAAAACTACATATACTATACATACCGTTATCTGACCTGCGGCAAATCTATTAACGATATTCCACAGATAAATATCCGGAAGTGTTGTATATATAACATCTAAATCATAAGCTTTTCTTTATACTTTTCTCATCTGTAATATCCAAAAATTTCGGGGCAGATAACTTAGCTCCGGCACGTATGAACAAAACGATGAAAGGTGTGAAAATATGAAAATATTTAAAAACTATATCAACGGACACTGGCAAGATGCCTGCTCAGGAAAAACCACAGATATAATCAATCCTGCCAACGGCAAAATCATTGGAAAAGCAACAGTAAGCGGCGAGGAAGACATCAATTCAGCCATTGATTCAGCAAAAAATTCCTTCTATATATCAGGAAAGTGGCGAAGGATGTCTGCGCAGGACAGAGCAAACGTACTTTTTAAAATTGCCGATCTGATGACCCTTGCTAAAGATGAACTCAGCATGATAGAAACGGAGAATCAGGGAAAACCTCTCCGTGAGTCTGAAGCGGATGTGGAAGACGCCATTCATGTTTTTAAATATTATGCAGGGCTGATAACAAAACCGTCAGGAGGCTCATATGAAGTAAACGATGGTTTCGGTCAAATGCATTCATATACTGTACATGAGCCAGTGGGAGTCTGCGCCCTCATAACTCCTTGGAATTATCCTCTCATGATAGCAGTATGGAAACTGGCTCCTGCCCTTGCTGCCGGAAACAGTATAATACTAAAACCTGCTACTATAACTCCTGCCAGCGTAGTAAAACTATTTGAAATATTCCATGAGGCAGGCCTTCCTGCAGGATGCGCCAATCTTGTTCTGGGTCCAGGCGGTATGATAGGAGGCAAACTTGCAGAAAGCAAGGATGTAGACTGCATAACATTTACGGGAAGCACTCCTGTAGGACAAAGTATAATGCAGGCAGCTGCTGCAAATGTGAAGAAAATAGGCCTTGAACTCGGAGGAAAATCTCCGAGCATTCTCTTTCCCGACATAGATATAGAACGTGCCGTAGAATGGTCTATGATAGGTATATTCATGAACCAAGGAGAAGTTTGCTCAGCTGGTTCCCGTATAATCATCCATAATTCCATACACGATGAATTCGTCGCAAGACTTGCAGAAAGAGCAAACTGCATGACAATAGGAAATCCTATGAAGAACCCGGATATGGGCGCCATTGTATCAGAAGATCAGATGACTCAGATATTAAAATATATAGAAATAGGGAAAAAGGAAGGCGCTGTATGCAGATGCGGAGGAGAAAGATACACCGAAGGAGAATGTGCTGATGGCTTTTTTATAAAGCCTACTATTTTTGACTATTGTACTCCTGATATGACTATTGTCAAAGAAGAAATCTTCGGGCCTGTAGTTGTGATTCAGACATTTGAAACCGAAGAAGAAGCTGTGGCATTAGCAAATGATACTGAATACGGCCTTGCCGGGGCAGTATTCACCAATGACCATATGAGAGCTATAAGAATAATAAAAGAGCTCCGCGCCGGGATCACCTGGATAAATTGTTACAATCCATGCTTTGTCGAGGGTCCATGGGGAGGATACAAGATGTCCGGCATAGGAAGAGACCTTGGAGTCCATGGTCTGGAAGAATATCAGGAAATAAAACAAATCAATGACTGCTTAGATCCCGGAATGCCCGGATGGTATAACAACTGAGCAAACTCACTAAATAAAAAAGTCAATGAAAAATCATTGACTTTTTTATTTTATACATATAAATGATTATATTTCTCCCAGTTATACCACAAGTCATCTTATTTAAGTTTTCTGAACCTGCTCATATCAACCTCTTCTCCTGCTTTACGATTTTCCAAAGCCTCAAGGACTTCCTGATATACTTTTTTCGTAACGGGATATATAAATATGCAGACTACCGACAAAAACATAAATGCGGACGGAATAACAGTAAACGAAAGTCCTGTACCTAAAAGAGCCGATTCACTCTGAAGGCTGAGTTCACCATTAAACCCTGAAAAACTGAGTATCATACCCATAAGCTGCATAGCGACGGCACCTGATAGGGCCTCCGACAGAGACTGAAGTGAAATAACCATCCCTGACCGTTCTCTGTTATTTATCAGCTGATCCACTTCGCATACATCATATATCATTGCAGGTATGAGCTGCCAATAAACACTGCCTCCGATAGAATATATAACCGAGAGTACACATACCCATGCAAGAGATGTAATTCCGAAAATTCCAAAGGCCAACAGACCCGACGCGCTTATTAACATTCCTGCTATATATGTAGTTCTTTTGTCAATCCACCTGTTCACGAAAGATATAATGGGGATGAATATTACATTCATGAAGGTCATCAACATCATAATAAGAGTTATTACACTCCTGGACAGACCCATATTATATGTAAAAAAGTACATTCTGTCAGAACAGAATATCGTATATCCTATGAGATAACACACACTGGCTCCAAGTATGTATCTCACCGTCCTCAGTTTCAGAAGCTGAATATAATTACCCACCATACTCACAAGAGACGAGACAAAAGTTCTGAAAGGTTTTCCCGAAGTTTTCTTTTCAGGTATATATGATTCTATAGATCTGAATTTATCCTTTATACCTGCAGCACTGATCAATATGGTTCCCCCTGAAATCACTCCACACAGCATTCCGGTCACTTGCCATCCGGTCTCCAGTGAATAGCCCGCATCTATAATAATCTGCACTAATATATTAGGGAACACAAGGCCTATAGCTGTACCTATGGCATTAAAAAATGACACATATCCTCTGAGAACTGTCCTCTCATCATAATTACTGGTAAGCTCTGCACCCCATGCCAGATAGGGAACAAAAAAGGTAGAAAATGATGTCCAGAAAAGCATCAGTATCACTCCATAATACAGAGCCATGGCATCCTGACCTACATCCAGATCAAAGAAAAACATAGACGTAAATACCATAAGGGGAACAGAAGCCGCAAGAAGAAATGGCTTCCGTTTCCCAAATCTGGTTTCGGCATTATCTGATACATATCCTGCAACTGCGCCGCATACAGTATCCCAAACTGATCCTATGGCTGTTATAGTTCCCGCCACAGCAGGATTCACGCCGGCTACAGTTGTCAGAAAGAACAAGGCAAAAGTACCCATTATATTAAAGAGAGCCGAATCTCCCACTCCTGCCAGTCCATATAAGATTTTAGTTTTCAGACTTAATTTTTCCATGATCCTCCATCATCACTTCCTGTTTATTTTTCCATACACCTGCTTTCCGCCGCGCCTACGATCTCTTCTTCTATCAGCTTTGCTACCATCTGATCTGTATAGCCTACAGATTTCATGATTTCAATCGTATTTTCCCCCAGTAAAGGTGAAGACTTTTTTACTTCTCCCGGTGTCCTGCTGAATTTTATCGGGATTCCAAAGGCTTTATACTTTCCCACATTGGAATCCTCTATATCAAGCACCATATTTCTATGTATGAATTGTTGATTCGCTAAAGTCTCCAGTGGCAGCAGCAAAGGTGAAGCCGGAATATTATAACTTGAAAATCTTTCCAGGAAGTATTCTTTGCTTTCTTTTTTCATTACATTTTTCATCATGGCAGTAAAGCTTTCAAAATTCCTGCATCTCATATCATTATCGGCATACAATGGATCATCTGTCAGCTCCGGCATGCCTATGGCCTTACAAAAATCCGGCCACATATCTTCATCATTTATTCCCACCGCTATGATTCCGTCAGCACATTCATATGTATCGTAGGGAACGATTTCCCTCGGCTTAGCATTGCCGCTTCTGCTGACAGGGTTGTCTGTAAGGCTGTAAGCCAGTATAGCTTCTTCCACGGCTGCAAACATAGTATCCAGCATAGCCACATCCAAACGCCTGCCTCTGCCTGTAAGCTTCTTATCATAACATGCCAGTACAATGGCCAAAAACATTGTTATCCCGGTATAACTATCTCCCACCGATGCCCCCGACCTCAGAGGAGGACCATCCGGATATCCTGTTATCTCCATATACCCACACATACATTCAATCACATTGTCATAAGCAGTGTTTTTCTTCAAAGGACCAGTCTGTCCAAAACCTGTTATAGAAGCAAAAATTATCTCAGGATTTATCTCTTTTGCGGTTTCATATCCCAATCCCAATTTATCCATAGTACCGTATTTAAAATTTTCCAAAACTACATCTGATTCAGCATACAGCTTTCTTATAATTGCCTTACCTTCAGAATGGCTCAAATCTATTGCTATGCTCTCCTTATTCCGATTATATAAGGCAAAATATCCACTGTTTCCGTTATCTGCGTACGGTCCCCATTCTCTGGACTGATCACCGTCTTCTACTCTTTCCACCTTAATGACTCTCGCTCCGTAATCTCCCAGATTCATGGCACAGTACGGGCCACTGAAAGCCTGTGTGAAATCAAGTACAGTTATACCTTCCAATGGCTTCATTATAAATCACTCCTTTCACACATTACAACACCTTTTTCAGACATTTCTTTCAATTTATTTTTATCATAACCAAACTCTTCTGCAATCTTTGCGGTATCTTCTCCCAGTTTAGGGGCTGATTTTACTGCCCTGTCATCTACTCCCGATATTTTTATCGGTATCCCCGGCATCCTTATACGTCCTATAGTTTTATCTTCTACATCAAGCACCATATTCCTGCTGTTAAGATGCTCGTCTTCGAAAGCATCTTGAACAGTAAGTCCCGGACCGCTGGGAATGTTCCACGGCGCCAGCAGGTTTATTATTTCCTGTCTTGTCATATCCTTAAATTTATCTGCTATAATATCTCTTAAACCTACCCTGCCATTTTCAGTATAATAATTCTCGCCCCTAGCCTCATTACTGTTATATCTGGGATCATCTATGAATTCCTCCATTTTCATGGCTTTACAGAATTTCTCCCACTGTGAGTTTGTAGAGACTGCTGTTGAAAATATCCCGTCTTTTACCTCAAAAGTATCGTAAGGCGCAATGGATCGCGATCCGTTTCCCTCTCTATGGAAGGTTACCCCTTTCATGAATGCTTCGGCAAGACAGTCCTCAAGAGCTGTGAGCATACAGTCTGCCGACGCTACATCTATCTGCTGACCTTTTCCTGTTTCATTTTTTACCATGAGAGCCATGACAATAGATGCCGCAAAAAAATGACCTCCGAATTGATCGGCTATTCTGGATCCATGTGCAGTAGGACCTCCGTCAGGAAATCCTGTCACCTGCATAAGTCCACACAAAGCCTCTGAAGTAAGATCACATCCGGCACTGCTGCTTAAAGATCCCGTCTTTCCGAAACCCGTATGCGAAGCATATATTATTTCCGGATTCACTTTTCTGGCTGCCTCATAACCTATATTATATTTTTCCAGCTCTCCTGCGGCAAAAGAATCGCATACAACATCTGCTTTTTCTATAAGCTTCATGATAAAGGTCTGCCCCTCCTTTAATGTTTTATCCACGCATACGCTCTTCTTTCCTCTGTTCATATATGAATGATAGGCGCTGCCTCTTTCATTTTTCGGAAAACTTCCCCTTAAAACATCTCCACCTTTTGTATGATCTTCTATTTTTATAACCTCGGCCCCAAAATCTGCAAGAAGCATCGTTCCATAGCTGCCCGTATGTCCCTGGGTAAAATCTATGATTTTTATTCCATCCAAAATTTTAGTCATCATCTTCCTCCCTTCGTCTCGGCGTATGATCCTCTACTGAGGATCATCCACCACAAATACCACCATTCCCTTTACTGTCAGAGCCGGTTCATCAAGTACGTCAGAGCGGTCTGTCTGCTGATTGTATTCCGAAGTCTTATACATTTCATATCCATAAAGCCTTGATCTTTTTCCATCCTCAACAGACCAGCAGACTATCTCCACGGCATCCAGCACATGTACAGGCCTTACAATATCTGACTCTATATGAACTATCAGACCTCCGTCTCCGTTGTCTCTGATATTGCATATTTCAGTACAGCAGTCTATACACTTTTCTATCAGTTTGCATCCGGATATCATTTCTGCCGGATAGTGCATATCCTCAGCCCCGAAGGAAAGCCTGAACTTCAGAGCTTTTACGCCTAACCCCTTTTCAACCTTACTTAGCATGTTTCTTTTCTCTTCTTTTATCTTTGACATAATCAGAACCTCCTCTTAAGCATTTTTTCTGTCTATCTTATTTCCTGCAACTTTAAAAACTACAGCTATCACTGCATACAACACAGATATCACCAACATCGCGTTATTTATCCATTCCTTGATGGCCGCCCCGTCACTTCCCATAAATTTAAGTCCGCAATAAGCTTCTTCATAATAAGATTCCCATCCGACTTCATACCAGTCAAACCACCAAAGAGATCCTATAAGCCCTATAACTGCAATGATACCGAATACAATAGTTATCCTGTGAAAATCTCCAACCGCCAATTTCGTCCTCGGATTTATAGGATATTTCTCCGGATCATTGACATATAGACCGCCATACATTCGTTTCCATATGATATACATTATCGGTGATGAAATAAATGCGATCATACCTCCCAGATAATAATCTGCGCCGTTTAAGAATAAAGCAGCCACAGCTATAATCAATCCCGGGGCTATAAGAAGATTGACGAATTTATCTCCGCCTGGAATTCTGAATGGTCTTGGCATATCAGGTTCTCTCCGTCTCAATACTGCTGTTGATAAGAATACCAATACATAATCAACCATGAGAAGCATCACATCCATAGTCACCAAGACATCAAAATTGAAATTACACAAGAGTACGGAAACTAATGTGATAGATAATACACTTATATAAGGTACTCGCCTTTTTTTGCTTACTTTCGTCAGACTTTTAGGCGCAAGATTATCTACAGCCATACCATAAAATCCTCTGGATATGGAAATCATCTGAGTATTGAACATGGACAATTCAGCGCAGATCGCTGTAATAGTGAATACCGGTATTCCCCATGAACCTACAAGCGCCAGTACATGACCAAAAGATATACCGCCGTCAGGACTCCAATCCTGCCAGTTCCCTACAGAAGCCAGACTCGCTATAGTAGGAAGAATATAAGTAAGCGCTACGAGAGGCATTATTATAAGAAGCCCTCTGGGGATAACAGATTTATCCTTACATTCGGTAGCCAAAGTAGACATCGACGTATATCCGGAATACATCCACATTCCTGTCGCAAGAGTTGCTCCTATCGACCCTAAGAAAGTGTAATCGGCGCTATTGTATAGAGGGTCCATAGGATTCTGATTCCAATTCATGAAACCGATAACAGTTATAGCCAGAAATACTAAGAAAATAAATACGGAGAAAATAGTGCTTACTTTTCCGATTTCTTCGATTCCTAATAAATTAATGATTGTAAATACAAGAACGATGGATACCATAAATATAAACTGTGCGGTCTCAGTCATCCCCGGGATCAGCATTTTAGCATAAGATCCTGCCAAGACTACATATACAGTATTATCTATGTAACATGATAATGTTCTGCACCATCCTCCTTGAAATCCCCAGAATTCTCCGAGGCCTCTCTGAATCCATTTATAAAAACCTCCTGCGTCTGTAATAGCCGAGCCGAGTTCTGCCGAACACAGAGCCTGAGGCGCCGCCCACACAAAGGGCAGTATACACAGGATTATGATGGTGATACCCGGCCCTCCGTCCGGTATCATTTCATCTATGCCGAAGCACCCGGCCGCTACGAGACAATACATGATCATAACCGCCGTACGCAATGTGATATTATGTTCGGCTAAATTGCTTTGCTGTTGTTTACTCATGCCATTCTCCTTTCCTTTAATAAATCGGTGTTGAATCATTACACATACTTATTAGAGCAAATCCCGTGCCATACCACTAAAAAAATTTTACTCACTTCTTGAAAGTGTTGAATTTTCTGATTTTTATTTTTTTTCTGAACTATTTTCGGATTTGAAAATACGTATGACTGCACAAAAAGGAGCAGGATCTGATCATTCCTGATCAGATCCTGCTCCTTATAAATTAACGCAATCCATATTTCATTATTTTTCTGTTTAACGTAGCCCTTGATATTCCAAGCGCCTTTTCCATGTCCGATGGATTATCATACTGTTCCATATATTTTTCTATCAACTCTTTTTCAGTCTGTTCTATGGCCTCTTTAAGAGTCTTATTCCCATCCTTTCTTTCAGGATTTTCTTTTTCACCAAACAACATATGTCTTACATGATTTTCTGTTATGATATCTTCTCTTACTGTCAATATCAGCCTTTCTATAAGATTCTCCAGTTCTCTTACATTTCCCGGCCATCTGTATTTCTGAAGAATATTTAAACTGCTCAGAGAAAACTCTTTTTTGGTGCCATATTTACTGTTAAAGTTTTCTGCGAACAAATATACCAGAGGAACGATATCTCTCTGCCTCTTCCTTAAAGGCGGCACGCTTATAGGAAAAGTATTCAGCCTGTAAAACAAATCATCTCTGAAATCCCCCTCTGCAACTCTTTCTCTCAAATTCCTATTACTGGCTGCTATCACCTGTACATCTACAGGTATAGCCTGTTTTCCTCCCACTCTCATTATCTCGCTTTCCTGAAGTACCCTCAGAAGCTTTGCCTGAAAATTAAGAGATATGTCACCTATTTCATCGAGAAACAAAACGCCCTTGTTAGCCAGCTCAAAATACCCTTTTTTCCCTTTCTCACTGGCTCCCGTAAAAGCTCCTTTTTCGTATCCGAATAATTCTGATTCCAATAAATTTTCCGGTATGGCTCCACAATTAACAGCTATGAAAGGGCCCTTGCTTCGGCTTCCATTTCTGTATATTATCCTCGCAACGATCTCCTTTCCCACACCTGTCTCCCCTTCTATCAAAACACGAGACCCAAACCTGGCAGCCGTTACCGCCAGCTCGACCACATTCTGCATAGCCCTGGATTCCAATACAAGATCAACCTCCTTAGACAATACAGATCTCAAATATTCCAACTCACTTTCATAAAGATCCATCTTTTCCTTATTTAAGCGAAGCTGTTCTTTCATTATATCCAATTCTTTCAGTTCCCTTTCACAACACACGACCATCTCTATCTCACCGTTTTCCATGTGTGGTATACCAGTCACCAATACTTCGGTTTCATCCCGCTGTATCCTTGTTATTTTTTGCTTTTCTCTTATTACTTCCAATGTAACAGAAGCATCATATATCCCTTGATCTACCAGTTCTTTCATGTTCTTGCCTATAATATCCTCACGCCTCTGGCATCCCAGAGCCTGAGTATTGGTTTCCATCACATATCCTTTTCCGTCAGTTATCCAAACACCGTCATCTATACACTCTATTATAGCTCTCACATATTTTTTCGTTTCTTCCGTTAAATGACCAAAATCCATAAATATTCTCCTTACTTCTGTCTATATCAATAATATGCGGCTTATATATATCATATAATCAATTTTAATCAGATATGAATCTGGAAAAATATCAGTTTCTTTTCCCTTATGTTATTCAAAAATAGTTATATGCTCTTTATTAACTATATAGGCTGAATTTAGCCTATATAGTTAATTTCAATTATACGGTTATATCCTATACAATTCAAGTAATAACAAATTATACAGGCGGTGCAGACAATGGATTATTATAAAATAGGACAACGTATCAGAAAATACCGTAATGCATATAATCTTACCCAGGAACAGCTGGCTGATAAAATAGGAATATCACCTACTCATATGAGCCATATCGAAACAGGAAATACAAAACTGAGTCTGGCTGTTTTGGTTAATATTGCCAAAGAACTCTCAGTGCAAACTGACGAATTGTTGTTTGACAAACCCAAAATCAGCAAAACCGAAGTCGCAGAAGAAATCATCAGTACACTTGAATCATGCTCACTGCACGATATGTATATACTGTCTGATGTTATCAAGGCCGTTAAAATATCTCTTGAAAAGCATGAAAACAAAAAATAACAAAGACCCGGAAATTCTCGTCCGGCATAAGTCCTTGATATGCTTTGATTCCAAGTTTTTGTGTACTTTTACAGTGTTTGTGATATACTAAATTCATACAGTTTTAACAAATATATTAAGGAGATTTCATAATGAAAAAATTATTACCTTTGATTTTATCAATAGTTTTATGCTTTATATTTTCCTCATGCGGGAATACTTCCATAAAAGGAGATCTGAAAAGCTATTCCAATGCAGATAAATCATTTTCCATCGAGCTTCCCGCATCAAATGACGAATCATGGGTAATAAATGAAAAATCACCGTCAAGTATCCTTGACATATCTGATAATGAAGATACTGTAAATTTACGCATACAATGTATATCAAAATCACAGATCCACTTAGTCGCTCCAGACCTTAACGGGTATAAAGATTACTCTCTTATGAATACGCTCGGAAATATCCTTGAAAATTCCGAACTAAGCGAAAGCACGGCAAGTGTCCCGGATTTTATAACAGAAACTCTTTCATATGATTTCAAACTATCATCAGACGCCCGCGGGACTGTACTCTTCATGGAAAGCGAAAAATGCTATTATACATATTTCATTATGGCAATAGACAAAGCATACACAAATAATGAAAAAGCACTAAAAGAGAGTATATTGAGCCTTGATGAAATAAACAAATCCTCATAGGGAAAATAAGAAAGGAACGATATGGACAACAGCGTAATGTTTAAAATCAGTTACGGACTATATGTCCTAACTGCCAGAGACGATGAAAAGGCTAATGGATGTATCATCAACACGCTCCAACAAGTAACTGCCACACCTAACAAAGTGACTATCGCCGTTAACAAAACCAACCTCACTCATGATATGATAATGACAACAAAAAAGTTTAATATTTCTATTTTAAGTGAAAAAGCCACCTTCGATATATTCAAACACTTCGGCTTTCAGAGTGGAAAAAATGTAGATAAATTTGACGGCTATCCTGCCGGTACAGGAAAAAACGGTGTGCCTTACATCAAGAAAGGAACAAACGGTTTCCTTTCCGGCGATGTTATCTCTTCCGTGGATCTTGGAACTCATACTCTTTTTCTTGCAAATGTGACGGACGGAGAAAACCTCTCCAATGATAATTCTGTGACCTATGACTACTATCAAAAACATATAAAAGAAGCCCCGCAGAAAAAATCAAAGGGATGGGTATGCAGAATATGCGGCTATATTTATGAGAATGAAAATCTGCCGCCTGATTTCATATGTCCCATCTGCAAACACGGCGCTGCTGATTTTGAAAGGCTTTAGCAATGCATTGCCAATACCCCCTGCTTCATATGAAATCAGAGGGTATTTTTTCAAATAATCACATTAATTTTCTTTACTTTTCAGCTCTGCACTTGAACAGCAGAAATAAATGTGATATACTTTTATCTGTAAAAGATAAGCTCTCTTGGTCAAGTGGTCAAGACGTCGCCCTCTCACGGCGGAATCAGGGGTTCGACTCCCCTAGGGAGTACCAAAAACCTTGAAACCGCAATGTTTCAAGGTTTATTCTTTTTATTTAAAATATCATGTCATTTCACACTATGATCATCAATCTCTGCGATATTAAGAGCTTCCTTCAGGAGTATCGTTATTATCTCGTTTCTGGACAACTCTGTTTTACTCGCAAATGTATTCAATTCCTCATATAAGTCATCAGGTACTCTGATGGAAAATGTCTTATGACCATCTTCACCTTTTAATTTTTTCTTTGGGATTTTAATCTTTGCCACAACATATTCACCTCACATGAATTATATTGTGAATAGTTGTTAAATTATATGTTATAATTATATAACATAATTTTATGTTTAACACATTTTTAAAAGTGCCAGAAAGGAGTGATCATATGAATAAACCTGATTTTCTTCATGTCGCGAATAATACCTGGTCTGACAAAACTAAAACTCTTATTAAGCAACTTATATCCTCATCAAACGACGATTCTCAAAAAGAGTCCATACAGACTGCAATAGAAGCAGTCTACAAAGAAGGACTCAAAGATGGTGTCGCGCTCATATACTGGCTGCTTGGGGATGATTCCCACAACAACTAAATGCTGTCTGAAATACCTTTCATTGATTATTTACATTTATATAGTCTAACATTATAATAATATAAAGGGTACGACTTCTTCGGAGGAGTACTGATTCCCGGCCCTTTGAGACCTTATGGGTTTCAGAGGGTATTTCATTATAATTCCCGAAAAGCATACACGCCAACGATTGGAAGGAGCATCTATTATCATGAAGATATCGAAAATAAGAGCAATATATATAAGCCCTACAGGCAATGTCAAAACTGTAGTTCGCACCATTGCGGAAAAAACAGCCAAACTGCTTGATGTGCCCGTAAAAGAGGATGATTTCACACTTCCCGATTCACGATCCGGAATCAGAAAAGTACCTGCAGATGAACTGGTGATATTTGGCGTACCCGTTTATGCCGGAAGGGTACCCAATAAATTTCTCCCTTTTATACAGCAATTATATAAATCAGACGGAGCTCCGGCAGTCCCTGTAGTCTGTTTCGGAAACAGAAATTTTGACAACGCATTGATTGAACTGAGAAATGAACTTGAAAATAATGGTTTCCGAACTGTTGCCGGAGCCGGGGCTGTGACAGAACATGTATTTTCAGATGCATTGGCTCCTGGAAGACCCGACGCAAAAGACATCCGACTATTGGAAGATTTCGCTTCCGATATAGTCGGCAAAATTAAAAACATGGAACCGTCTCAGCTATCAGCTCCTATCGCCGTACGTGGAGACGATCCTGTCGGTCCCTACTACAAACCTCTGGGTATAGACGGCAAACCCGCAGTTTTTCTCAAAGCCAAACCAAAGACAAAGGAAACCCTTTGCATAAAATGCGGAATATGCATAAAATCGTGTCCTATGGGCTCTATCTCTGAGCAAAACCCTTCAAATATCTCCGGCATCTGTATAAAATGCCATGCCTGTGTAAAAAAATGTCCTCAAAAAGCCAAATATTTTGACGATCCGGCATTTATTTCACATGTAAAAATGCTTGAAGCTAACTATACAAAAGCTTCTAAAACGGAACTGTTTCTGTAAATATTGCAAAGAGGTGATCAAAATGTATTTTAAAAATGCAGCTATCGAAGATTTTGACAAAGCCTTCAGCTTCATCGAAAAACTGTGGACTTATAACATTTATGACAGGACAGAGACAAAGAAAGTCTATCAAAATATACTTGGCGATAAAAACAGCTTTGCTTTCTTTGTAATGGAAGAAGGGAATTATAAAGGATTTTGTCACTGCACCTGCTTCAATACATTCTGGCTGTCCGGTCTGACATGTTACCTGTCAGGAATAATTACAGACGAAAGCGTCCGGGGAGAAGGCTATGGCATCGCACTGATGGATGAAGTAAAACGCAGAGCAAAAGAACTTGGCTGCAGAGGAATCATCCTTGATTCCGGCCTCCCCAGAAAAGAAGCTCACAAATTTTATGAAAAATACGGTTTTGATAAGGGATGCTATGGTTTTGATCTGATATTCTGACCCATATACAATAAAACCTCGTATTGTGATTTTGTCACTGTCGTACCTCCCCTTTGCTGCTATGATAATAAAAATATTGTTGCAGGAGGTTTCTATGAACCATAAAAAACAAAAACGCTGCGCACTAATCGACAGAACTCTGTGCGTAGCCTGTGGATGCTGTACTAAAACATGCCCGGTTTCGGCAGTTTCCCTTTACAAAGGAATGTACGCTCTTATTGATGTTGAAAAATGTGTGGGATGCGGTAAATGCGCCAAAGCATGTCCGGCCAGCATCATTCAGATAAAGGAGGTATCGATATGACTCAAAAGAAGCATTGGTATGATTACCTGTGGATTTTTTCCTCGCTTTATCTCATACTTGGATTTTTCAATATCCTGTTTGCATGGATTGGTCTTCTCTGTTTCTTTATTCCCCTTATAATAGCTGTTTTTTGGGGCAGGAAGTCGTATTGCCAGCGTTACTGCGGCAGAGGACAGCTTTTTCAACTAATAGGAGGCAACTTCGGACTTTCAAGAAAAAAAGACGTACCGCAATGGATGAAATCAAAAATATTCCGTTATGGATTTCTCATATTTTTCTTTGCAATGTTCTTCATCATGCTTTGGTCCACTTATCTGGTATTTTCCGGCGGACAGGATCTGAATCAGGTTGTTACACTGATATGGACATTCAAACTTCCATGGCACTGGGCCTATCACGGTACATTATTCCATCAGGGGGTAGCTCAGTTTGCTTTCGGTTTCTACAGTGTAATGCTTACCTCCACTGTACTGGGAATGCTTACCATGATATTATTCAAACCACGATCATGGTGCGTATACTGCCCGATGGGGACTATGACTCAATTAATATGTAAAGCTAAAAATCATAAATCGGTACCTGACTGCGATATGTAAAATCATCGACTCATGTCAGAAAGCTTCTCCATATCAATGATCCGGATGCTTCCCCGCATGAGCTTCACTATACCTTCACTCTGAAAATATCTGAGCATTCGGGTCACTACTTCTCTGGCAGTTCCAAGATGTGATGCTATCTGCTCATGAGTTATCCTGAGAATATCAGTTTCCTCAATGATACACTCTTCAGCCAAAAAATCTGCAAGACGTTTATCAAAGCTTTTCCACATTATCTGCTCTACCAGCCACATTACATCGGTGAACCGAGAAGCCATTATTTCATTGGTATAATTAGCTATAACAGCAGAATTTTCCATAAGCCTTTGATATACTCCTATTGGCACTATCCACGCATCCGTATCCTTTTCAGCTGACACTGTTACATCAAACTGAATGCTTTTCATCACACATGAAGCTGTGAACAAACATATATCATGATCAAATAAACGGTATACTGTGATTTCCCTTCCCTCCTCTGAAAAGATAAAACTTCGGAGCTGACCTGAACGGATTACAAGAAGGCCGAGGCATTCTTCATCACCGCCATGTATCACAGTTCCTTTCTTCATCTTACGCAAAGTGACACTGTCAGTCAGTGCCAACTGTTCCTGTTTCGTCAGCTTACTGAAAACAGGAAAATATTCAGAAAAATTCATCACAATCATACCTCCGTAAAAAAATCATATCACAGCCTAAAGCGTATAGCAATTATGTCTCACAAAATATATCAGAGTAATATCACTGAACATATACATTTTTGTACTATACTGATTCGCAGAAATAATTATATGAGGAGAATATCAAATGCAGTATATCATTTCCTTTCTGGAAGGAATAATAACATTTATCTCACCTTGTCTGCTTCCCATGCTTCCTATATACATAACTTATTTCGCCGGCGGCGGAAAAAGAAATACCCATGCTACACTAAAAAATGCTTTTGGCTTCGTGCTGGGTTTTACAATTGTTTTTATAGCTATGGGAGCTCTTGCGGGAACAGTAGGCAGCTTTTTCAAAGAATATGCAACAGCTGTCAATATAATATCGGGAATTATCGTGATTTTTTTCGGGCTAAACTTTCTGGGTGTTTTCAAATTAAATATATTCAATGGTCCGTCATCTATGGCAAATGTAAGTAATCTGGGATTTTTTTCTTCCGGTCTTTTCGGTATGATATTTTCCGTAGGATGGACTCCATGTGTAGGCGCTTTTCTCGGTTCGGCGCTGATGATGGCTTCACAGCAAGGCCATACTGTCCAAGCAATGATAATGCTGACAGCCTATTCTGCAGGATTAGGTATTCCTTTTGTTTTGAGCGCCGTCCTTATAGATAAACTTAAATCCACATTTGATTTCATAAAAAAACACTATGCTGTCATAAACAGTATCTGCGGAGGGCTTCTCATATTCATCGGACTGATGATGGCCTTCGGCATGATCGGAAGGTTTATTACATTCTTGGGTTAGGAGATATAACATGAAAAATAAAAAAACACTTGTCATAACATTACTTACCTTTGCAGTCATTATTATAGGAGCTGCAGTTCTTTATAATTATCTGTCCGCAAAAGTATCCTACGATTCCATAGGAGAAAGTACTTCTTCCGCAGCGGATATCACAGTCACAGATGAAAGTAACCGCGAAGTAAATCTCTCAGATATGAAAGGAAAGCCTGTAATCCTTAATTTCTGGGCCAGTTGGTGCGGACCATGTCAGAGCGAAATGCCGATTTTTGACAAAATATACGATCGGTATAAAAATGATATCAATTTCATGATGGTCAATCTGACGGGAGGACGTGAAACCAAAGAAAGCGCATCAGAGTATATCAAATCTCAAGAATATTCTTTTCCTGTCTATTATGATACAAACGGCGAAGGTGCCATGTCATACGAAACATACTCTATACCGGTCACCTACTTTATAGATGCTGACGGAAATATTGCAGGATATGTAAAAGGAGCCCTCAGCGAAGAGACACTTCTTGAAGGCATAGATATGATATCCGGAAAATAAAAAAATTTTAAAGGCGGCTATACTGATCCTTTTCAGCAGCCGCCTTTATTTATTAAATCAATCCCGGCATACTGTTTATATCAGCAGCCCGCCTTTCCTGTAATATGATCTATGGTTATCTCGGCCATATAAATTTTATCCATAGCCGCATCCAGATATTCCATACCTCCCTTTTCATATCCCTTGGAATATTTCTTCACTATATGGATATGTGTTTTCCTCATTTCTTCAGGATCATCTATTAGCCTTACTGTTCCAAAAGCAATCACACTGACATAAAGAGTATTATAAGCCTCCGGAATAATATTATCCTGGGATATCACAGTAAAACTTACTTTAGGATCAGCCTTAAGCAACTCCACCTTGTATCCTTCTTTGGAGCAATGAAAATATATTTTTCCATCGGCATAAGCATAACTTAAAGGCACCCCGTAAGGATAACCGTTATCACCCTTTACAGACAGAACACCATTGGTACAGGTATTCAGTATCTCACTCACCCTATCTTCATCCAGCTGCTGATCTTTCAGTCTCATAGCCCTAAACATAAAGCCCTCCTTTACTTTTCTCATATCTTAATTGACATCTGTCCTACTGAGTATGGCCGCCGGTGTTTTCCTAATAGTCCTAAATACAGGCAAGAGTCCGAACAGAAAATTGAGTCCATATATAATAATCAGACATATGCCCATTGTCCACGGAGTTACCAGAAACAGATCACTGAAATATGCCATATGAGAAAGCTTATACAAGCAATAAGACATCAACGCAAACCCCGGAAGACTTGCTATCGTTGTTATGGCAAATATTTCACCTATAAACATCTTATATATATCCGATTTTTTCACGCCTATAGCCCTGTATACACCGACTTCTTTTACTCTTGAAAGGAATGATGCTCTTATTATAAGGTATATCTCAATAAAGGATATTATCAGTATCACACCTGACATAACAAGAGTCGAAAATATAGACGACCACATCTGTTTCCTGTACTGTGTCTCGCTTTCAGCATAAGTATCTTTCACATTGACTTTATCTTCCCTGAACTGCTTCATAGCAGCAGCCTTATCTACAGGACACATAGTCACGTTTGACTTACTCCTTATTAAATCATACTTCACAGTATTATTATTTACAAGCATAAAATCACTGTCGTTTTTATCCTTATAATATCCTACTGCCTTGAGTTTTTTATCATTAACTTTCTGGGATATCTCTTTGTTCAAAGGCATATTATCCTTATTTTTTTCATTTACAACAACTTCATAATCATTGACAGGCCACCGGCCCTTAGTAAGGCTCACATCTGAGGTCTTCAAAGTATAATCTATCATTCCTGAAGAAGCTTCGGCAGCATCTCCTTCCATACCCGCATCTTCTTCCGACTGAGCGTTTGCCAGAATATTTACAAACATATCCCGGCTTGCATATATGCATGGGCTTTTCAAATCTGAAACTCCTACTATGGTGAAATCTGACATATTAGTTACCGGCACCACTCCGCCTACAAAGCTTTTCACAGTTCCGTAACCTGCAGACTTAGTCATCTGGTCTTCTATTACCTTATCCAGCACTAGTTTATCAACTACTATCTCACTGCTGTTTTCAGGAAGTCTTCCGTATATAATATCCCCTGCTGTAAGCTTTCCGCTGTCAGACAGAGATCCGCTGAGCTGAGCCGATGAATACTTGGTCTGAAAATAATCATCAAAGGGCATAGAAAGAGTAACCTTTGAATCTCCCGGCATTATATATTTTAAGTTATCATCGTTTTCATACTTCTGATACGTTTCTACGCTCGTCTTCTTGCTGACCAATGTTATATAGGACTTATCCACAGTCACAAACTCGTCATCGGTTATATTCATAACGCCAAATATATTGCTGATAGAATATGTTATAAACATTGACGAAATCAGAAATCCCACAAGAAGGATTTTTTTAAGTATGTTATAATCCATAACCGTTTTAAATCCTTTCTTCAGCATCGAAAAAGGATTTAAAATGGAACGATACTTACGCACTCCTTTGGTTTCAAGCCTGTTTACATCAAAATTACTCTCAGTCTGTTCCTCTCTTGTCATCTTCCTATAATGAGCATCTACAAACTCTATGCTTGAATTATCATCTACGACTTCAATCCTGTCTTTATCTGACTTGGCCTTTATATAAATATTACCGTTTCTGACTACTATATCAAGCTTTATATCGCCTTCACTGTCATTATAAAAATCTATATCATATCTGCCGTTGTTTAATCTTTTATGCTCTTTTATATCTCTGAGATATATTTTGTTTTCTACCCTATAGTCAAGACCTTCCGAATTATGATTGACCTCGTCTGACATCACTTTGCCGTCCAGAAGTTTTATAATTCTGGATGCATAAAAATCAGCCAGCTCTTCTTCATGAGTCACTAAAATAACCAGCTTCTCTTCTGATATTGACTTTATTATATTCATTACCTCAAGAGTATTTTTACTGTCCAGATTTCCCGTAGGCTCATCGGCTATGACCACCGCAGGATTTTTCACTATAGCTCTGGCAATCCCTACTCTCTGCCGTTCTCCACCTGAAAGCATATCCGCATACCTGTTTCTGTATCTGTACATGCCCACTTTTTCAAGAACATAATTTACTTTATCCTCTATTTCTTTCCGATCCTTAACGCCTACCATTCTAAGAGCTATAGCCACATTATCAAACACAGTCATATTGTCTACCAGATTATAATTCTGAAATATATATCCGATATTCAGATTCCTTATTTTGTCTACTCTGCCTGATGTCCTTCCTGTTATCTTCTGACCATTTACAAATACACGTCCTCCATTGACTTTATCCAGGCCCCCTATGACATTAAGCAGCGTTGTTTTCCCGCATCCGCTTGGCCCCAGAAGAGCCACCAGCCCTTTGCTTTCCATATGAAGAGAAGTTTCGTTTATAACATGGATCTCATTCTTCTTGCTTTTATTAAAATATTTATTAACACTCTCCAGTCTTACCATGATTAGTCCTCCTCTCTATATGTACCCATAGCCGTTTTCTTGAAAAGACTTCTGGCAAATTTCCCTGATATGAGATATGCCATTAAAGATAAAACAACATACAAAACTATATAGTCTGTTATCCTCATATATTGTACAAGATTAGTAATATACTGAATATTTATCAGGCCTGTATTTACTGATATGACACATGCCAAAAAAACAGCATAAGCTATATTCACAATCAGCAGCATTTCCACATCCAAAATCCTTCTTATATTTCTCTTGGCAAGCCCAAGCATCCTCAATATACTGAAATATGCCGATCTTGATTTTAATATGAGTCTTATCACAAAGTAAGCGATAAAGAACAATGCTACTATAAGGATCACAGTCATCGGAACTCTGATTATAGATGTAAGTTCATTGAACATGTTTATCAGTATGTCCTTAAGAGGAAGAGTTACATACCCCATCGTACTCAAAGCTTCCAGTGTCTGATCCATTTCCTTGACGTCCTTTACATATACGGAAGCTTGAAAATTCCCTTTATTAAACAGTGTATCATAATCGGCTTGATTCACATATATCGTTCCGTTATTGGAATCATAGTCCGACACGCCCGTCTTTTTTTCAAAAGTTTTTTTGTTATAAGTATCGGAAACTTTCAGATCCACTGACTGCGTATAAAATATATTCTCTGCCGTTACGGTTATCGTCTTGCCTTTAGCATCGCCTTTATCATAAAAATTATTTATCTCCTCCGAAGCAATGGCTTTTCCTGACTCCACATGACTGTTCGGTACTATTCTGTAAAAGGCATTGCCTTCCTGATACTGCTGTTCTTTGCCATTTATGGAAGTCCTGACAGTACTGTTATAATTATAAGTCTCTGTCAGCATGGTACTCATAAGCTGGTCCGACGCAAACAGATCTCCCGAATACATAAAGCTATTGCTGCTCTGCGGCTTATACGCAAAGCCTACTACCGTCACATTCAGTTCTTTATCCTCGCCCAGATTTATCTTGAAACTCTTTTCAAGAATCCTCTCCAACATTCCCGTATCAAAGTCATCCTTTACGGCAGTGAATATCACCTCATTATCTGCCTCAGGCAACCTTCCTGCAACCAGAGGTTCATCGAACTCACCCAATGACTTAGGGTAAACTTCATAAGAAAACTCATTGTCTTCTATGTAAAGAGGCACATCCAGAAGAATATCATTTGCTGATATGGACTCTACATTGGAAACGTTACTTATAGCCCTGAAATCATCTTCTGTAAAAGCTGAACCATCTGTTTTTTTCAGAACTACTCGGTCTTCACTGTAATTGTAAAAATACTCGTTATATCCCAGCTTATCCTCTTCTTCCTCCTGATTTCGAAAAGTTGTATACTGTGATGTCACAGAAAAAACCACAAACAGAAACACGACAAGCATAAGCATAAACTTTGGAAAAATATTAAAGGTATTCCTTACTCCCAATCTTACTTTACTTCCTGCTGTTATGTCCTTATCAATACGTTCAGATTCTGATGCCATCTGCGTGATCCCACTATCTGAATATACCGCCTGAGCATCTGTGTTTATATAAAGATCTTCTGCCACATTACCGTCATGCATCTTTATCTTTCTTGTGGCATATTGAGCAAACTGATCATAATTATGAGTCACAACGATTACCAGCTTATCATGAGCGATCTCACTTAGAAGCTCCACGATACCTTCAGCAGAAACGCTGTCCAGATTCCCTGTGGGCTCATCAGCAACTATTATGTCCGTATCCTTTGCCAGCGCTCTTGCTATAGCCACTCTCTGTTTCTGCCCGCCCGAAAGCTTTGATACTTTTGTCCTGGTATATGGTTCAAGACCTACACGCCTTATTATATCGGGAACTCTTTTCTTTATTTCTTCTCTGGAATAACCGTTTACAAGAAGAATCAACTCTACATTCTGATATACAGTATAACTGTTTACAAGATTGAAATGCTGAAATATGTTACCTATATACTTTTTTCTGTACTCCTCAAAATCTGAAGCCAGATAATGACTCGTCTCTTTTCCGTCTATATACATTTCGCCTTCTTCATATGAATCCAGCCCTGAAATGACATTGAGAAGAGTTGTTTTGCCACTGCCGGACTCGCCGGTAATCACCACAAATTCTCCTATATCAAAGGTAAGATTGACTTTTGATATTCCGCTGGCGATCATGCCTTTACTGTAATAGTATTTTGAAACATTTTTTAGCTGTATCACTACAAAATACCTCCTTATAAATAGAATTATAACATATGGCATATATCAGTGCCATTAATTAACTGCTTACACTTTTTTAAGAATTTATTAAGGATCAGCAATAGGATAAATAAGCCTTGTACAAATGCTCTGCAAAAAATAAATAAACGGCATAGTTTTAAAACTGTGCCGTTTAATAAAACATTTCCGGTTTCGCCTTTTTATCATTAAGCAGACATAGTCTGAAAGGGTTTACTCAGATCAATCTCACAGCATTTTTCATCTGTCGTTTTCCGGTCCTTATCTCCGAGACTATCTCACGTATCGCCTCATGTTCTGAAAAATGGTATTTCACACCTTCTATTTCTACATAATCCTCGTGACCCTTCCCCAGCATTATAATCATATCCCCCGGTTGGGCATTTGTTATAGCATAGGCTATAGCCTCTTTGCGATCTTCAATCTCTATATATTTGCCGCTGCTTCTGGCAAGCCCTTCTTTAATATCATTGTTTATGTCAGATACTTTTTCAAAGCGAGGATTGTCGCTTGTCAAAATACTGAGATCAGCCAGCTGGCCGGTTACCTCACCAATATCATATCTTCTCACTTTGGAACGGTTCCCTCCGCAGCCATATACTGCGATAAGTCTTGTTGGCTTATACTGCAGCAGCGTTTCTAAAACGCTTCTGGTACTAACCTCATTATGCGCATAATCTATGATAACACTGAAATCCTTTGAAACAGGAATCATTTCAACACGCCCTTTAACCTGAACATCTTCAAGACCTGCAAGAATAGATTCATCGGAAATCCCCAGTTTACTGCATACAGCCATTGTAGTAAGCGCATTATATACGGAAAATTTTCCCGGGATGTGTATTTTTGCCTGACAATTCATCAATCCGGATGTTTTAAAACTCATTCCCAGACGCCCATCCTCATTGAGAAACTTTATATCATAAGCTTTAAGATCGGCCTCTTTTTCAGCTGAAAATGTAACTACGGAACATGTATGCCTCTGCAATATCTGTTCCGCATACTTATCATCTATATTGATTATGCCGGTATCGCACTGTCTGAACAACATGCTTTTGCAGCTGAGGTATTCCTCAAAATCCTCATGCTCAGCCGGACCTATATGATCAGGAGATAAATTGGTAAATACTCCATAATCAAAAATGATACCTGCAGTTCTGTCAAGTTTGAGTCCCTGAGAGGAAACTTCCATCACCATATACTGACATCCTGCTTCTACCATCTCAGCCATGGATTTGTGTATCTCATATGATTCAGGTGTAGTATTTTTCGCAGGAATAATCTGATCGCCTATCACAGTAGCTATAGTACCTATGAGACCGGCTTTTCTGCCCGCCTGTTCTATTACATCTTTAATGATATATGTGATGGTGGTCTTGCCTTTCGTTCCGGTCAGCCCTATAGTCGTCAGCTTGCGGGCAGGATAGTCAAAATATGCTGCCGCCATATAAGCCAGCGCTTTTCTGGAAGATTTTACCTGTATAACCGTTATGGCTTTCGGTACATCTTTTAAATCTTCAGTCCTCTCTACAACTATTGCCGACGCTCCCTTTTCCACAGCATCAGCAATATACTTGTGACCATCGGTAACTGCTCCTACCAGACACACAAATACAGAACCGGGGACCACCTTTCTGGAATCGTAAATTATATCTTCCGCGCGGACATCCAGCTCTCCCTGTACGATGGTATACTCAACATTTTCACAAAGCTTCCTCAACTGCATAATAAACCTCATTTCTTTGAAATTCCACTGTTCTGCCAATTATTCTTTATCGTATATTATCGTCTCATTACCTGAACCTTATTCTCATTGTATGAATTGACCGCTTCAGATGTTCTTTTCTGTCAAAATCCTCTGCACAGTTCCTCCATCTTCTCATGTACAGCTGCCATATCTCTCTCATCAGTCATAGTTACTATGATATCCCCGGCAATCAGCTTTGTCTTTCCTTTAGGGATAAGTTCCCTTGCTCCCCGCTGTATTGCCACAAGAAGACAATTATCGGGCCAATGAACATCCTTTATAAGACATCCGTCCGGCTTAGACCCTTTTTTGACAACAAAATTACTCAATATCTTCTGCTTTACATTATTATCATCCTGAGATGTATCTCCGTTCTTTTCTATCAATCTTTCCAAAAGGCTTTCATATATAGGTCTTGATCCCAGAAGTGTAGCCACTATGTAAGCCACTACAGAAATAGTTGATAATGACAGCATATGACTCATATTCCCCGTCATCTCAAAAATAAGAATTATACCTGTAAGGGGCGCTCTGACTATAGCAGAAAAATAACCCGCCATAGAAATCAATACAAAATTATTCACATATATAGGATCAAGCCCAAAAAATTCAACACCTGTCTTTGCGAATGCCCCTCCTATAAATCCCCCTATCACCAACAGCGGAAAGAATATTCCCCCAGGCGCACCTGATCCGAAACTTAACGCAGAAAACAGAAATCTTCCCACCAATATAAATACTATAGTCCCAAGCACCATATCAGTATTAGTAAGCTGTTCTATGAGGTCATGTCCACTTCCCAAAAGCTCAGGAGCCGTAAATCCCAACGCTCCTGCACATAAAAACGGAATCATTATCTTTACTGTATGCCCCTCTGTCTTTATCTTACCGTAAAGAGCCTGAGCTTTTAACGTAAACCAGTTGTAAAAAGCTCCCAAAACACCTAAGATAATACCAAGCAATACGATCATCCAATAATATCTTATCGGTATAGAATCAACTATTTCAAATCTGAACACCGAATCAGTCCCCAAAACCAGCGTACTTAAAATATCAGCCGTCAGTGATGCTGTCATCACAGAAGTAAGTACAGATACCGAAAAATTCTTATGTATCTCTTCAAGAGAAAACATTACACCTGCCAAAGGAGCATGAAATGCCGCTGCAAGCCCTGCGCTTGCTCCGCAAGTTATAAGAAAATGTTCCTCTGTCTTCCCCCTGTCAAGCTTTCTGGAGACGCCTTTTCCTGCCATGGCTCCAAGCTGTATAGACGGGCCTTCCCTTCCCAGAGCCAGCCCTCCCAGCATACATAAAAACCCTCCGGCAAATTTAGCAGAAAGTACCCTCCACCAGTTCTGCTGAAGCTTACCGACAACTTCACCTTCTACCTGCGGTATACCGCTTCCTGATATGAGAGGTTCATAAGATAACAGCTTTCCTACAACAAAAGCCATCAGCACAAGCACAGCAAACCAACCTACCATATAAAACAGACTCCGAGATGCAAAATCAATTATGGATGTAAGCCATCGCCCGGCATTTTCCAGAGCTATTCTGTACAGAATCACTGTCACACCGGCAACTGCTCCTACAAGAATACCTTCTCCCACAAGTATAACTCTAAATCTGTCAGCTCGTTTAATCGTTCCCGATATATCTTTTTTCACATCATCCTCCGCTCTTTTTTTTAAGTATACTCTATATTGGGGCGAAACGCCAGTATATGTACACCTCGATATCATTTCTCTTTTTTTCTGACAAAAACAGAAAGATGCAAACCCATCCATAAGCAGGCTTCCATATGTTATAATAGTCCAAGAAAGGAAAGATACTGATATGATATATGACTGTATAATAACAGGGGCCGGCGCCTCCGGACTTTTCTGCGCCGCCTCCGTAAGCCATCCCCTCAAAGGACTTATACTTGAAAAATCAAAATATCCGGGTCTCAAGCTGCTGATGAGCGGCAGCGGCCAATGTAATATAACACATGCCGGGTCCATAAAAGATTTCATCTCCTGCTATGGTGACAACGGACGCAAAATCAGAAAATGTCTTTATAAATACAATAATATCTCCCTCATGGAATTTCTTAAAAATAACGGAATCAAAACAATAACACGTGATGACGGTAAAGTATTTCCCGCTTCTATGAACGCTCATCACATACTTGATATGCTTTTGGACAAAACAGAAAAAAACGGATTTTCCATTAACTTTGAAAGTCCTGTGGAAAATATAACAAAATGTGAACAAGGCTGGAAGATCTTCTCCGGAAGCAATAACTTCATCTGTAAAACGCTGGTAATTGCTTCAGGAGGATGCTCTTATCCATCCACAGGTTCAGACGGCTCTATGTTTACAGTCCTTAAACGTGATCTGAATCTGACATCAACTCGACTTAAACCAGCTCTTGCTCCCATACAGGTAAAAGCCTATCCTTACGGAGAACTTTCGGGAATTTCCTTCAAAAACAGCATTGTTACCATTCTCAATAAAGGGTATAAGAATATACAGAACTGCGGCGGGCTTCTGTTTACTCATAAAGATTTTTCCGGTCCGGCTGTACTGAATGTATCAAAATATGCATCTGCCGGAGATGAACTCAAGATAAATTATCTCGGTTCTCTCAGCTATGAAGATGCACTTCTCAGACTGAAAAAAGCGGCTCATAAAACTAATGCCGAGCTGTCAACCGTGATTTCGGAGGAATTCTCACTCCCCAAAAGGTTTTCCCGCCTACTTGAAAAACGATACGGAACCTCATTAAAAAAACTCGCCGGTCAGCTAACCGGTGAGTCCTTTGAGATATTATCCACATCAGGATTTAACAAAGCCATGTGTACCTGCGGCGGTATAGAGCTCTCTCAAATAAATCCTTCTTCAATGGAAGCTGTAAAAAATCCAAACATATTCATAATAGGAGAAGCTCTCGATATCGACGGAATCACAGGAGGGTATAACCTCCAATTTGCCTATTCCTCAGCAAATGCCGCCGCAGATCGCATCAGCAAGTTGCTTGTTCCATAAAAACCTAATCCCCAAAACAGCAGCGCTTCTTATTCTTCTCTTCCTGACACGCTTGTGCTTACAGGTCTTTCCAGCAGTTCCGGCTGCTCCAATATCTGTTCCAGTATTCGCAGTGACTTTGCAAAATAAAATCCGTCAGCTATTCTCTCATCAGCTGTAGCTCCCAGAGTTACCACATCTCTCACAGATACGTTACCCTGAAGATCTATGACCTGCTCTTTATGTATCTTTCCTATAGTTATAACAATAGAATTAGTTCCGTAATTATTCAAATGATGATAGGCAGCATTACATTTAATACTTCCCAGATTTGAAAGCAGCACAGTGGCATAATTGCTGTCTCCCCGACATATACTCTCCGGCATCCATCCGTGAAAATCCAGGAATCTGAAAATACACATAGCGAATCTCATAACACATCTTGGAAGTTTCGCCAGCTTATCCAACAGATCATTTATATCATTGCCGCCTTTCTCTCTGACTTGTGCAGCATCTCCTACAATCCTTTTTCTCATTTTTTCCAGAGTAGTCTCTCCTGTCACTTCAGTGATAAGCAAAGATTCCTCCGCATCATCTTCAAATTTACGTTTTACTATAAAAGCCAGCGTCATCTTATTTCGCTGGTAAAATCTTTTTCCTGATATGAATACATTAAGTTTCGGCCGGTGGTACATTATCTTAGCAACAGCTGTCGCCAGCACATGGAAAGGCGTTAGTTTCTCGGGATCATCCCTTCTGTTTCTGGCTTCTATATATCTCATCATATTTGTGACATCTATCGTCTCCTGTATATAGACCTCTGATTCACATCTCTGGGGCATCAGATACGGCATTATTCCATGAATACCGTCTATATCCTTTATCCATGTTCCGTCTTTTCTGTCGCCTCGTTTTCTTTTCTTCCGTGTCTTTTCCATGTCACCTTACGCTTTCATTTACTTCGTCCTCTAAAACCCTGTACGCAACTTTTCCCACTAATGTTTTAGGCAATTCTCTGCGAAATTCTATCTCAGAGGGAACTCCGAATCTGAACACCTTTTTTCTGCAGTTTTCAAGAATCTCTTCTTTTATTTTTTCACTAGGTTCTACGCCTTCTCTCAAAACAACAAAAGCTTTTACCTTATGCATCTTATACTTATCCGGAATCCCTATAGCGCAGGAATACATAACGTCAGGATGTGCATCTATGGCATTCTCCACCTGTGAAGGGTATATATTATATCCCGAAACTATAATGATGCGTTTCAGCCTCTGCCTAAAATATACAAAACCCTCCTCGTCCATCATTCCCATGTCTCCGGTATGAAGCCATATCCTGCCGTCGCCATGCGGTCTCAAGGTTCTTGCAGTCTCATCAGGATCGTCAAGATATCCTCTCATCACCGAAGGACCGCTTATACAGATCTCTCCGTCATGATTAGGCGGAAGCTTTTCGTTGGTGTCTACTTTTACTATCTTATAATATGTATCCGGAAAAGGTATTCCTATGCTGCCTTCCTTATAATAATCATATGGGGTCAGACAGCTGGCTGTCACACACTCTGTAGTCCCGTATCCTTCGCGTATCTGTATTGAAGAATTATGTTCCCTCAGAAATTCATCCACCTTTTTCTTCAGTTCTATTGACAGTGAATCTCCCCCACAAAACATTCCCCTTATAAATGACATATCAAAGCCCTGCAATCCGTCTGTTCTGAGAAGAGCTTCAAAAAGAGTAGGAACACCGGGAAGCACATTAGGTTTTTCCTTTTTTATAAGTCTGGCATAAGTCTCTACAGAAAACTGGGGAACCAATATACACGTACCCCCGTGAATCAGCGCAGTATGTATTCCTATGCCAAGTCCGAATCCATGAAAAAGAGGCATCACCGAAAGCATTCTCAATCCATCCAGTGAGAATCCCGCAGCTACTCCTGTCTGCAGCGCCAGCGCATTTAAGTTGAGATTAGTAAGCTGTATTCCCTTAGTCTTTCCGGTGGTGCCTCCGCTGAACAAAATCACAGCTTCATCATCATATTTATTATCAGGCTTTTCAGGGGCGCCTTTTTTATGTCCCTCCCTGACAAAATTACTCCATTTAAATACTGTTCGGCTGTCATACTTTATTCTTGTCTTGCCTTTGACCGTCAAAGGATACAGCGCATTCTTAGGAAATGGCAGTTCATCCTTTATGTCCGCCACTATAATCTTTATAGACATCCCTGTATTTTCCACGGCGCTCTTTATCTTTTCATAAAAAAGGTTCAATGTGACTATAGCCTTACTGTCAGTTTTCGACAGATAAAACTCTATTTCTTCGACAGCTGACAGGGGATGTATCATCACCGATACTGCACCTGCTCTGTTCAGAGCATAAAAGCTGTCTACGGCCTGAGGTGTATTAGGCATGCATATAGTAACTCTGTCACCCTTTCCTATACCTATCGAAGAAAAACCTCCTGCCACCGTTTCTATCTTTTTTACAAAATCTTCATACCTTGTCTTTTTCCCCTGAAATTCATAGGCTGACACGTCAGGTTTATTCCTTGCTGCCTTATATACCTCTTCATACATCAATGTATAGGGATAATCTATCGTCTGCCTTAAATGCTTCTCCATATATTGATACCATCCTTTTTTGATCTCATATCAGTTTTTTTCTCGAACTTTGTCATTATATCACGGTTATGGGAATAAAAAAAGTGTGCATAATAGAATCAAAGATTCCTATGCACGTATCTGTCTGCAAGTGATTTTTATCAGTCAGATGACATACAGTCAGACGACATATTTTATCCGCTTTGATATATTCACGAACGGTTTCTGTATGGCTTATGCGGACGCTTTTGCAGAAATGCAGATGTTGCTTCCGCTCTGTCAGGGCTGTCATAACACTGCGTAAACAATTGTCTTTCTAATTCAAGCGCATCACAAAGAGGCAGCTCAAGCCCCTGTTTCACCGACTGCCTCATGAGCCGTATCGCATTAGGAGACTTATCTGCTATAATACCGGCCACCTCCATTGCTTTACTCATGAGATTCTCTTTTTCAGTTATATATTCCACCAGATGAAGACTATAACATTCTTCTGCGCTCATTATCCTTCCCGTCAGCAAAATATCAGATGCACATGAAGGTCCTACCAGTCTTGGAAGAAGCTGCGTGGCTGTCCAGCAAGGGATGCCGCCAAGGTTCACAGTAGGGATACCTATTTTCGCTGTTTTCGCAGCAACGGTGATATCTGAAGCAAGTATAAGTTCCATTCCTCCGCCCAGCGCATAACCGTCAATAGCTGCTATAACAGGAACCGGACTGTTATATATAGACATTGCACAATCCTGCCCTCTCTTTGAAAATTCATAAGCCGTTTCCTTTGTCAGAAGACTTTCTTCCTTTATATCTCCTCCTGCTGTAAACGAACGGTCAATAGAACTATTCAAAATAATCGCATATATATCCGGATCTTTGCCTGCCGCCCTTATTGAATACGTCAATTCTTCCAGTGTTTTTGACCGAAATGCGTTCAAAACTTCAGGGCGATCCAACGTGATGATGGCTACATTTCCTTCTTTTTTCATCAATACATCATCCATATGAATACCTCCTTATCTTTAAAGTAATATTGACTTTACTATATCATGAAAAGACTGTCACTCCAATAAAGATTTTTCCTATCTTTATCTGATACTGTCACCTACCTTTGCCAGATAATCATGCATATGAGTCTCATCAAGCTTGATAATACTGATATCTTTGTTCACAGTACATACAGACAGAATATAATTCCCGACTGCCTTTGAAAAGATATTCTTTCCAATACAATCGTGCCATCCATCCCACAATACATGAGCAAAATCCTCTTCATCCAGTCTTTCTGCATATCCGTCTGCCGACTGCTTCCCATACGCTTCCATACATCCTTTGCATCTTATCTCTCTCTGAGACATATCTTCTTTTCCTTGTTCTATATCCACTCCTATATCCAACTCAGAAAAACCACAGGCCGAGCAGCTTCCGCTGTGCGAAAAATTAAAACAGATCCCATTGACACCTATATACGGTTTTCCTCCTTTGTGTATACATATCTCCGGAACAAAACGCGATCCGTATATATCATATATTCCAAATGCAAACAACATATATACTGCCAGTGATAGCTGTTTATCTTTTGCCTCTGAATACCGATCTATTTTACATCTTCTATCTTCAGGACAAATACGATAACATCTACTGTACAAAGATCCGGATAATTCAAATATACTGCAGTCAATTAAATAAACTATCGTTCCCATTCCCAGTCTGCCTTTCTATCATTGGGGCAATTCATCTGTCGAAAAGCAAAATATATCTTTGCTTTTCACTATAATTATACCTTCAATTGGACTGCCCATTCCGTCTAACGCCTTTAATTGATGATCTCCATTAATATAGTCATGTGAAACAGCTTTAAATTCTGCAACATCCATGGCATACCTCCTTTTATTCAATCTAATTAGTTTTAACTAACTAAATGATAAAACGATTTTTTGCCAAAGTCAACAAAACCTGAAATAAAATCTTGCAAATCCTGCACGGATTTTATCCCAGGTTTTATCAGATCGCTATCCCTGCTATTCTGCAATTTCATTACTTACCATAATTTGCTGTTGTTTCCCCGCCGAATTCGCAGCAGCATGAATAGAAAATATTTTAAATCATATAATAACCATATTGTGAGGTGTTTTTATGAAAATACATTGGAAAAGATTAATAATATGTATACTTATACCACTGTCCATAGGAAGCATTGCCGCAATAATAACCCGAGGCGGAAGTGAAACTTTCAGCGCCATCGACAAGCCGCCGCTGTCTCCTCCGGGGTGGCTTTTTCCGGTGATGTGGACCATACTTTACATTCTGATGGGAATCGCATCTTATCTTGTGATGAATTCCTCCAAGCCCCACGGTTCTGCCGCCGCTTTCTATATGATACAGCTTGTTTTTAATTTCTTCTGGCCTATTATATTTTTCAATTTTGAATTATATCTCATATCATTTATATGGCTTGTCCTGCTGTGGATACTCATACTGATTACCATGATTTTATTCAGTAAAATATCAAAACCGGCTGCATGGCTTTTACTCCCATATCTTCTTTGGGTAGCTTTCGCAGGGTATCTGAACTTCGGTATTTATATCATGAATTAACTTCCTTGCTTCCATCCCTCTTTGCCGTCTCTATTCGTTCAATACGTTCAAGTACAAATGCCGCCTCATTTAATATAGCTGATATTATATCATATTTAAAACTTCCTATCTCACGTCTTTCCTCCAGTACCATACCTACGACTGCCAAAACTTTTTCGCCATCCATAACCGGCAGATATATAGCCTCCGCATCCGGAAGTGTATGAGTCGTACATCCGGCACGATGACCATTTTCAAATACCCACGAAACAACTGACTGTTCTCTTATATCAGTATATTTTTCTTTAAGTTCTTCATAAATATCACTATCAAGATCTTTTCTGAAAAAAATATACGGATCCTGACAGATTCCATCCACTTTAGTATAAAACAAAACTGTAAGCATCAAAAGTTTCTGTATCTGAGAGGCCAGTTCTTCACCGACTTCCTGCCTAGAGAAACTCCTTCTCAGCTGTCTGCTGTTGTTGAGCAAAATTTCCGTTCTGTAAACTCTTTTAGCATTAGCTTCATTTTGTCTCTGCACTTTGGAAAGCGACCATGAACTTATGAGCCCCACAGAAAGCAACATAGCAAACGTCAAATAATATTCACTGTTATCAGCTGCCATACTATGAACAGGCATTACGAAAAAATAATTGAATGTAAGTACTCCTACGACAGACTGCAGTGTCGAACAAAGATAGCCTCTTGTAAAAATGGAAGTAACCATTATTCCAAACAGATACACCATTATAATATTTGCTTCCGAAAAACCCATATTCCTCAGGCCAAGCCCTATGGCAATGCTTAAAACACAGATCAATGCAGTAAGAAAAAAATCTCTGATTCTTGCATTTTTAAAATATCCTATCACACGGCTATTCAGTGAAAGCCTTCGTCTTCTTCTGCCATCCTCATCAGATACTACAAGTACGTCCAGACCGGGAGCATGCTGCATTACACTGTTGGACAATGCTCTGCTGTTTTGCCTAAATGAAGATCCATGATTGGTCCGTCCCATTACAATTTTAGTTACATGGCTTATCTTAGCATATTCGGCTATCTGTCTGGCTATATTATTGCTGAATACAGTCACCACTTTTGCGCCGAGTTTTCTTGCAAGTTTTATATTGGCATCACGCTGTCGTTTATTCTTTGATGTCATATTCTGCAGCACTACGTTTTCAATATAAAGTGCTGTAAAATTAGCATGAAGTGAATTAGCAAGTCTCGCCGCCTTTCTTATTACCTTGCCGTTCACAGGTGACGGAGATATGCATACCATCACATGCTCTTCGGGAGAAATATTCATATCCCCGCAGGCTTTATTCTCTTGCTCCGCAATCATATTCACTCTATCTGCCATACGCCGCAAAGCCATTTCTCTCAAAGCCGTCAGCTTGTTCTTTTTAAAAAAATTATTAAGAGCCCTTGCAGATTGAGTTTTTCGGTATATCTTTCCTTCTTTCATTCTTAAGATCAACTCTTCAGGTTCGATATCCACCATTTTAACTTGATCTGCTCCGTCAAAAACACTATCAGGTATCCGTTCTTTCACTTCAACCCCTGTTATATTTTCAACTACATCATTCAAACTCTCAAGATGTTGTATATTCACAGTGGTATATACATTTATACCATGATCTAAAAGTTCCTCTATATCCTGATACCGTTTTTCATGTCTGCATCCCGGAACATTAGTATGAGCAAGTTCATCTACAAGTATAACTTTCGGTTTTCTCAAAAGAGCTGCATCTAAATCAAATTCTCTGAACTTATGCCCCTTATACTCTACCATTTTAAAAGGCAGCTGTTCTATCCCTTCCATCATTTTAACAGTATCCGGTCTGTCATGAGGCTCTATATACCCAGCTACTACATCTATACCCTCTTTTTTCAAAACATGTGCCATTTCCAGCATGGCGTAAGTTTTCCCTGTACCTGCAACATAGCCCAGAAATATTTTAAGCTTCCCTCTTTCATACTTTTGCTCAATTGCTTTTTCCGCTCTTATTCTTTCAAGGAATTCTTCAGGAGCGGCTCTTCCGTCACTCATATATACCTCCTTTCTGAAATACAACAAAATAGGCAAATAAGCAGATATGAAATCTGCTTATTTGCTTTGAAGGTGTTTATATTTCTCCGATTTTTTCGGCTATTGCTAAATTACATTTAAGCACATTTACTCTTTCATGACCGAATACTCCCAAGACTTTTCCCGAAGTATTTTCTTTCACTATCTTCTCCAGTTCTTCCTCACTCAGACCACTGGCCGCAGATATTGCCGGGATTTGTATTTGAGCGGATTTCGGAGTGATATTAGGATCAAGCCCCGATCCTGATGCAGTCAGAAGATCTGCCGGGATATCACCCATTTTCACTCCCGGATGTGTTTCCAGAAATTCCTGCATATCTTCTTCTACTCTTTTCTTAAGTTCTTCGTTTGAAGCTCCATAATTGAAATTTCCGGATGAAACTCCGCCGTACTCTCCATTCTCGGCTTGCTCTCTGGTATATGTATTATAGTTTACACTTGATACACGTCCCTGAAAATATCTTTGATCACCTGAAAAATCCTGCCCTACTATGGCTGATCCCACTGCTTTCTCAGGATCCTCAGTCTTTTCTCCGGAGGCAGTTATCATACTGCCGTTTGCCTGATTAGGGAAGATCGCCTGCCCCAAACCTGTCATTGCAGCAGGATAAGCCAAGCCACATATCACAAGCATTATGGCAGTAAGTATCAAACCGCTCCTTAAATATTTAAGAAATGTTTTCATTTTTTTCTCCTCCTACTTTACATACCCAGCATCGCAAGCAGCGGTGTAATGAGTATGTCTATCAGTTTTATTCCGACAAAAGGTACGATTACTCCGCCAAGGCCGTATATACCGAGATTCTTTGTCAGCATCTTCTGAGCACTCATAGGTTTATATTTGACACCTTTCATTGCTATAGGTATCAGACAAGGAATTACTATCGCATTGAATATCAGCGCAGACAATATGGCTGACATCGGAGTAGAAAGCCCCATTATATTAAGTACCTGCATTTGAGGAATCACCATTGTGAACATCGCCGGAATAATAGCGAAATACTTAGCTATATCATTAGCTATACTGAAAGTAGTGAGTGATCCTCTCGTTATAAGAAGCTGTTTTCCTATTTCGACAACCTCAAGTATCTTTGTAGGGTCAGAATCAAGGTCTACCATGTTTGCAGCTTCTTTTGCTGCCGATGTACCGGAATTCATAGCCAGCCCTACATCTGCCTGAGCCAGCGCCGGAGCATCGTTAGTGCCGTCTCCAGTCATAGCCACCAACTTTCCTTCTGCCTGTTCTTTTTTTATGGCTTCTATTTTATCTTCAGGCTTACATTCGGCGATGAACCCATCTACTCCCGCTTCTTTAGCTATAGTAGCTGCCGTAAGCGGATTGTCTCCTGTACACATGATTGTCTTTATTCCTATGCTTCTCAATCTCTGAAATCTCTCTACAAGACCCGGCTTTACCGTATCCTTAAGATAGATAACGCCATATATCACATTATCTGCAGATACTACAAGCGGTGTGCCTCCAAGAGACGATATTTCTGAAATTATACGGTCAAGATCCTCCGGAATCGTTCCCCCGTTTTCCTTTACCATCTCTTTGATGGCATCTCCGGCTCCCTTTCTAATCTTCAGGCCGTCCTTTGTATCTGCTCCTGACATTCTTGTCTGAGCAGTGAATTCTACGAATTCCATATCTTTTCCGGCCTGCTTGGTATCTACTGTAGTTCCCAGCTGCATTCCCAGTTTCAGTGTTGATTTTCCTTCCGGAGTAGGATCACACAGAGAACTTAATACTGCAAAATCTATCAAATCTTCTTTTTTCTGCCCTTTTACAGGGTAAAAATCAGCTGCCAGTCTATTACCAAATGTTATGGTTCCTGTTTTATCAAGCATCATGGTATCAACATCACCACAAGCCTCTACAGCCTTACCTGACATAGCTATTACATTGAATCTGGTCACCCTGTCCATTCCGGCTATACCTATCGCTGACAAAAGCGCTCCAATAGTAGTAGGAATCAAACATACCAAAAGAGCTATCATAGTTGAAACCTGTATCTCTGCTCCAGAATATCCTGAAAAAGCGTAGAGCGTAACTACTACTATAAGGAATATTATGGTAAGTCCAACCAGAAGGGTATTAAGAGCAATCTCGTTAGGAGTTTTCTGTCTTGATGCCCCTTCAACAAGAGCAATCATCTTATCAAGGAATGATTCTCCCGGTTTTGATGTTATTCTGATTTTCAGCCAATCGCTGACAACTGTTGTTCCTCCCGTTACTGATGAAAAATCCGTTCCCGCTTCTCTCGTTACAGGAGCTGATTCTCCAGTAATGGCAGATTCATCTACAGAAGCAATACCTTCTATAACTTCACCGTCATTAGGAATGACTTCTCCTGCTTTTACAATAACTATATCGTCCATTTTCAGTTCTGAAGCGTTCACTATGGTTTCGTTTCCGTCTTCATCTATTAAACGAGCCTTTGTATCATGTTTCGTATTCTTAAGCGATGCCGCCTGTGCCTTTCCTCGTCCTTCGGCTACCGACTCTGCGAAATTAGCAAAAAGTACAGTGATAAAAAGGATAACACACACGATACCGTTATATGTTCTAAGATAACCCAGAGAAACGTCATCTCCGAAAATACCCGGAAAAATGGTCATCACAAAAGTGAGGACAAATCCCAGTTCGACAACGAACATCACGGGATTCTTTACCATGTACCTCGGGTCAAACTTTTTAAAAGCTCCGATAATAGAGCTCTTCAAGATCTCCCGGGTTATGAATTTTGTCTTCTGATGTTTATTAGACATGCTTATTACATCCCTTTCTTATAATTTCATCCAGTTAATCATTTAAAACCACACTGTCAAATGCTCAGCGATAGGTCCCAGTGCCAAAGCCGGGAAGAATGTAAGGGCAGCGAAAATATATACTACCACTACCACTATTACAGCAAATCCGACAGTATCTGTGCGCATAGTTCCTATAGAAGCTTTTACGCGTCTCTTTGCCAGCAGCGATCCTGCTATAGCTAACTGCGCTATTATAGCTATATAACGGCCGAAGAACATGGCAAGTCCTGTAGTAACATTCCAGAACATACTGTTATCAGCAAGTCCCTCAAACCCGGAACCATTATTTGCAGCTGATGATGAAAATTCATAAAGTACCTGTGATAATCCGTGGAATCCCGAATTCGTTATTCCTTCAAGTCCTGCCTGTGTTACTACAGCAAGAGCCGAGAATCCCAGTATGAGAAGAGGATGAACTATAAGACAGATAGCCACAAGCTTCATTTCTCTTCCTTCTATTTTCTTTCCCAGGTATTCAGGCGTACGTCCTACCATCAGTCCGCACAGGAAAACGGCAAGTATCACATACATTATCATATTCATGAGCCCTACGCCCTTACCGCCGAATACACAGTTAAGCATCATATGCAGAAGTGGTATCATACCGCCTAACGGCGTGAGCGTGTCGTGCATATTATTTACCGTACCTGTCGTAAAGGAAGTCGTAGTAGTAGTGAAAAGCGCTGACTGGTCAATACCAAATCTAACTTCTTTACCTTCCATACTGCCCATGTCCTGACTGAGTCCCACAGACTCGAGTATAGGATTTCCTTTGAGTTCAGATATGTAACATACAGAAAGACCTATGATAAATATAACGCTCATAGCGATAAATACTGTCTTTCCCTGTCCTCCGAAAATAGGTTCTTTTACCCTGATTCTGTTTTCCTCACCAGGGGCAAGGCTTTCTTGTTTCCTGTCCTTGCACATCTTTCCAAACGTAAGTACACATGCTCCCGGAAGAATCATCATCGAAATCAGTTCTACCATATCCGTTATGATAGTAGGATTCTCAAAAGGTGTAGTGGAGTTTGCGCCAAAGAATCCGCCTCCGTTAGTACCCAAATGCTTTATGATTTCAAGAGATGCAACAGGCCCTGTGGCAAAATCCTGAAGTTTTCCGGTTATTGTTTCTACCGTAAAATTTGCTCCGAATGTCTGCGGAACTCCCTGCCAGATGAGAACAAGTCCGAAAATTATACTAAACGGAACAAGTATTCTGGTAGTTATCCTTATCATATCCTCATAGAAATTCCCCAGACCTTTTTTCTTGCCTGCAATACCTCTTGAAAACGCCATACATGCAGCATAACCTGAAGCTGCCGATGTAAACATCATAAAGGTGATAACCACCATCTGACTTAAATATGTAAGACCTGATTCACCTGAATAATGCTGTAAATTCGTATTGGTCATAAAACTTATTATAGTATTAAATGAAAGATCAGCAGGCATGCCTTCAATTCCATTAGGATTCAAAAACAATACGCTCTGTATCCTCAAAATTAAATATCCCACGAAAATCATTACCGCATTTGTCATCAAAAGATGTCCAGCATATGATTTCCATGTCATACCGCTTCTGTCTATGCGGCATATTTTATAAATCCCATTATCGATTCTATTGAAAACAGGATCTGCGAACGTTCTTTTTTTCGTCGCAATGTGGTACATATATTTCCCCATGGGAATGACCACTATAATGAAAATCAATAGTGTCAAAATAATCTGCAACATTGTTTGCCTCCCCTAAATAAATTACAGTTTTTCCGGATGCACCAATGCGTATACGAGGTATACCGACAAAGCTGCTATCACGATTCCTAAAGCTATCATTTTTATTCCTCCAATTTAATTAAAATCCTTTATTCGCTTTCTGTATTCTCACTTTTATCCACTTGCCTTCCGCACCAGTTAATAAATAACTTCATAAGCCCAAACCCGGCAAGCAGTGTAAAAATCATTAACACGTCTGACATTTCCTATCCCTCCTTACGGTGCATATATTAGCAGAACAGGTAAAAAGACGAAATTAAAAAAAAGGGAATGGCATTAAAATTGTATAAATACAGACAAAAAAACTGCTTCGCCAAAACATCTGTTTCTGCGAAGCAGTCTTATCATTGCGCTTATAACCTGCAGCCATATGACTACCCTTTTTATTTCTTGTGCTTATCTGCGGGAGCATAATCTCTCATGCCTTCGACAGTCCCTCCCGCCACTGCCCACAAGTATAAACTCGCTACACTGCAGTAAGGACTGAACCGTTTTCTATACCGTTCGAACCTTTCTCTCGTAATTTCTCTATGGTGATAAAGCATCCGCAGTCCGCGCAAAATCGCCAGATCGCCAAAACTAAAAACATTCGGCCGCTGAAGACAAAAAAGCAATATCATTTCCGCCGTCCAAACTCCTATTCCTTTAAGTGCAGAAAGCTCTTCTATAACCTCAGCGTCATCTTTCTTCTTTATTTTCTCAGGATCAAATTCTCCACTCATTACTTTTTCTGCAGCACTTAATATGTAATCTGCCTTTCTGAATGAAATCCCAAACCTTTGAAGTTCATCTCTGCCACAAGCCAGAACAGTTTCAGCACTCACCGTTCCCAGACCACAGATCATCCTATTCCAGATAGACTCCTGAGCTTTCGTAGAAATCTGCTGACCAACAATATGATGGACGACAGAAGAAAACAAATCAGTATCCGCCTGACGATAGATATGCCCTACTTTATCAATCACTTCTCCAAGCCTCTTGTCCTTTCTCTTCAAATAATCTATCTCCGTTTCACCATATTGAAAAAATACAGCTTCCATCCTGTCTGTCATTCTCATGCTCTCTCTTTCACTTCTTGTAATGCCCACTATATCATTAAAAATCACAATCATCAATTTAAATCTGACTCTTTTCTGAAAAATTCATAAGCAAAAAATAAAAACCTTTTAAAAACTGTGAATATATGTCTAAAAACAGGTTACCATAAATTATAAACGTACCAAAACAGATCATAAGGAGGTATTGACAATGAAAGCAAGAGTCGATCAGGATGCCTGCATCGGATGCGCCATGTGCCCCGATATCGCACCGGAAATATTCAGAATGGATGATACAGGAAAAGCAGAAAGCTTCAAAGATGTAGACAATAAAAACAAAACCGAAGTACAACAAGCCATAGACACATGTCCCGTAGAAGCTATATCATGGGATGAATAATAACATAACCAGAATAAACATATAACGAGCTGCAGGAATAAGTAATATAAAACTTATTACTGCAGCTCGTTTTGGTAAACTTATCTAAAATATCATGAGATGAGATTTATTCCCACTCGACAAAACCTAATCAATTTTGTTTAGAGATTATTTTCTGTCGTGTTTGTAGTTCTTTTGATTATTTGATATATCCATATTATCCTGCCTATATGAGCTAATGTTATCGTTTTGTTATCAGCGTTGATAACACACACTCTGTAACTGCGGATAATAGCAATATCTTCCGACTCAATTATAAGCAGTTTTACTTATAAAATCAACTATTTGTTTCTGTATCTTCAATAAGATTTTTCTTTAGTGCCTCAATCGTATCTTGGTTCTTTTTCAAAAGTTCCAATTGCCTATATGCTTTTTCCCTTAATATTTTTAACCTTTCAATTTTGGGCACTTCTTGTCTTATTAAATCCGCATTACTATCTTCCAGATTGATAAGCACAACTAATTCTTCTGCCGAAGCAAAATCTCTGATATTCGGTGTTTTCCCGTTTATTCCTTTTTCACTTCTCCATTGTGCCGCCGTCTTTCCAAACAAAGCCATATTGAGAATATCCGCTTCAGAAGCGTATGTATATGCCATTTCCTGCGGAGATAATGTAGGTGTTATCAAAAATTCTTTTACCGCATCTGTATGAATACGATAATTTATTTTTGATAGTTCTCTCTTTACGTCCCATCCAATCGCTAATCTGTTTGCTTCATCTTTCTTTAATCGCTGATAATCCTTGATAATATAAAGTTTAAATTCTGGAGAAATCCACGAAGCAAACTCAAAAGCAATGTCCGTATGAGCATAAGTGCCACCATATCGTCCTGATTTTGATACAATGCCGATTGCATCTGTTGCTTTTATCCATTGCTGCGGTGTCAGCGTAAACGCATTATCTCCTGCTTCTGCTTTAAACCTATCGAATTCGATAGGTTTAAAATTAGGATTGTGGATTTGTTCCCACAATCCCAAAAACGAAATCGTGGAATGGTTACGCATCCAATTTGCTACCACAATAAAAGCATTATCTGGATTTTTATATTTAGCTATATCTGTCAAAGAGATATAAGCATCTTCGTTTATAACATCGCCCATTACTCTAATCTCTACCCCGTTAGCATCAATCTTCATATTCTTTATTTCTTATCCCCCCTTCTACTAATCATTTTCTTCTACACTTTTCACTTATATCAAAGCATATCACACATCATGAGATAAATAAATCTTCAATCACCTTTCCTTCATGCTGATAACAGAACTCGGTATAAGCAATAAAACACAAAAAATATATAAATGGCAGGCAATCTTATAGACTACCTGCCACATAAAATATCCTATATCAAATTTTGTTTATTCCCACTCTATCGTCCCAGCCGGTTTCGGTGTCAGGTCATAAAGCACTCTATTAACACCTTGAACTTCATGAGTAATCCTCTCGGTTATATGCTGAAGTAATGAGAACGGTACGTCTTCAACTGTCGCTGTCATAGCATCTACTGTATTGACGGCTCTGATTATAACGGGATAAGCAAACGTTCTCGCTCCATCTTTCACACCTACAGATTTAAAATCAGGGACTGCGGTAAAATACTGCCAAACCTTACCCTCCAGACCATTCTTGGCAAATTCCTCACGAAGTATAGCGTCTGATTCTCTGACCGCTTCAAGTCTGTCCCGAGTTATAGCTCCAAGACATCTTACTCCCAGCCCCGGACCCGGGAACGGCTGACGAAAGACCATATTGTCAGGAAGTCCCAAAGCCTTTCCCACGATACGCACTTCATCCTTAAAAAGCAATCTCACAGGTTCAACCAGCTCAAACTGCATATCGTCAGGCAAGCCTCCCACATTATGATGAGCCTTAACGCCGTCACTTTCTATAATATCCGGATAAATAGTACCCTGAGCCAGGAATTCTATTCCTTCCTGCTTACGGGCCTCCTCCTCAAATACTCTGATAAACTCTGCGCCTATTATTTTACGCTTCTGCTCAGGATCAGCAATACCCGCTAGCTTATCCAAGAATCTGTCAACTGCATCTACATATATCAGGTTAGCGTTCATCTGATTCCTGAACACTTCGACTACCTGCTCAGGTTCTCCCTTTCGAAGCAAACCATGATTCACATGAACACATACAAGCTGTTTTCCTATGGCTTTTATAAGAAGCGCAGCTACTACTGATGAATCTACGCCGCCTGAAAGAGCAAGCAGCACTTTTTTGTCTCCTACTTGCTTCTTTATTTTCTCTATCTGCTCTCCTATAAAAGTATCAGCCAAAGCCTGAGTCGTTATCCGCTTCATAGATTCAGGGCGTTTATTATTATCCATATCTATTCCTCCATTTTAAAATTATTCCGTTACAGCATCACAAAACATATGTAGCTCATTGCTGTGTCAACATCATTATAGCATATTTTTATCTGAAAGTATCTAATCACTAATCATATGGTTCTGCAATTATTTGAAACTGCCTTGGCCATTCGGCAAAGACCTTCTTTCACTAAAGCCCTTGGCATGGCTAAGTTTATTCTGACAAAACCATCCGCATTTCCTACAAACAATTTATTGCCGCTCTCTACAAGAACACCTGCTTCCTGGGCAAAAAATCTTGAAAGATCACTGATATCTATACCGCATTTTCTGAGGTCTAACCACAAAAGATAAGTCGCTTCCGGAACTTTACATATAGCTCCATGAATGTTTTTTCTTATAAAATCCACTGCGAAACGAAAATTACCGTCAAGATAGGATTTCAGTTCATCAAGCCACGGTCCTCCCTTTTTGTATGCAGCAAGGTTTGCTTCAAGAGAAAGAGGATTCACCAAACCGCCGAGTTTATCACTTCTGACAAATTTTCTTCTCAAGCGGTCATCCCTTATAATTATATTTGAAAACATCATTCCTGCTATATTGAAAGTCTTGCTTGCCGCCATACAGGTAATGAGTTTCCCGTACTGCGGCATTATCTTCCCCATGGGTATATGATGTATATCCCTTCTCGTAAGGTCACAGTGTATCTCATCTGAAATTATCCAAAGATCGTTTTTCTCAACTATCTCTCCTATTTTTCGAGCCTCTTTGTCAGACCATACCCTTCCGGTAGGATTATGAGGATTGCACCATATCACCAGTTTTACCTTTGGATCTGCAGCCTTCTTTGCAAAATCATCCACGTCCGCAAAAAAATCGCCATCTTTATTCAACATATCAGAACTTACGAATTCACGATTGTTATATCTACATGCATGCTTGAAAAACCCATAAGCAGGAGTAAGAAACAACACCTTTTCATCGGGCTGTGTGATATTTCCTACCAATTCATAAAGAGCCGGTACTATTCCCGGAGAGAAAACCAGCTGTTCAGCGGGGAAACTCCAGTCATATTTAACTGAGCACCACCTTGCAAAAGTATCACGATACTCTGCTCCGAAAACACCTGTATATCCAAATATCCTCTTGTTTACCCGATCTCTTATTGCCTGACAAATCTCAGGAGCTACTGCAAACTCCATATCGGCCACCCACATCCTTATCATTTCTTCATCAGGAACCGGGAGTATTATATCAGGATCTTCAGGAAATATATATGATCTGAAACCTTCCACATTCTCACAGCTTGTATTCCTTCTGTCGATAATCTCGTCAAAATCGTATTTCATCGCGGCCTCCAAACCAATTCAAGACAATATATTACATATTCGATCCTACCAACTAACCAAACAGCGGCGTTGAAAAATATCTCTCAGCCGTATCAGGAAGCACTGTTACCACAGTTTTACCCTTGCCCAGTTTCCTTGCCAGTTTTATGGCAGCCGCTACATTAGTGCCGCTTGATATTCCGCACATAATGCCCTCCTTTGATGCCAGATCCTTTGATGTTTTTATAGCTTCCCCATCTTTTACTATACAGATATCATCATATATTTTCTGATTCAGTATCTCCGGTATCACACCGTCTCCTATGCCCATCTGAAGATGAGTTCCTATGGAGCCCCCTGAAAGTATAGCTGCATGTTCGGGCTCCACTGCCCAGATCTCTATATCAGGATTTTCTTCTTTGAGCCTCTCACCGATTCCTGTGATGGTTCCTCCTGTTCCTATTCCCGAGCAGAATCCATGTATCGGTCCGTCCACTTGTTTTAAGATTTCCTCAGCCGTCTGATTCCTCTGTATCTGTGGATTAGCAGGATTTTCAAACTGCTGTGGCACAAACACTCTCGGATCTTGCCGCTGCATCCTCAACGCAGTTTGAAGACATTCTTCTATACATTCACCGATATTGCCTGCATCATGCACAAGAATCACCTCGGCTCCATAATGAGCCACAAGCTTTCGCCTTTCCTCACTTACTGAATCAGGCATTATTATTTTCGTCTCATATCCTCTTACAGCCCCTACAAGCGCAAGCCCTATGCCCTGATTACCGCTGGTAGGCTCTACTATTACCGTATCCTTATTTATGAGACCCTTTTTCTCGGCATCCCGTATCATGTTATAAGCTGTTCTCGTCTTTATAGAGCCTCCTACATTGAGGCCTTCAAATTTAACAAGTATCTGAGCGCCTTCTTTATCTCCCATATGCCCGAGTTTTATTATAGGTGTATTCCCCATTGCTTCTAAAATATTGTTATAAATCATCGTGTTCTCCCCTCTGACGTTTTATTATATCAAATAGGAGTGACTTTTGCCATAAAAACCATTCTCACGTATTTTATACCGGTCATTATTTTAATATTTTTCTCGTTACAGTAAACAAGTTATGTGTTAAAATAAAATATAATTCAGAATAAAGTCGGCTTTGCCGATTATTTTGGCTATAAGCTTTGTTATATTCAGTTAATATCACAAATCGATATTTTATAAATAATAAAGGAAGGCAAATTATGATTTATTTAGATTATGCAGCAACATCCGGAAAAAAGCCGATGACAGTATACTCCGCTGTCAATGACGCATTAATAAATGCTTCAGGCAATCCCGGAAGATCCGGTCACAAGATCTCCTTGGCTGCAGGAGATATAGTAGCGGAAACAAGATTTCTGTGCAGCCGCCTGTTTCATGCAGAGAATCCTGAATCTATCATATTCTGCTTCAACGCGACAGATGCTCTAAACCTTGCCATACAAGGCTCTGTAACAAAAGGGGATCACATTATCACATCCTCTCTGGAGCACAACTCGGTTGCCAGACCTCTCGAGCACTTAAAAGATGCGGGAGTCGAAGTAACCAAAATAAAAGCATCCCTCGAAACAGGTGTTAATCCTGACGATGTGGCCGCTGCAATAAAAGAAAATACTAAACTGGCAGTATTCACTCATATTTCAAATGTAACAGGAACAATCAATGATATTGCTGCCATCGGGAAAATATGCAGACAGCAGGGGATATTATTTCTCGTAGACGCTTCTCAGTCCGCGGGGGCTTTAAAAATAGATGTACAGGAAATGAACATAGATATGCTGGCATTTCCCGGACACAAATGTCTTTACGGCCCCCAGGGAACCGGAGGTCTTTATATAAAGCCGGGCATAGAACTGAAAACTTTAAAACAGGGAGGAACAGGGAGCCGATCAGAAATGCTTCACCAGCCTGACGACAGACCCGATAAATATGAAAGCGGTACATTAAATGTTCCCGGAATAGCAGGTCTTGGAGCCGGTATAAAATTTATCATAGATGAAGGAATTGACAAAATACATGCACGTGACAAAGAACTGACGGATATGCTTATAAACGGCCTCATAAAACTACCCGGCGTAAATATCTACAGTCCATTGAACCATGATCGAGGGCCTGTAGTATCTATAACCATAGATGGCTTTGAATCACAGGATGTCTCCATTTACCTCGATCAGGTATTCAATATAGCAACAAGAAGCGGTCTTCACTGTGCTCCCGATGCTCACAAGACCATAGGAACGCTTGATACAGGAGGAACTGTTCGCATCAGCCCGGGATATTTTACTGATGACGAAGAAATCGAAGCTTGCATAGAAAGCATCGGTATTATAAGCAGAGGTGAATTATAAAATGGATAACAGCAATACTATATCACGATATGTAAGACAAGAGATCTTTGCCGGTCTCGGAAAAAAAGGTCAGGAAAAAATAAAAAAAGCCCGTGTAGCTATCATAGAAATGAGTTCAATAGGCGCTGCTGTTGCCAATAATCTCGCCAGAGCCGGTGTCGGATACATACGGCTTATAGACGGAGATTATATAGAAACAGCAGAACTTCAAAGACAGACGATATTCACTGAAAAAGAAGCCGAAGACGAAACTCCCAAGGCTATTGCAGCTTCTGAATATCTCAGATCCGTCAATTCCGAAATCACTATAGATCCGGTTATCACAGATATAAACAGCGGAACAATAGATAATCTCATAGAAGATGTAGATCTTATAGTTGACGCCACAGACAGCATGGAGGTTCGACTCCTTCTCAATGAAGCCTGCCACCATCTTAAAAAGCCATGGATATACGGAGGTACTTTGGCGTCATCCGGTATGACTATGAATATCCTGCCCGGCAGCAATCAGCCATGTCTGAAATGTTTTCTCGGCGAAGAAGAATACTCTCCCGGAGAGCAGCCTACATGTGCTACGGTAGGTATACTCAATTCTGCGGCAAGTATGGTTGCCGCTCTTCAATCAGCTGAGGTGCTTAAGCTCCTTACAGGTTCAGATGCTGTACGCCATGATCTGGTGTCTTTTGATGTATGGGAAAACTATTTTGAATATATTCCGGTAGACAAAGATCCCGACTGTCCTGTCTGCGGTAAAAAGGACTATGCCTTCTACGGCAAAGTCACAGGATCACAGACAGCTACAATGTGCGGAAAAGATTCTGTACAGGTGATCCCTAAAAAAGAAGGCGAAATCAGTTTTGAAAAATACGCTGAAAAACTCAGTTCTCAGGGAACTGTAAAATATACAAAATATACACTTGATTTCAATGATGGAAATATAGAAATAAAATTATTTAAAAACGGCAGGGCCATCATAAAACATGTAAGCGATGAAAAGCGCGCTAAGGCCGTATATGCCGAATATATAGGACTTTAAAAGGAGGGGTGACAATGAAAGTAATATTAAATCAAAAAGAAACTGAACTAAGCGACGGTATGAGTATCGCTGATCTGATGAAAGAACAGAAAATGAGCCGTGCCATGGTCAAGGTCAATGACGTACGTATCCGACCGGCAGACTACGAAGCCACCATAGTCTGCGATGGAGACAAAGTTGTACTCAGAAGAGTAGTCGCAGGCGGCTGATAATAGAATAATTTCAATCCTGAAGGGAACAATAACTGAAACAAATTTTTTTAAAAAGTGAGATATATCACATGAATGAGTATTTCTGCGGGTGGTATTTCAAATGTCAGTCTGATTCCGAAACTCTTGCTGTCATTGCCGCCAGTCACAAATCAAAAATTAAACGGTACTGTTCTCTTCAGGTCATTACTGATGAAGCTTCATTTATAGCAAAATTCCCCTATAAATATATACAACATCAAAAATCAAATCTTCACATTAATATCTCAAAAAACTATCTTGGTGAAAACGGGATGACCTTTGATACAGTCTCACCTGATCTTGAAATATCCGGCAATATAATATTCGGAGACCTGACTCCCATAAAATATGATATAATGGGACCTTTTTGCTATGTCCCTTTTATGGAATGCCGCCATAGCGTAGTGAGCATGAAACATACCGTTAACGGAAATATCTACCTAAACGGCCGCCGATATGATTTCATTAATGCTAAAGGATATATTGAAGGAGACCGCGGACGTTCTTTTCCAAAAGAATATGCCTGGACACAATGCTGTTTTGAAAGCGGTTCCCTTATGCTCAGTGTTGCATCTATACCTTTGGGAAATTATGAATTCACAGGTATCATTGCTGTTATTCACTTAAACGGAAAAGAATATCGTTTAGCCACCTATCTCGGCGCCAAAGCATCAAAAATAAAAAACGGAGAAATCATAATAACTCAAAGAAACATGACATTCTCCGCAAAGCTGCTTGATAAAAATTCACATCCTCTCTCAGCTCCCTCCTGCGGTCTGATGAACAGAACAATCCACGAAAGCGCTTCATGCAGAGCATACTATTATTTTCAAAAAAACGGACACACTCTTTTGAATTTTGAAACCTCTAAAGCCTCATTCGAATACGAATATTCTATCTGAAAACGCTGTTTCATAATATGAAACAGCGTTTTTGTATTGTAAAACCGCTGCTATTGACTAAAAAAGTTTTCGGAACTATCATAACTTCAGAAAATAAAACAGTATTCTTTTTAAAGATACAAATAAAATTATAATCAAGGAGGAAATCAAAATGTTAAATGTAAAAACAGGAAAAAGCATTAACCCAAATGCAGCAGCAGCAGGTAAAGAAGCGGCAGCGCAGGTAAAAGCAGACCTCTCAGATATGAAAGTGGCATTCGTATACAGCGGAGTGCAATATAATCAGAAAGAATTATTAAAAGCTATATCAGATGAACTTCCGGGGGTACCTCTCATCGGGAATACATCTTTCACAGGAGTAGTTACACCGGAAGGTTTTATCTCGGGAGATGACGGTTTCGTCGGAATCATGTCTATGTCAGACAAAGATCTTACAGTAGGTGTCGCAGGAATGCCTAAAGAAGGAACTGCCAGAGAAACAGGACATAAACTTGCCGAAAAAGCATTAAAAGCGGCAGGCAAAACTGAAGCTCCCGCTTATTTCTATATGTCGGCGCCTTCCGGTGAAGAGGAATATTATCTAAAAGGAATCACAGAAGTCATCGGCCGTGTTCCTTTCTTCGGGGGTACAGCAGCCGACAATACTATAACAGGCGAATGGCTTCTTTATACCGATGAAATGGTTACTGCTGAAGGAGTTTCCGTTGCTTTCTTCTATACTGATAAACCTTTTGCCAATAAGTTTACCGGCGCATATAACGAAACTGATAAAGCCGGAGTAATCACGAAAATATGTGGAGACAGAACTCTGGCAGAGATCGATGGAAAACCGGCATTGGATCAATATCGTGAATGGACAGGAGCCAGCGCCGAAGATGTAGCCGGCGGAAATCTTCTTTCTTACGCAATATGCCATCCTCTGGCAGTCAAAGACCGTCTGGGAGATCTTGCAGCCATCAGACATCCTATGAATGGAAATGACGACGGCTCAATGGCTATAGGAAATAATCTTGCAGTAGGAACAGCAGTAGTCCTGATGGAAGCGACAGTTGATGAAATCATCGAATCCGTAGGAAAAACTCTGGAAGATCTAAAGAAAAAAATGAACGGTTCTATCGCCGCACTCCATCTGGTTCACTGCGGAGGACGAAGAGCCGGCATAGACAGCAGGATCAATGAAGTATACGATCAGGTGAAAGCTCATGCAGATGGAATTCCGTTCATCATGGAATTCACCTTTGGTGAATATGGTTATGAAGATGACGGCAATAACACATGCGGAGGGCTGATGTTATCCTTCACTGCCTTTGGAAAATAAGCATTCTCAGAAAAAATCAACAGATAATTGAAAGGAGAAATCAACATGAAAATGATCATAAACGGTAAAAAAGCAGACAGTCTGAGCGGAGCAACTTTTGACGTTATTGCACCTGCTACAGGTGAAGTCATCGACACAGTTCCTAAAGCTACGGCAGAAGATGTTGAAAAAGCTGTATCAGCAGCTGTCATAGGACAAAAGATCTGGGCTGAAGTCCCTATCTCAAAAAGAGCTGACGTTCTTTACAGGTTTCTTGATATAGTCAAAGCAAACGAGGAATCTCTGGCTCAAACACTGTGCGCTGAAAACGGTAAGCCTATAACAGAGGCGCGTGCCGAAATCGGCAATATACAGATAGGCTTCTCAGGATTTATTGAACATGCTAAACACTATTACGGAAAAATAATTCCTGCAGGTACAGAACCCGGACAGGATAAACATATCCAGCTTGTAACAAGAGAACCTATAGGTGTCATCGCTTGCATAATTCCATTTAATTTCCCTTGCGATCTTTATGACCAGAAAGTAGCTCCGGCTCTTATGATGGGAAACGCCGCAATAGTATTGCCTTCATCCGATAATCCGCTTACCCTTATGAGACTTACAGAAATGCTGGTGGAAGCCGGTGTTCCTGACGGAGTCATCCAGTGCGTCACAGCTCCGGGTGCAGTAAAGAGTATAGCAGTAGCTGACCCAAGGGTACATCTCGTTACACTTACAGGCAGTACAGAAGTAGGCATCTCAACAGCTGAATTAGCTGCAAAAACTCTTACCCATACGGCTCTTGAACTTGGCGGAAACGATGCTTTCATACTGCTTGATGACGGTGATGTCGACCTTGCTGTCGAAGAAATGATCTGGGGCAGAATGTACAACACAGGGCAAGTATGCTGTGCAAGCAAAAGATTCCTTGTTCACAATTCATTGAAAGACGAATTCGCCAAAAAAGCAGTAGAAAGAATCAAACAGCTTAAAGTTGGCGACCCTAAAGATGAAAATACCCAGATAGCATGCCTTATCAGCGAAAAAGCTGCCATTAAAGTCGAGAAAGAAGTCAATAAAACTGTGGAACAAGGCGGTAAAATAATCTTAGGAGGTAAGAGAAACGGAGCCTTTTATGAACCTACAGTTATTGTAGATGTACCTAAAACAGCAGATGTCGCAAAAGATATGGAAATCTTCGGGCCTGTAGTTCCTATCATAGGTTTTGACAGTGATGAAGAAGCTATAGAAATAGCCAATAGTTCTATATTCGGCCTCTCCAGCTGCGTATTCTCATCAGACCAAAAACGTGCCTTCAATATAGCTAAAGCTATGGAATCAGGCGGCGCAGTTATAAACGGAGCAAGTTTCTTCAGGTCATTCGAGATGCCATTTGGAGGTTGGAAACACAGCGGCATAGGGACAGAAGGTGTTATGTCCACATTTGATGAAATGACGAGAGTAAAGAACATTGTTCTCAAGAATATAGTAGACTGATTTGCAACAATCACAAAATAATAAAAGAGAGGAGGTCAGATGACTTCCTCTCTTTTATTATTTTATCCCAAATACCCCATTTTTTCAGAAATACCTCCTGCTGCTTTGACCATATATTCAGCTACTTCTTGAATTCGATCATCTGTAAGCACATGTTTATCACCGCTGGCACTTACTGCTGCTATTATTTCGCCTCTGTAATCATATATGGGTGCTCCTATGCACCTATGCCCCATTTCATACTCTTCATCTGATATCGCCCAGCCCTGTCTTCGAACTTTTGCAATCTCATTGCGAAGGTTTCCCATATCTGAAATCGTATTGGGAGTGAATTTTATAAAACTGCAGTCAGCCATCACATCGTTGAGCTGCTCATTTGAATAATTGGAAAGCAAACATTTTCCAATAGCAGAACAATATGCGCTGACTTTTGTTCCTATTTGAAAATATAACCTTGCCGAAGCAACATTCATCTTTTCAAGATAAACAACTTTATTCCCGTCAAGAACCCCGAGAAAAGCTGCCATCCCCAGATGTGTGCTTATCTCTGCCACATATGGCCTTGCCTCCGTCTGCAGCTCCAGATCATTTATATAATAACTGACATTTTCTATAAGTTTTTCACCCAGTTTATAATTGCCATCTTCCATTTTATCAAGGTAATTACGATTCAGCAAAGTCATTATCAGCCTGTAAACAGTACTTTTATGAAGTCCTGTTATTGCCGCGATCTCTGTAAGACTTTTTCCTTCCTGTGCTGAAGCCACTGTTTCTATTATATCCAGCGCTCTTTCCACTGACTGCACACCTTTATCATCTGCCATCCGATATACCTCCCTTTAAAAGGTATTATATCAGTAAATTAGTCCAGTTGCACTTAGTTTTTTTGTCACTTTTTTCATGATAATTATCAATAGTAAAACTGAGGTGCTCCCTTGTATTCCTGTATCGTATTGCCTCCGTCTACGACAAACTCCTGACCTGTTATATAAGAAGCCCTTTCAGAACATAAAAATACTATCATGGACGCTACTTCTTCGGCAGTACCGCTTCTCTTCATAGGCGTATTAAATCCTCCCTGATACTCTCCTTCCGTCTGAGAAGATGTTTGTATCCATCCGGGAAGAACATTGTTTATTGTAACATTACACGCTCCGGTTTCTATGGCGATAGCTTTGCTCATTCCGATTATAGCGGCCTTTGCCGCTGAATAGGAGGCTTCCCCTGGATTGCTCACAAGAGGTCCTGTCACCGAAGAAGTATTGACAATCCTTCCATATCTATTCTTCTTCATATAAGGCAATACCTCTTTTGTTACATTAAAAGGTATATCGAGATTTCTCGATATATCCCTGTCCCAACTCTCATATGAAATATCCTCAAAATGGTCGAATTCTTCTTCACGAACTCCGGTTTGCACCATCCCTGCATTATTTACAAGAACATCTATTTTCCCATGTTGTTTTATGATATAAGATATAAGATTTCTAACGGCAGTCCTGTCCATCAGATCAGCCACCATACCTTTAGCATCTATACCCATATTCGTCAGTTCTGCCTGTCGCTTTATGATACGGTCTGTAGTGGATACTATTATTACCTTTCCGCCAAGCTCTCCTAATAATTTCGCAGTCCAAAACCCTATTCCGTTATCACTGCCCGCTCCTGTAACAAGGCATACTTTTCCGTTAAATTCTATAAACTGCTTCATATAAAATACCTCCTATATATCTTTGCACTGTCGTTTCAGCCACACCCTCTCAGGCTCATCAAGCAGCGGAGACAACGTTTCCTCCACGAAAGCATGATAACGATTTATATATCGTATTTCATCTTCCGTAAGCATAGAAATATCTATAGCATCCCGCTCATATGGGCATAAAGTTATCGTTTCAAAAACATATTTTCCGTCTTTTTCTATACAGAGAAGCTCATTTTCAATCCGGATACCGTATTCTCCTTCTAAATAAACCCCCGGCTCATCACTTGTTATCATTCCCGGTATTATATGACTTTCGGCTGACCTTGGGCTGATATTATTAGGACCTTCATGAACCGACAGCATATGCCCCACACCATGACCTGTTCCATGTTTAAAATCAAGCCCTACTTCTCTTAGAGGTTTTCTTGCCAACAGATCCAGATCGGCTCCTGTAGTGTCCTCTGTAAACTGAGCTGTTGCAAGCGCTATATGCCCCTTCAGCACAGCTGTATAATTTCTTTTACGCTCATCATCCACATTTCCCAGAGCTATGGTCCTTGTAATATCTGTCGTTCCGTCTTCATACTGACCTCCGGAATCAATCAAAATAAAACCACCTTCCCGTAAAACGGCGTTGCTTTCTTCAGTGGCAGAATAATGAATAACAGCTCCATGCTCCTCATATCCCGCTATCGTGTCAAAACTCAAATCATAAGCCCCCTGTTCCCTTCTCAGCTTCTCAAGTTTATCTGCCAGAGAAATCTCAGTAATTTTTTCTGTACCTATACTGTTTTTAAGCCAATAAAGAAATCTGATCATGACTGCTCCATCTCTGATATGAGCATTTTTTGTAGCACTTATTTCGTTTTTATTTTTAACAGCTTTAAGTCTTTCTACAGGGCTTTTTCGTAAAATACGTTCAACAGAAGAATGAAAACATTTACTGACTGCATAAGATACAGAATCCTCATCAAGAATAACAGCACAGTTTCGCAGCTTTTCCATATCGCTGAATACGTCCTTATATGGTCTGACACCCTTTTCAGATGACATAATATATTCTTCGTCCATGACATAAAGAGTCTCACTGTTTTTTGAAATAAGCGCAAACGCATAAAATACCGGAGTATGCTCAATATCACGTCCCCGCAAATTATAAAGCCATGCAATATCCTCCAGACGGCTTACCAGAAAAAAATCAGAACTTCCCATCTGCTCTCTCACTCGCACAAGCTTAGATTCAGATGATTCCCCTGTAACTTCCGGCGGCAGACTGTATATCTTTGACGGTACAACATCCGGTCTGTCTTCCCAGATTTCCTCCACAAGATCTATATCATAAACTATATTGTAATTTCCCTCAAGGCTTTCTCCCAGCTTACTGCTTACTATTCTCCCGTCAAATCCCACGACACTTCCCGAAGGCATCTGAGACAGATATTCACAAATACTTGGCACACCTCTTTCTCCTATTGCCATTAAGGTTATGCCACTGCCTTCAAGCTGCTGACGAGCCTGCAGAAAATATCTGCCGTCTGTCCACATACCGGCAAAATCCTGTTTTACTATCAAAGTTCCTGCAGAACCCGTAAATCCGGATATATATTCTCTGCATTTAAAATAATCATTGACATATTCAGAGCCATGATAATCTGTCGTTGGTATTATATAGATATCTATGCCTCTTTCTTTCATCTTTCTTCTCAAAGCTGTAAGTTGTTTTCGCATAAGCTATTATTCCTTTCTGCATATGGGTATGTTATCATAGTTTTACCCTAATTCCAACGGTTTATATTCACTTCATAGGCTAATAGAATTATTGACTTCTCTTCAATTTGGACTTAAAATGTATGTATTAATTAACAAATATAAAAGAAACGGAGGATTTATCAATGTCAAACAGAATAATGCTAAATCAGACATCTTATCATGGCAGCGGTGCCGTAAATGAAATAGCTGCCGAAGTAAAGTCACGAGGCTTCAAAAAGGCCTTAATCTGTTCAGGCCCTCATGTGGCTAAATCAGATTCCGCTGCTAAAATCAAAGAACTCCTGGATGATAATAATTTACCGTATGAAATCTTTTGTGAAATAAAAGCAAATCCTACTATAGAAAATGTCAAGAAAGGTGTCGAAGCCTTTAAAGCTGCGGAAGCTGATTACATCATCGCTCTGGGAGGGGGTTCTCCCATTGATACAGCAAAGGCCATCGGCATCATCATTAACAATCCCGAGTTTGCAGATGTCAGAAGTCTGGAAGGTGTAGCCCCTACAAAAAATCCTTGTGTACCTATCATTGCTATACCGACTACTGCCGGTACAGCTGCAGAAGTCACTATCAACTACGTTATAACAGATGTCGAAAAGAAACGCAAATTTGTATGTGTAGATCCTCACGATATACCTATCATAGCTATCGTCGATCCGGACATGATGCGTTCTATGCCAAAAGGACTCACTGCCGCTACAGGAATGGATGCTCTCACACACGCCATTGAAGGCTACACTACCAAAGGAGCCTGGGAAATGAGTGATATGTTTCATCTCAAAGCCATTGAGCTTATTTCCAGATCGCTCAGAGGAGCAGTGGAAAACACAGATGAAGGGCGTGAAGGAATGGCCCTTGGAGAGTATATCGCAGGAATGGGTTTCTCCAACGTAGGACTTGGAATTGCTCATTCTATGGCTCATACCCTCGGAGCTGTCTATGATACACCTCACGGAGTAGCCTGCGCTATGATGCTGCCCATCGTAATGGAATACAATCAAGAATGTACAGGTGAAAAATACCGCGAAATCGCTCGCGCCATGGGTGTGGAAAATGTTGACAATATGACATCGGATCAATACCGCAAAGCTGCTATCGAGGCTGTTCGCCATTTGTCAGAAGATGTAGGTATCCCTGCAAAACTGGAAGCCCTTAAAGAAGAGGATCTTCCTATGCTGGCCGAATCTGCAAAAGCTGACGCATGTGCCCCCGGCAATCCCAAAGATGCTGATATAGAAGATTTTAAAACACTGTTCAGAAAAATAATGAATTAATTCATAAAAAGCTGCCGTAAAATACGGCAGCTTTTTTTATTCCTATATCAACTTCCCATTTCCCTAAGAGATTCTCCTGACAATCTGTATACCGTCCAGTCTTCCAGAGGCTGTGCGCCCACAGATAGATAGAAATCTATACTCGGTTGATTCCAGTCAAGGCAGCTCCAGTCCAGCCTCCCACACCCTCTTTTTAGGGCTGTGGATGCCAGCTCTTTCAGCAATGCCTTCCCATATCCTTTTCCTCTGTATTTAGGCATTATATATAAATCCTCGAGATAGATTCCCGCTCTTCCGAGAAACGTTGAGAAATTATGAAAAAACAATGCAAACCCTACGTCTTTCCCATCTTCAACAGCTAATATAACTTCCGCTTTTTTCTTATCAAAAATCCACTCTTCAAGAAGCTCTGCTGTTGCAACCACCTGATCAGACAAATTCTCATATTCTGCCAGTTCATGAATAAACTTCAGGATCAGCTCTGTATCTTTTCTCTCTGCATAACGAAACTCTAACATATATTTTCCTCCATCAATTCTTCATCGGTTTTTATTATATATAAACTGAGCCTTATCTCTTTCTATTCGTATATCAGTATCATAAAATCGGGTCAATGCCTCTATCGCATATTGTGTATCCAGCGTACCGGCAGTTTCGTAACTGGAATGCATAGCCAACTGCGCCAGCCCCATATCCACTGCATTGACACTGACCTGAATATTTGACAAATTCCCCAGAGTCGAACCTCCCGCACTGTCGCTGCGATTTGCAAATGACTGTACAGGTACACCGGCTGCATGACAGATATCAGAAAATACTGCGCGGCTGAAGGCATCTGTCGTATATTTCTGATTAGCGCTTTCCTTGATTACGACACCCTTGTTTATAAAAACACAATTCACAGGATCTGTCTTTTCCGGATGATTGGGATGTACGGCATGCGCATTGTCACAACTTACAAGAAATGATCCTGCAACAGCCTTATAATAATCCTCCTGCGACCTACCTTCCGAAGAACTGATCCTCCAAAGCACATCATGCAAAAAGGTAGACATGGCTCCCTGTTTAGTATTGGATCCCACCTCTTCATTGTCAAAACAGCAGTATACACTTACAGTCTCATCATTTGATGAATTTAGGAATGCTTTCAGAGATGCAAAGGCACACTGTAGATCATCCAGTTTCGGAGCAGAAACAAACTCATCTTTGTATCCCCAGATAGCAGGACTCTGTCGATTTACTAAAAACAAATCTTTTGCCAGCATATCTTCCTTTTTCACGCCCAGCTCTTCTGCAACCATCACATCAAAATCACCTTTTCCAAGACCTCCTGCCGAAAACAACGGGCAAAGATCCACTTGCCTGTTATACTTATATCCTGTATTTATCTCTCTGTTAAAATGAATCGCAACATTTGGTATCAGCAAAACATCCTTATCAATATACACCAGCCTTGAAGAAATTTCATTTTTCTCCTTTACCATCACACGCCCGGCCAGACCAAGAGGTCTGTCAAACCATGAGCTGTCTATCATTCCTCCATAGGCCTCAACATCCAGCTTCAAATATCCACCGCTACTCTCAAGCTCGGGTATATTTTTAACTTTGAAAGCAGGCGAATCACTATGAGAAGCACAGATTTGAAAATGATTCTCCTCTTTGCTGACGCCTTTTCCTATCTTAAATGCAATTACACTCGATTGATTCCGTACTGTATAATACATCCCACCCTTTTCAAGCTCCCAATGTGTACTCTCGGGAAGATATTCAAAGCCTTCTTCATCAAGATAACTTTCTATCGTACTGACAGAATGAAACATGCTGGGGCTTTTCCTTATAAAATTCATCATTTCATTTGTCGTCTCAATATATTTCATCTATTCCTCCTGCTAATCTTCTACGATATATTCATATATATCTTCCCTCACCGGATCACTGAGTATGTACGTTATCTCAAAAGCTTCATCACCACTCTTTTCCAGTATCACCTGTTTAGGCTCGCCCGCCGCCTCTATCTCACCTAAGAAATAAAATTCCTTTGCCTCTTTATCGTTTTTATTTTTTCTCACAAACAAATATATCCTGTTTCCCAGATCCTCACGTGTTCTCTTATAAATATGATCTGCATCGGAAGATGTAACTCTTCTGGGATGTTTTGAAAATGCGATCAGTTCTTTATTAGATAGAAAACAATGTTCATATGAAACCTGTCCATGTTCTTTTTCATAATTGATAAATACCGGCATAGTCTTCGTTTTTCTCTCATAAAAATATCCGCCTACATTAAGGGGGTTCATTTGATTTTCCCAGTTCAGCATACGACATATATCTTCATAAGTATATTTCTGATAGAGCTGCATATTAGTATCTTTATATCTTCGGGAAAAATATTCTTTATATCTTGAAAGACCAAATTCAATAATTTCCTCTATCATATTTCTAAAATTTTTGCTTGCCAGCATCTGTTTAAAAGACTCTGAGGACTGCCATATTCCGTCATCAGATATTTCAAGGAAACTGCAGCCGTCAAAATTTTCTCTTTCTTTAGGCATTAAAAAATCAAGGGTCAAATTTCTTAAAACTGATATTTCTTCTTCATCCGAAACTTCTATATCATAATTCTTCTTCATATTCTTGCGAAAAGACCTTAGCAAATCTCTGCAGCCTATCACAATGCATCTAAGCATCTCCAGCTCATGAGGCCTCTTCCCTTTCGCTAATTTCTTTGATATATATTCAATAGACAAGACTTCTTCTTCGGATAAAATAATGGAATAATTCTTATCATCACATTTTCTCAAAAACGTATAATATGATCCGAAGAGCTTACTGTCAAATATCTTTGTCACATCAACCGAACCATATGTGTCAAAATCCAGCAACGAAGGAATTCGGCCCAATCTGTACTTCAGTTCCCTATATGCTTCTCTGATAAGTCTCACATCATTTGTCCTCGCTTTATCTATAGATTCATATATACGCTTTTTCGATATTCTATCAAAATGTATGCTGGAACTTCCCGGTATGATTCGTGTTCCCGACGAAACATACCTTCTTATAGTGTCCTTATTATAACTGCGATCTCCGGACAAAGCTATAGGTATCATGAAATTATTCCTATAATTTCCAATAAAGTCCAAAACCACCACAAACTCTTTGTCACGACTCTTACGCAACCCCCTTCCCAGCTGTTGGACAAATATTATAGGAGACTGTGTCGGTCTCAACATTATTATCTGATTTATCTCAGGAATATCAACACCTTCGTTAAAAATATCCACAGTAAAAATATAATCAAGCGCGTCTCTTCTCGTATCGTCCACAAGCCTTTCTATAGCTCTCTCGCGGACTTTCTGACTGTCTTCCCCTGACAGATCCAGCGTATGGAAACCTCTGCGGTTAAACTTCTGCGAAAGTATTCGTGATTCCTCTCTGCTGCTGCAAAAAACCAAGCCTCTCACCCTATTTCCGCTGTATCCGTAATACTCGGCCTTTTCAATTATATGCTCCACTCTATCATCAGTTACAAGTCTGCTGAAGTCTCTAAGTCTCGTATCATCGTCAAATGTTTCTGCTCCGATACTCAGCTCACTTATCCCAAAATAATGAAAAGGGCACAGCAATTTTTCCTCAAGAGCCTGAGCGAGCCTTATCTCATAGACTATGTTATGATCAAACAAACTAAATATATCAAATCCATCAGTGCGTTCGGGGCTGGCTGTCATCCCCAAATAAAGTGATGGTTGGAAATAATCCATAATTTTGCGGTGCATACCGGCTCCGGCGCGATGCACCTCATCCATGACAATGACATCAAACTCATCACGCTTAAATCTGGTCAGTACGTTGTCTTTTGACATAGTCTGAACAGTAGCAAACAGCATATCCTTTCCATATTCCTTCTGTGATCCTGACAGAATCCCAAAAGATCTTCCCTTTCCCATAACATTTTCATAACTGCTCTTAGCTTGTTTTGCAATTTGTTCTCTATGTACTAAAAAAAGCGCCTTCTTAGGATTGAGCCGGCGAAGTGCGAATGCCGACGCATATGTCTTGCCTGTTCCTGTAGCCGATATGAGCAGCGCTCTCTTCTCTCCTCGATCTATCAGACTGTCCAGATTTCTCATAAACGCGAGCTGCATTGAATTTGGCTTAAGATAATGTTTATCAAAAGTACTGATTTTCTGAGCAAGACTGTTGACACGCCTCTGTTCATCATATATTTTACTGTATGTATCTATCCAAGTTTCCAGAGGCCGTGCTTTCTCCCATAAATATTGAAGTTCTGCACCCATAGTGCGAACAAACTCGCCATTGCCTGTGGCAATAATCTTCGTGTTCCACTCTCTGTTTACGGAAAGAGCATGCATCGTCATATTTGAACTTCCGACAATTATCTTATATATGTCTCCCTCACGAAACATATAACCCTTTGTATGAAATCCGGGAGTTCTCTCATCAACACAGTACATCCTGACGCTTATATTATCCAATCCGTCCAATTTTTTCAGAGCCTCAGGTTCACTGAAATTCAAATAGTTTGTAGTAAGTATACGCCCTTTTACTCCGCAGGACTCCAGATCCTTTAACGTCTGCAGAAGAGGAGTAACGCCTCCTAAAGTTATAAAAGCAACACTGATAAAGAACTCATCACAATGTCTCAATTCTTGCTCCAGCGATGCTATCACTTTGCGGCCTTTTCTGTAGTCATTAGAGATAAACTGAGGTCTGTAGCTTAATTCCGAGTTTGTACTGTAATCTATAAATGCAGTCTGAAAACCATCCTGTATCTGCTGAAGTTTTTTATCCATAGCAATTATCCTATTATCTGCATCTGTAAGAAAAAATTATTACTTTCCCCTTGCCCGGAGACCGCCTCATCTCATACTTTCCGGGAAAGGCCTCTATCAGTTTAGACAGTTTGATATATCCAAAAGTACGCACATCAAAATCCGGCTTTACCCTCTTTATATATTGCCCCGCTGCGCTTATATTGACGTATCCTTCATCATCCTGATATTTATCCGAGGCTATCCTGAGCAAGTGATGAATCTCACTTATGTTTTCCTTTTCCTCCTCACACTTTTCAGGTACAGAAACTCCTTTTCTCGGTTTCTTTTCAGCGCCATCATTCTCATCATCCGGATCTTCAACATCCTCACTGAGGTTCTCCAAAAAAATAAATTCATCACAGCTGTTTCTGAATGCCTCTGGAGTCTTCTTTTCTCCCACGCCCATGACATAAACCCCTGACTCGTGCAGATTTATAGCCAATGGCGTATAGTCACTATCACTGGCAACAATCACAAACGCATCATAAATACCTTTATGAAGTAAATTAACCGTATCTATGACCAAAGCCATATCAGTCGCATTTTTTCCGGTAACATAATCAAACTGCTGCTCAGCTTTAATAGCCAAACGCTTCAGCTCATTTTCCCAATTTTTCAGGCTTTCCTTTTTCCAGTTTCCGTATGCTCTTTTTACTACAATACGTCCATGAGTAGAAATCTCCCGTATAACTTCTTCCATTTTCGATAATTGTGTATTATCTGCATCTATCAAAAGCACAATGCTCTGCAAATTTTCCATATTAATATTCCTTCCTCGGCAATTCTGCCTGTTTCTATATTATAACACCAACAAGAGTATATTGGAAATCATCAGTCTTTCCGGTCCGCATGGTTTTGATCACAGTTAAGATCCATTCGCAGATATATCATATCTATAAGCTTTATTCCGTCCTCATAAATGTCATGATCATAATTATCAACAAAAAAATTTTTTACAGAGTGTGATCTTTTAAAGCCGCACTTTTCATAAAAAGGTATTGTCAGAGGAGTTTCTCCCGTTCCTACTTGCAATATACGGAAATTTTTTTTATACCTGTCTTTGATGAACTCTATCATCCGCCGTCCGTATCCGCTCCTCTGGCTTTTCGGATCAACTGCGATATTCTTTATCTCAAGTATTCCTTTACCTTCATCGGTGACAACACAAACTGCTTTTATTCCATTATCAAACAAACCATACATCATCCCCCGCTGAAGATACTTATCAATCATAGTTTCCTGCTCATCAGCAAGAAAAAGCAGATCCATATATTTATTTTTATTCTCGATTATTTCTGTTATCTGCAGATGACTCATCGCTCAAAATCCTCCGTAAAAATATATCGTCATTATATAATTTTATCATAAATTTTTATTTAACTGTACCCTAAGCAGTTTGCACAAAAAAATCACCGTACTTAGTAAATACGGTGATTTTTAATCTATATACTGCTATTTCTCCCTTCTCTTCCTTCCGTAAAAGATAAGAATTGCTGTTCCGCATAAAGCTGCCGCCATAACTGACAGCCAGAATATCATATTACTGTCATCGCCTGTTTTGATTTCCTGATTTCCGTCTCCAGGCTTATCTGTTTCCCCTCCCGGCGACTGATCCGAAACCCATTTAGCATAAAGTTTCACATCTTTAATAACAGGAGTGCTAAAATCATACGCTTCTGTCATGGCCTCATCAACATACCATCCTTTGAACACATAACCTACTCTCGTTATACCGGGCTCTGAAAATGTCTTTCCGCAGATTACGCTGTCTGCAGCGCCATCCTCAAGATCGCCTCCGTTAGTGACATATTCTATTTTATGAATATCATTTTGAAGCTGCGCATATATGGGATCTGCTTCAAGATCACCCTTAGTCCCTGTGGCACTGCCTGTTCTGGCTGCTTCTACATGAATATTACCCTCTGCTTTAATAAACGATTCCTCCGGCTCCTTACTTCCCGGATCAGCCGCATATTCAGCCATATCTTCAGGGATATCAACCTCTGCTTCAAGTTTCATTGACTTAAAATCTTCATAGAGAAGATCCGGATTTTCTGCCGCTTCAGCTCCATCCAAAACCGTGGTTATAGTAAAACTGTTATCTGCTATATCAGACCTGTTTACTTTAAATGTATAAGTACATCTCGTTCCTACATCCGGCTCAAGAACTTTGCCATCTACATACGGTATAAACCCGCCCGTAAATTTCACAGTGATACTGTCGTCATCACCTTTAAGATGCAGTCTGGAGTCAAGTTTTACATTAAGATCAACATGAGTTATATAACCATTCCCATCAGCATTCTGCTGTTTATTTATCTCATCAGTACGGCCGAACACCATCTGGGCAACAGTATCATCAAAAGTAAAATTCGCTGTCAAATTCAGGCTGGAACTGTCATCATTTATAGCTCCGGCATGGACACCGATCACTTTAGGATTTTCTCTCGAGGTCTCGCCGGTACCGTCCATATCTAAAGATATGGATGATCCTTTAGCCAGATTAGTTATGCTTAAAATCTTTATGTAACTTATTGTTTTTACATATAATTCATCAACATCCTCAGGTATAGTCTGACCGTATCTGTACCAAGTACCGCTTCCGTCAGGCATAGTATTGTATGCAAGAAATCTCTGAAGAGATCCTCCGCCTACACCTATAGTTCCGATGTTTCCGCTATTAGGAGAGGTCTCCTTTCCTTCTGCCTTTATTTCCTGTGCCGGAACAGACTTAGAATAAGTTTTCGTTATAGTATATGCTTTTTCCTCGCCATCGCCAAAATCTATCTGTCTGTCGGAATCAAGAGTATAAGTGCAATATACGCTTCCATCTGATACAGTTTTCTTGGATTCCACAGCTTCGTCCTCTTTAAGAGTATTCCCCCAACCGGTAAGCCCGTTGTTTGCTGCATAATCCACTATATATCCTTTATTGCTGTTATCTGACTGAGACATATAATAGGTTATTGTCCTGCCCGGTGTGAATTTACCGTTTGTATTATCCGAGCCGTCCGCTGTGTCAGCTGATGCCGTTAAGGGTATTATACCCCCCCCCTATTGTCATAACTAACAAAAGGAGGCCGGACACGAGTTTCTTTCTTTTCATTTCTTTCCACCTCATTTCGCACACTGTGCATACATATATTATCTTATATAAGATACCACAGTACTCTGATTTTTTTAGATAATAACCTGAATCAGAGAGTTTGCTCCATGGGGATCATAGTTTCTCAAACTTTCATACTTTGCAGTTCTTTCAGTGCAAATATTTTTCTGTTCTTAAAGCATATTTATGTTTGTTCACATCATCTTCCAGCCGCCTTAAACTTATCCATCTCCTCTTGGAGGCGCTTCAAAAAACCAGCTGCATGAAGACCATCCATCTGTACATGATGAAATTGAAACGACATAGGAAGTATTTTTCTTATGAATTTTCTTCTGTACTTCCCCCAGATCAAAAAAGGATTATTATAAACTCCAGCATAAATATTCACTGCGCCATCAATACAATACTCCACAAGAGCCGAGGTTCCTATCACCATAAAATCATCACCCAGCTCATAGGCTTCACCTGTCTTCTGCACTCGTTTTAAAAGCCTTAGATAATCATCACTGAAAGCCTGCAGATCTTCATTAAATGGAATATCACATGTGCTGATTTTTCCGTTTTGTGCAGCAATGACTGTACTTATTGCCAGTCTGTCATATTTTATCAGCCTGTCTCCCACAGGAAGTATATAAAATTCTTCTGTACATGAAGCAGCTTTTCCGATACACCAACACATCAGCATATTAAATTTGTATCCATGCCGGCGACTGTATCTTACAATCCCTGTGACATCCAAGGTTTTATGAAAAGTTATCATAGGCATCGGTGCACTCATCCACAGTTCAAAAGCCTCTGCACGGCTTGTCTTTTTTACGTCTATTTCCTTCACTTTAATTACTCCTAAAAAATGCTTCTATTCTTTCTCTGCGCTTTATCAAATACAGTCATAAGTACATGTATATTTGTCACCCATCTGTTTGTCATTGAGATAACAGAGCTCTATGCCATCACCTCAAATAAATTCTTTCACTTCAATCTCAAGTTCAAACATTCTGCGCCGAACTATTATGAATATACATCCTGCTCATATCAGAATCATCTTCTCCCTGAACCATGCAGAGAAAATCCCATCCATATCTTTCATAAAACGATGTATGATCTGTAATAAGATACAAAGTTGCAATACCCATTCTGTTCATATCATCACAGATATATGCCAGAAGCTCCCCTGCGATTCCCCTACAGCGGTACTCCTCTTCCACATATAATGCACATATATTGGGCTTAAGATCTTTGCGGTTATGAAAATCATTTTCTACAACTCCCGCTCCGCCGATTATCTTCCTTCCTTCAACAGCAACATACCACTGCGGAACACTTCTTTCATTATCAAAACTCTCTTTCATGCTTTCTTCATATGCTTCTTTAGATACGCCCCATTTGCAATGAAACCATTCCGCCCCTTCACATATAAAATCTGTGTGATCTCTTATTCTTATGATTTTCATATTCTTTCTCCCTGCCGCAGCCAATTCAATTTCATATATGAAATAATATACGGCTCTCCTTGCCGTTTAACACCCGGATCTTTTATAGCCTCTGTCTTATGACAATAAAACTCATCTGCAACAGTATTCCATCGTTACAAACCACCGGACAAGACCATGTTCTACTTTACCAGGGACTTGTCCGTATATACATCAAATCGTATTTCAATACGAAAAACATTTTCTTCTGCAAATGCTGCTATACTTCCATTCATTCTCTCAGTCAGTTCTTTTGCTATTGCAAGACCAAGACCTGCAGACGCACTGCCTCTGGCAGAATCTGCTTTATAAAATCTTGAAAAGATACGCTCCATATCAAGCTGCTCCTGATTTGTCATATCGTTTTCACAGCAGAATATATTTTGTTCGCCTTCTTGATACAATGCAAGCCTTATTTTATTTCTTCCGTGTTCCAGCGCATTTTTTATTATATTCTGGATCACACGCCGTATTGCCTCGGCATTTCCTGAAACAGGCAAATGTCCCTCGAAAAAATCTATCTGAGGATGCATGTCTTTTCCTTCAAATTCATCATAAAAAGAAAAAACCGTATCAAATACAATTTTCGCAAAATCAACAACCTCCATATCGATTCGGTAATTCTCATTTTGAAGCTTTGTATAGGTGAACAGTTCTTCCAACATATCTTTCAAACTGGTTATCCTGTTTTGTATAATTGAAATATAGTGGTTTCTTTCATTCTCTTTATCACTCTTTGAAAGAAGCTGAAAATATCCGTCCATAGATGTAAGCGGAGTTCTGATATCGTGGGATAAATTAGTAATAATCTCTTTCAGATTCTCCTCATTGTGCTGAGAATCTTTTTGTATTCTGCGGGATATATCTACGATTTCATTTATTCCGTCGGTCAATTCGTTCAACTCGGGAAAAGGTAATTCTGATGTAATCCGCAAATTTGTCTGCTTACTGTTTATAAAGGTCAGCTGCCTGCATGTCCTCCTGACCTGCCGTCTGTAAGCGGTCAATATCACAGTTGCAGTAATCGCCGCAGCCGTAGCGGCAGCCGCCCATATTATCATACGTCCTCCTACCTGACATCACGTCTTTTTATCACCGTTATAGCAAGAATAACCGCCGCAAAAGCAAATGCTACTCCTACCAAAACACTTCTCATCATTTCATCTGAAGATGCTGATATGCCTGTCATAGTTATATTGCCATCCAAAAGATAATTATTAATATCAAATTCCCATACCGGGTTTATATCATATACCATCTTATTGACAGCGGAACATATAGGAACCTCCAGACCTGCACAAATCAGTATCCCTGCCGTCATACTAAAAGCTGTGCTGCGAGTCAGTATTGATAAAAACATGATCAGCAATGCAAATCCCAAATGGAGAAGATACTGAACACCAAGGAATTTGCATAAAGATAAAACTGATCCCATATACAGATCACTGCCCCATAATATAAATCCCGTTGCCGCCGTAACCAGTGAAAAAACAACTATCATAAAAAAAACTTGAATTGCTATAGCAGTAAATTTGGAAATTATCAAGACTCCCCGGCCAGGAAACTGTCCTATGATATTCTTAATATATCCGTTTTTCTGTTCAGCATTAGCAAACATAGCTGCAAATATTACACAGAGAATGGAAAGAAGCCCGCTTTTTATTTCTGAACTTATCAGGCTGCCCACCTCGATTTTTCCTGTCATCCATTCAGGGTCAGGCCAAACAGCTATTCCTATCTGCCTGCCGGATTCCTCTTCTGTAACTGCATTCACAGGATCACTTTTCATCAATTCTATATCAGAATCTGTCATAACAGCACTAAAAATCGCCAGCGCAATGACAAAAATAAGAATGATCCATGTAGATCTTGAATGTATCAGACGATACATATCCATCTTTATTAAATTAAACATATTCAGCACCTCCAGTCAAATTAAGATAATAATCTTCAAGAGCCTCATTCTTGACAGTTATCCCCATTGTCTTTACGCCATTTTCGGCTAAAGACATAGTGATATCTCCACTGTCATTCAGTCGCTCAAAAATCTGAATGGTGCTGGCATCCACGACTTTATAACGTTTGATTCCCATACTTTCAAGGACAGTACAAGCCCTTCCGGTATCATCAGTTTTTAGTTCAATCCTCTCGCTGCATTTTGCAAGAAGCTCCTCTCTTGTCATTTCCTGAAGCAATACACCGTCATGTATAATCCCATAATTAGTTGCAATTTTTGATAATTCTTCCAGAATATGACTTGAAATAATAAATGTTATGTTTTTCTCTTTATTCAGTTTCGATAGAGTCTCCCGTATCTCAGCTATCCCCTGTGGATCAAGACCGTTAATAGGTTCGTCTAAAATAACGATATCCGGATCTCCTACAAGCGCAAGAGCAATACCCAGACGCTGTTTCATTCCAAGTGAAAAATTCCTGATTTTTTTCCGGCCCGTATTTTCAAGTCCCACTATCCTAAGTAAGTCGTCTATACAGCCTTTCTTCCTCACTCCCATAGCCAGACATTTAAGTTTCAAATTTTCTCTTGCTGACATATTGGGATACACACCGGGAGCTTCTATCAGTGTCCCGATGCGGGACATATACGGACTCACATTTTTTCCTGTCTTTCCAAACAGCGTAAAATCTCCTGCTGTAGGTGATGCCAGACCACTTATTATTTTCAGTATTGTTGTTTTTCCTGCACCATTGCGCCCGATCAATCCGTATATATCTCCCTGTCTGATGTGAATATTCACAGAATCAACAGCTTTGTGCCTTCCGTATTGTTTCGTTAAACCATTGGTACACAGTAAGTATTCCATTTAAACTCCTCCTTTGCTTCACATCTTTATTCTACAGTGAAATCACCAATAAAACGCAAAGCAAAGTTAAAGAAAGTATAAAGTTATCTGGCAAGCCTAAAACCTATGCCCCATACAGTTTCGATATATTCTTCTTCTGTAACTTCTTTAAACTTTTTTCGTATATTACTGATATGCACATTAATGGTTTTATCTTCTCCTATATATACATCTTCCCATGCGTAATCATAAATATCCTGCTTTGAATACACTCTGCCGGGATGCATGAGCAAAAGTTCAAGAATCTTAAACTCCTGCTTTGTCAAAAATATCTCTTCATTATTTATGTAAGCTTTAAAGAAAGACGGTTTCAGAAGCAAATTTTTGTATTGCATCTGTTCAGAGTCTCTGTCTTTTTTCTCGGAAAAACGTCGTATCTGAACTCCTGCTCTTGCCACCAGTTCCTGAATCTCAAAAGGTTTAGTTATATAATCCTCAGCTCCATCCGTCAAAAGCCCTACCTTACTGTCAAGACTGTCTTTTGAGGAAACCACCATAACAGGAATTTTCTGCAGTGTCTTTATCTTAGGCAAAAGCTCCTCACCTGAAATTCCCGGGAGCATCAAATCCATTACTGCCAGATCATAATTTTCTCTTTCAAGATAAATCAGGGCTTCCGTCCCTGAAAACGCCTGAGTACAATTATACCCTGCCTTCTCGAGAGCCTTTGTTATTATATTATTTATATCCGTATCATCTTCAATGACGATAATATTTTTCATTGTTCTCCCCTTATGTGCTCAACAAAACAGAACTTTTCCTGATATATATCTTACATAAATATATAAAAATACATCTATTCGGTATTTTAAATTTTTCCAAGAAGAAATTTTTTTAAATCTGCTAAAAACCTCACCTGCTGTTTTTTTAAAAAAGATTTTGCAAATGGCCTCATAATACACTTTTTAACTTCTACATACTCTGTAAAATCTATTTCGGTCCCGCCATCCTTAGCAGAAAAAATTCCAACCCAGTGCCCCTTCATATTACTGTTGCTAATATCAAACTCCCAACGCCTTAATGGGACTGAAACAGTAACGGTAAATTCAGTAGGATAATCATTTTTGTCATATTCAATAAACTGTTTTTCGTTTATCGTCTCTGTTTTACTTAAATCACTTCGCCATTTAACATAATCCTCAACTGTTGTCACAGCTTCCCAAACTTTCTGAACATCACACCGCATAACAGTCTTTATATTCGATATTGCCATTTACAAATGCACTCCCTAAAATACAATTTTATCTTAAACTACAAATACTTAAAATTTGAACAAAAAATCTTTAAAAAGTTTCGTAAAATTTCACAATATATCACATTTTTAAAAATGTCGATGTACGGGTATATAGCTATGCTATTCAAACTCTATTGTCCCCGGTGGCTTTCCCGTACAATCGTACAGAACTCTGTTAACATGCTTTACTTCATTTATGATTCTGGTTGTCACCTTACCTATAACCTCCCACGGAAGCTGAGCTGCCTCTGCCGTCATAAAATCACTGGTAAATACTGCTCTTAGAGCCACAGCATAATCGTATGTTCTAAAGTCACCCATGACTCCAACACTCCTCATATTCGTAAGAGCTGCAAAATACTGTCCGAGAGTTCCCTCCCGTCCGGATTTAGGGATAAGTCCGGCTTCCATAGCTGCCGCAATTTCCTCTCGGTAAATAGCATCCGCATCTTGAACAATTTTTACCTTTTCTTCCGTGACTTCTCCCACTATTCTAACACCGAGGCCGGGACCGGGGAATGGCTGACGGAACACCAAATATTCCGGTATCCCTAATGCAAGCCCCGTTTTCCTAACCTCGTCTTTAAACAGCATCCTGAGAGGTTCTATTATTTCCTTAAATTCCACATGATCCGGAAGCCCTCCTACATTATGATGAGATTTTATCACAGCAGATTTTCCAAACCCGCTCTCGATAACATCAGGATATATCGTTCCCTGTACAAGAAAATCAACAGCTCCAATCTTTTTTGCCTGTTCCTCAAAGACTCTGATAAATTCCTCACCTATTATTTTTCTCTTCTCCTCCGGCTCACTGATCCCCGAAAGCCTGTCATAAAATCTCTTCTGAGCATTCACTCTGATAAAATTAAGATCGTAGTTTCCTTCAGGTCCAAATACAGCTTCTACTTCATCTCCTTCATTTTTTCTCAGAAGACCGTGATCTACAAAAACACATGTCAACTGTTTTCCCACTGCCTTTGAAAGAAGAACAGCCGCAACAGAAGAATCTACTCCACCGGAAAGTGCGCAGAGGACCTTTCCGGAACCCACCTTTCTTCTCACAGCCTTTATGGCATCATCTGCAAAAGATCCCATCTCCCAGTCTCCGGAACATCCGCACACATCTTTTACAAAGGCGCTCAACATTTTAGAACCTTCTTCAGTATGCATCACCTCAGGATGAAGTTGAAGAGCATATATCTTCCTTGCTCTGTTTTCCATCGCCGCTACAGGACACACATCAGTATGAGCAGTTACCGTAAATCCTTCCGGCGGCATGCTTATATAATCAGTATGGCTCATCCAGCAAACAGTCCTGTCTGATACGTTCCTGAAAAGGCCGCCTTTCTCATCTATAGTTAACTCTGTCCTTCCGTACTCACTTACAGGAGCAGTTTCCACTCTGCCGCCCAGCTGATGAGCTATGAGCTGGGCCCCATAACAGATTCCGAGAATAGGTATTCCCATATCATAAAGCTCCCTTGAATACTGTGGAGAATTATCTCCGTAAACACTGTTCGGCCCTCCTGTAAAAATTATTCCTTTAGGCTTCGCAGCTTTTATATCTTCAAGACTTATTGTATAAGGATGCACTTCACAATAAACGCTGCATTCCCTTACGCGGCGGGCAATCAGCTGATTATACTGCCCGCCGAAATCCAAAACTATGATTTTCTCATGTTTCATATATAGTATTCCCTTTCAAATTATATCTTTGATATTATATCCTCGCAGTCTAAGAAAAAATAGCCGATAACGGCTATTTTTCATTATCGGCACAGCCTTAGCCTGTTGCTTCAGCAAAGCCGTTCTTTATCTGTTGCTGTTTCCGGAAGTATCTCTGAGGATAACATCATGCGCTCCGCCCTCTACGATACTCGTAGCTGACACTACAGTAAGTTTTGCATTCTTCTGCAAATCAGGTATAGTAAGAAGCCCGCAGTTGCACATGGTAGATTTTACTTTCTGAAGTGACTGCCTTACATTATCACTCAGAGGTCCCGCATACGGTACATATGAGTCCACGCCCTCCTCGAAAGAGAGCTTACTGTCTCCTCCCATATCATATCGCTGCCAGTTTCTTGCTCTGTTAGAACCTTCACCCCAGTATTCTTTCACATAACTTCCGTTTATAGTCAGTTTTGCAGTAGGCGACTCATCAAACCTTGAGAAATACCTTCCAAGCATGATGAAATCAGCTCCCATAGCCAGAGCCAGAGTCATATGATAATCATAAACTATACCTCCGTCCGAACAAATAGGAACATATACTCCTGTACGTCTAAAATAATCATCTCTAGCCTTTGCTACTTCTATGACAGCTGAAGCCTGTCCTCTTCCAATACCCTTTTGCTCTCTGGTTATACATATAGAACCGCCGCCGATACCAACTTTTACAAAATCAGCTCCCGCATCTGCAAGATAGTTAAATCCTTCCTTATCAACAACGTTGCCGGCGCCTATCTTTACACTGTCCCCATACTTTTCACGAACAAAATCCAAAGTCATCTTCTGCCATTCTGTGAATCCTTCTGATGAGTCTATACAAAGCACATCAGCTCCGGCTTCCACAAGAGCAGGTATCCTTTCCCTGTAATCTCTGGTGTTTACTCCCGCTCCCACCATATATCTCTTATGTCCGTCAAGAAGCTCATCAGGATATGCCTTATGTGTATCATAGTCCTTGCGAAAAACAAAATATGCAAGTCTCTGGTTCTTACCGATTATAGGAAGTGCATTAAGTTTATTATCCCACAATATATCATTGGCTTCGGAAAGCGTTACCCCTTCCTCGGCATATATAAGCTTTTCAAAAGGTGTCATAAAATTACATACCTTCTCATCAAGAGACATTCTGCTTATACGATAATCTCTGCTTGTCACCAGTCCTACCATTTTTCCTTCTGCCGTACCGTCCTCGGTTACTGCTGTGGTGGAATGCCCTGTCCTCTCTTTGAGGTCCAACAGTTCTCTTAAAGTCTGATCCGGTCTGATATTTGCGTCACTTGTGACAAATCCGGCCTTATGAGACTTTACCTTCCGCACCATTTCAGACTGACTTTCTATGCTCTGGGAGCCAAATATAAATGAAATTCCGCCTTCCTTAGCAAGAGCTATCGCAAGTCTGTCTCCCGAAACCGCCTGCATAATGGCAGATACCAGGGGTATATTCATTTTTATAGCAGATTCTTCTCCCTTTCTGAATTTGACTACCGGTGTCTTTAAAGAAACATTATCCACCCTGCATTCTTTTGATGAATATCCCGGTACTAAAAGATATTCATTAAATGTTCTGGATGGTTCATCGAAAATATATGCCATAATTACCTCCTGCTTTTAATACAAACTATAATATTACATTTTATCTCAAATCAGCACAATTTACAATTCAATTCAACAATTATATAAAGGTTTGCAAAAAAAACATATACTCCCATACTCCTCATATGCAAAAGCCTCAGCGTCGGATATATCTCCCGTGCTGAGGCTCTCCCGTTTATTATGATACAAAAGCTTTATATATAGCTCTTATAGCTGTTTCAAAATCCTTGTTTTCTACTCCTACGATAATATTCATCTCACTGGACCCCTGATCTATCATCCTAATATTAATCTTTTCCTTTGCAAGAGCGTTGAACAACGCTGCTGCAACACCCGGCCTATATGACATCCCATGTCCCACGGTAGCAATAAGCGCCATATCTTCAAAGACCTCTATTGTATCAGGCTTAAGCTGACGTTCAAACTCTTCAACGATCTCATCCAGCTTTCCATCTATTCCGTCGTTATCCAAAACTACAGACAATGTATCTACGCCGCTGGGAATATGCTCGATGGGTACATCGAAATCTTCCAAGATAGCTGTCATTTTTCTTATAAATCCTCTTTCACTGCTCATTAGATTCTTATACATGGCTATTACAGTAAAATCCTTATAGCCTGCTATTCCCGCTATTATCTGTCCTTCTTCCAGCTTCGCCGGCTCGGATGTTATTATAGTTCCGGGATCTTCAGGTCTGTTTGTATTCCTTATATTGATAGGAATATTTGCTACCCTTGCCGGATAAATGGCATCTTCATGAAGCACAGAAGCTCCCATATATGAAAGCTCCCTAAGCTCTTTATATGAAACTGTGCTAATCGGCTTAGGATTCTTCACTATCCTCGGATCTGCCATAAGGAATCCGGATACATCTGTCCAGTTCTCATAAACATCAGCGCCAACAGCTCTTGCCACCAATGCTCCTGTAATATCGGAACCGCCTCTTGAGAAAGTCTTCACCGTGCTGTCTATCTTCGATCCGTAAAATCCAGGTATAACAGCTGTATCATGATTAGAAAGTTCTTTCTTTATAGCTTTATCAGTTAACTCCTCCATGAATCTCCCTTTTTCATCGAATTTAACCATTTTCGCAGAATCCACAAAATCATATCCCAAGTATGCTGCTATCAGCATAGCATTGAGATATTCACCTCTGCTGGCTATATAATCTGCACTGGCTCCGGCTTCAAGATTCTTTTTGATTTCTTCAAATTCATAGGAAAGATTAACATCAACGCCAAGATTTACCTCCACTGCCATGAATCTGTCGCATATCACTTGGAATATCTGCTGATAAGGAATCTTATGTTCTATATGCGTTTTGCAGAGATACAACAAATCTGTCACCTTGCTGTCTTCGGAAAATCTTTTCCCCGGCGCCGATACCACCACATATTTTATATCTTCATCATTTTTGATAATCTTGCGTATCTTTTCTATCTGCAAAGCGTCTGCTACAGAAGAACCTCCAAACTTTGCGACTTTAACTCCCATATTTTCTAAATCTCCTTTCATATCTCTGATTGCTGAAAGCAATCATGCAGGTTACATCGTATCATTTTACTTATTTGACAAATCAGCAGCCTTTCTGAGAATTTCTGCCTTATCGGTCTTCTCCCACGGCAAATCTATATCTGTTCTTCCGAAATGTCCGTAAGCAGCTACCTGCCTGTATATAGGTCTTCTGAGGCCCAGATCTCTGATTATCGCCGCAGGTCTGAGATCAAAATTTTCTTCGACTATCTGAGCCAGCTTTTCATCTGAGATCCTGCCTGTTCCAAATGAGTCGACAAGTATAGATACAGGTCTGGCTACACCTATCGCATACGCCAGCTGAATCTCGCATTTATCAGCAAGCCCTGCAGCTACCATATTCTTCGCCACATATCTCGCAGCATATGCCGCTGATCTGTCAACTTTCGTAGGATCTTTCCCGCTGAAAGCCCCTCCTCCGTGACGTGCATAACCTCCGTATGTATCAACGATTAGTTTCCTTCCGGTTAGCCCTGAATCTCCATGAGGTCCGCCGATAACAAATCTCCCTGTAGGATTTATGAAATATTTTGTTTGATCATCCAGAAGGCTACTGTCCACCACAGGCTTTACCACATGTTCTATCAGATCTTTTCTTATCCTGGAAAGCTCCACATCCGGATCATGCTGTGTGGATATCACTATAGTATCTATCCTTTTAACTTTATCATCTTCGTATTCAACTGTTACCTGAGTCTTCCCGTCAGGCCTCAAATAAGTCAATATACCATCTTTTCTGACATCCGCCAATCTCTTGGAAAGTCTGTGAGCGAGAGATATAGGCATAGGCATCAGCTCAGGTGTTTCATTACACGCAAACCCAAACATCATTCCCTGATCGCCCGCACCCGTCTCGTCAGACAAATCCGCCTCATCATTAAGCTGCCCCTCTTTATATTCAAGAGCTTTATCGACTCCCATGGCAATATCGGCAGACTGTTCATCTATAGCTGTAAGAATAGCACACACATTGCCGTCAAACCCATACTCGCAGTGATTATATCCTATATCACAGATAACTTCTCTGGCCAGTTTCTGAATGTCTATATAACATTCTGTACTTATTTCTCCCATTATCATAGCATATCCTGTATTCACAGTAGTTTCAGCCGCTACTCTTCCCATAGGGTCTTTTTCCATTATAGCATCTACTATAGCATCGGAAATTTGATCACATATTTTATCCGGATGTCCCTCCGTAACAGATTCCGATGTAAATAATTTTTTCATCATTACCTCCATAAAGAAAAACCTCTTTCAGAATTAGAAAGAGATCGTTTACCGTTTTCTTTCCTCATCTTTCAGACCGCAATATCTGTAGGATTTAGCACCTTCTGTACTTTAACATACAGGGGTTGCCGGGCTTCACAGGGCCTATTCCCTCCGCCGCTCTTAATAAGGAATTATTTGATTTTCCTTATTAATTATATATCAATTAAATTCTCTGTCAATAGATGGCGCTAACTTTATTTCTCTTGTATTTTTCCCCAAATAAGGTATACTTTCTGTATCGACCGCATAATTTTTGCAACAGAAAAAAATCAATGAGGTATTTAATTTGAGCAAACCTAAATTAACTGTTATCGAAGGAGGTCTTTCCTCCTCAATAGAAAAACGGAATAAATACTTTGTCTCTGCCTATGTTACTGATACGCGACTAATGGGTGTCCTTTCAATATATGCAAGATGGAAGATTTCCGATACAGATCCGGATTCTGATCTGCATCAATTTTTTTATATAGATTGTGAAGAGGCGGGTCTTGAAACTTATAAGAGTATTATAGGCAATGATTTTGAAAAACTGAACTATATAGAACAAGCTCTCATAGGTGGATTAGGTGCAAAAAAAATAAGCCTTTCCGAACGCCATCTCCGAGGTCTTATAACATACTACAAGCGATTCAATCAGATCCACAGTCTTCCCCTGCCGCCAAATTACGGGGAATACGGCTTTATAACTGAGCCTGAAACTACGCTTACATCCGATGAAATGAAAGCCCTCATGAATGAAATATGCAGCGAGATTACATCTGATTATCAGGTTATAAATTATTTTCTCATGAGATGCTTCGGCAGAGACCGCCAGGGGGCGACTTACCTTGCCGACAAAAGTGTTCCGGTAGATTTATATGATAATTATCACCAAGCTACTTTCTGCAAAAACGTTATTGATGCTGAACGTACTTATGAAGACGATGCCGTCTCTTATCTCTGCGAATCTCTTATAGAGCAGAACAATAGTTATGAAGTAGTCATTTCAAAAGTAGTGGTAAAAAATCTGAAAGTCGTTTCTTTCAGTAAATGTTCAGGCTTTGACATCAGCACTGCAGAAGCTGCAATGATGCTGGCAAAGCCTGAATATATAACTGTATATGAAGTTCTTCTTTCCGACGATGATATGGATAACAACATAGGAGAACTTACGGTCAATCTTGATACCATAATGTCCACCCACGAAAACGGCAGAATGTTTATGGCATTCAAGAAAAACAACGACCATGTTGACGAAAGAGTTTTCCGTCTCAGCAACGATGTCAAAGGAGTATACTTTTTGACTGATTTCGGTCAGCTTATAGTATCCGCATACAGCCTTCCCGACATACGATATCTGGAGAACAAACTCAAGGCAAGTCCTCTGGCTCCTTTTTTAATGACCACTGCAAAATATGAATTCAAAGAACCTGTTCTTTTTGAATTTATACAAAGTGATTTTGAAGACTTTGAGGACTTTCTCAATTTTATAAAGAATGAATAAGTTCAGCAAACAATGTTTTGCTGATTCTTTTTACCGGAGCGGCAGAGACATTGGAAAGTACTGATATCGTCATGTCCAGCTCCGGACACATCCAGAAACTTGCTCTGAAACCGATGTCCGTTCCCTCATGTCCTATCAGATGATATCCTTCCTGTTCTCTCATAAACCATCCTAAGCCCATCTTTTCTCCATTATTGGGAACAACCGCATACTCTTGCCACATCTTATCATATGTTTCTGACGAGAACGCCTTTCTGTCAAGATTGAATCTTCCCCATTTAAGCATATCCTCAACGTTGGTAGTAAGCGTAGAGCTCGGAGCGTGCTGCCTGCTGTAAGGATAATACTTCGCCATTATCAAATTTTTATCTGAATCTCTCTCATGAGGCATAGCCATTCTCAGAGTATCTATATAATCAAGTTCAAGACTTCCTCCGGTTCTTTCTATAGTAAGAACCGTGGTATTCTCCATTCCCGCAGGTCTAAAGCAGTTTTCCTTTATGAATTCATCAAACAGTTTGCCGGAAACTTCTTCTATAACGGCTCCCAAAAGCTCATATGCAATACTGCTGTAGATAAAACCTCCCTTACCCGGTTCACAGAGCATTCGTCCTTTCAAAACTTCATCAGAAACTACGTAATTCCTGAGAGACTCTGCATCTACAACTTTATCTCCCCATTTCCATTCCCAGTCCTCTACCGGAACATCATGCAGCCCCGATATATGACATAACATCTGGTACAGTTTGATATCCCTGCATCTCTTGTCATCCATTTCCCAATAAGGCAGCAGATCCACCAGTCTGTCATCAAGATCTATCTTTTTCTCATCTACCAGCTTCATAATACCCATGGCGGTCATCATTTTAGACGCGGAAGCACAGTGATACACATCGTTTTTATCTATAGGATCTTTCGTTATAAAATTCCTGTATCCCCTGGCGCCGGTAAATCGTTCATCTCCAATCATAACCCCCAAAGCGACACTTGGTACATCGTAGATTTCCATAGCTTTATCGAGAAAAGCTCCACATAGATCATTCAGTTTTAATCCTTCTTTTACCATTGTAATCAAATTCCTTTCATATGTATATATCCCATCGCCTGCTACAGCGACACGGATTTTCTTTAATGAGCTATTCTATTTTATCATATTGTGTCAGACCATCACAATGCTTGGACAACAGCTGAAAAGAAATTTTCACTTACAGGTTCAATTGGAGCCTCTGATGTGTTGGACAAAATCACCATAGCTGCATCAAGCTGAGGACACAGCCAGAAACTTGTTCTAAAACCTACATCTCCTCCTTCATGTCCTATAAGGCGAAAACCATCCTGATTTCTGATAAACCATCCCATTCCCATTTCGGCACCCTTGTCAGGAGCGTCAACACGTTCAGTCCACATCTTATCATAAGATTCTGCAGATACTGCTTTTTTATCAAGATTGAATCTTGCCCATCTCAAAAGATCCACTGTATTCGATGTCAAAGTCGAGCTGGGAGCATGCTGTCTCGAATATGGATAAACTGTTTCAAGAACGACAGATCCGTCAGCTTTCCGTCTGTGAGGCATAGCCATTCCGGCCTTATCTACATTGTCAAGCTCCAAACTACCTGCTGTCCTTTCAAAAGTCAGAAACGTAGTATCACCCATTCCTGCAGGTTTAAAAAAATTCTCTGCAATAAATTCCTCAAAACTCTGCCCGGAAAATTCCTGTATTATCAGTCCCAGCAAATCATAGGAAAGATCACTATACATAAATTCAAAATCTTCCGGATCACTATTCATAACAACTCTTTTAACTTCATCAGAAATAGCATGCTTCCTAAGAGAATCCTCCCCCTTTTCCGCTGATTTCCAGTCCAATTCTTCGATATCCTGAAGTCCCGAAATATGACTCAACATATGATGAAGCCTGACTTTTTCACATCGTTTATCAGCGATTGACAAATATGGTAATAAATCGACTAATTTATCCTGCAAATCGAGCTTTTTCTGATCTACAAGCTTCATTATTCCTGTCGAAGTAAATGTTTTAGATATAGACGCACAGTGAAAAATGTCGTTCGGTTTCATTTTATCCCCGGTGATATAATTTCTGAATCCCCTGGAATCAACAAATATCTCATCTCCTATCATCAATCCCATAGCCAGTCCCGCCATATCATTGAGATTCGCAGTATCAAGAACGCCCCTACATATATCCGCAAGTTTTGCGGTTTCTTTTGCCATTGAAATACAACTCCTTTTTAAGTATAATTATGATATATAATATCATGAAAGTTTGTAATTTCAATGAATTCTTGTTATGAGAAGAATATTTTAGGAGTAAGAAATGAAATACAGAACCTTTGCAAAAATAAACGAAAAAGTCTCTCTTCTGGGAATGGGCGCAATGAGGTTTCCTGAAGAAAAAGACGGAAAAGTTGATGAAAACAACGCTGTGTCTATCATAAGGGCAGCAATTGATTCCGGAATTAACTACATAGACACTGCCTATCCCTATCTCAGCGGACAAAGTGAAGTCATCGTCGGCAAAGCGTTAAAGAACGGATATAGAGAAAAAGTTCTGATCGCCGATAAAATGCCTATCTGGTTAGCCAAAGATGAAAATCACATGAAAGAAATATTTAATACACAGCTTAAACGTCTGGATACTGATTCCATTGATATGTACCTTGTACACAGTGTAAATGTTCCTAACTGGAAGCGTGTAAAAAAGCTTAAACTTATGCCTTTTCTTGAAGAAATGAAAAAAAAGGGTAAAATAAAACACATTGGCTTCTCTTTTCATGATTCCTATGAGTTCTTCGAGGAAGTTTTGGACGATTATCCTTGGGAATTCTGTCAAATACAGCTCAACTATATGGATAAAAATATCCAAGCAGGCATCAAGGGTCTGAAACTGGCTGCAGAAAAAGGTATAGGAGTCATCATCATGGAACCTCTGAAAGGAGGGAGACTTACATCTGCCATACCTCCAGCTGTGCAGAAGCTGTGGGACAGCGCAGAAACAAAAAGAAGCCCTGCAGAATGGGCTTTTAAATGGCTGGCAGAGATGCCTGAAGTCACACTTATTCTAAGTGGAATGAGCTCTATGAAGCAGCTCGAGGAGAATATAAGAATAATTACTTCTGATGATCTTACCATATTGACTGATGAAGAAAAAAAACTGATCAACAAAGTATCGGATGAATATAACAGACTGATCAAATATTCATGTACGGGTTGCGAATATTGTCTGCCATGTCCTCAGAAACTTAATATTCCCGATCTTCTGGAATACTATAATGAATGGAATACTTATGGTCAAAACCCTTCTACAAAAATGGAATATATCGATTGGGTCGCTAAGGGCCGTCATGCCTCTGACTGTATCGGCTGCAGAAAATGCGAGAAAAAATGTCCTCAGAACCTACCGATTGTTCAGGCATTAAAAGAAGCTTCCGAGGCATTCGGGATATAGGTTATAAAATATACGGCGGATTACTATACAGTTAATTCCGCCCTTTTTTATTGCTCTTCCCTATGTTTACATAATTAAAAATATGTATTCTTTATTACATTTAAAATAAAAAATACATATTTTTTCTCATTATCAATAAAAAGTCTTTAAAGGACAAGATTGTTTCTAAATATTTCTCCCAAGCTCCCGACATTTATCAAGAGTCTCCTCAGTCCCATTATCAGGATCACAGACAGCAATCACTCCTCTGTCCTCAAGATCCATGTAATCTAAAATACCATTATATTCTCCGATAGCGCCGTCATAAACATCCGGTGACATTGAACTGAGCATCAATGCAGCCTTCGTAGCTACAGGAGGGTGATCAATAGCATAAATACGCTGAATAGCCGCCTGGATCTGTGCCGTCATAGTAAAATAGTATATCGGCGAGGCAAATACAAGAGCTTCACATTCTTCAAGCTCAGGATATATTTTAATCATATCATCCTTTTGGATACACTCTCCATCCCCCTTAGTATGACAATATTCACAAGCAAGACATCCAGCAATCTTCATCTTGCCCACATTTAAAACAGTCACTTCATGACCGGCTTCTTCCGCGCCTCCTTTGAAAGCCTCAACCATAGCATTAGTATTCACTTCACGTGGACTTCCCATTAAAACCGTTATTTTCATCATATCCTCCTATTTATCAAATTATTATTGATTTTTCATTTTACATCAAAATTTTTTATTTGTCACTATACCTATAACCGGCACATAAAATTTTCACGAACTGTTCCATATTTCCAAACCATAGACTTTGCTATGTTTTTTTAATAAACATGCTTTATCTGCTGTAAAAGAAAACGGCACAGCCGAAGCCGCACCGTTTAAAAACGATCTTGTACAGTTTTCACTATGTATTTTTATTTACCTACTGCATCCAAGAAAGCTTTTTCGTTTAATTCGTCTGCGTATTCTGAATCCATTTCTTTGATTCCTGCAGGGAATTCATACTTAGCCAATCTTTCTACGAACGGATCCGGATCGAAATGCTCAGGACCCCAAGCGCCTGCATCGCTCCAGATTCCTTTTGCGATGAGTTCCATCATGATTACAGGACCTACTGCAGTCTGCGCAACTACTGAGTTAGTAGTATACTTCTTAATGCATTCCTGGTTATCAGCAATCTGATACAGATATACTGATCTGTACTTTCCGTCTTTCCATCCGGTTACCCAAGTACCTGCGCAACCCTTACCTGTCATTGTTGTTGTTGCGTCAACAGGGCTAGGGATTACTTTGCAGACAAAATCTCTTGGAGTGATCTCGCTGTCTCCTACCTTAATCTTAGTTTTCTTATCTGAAAGACCATATTCAAATAATACCATTAATTTTCTTCTGAATTCAGCAGGAACACCGTACTTGAATGTTACTCTGTTACAATCAATTTCTCTTGGAACGAGAAGTACTTCTTCGTGCTCTACATTTACTACTTCTACGTCGCCGATTCCGCCAGGGAAGTTGAAGATCTCAGGTTCTGAGAACTGTTCCGTACAATACCAGTGACCTTCAGGATGTTCTTCGTCTTTTTCCCAGATTACAGGAGGCTGCAAGCATTCCTCGATAGTTGTCCATACTGAAAAACCAAAGTCTGAATCAGTATTCCCATAGTTATCTCCATCTCTTACATCAACTCTGTCTATCTTATCGAATAAATGCTTATCTGCATACTTAGCAAATACGTCAGCCATTCCCGGCTCTACACCTGAACCGCATATAGCGATTTTACCGGAAGCTTCCCATTCCTTCTGCTTAGCAAACTGATAATCTCCTAATTTGATATTAGCTAATTCATAAGGTTTCTCAGGATGTTCTGTACCTAATGTCATAGCACAGTCAAGATAACCGATCTTTGCTTCTAAGCAAGTATCGAAAATAGTTTCATTCATTCTTGGATCACAAGCATTCATAGCGAAATCAATGTCATGCTCAGCAACTACTGATTTAATGCTGTCAGCATCCATTGCATTGATCTGTGCAGGAACAAACTTTCCTCCGCCGCAGATCTCGTTGGCTACTTTCTTTGCTCTCTCAACGTCATAGTCAGCAACTACAACCTTCTCAGCCCAATCAGCCTCTGCTCCCTGTCTTGCAATAATCTTAGCTGCAGACGTACCAACTCCGCCTGCACCAATGATAAGTAATTTCATCTTTTTACCTCCATTTTAATATTGTCTAAACAATAATTTTCACTTTAATATGATGTATTATATTAATACTATCCTTTTTATCAGAAAATTTCAACAACACCTTTGTTCTAAAAGACGTATAAAGTTGCGTTTTTGCTCAAAGAGTGACAGCTATTCGATATGCATGCAATATACTCCATCCTGCTAAAGCAACCTTCCTTTTAACAACTGGTTAGAATCCTATATCTATACTCTGTCAATAAGTATAAGCTCTGCTCCAATACCATCAAATATCGTTCTGACACTTAATGCATCCGAACTTATATAATTGCCCGTACTAACTTTAGCCTCGGAAGAAAGCTTGTTTATAAGATTATCTCTTACACTTCGCTTTGTTTTTGTATTAGTCTCTCCGCTAATCTTAGCAAGCAGGTGCTCTCTCTCAAGACGATATCTTATTATTCGAAAATTACCTGAAAGCCCTGTACATCTGACTAAAAACTCTATTTCGTTTTCATAATTACGTACAATTCTCAGTAAATCTTCCTTATTCATGATTTTCCTGAGGTTTCTGCCGGCATTTTCATCAAAATTATACACAAGGATACTTAGGCTGTTAAGTGCCCCCGGATATTTACATTTAGTCGAAACTATATAATTTTCTCCGGAAGTTATTATCCCCTCGCTCATCTCCATGAATTTTCTATATGGCTCTGCCAGCACTTTATTAACATCTCTTTCCATTATTTCTGACATCACAGGAGGCTTCTTTTCAATTTCCGCATAATCATCATATATGTCTATATCTATGATAACAGGTTTAATCTTAAGCTTGTCAGCATAATCAGCATAGATACCCTTCACTTGTTTTCTTATAGCACTCTCTATTTGAGCAGGCGTAGCGAGAGTGTACTGTGCAGCAATATCACGGCTTATTATCTTTCCTATATACTTTTTTCTGTACTCCAGAGGATGCATACCAAACCACTGTTCAAAATGTTTTATGTAATATCTCACGGCAGAAAATCCGGTTTCCTCTGCTATGGCTCCTATTTTTTTATTCGTTCCCAAAAGCAGTCGTTCAGACTCCTCTACTCTTATATAACTAAGCAAGTCCTGAAAACTCAATCCTGTAGCTTCTTTTATTATATGAGAAAGATAATAAATGCTCAGGTGTTCTCTATCTGCAATCTCACTGAGTGTCAGCTTTCTCGTATAATTATCATACATATAATCAGTAATTCTGTTGAGTCTTCCTGCAAGGATTTTATTTCCTTTATTTTTCAGTTCATTTTTAAAGCGGCCGTTTTCCATGACAAAGTACTGAAAATCTGAGAGCAGACATGCTATGAGATTATGAGTACTCTCTATTACTTTGTGTTCATAGCCATATCCTTTCTGAAGTATCTCCATCATTATCTTGGCAAGCAGTGTCCTCAATACCTCTAAGCTTTCATCACTATCATCCTCTATATCTGTAACAAAAAAATTATTCTTTAGATTGTCATAATATCTTGAAAAATACGCCAGATCCATCTGAAACATCATTACGATATTGTCTTCTTCCGTCTTTTGAAAACTGTGCATCTCTCTGTCATTCAGGATAAAAATATCACCTTGCTTAAGTGTATAGGTATAATATCCATTTCTAAGAATTACGCTCCCTTCCAGAACATAAACCACCTCCATATCATCATGAAAATGGATAGGGTATTCATCGATACTGGCAGTTACTACATTGATCGGCAGCTCATCTTTGTAAATAATTTTTTCTTTCAACATTTTTACTCCTACCTTTACATTAAGTTTTATGTCAACCTATGTTCTTTTTATCCTCGACAACTTTCAACAACCAATTAGCTTTTAAAATATCAGCTTTTCAGAAGTTATCCACAGTTTTTTATAGATTGTATACGATTTTATCCAAAAGATGCTGTGGATAATTATTTTTTATATTTCCCCCATTTTTCAACGTTTATATCTGTCAAGTACCTTTTTTCAGCCAAAGTTATCCACAATTTTGTTCTTTTTATTTAACTATAAATAAAAACCTTTAAAATTCAACACTTTTACTGCTTAACATATTATCTTGAACTCAAATATTCACAAATACAATCACTTAGATTCTCAGAGATTTTTATCTGGAATTTTTTGTTTTTTAAGTTTCCGGCATCTTCAGGATTAGATAAAAAACCGCATTCGACTATTACTATCGGACCGGTTATATTTTTTAGCAAAAACACATCGCCTTTACCAAGCTCAGTTCTCTTTTTGTCTGTATTTATTTCATTATTAAACTTACTCTGGATTATTTCAGCAGCCTTCTTGCTTGCCTCAACTGCTTCTTCACTTCCATAAGACGGATAAAAAACCTGCGCTCCCTTAACAGAGCTGTCCTGCGTAAAACTGTTCAGATGTATGCTTACTGTCAAATCAGCCTTCGAATCATCTATTATACGCTTTCTTTCCTTCATATCCTGTGTTTTAAGACTTCTTATGGTACCTTCCTGAGATTCATCATACAGCCCTTCATCCTTATACCGGGTCATTATTACTTTTACACCCTCACCTTCAAGCTGTTTTTTCACTTGTTCTGCAATAGATAGATTAATATCTTTTTCACTGGTTCCGTCGCTGCTTTGTGCACCGCCATCCATTCCTCCATGCCCCGGATCCAAAACAACCACCGGCTTCTCTGCTTTTTTCCATACATATGAAGCCATTTCATTACGGCCGGGAATGCACAATACTGTACACACCAATACGAACGTCGCTAAAATATAAATACCTTTGCTCTTCATCTCACACCTCGCAAACATCCTTACTGGATTTTATTAAAACGAGGCTGCCTTTATTACAGCAAATTAATTATCTTGTATTTATTATAAAACACTTTTTAAAATTTTAACAGCATTTATTTGACTTTTTTGCCGCCGAAATATAAACTTCTATTGATATACTTGCTATTTCACAGGGGGTAGATATAAAATGAAAACAACAAAATTATACCAACAGAACAGATACATCAAAAATTGGAATACTGTTATAACATCAGTAGAAAGATCCGAAAACAATATCAAAGACTTTCTCATTACACTGAAAAGCACAGCTTTTTTCCCGGAAGGCGGAGGTCAAAGCTGTGATACAGGTCATATAAACGGTTATGTTGTTACAGATGTCCAAGAATATAAAGGAAATATATATCATACTGTAAAAACAGTTTCCCCGGATCAGTCTCTGTCCGAAATAATGACTCCCGGGACTGCCGTATCATGTTCTATAGATTGGGAACGGAGATTTGATAATATGCAGAGGCATTGCGGAGAACATATACTTTCCGGAATATTTCACAGTATGTTTGGAGGAGTCAACAAAGGATTCCATATGGGCCACGATCATATGACTATAGATATTTCCCTTGAAGAAAAGCCTGAAATAACAGAAATAACATTTGAAGATGCTATAAGAGCAGAACTTGAAGCCAATAAAGTCATCTGGTCAGATGCGCCCGTGACTGTTCTGAAATTCGACTCCAGAAAAGATGCAGAAAAGCTGCCTTTGCGAAAGGCTCTTGCTTTTGATGAGGACATTTCCATCGTATGTATAGGCTCTGCTGAAAACGTTTCAGACTGTGTCGCCTGCTGCGGAACTCACCCTGACACCGCAGGTCAAGTAGGTTTGATAAAGGTATATAAAGTAGAAAAATATAAAGGTATGTTCAGAATATATTTTGAAGCCGGACAAAGGGCTTTAATGGATTATAATATAAAACACCATATCCTCAGCGATCTTTCAAATAAATACTCTTCTTCTATAGAAGACTTTCCCAAAAAGCTTAAAGCGCAAGAAGAAAAATCTGTCGATATAAAAAATGAGCTTTTTCATTTAAAAAAAGCTTTCATAGAAGAGCAGTGCGGCAAACTGGATGAAATCCTCCGCAAGACACATGCTTCAGAGCCCAGCTCTGAGATAATAGTATATACACTTCCACAACTTTCCACAGATGATGTTTTCATTATGGCGAAAAAATATATAAATAAAAGCAAAAATCTAATCCTTCTTTACTCACAAAAGGATACATCATATATCCTCATTTCTGATGGAATCGTAAATTGCAGCCTTCTTGTAAAAGAATTCGCTCATGAATGCGGAGGGAAAGGAGGCGGAAACAGTTCTTCTGCCAGAGCTATATTCAATTCTTTCCAAGACGCAGAAATATTTGCAGAAAAGATCAGACAAAATTACAGAAAAATAAATGGAGAAAAACATGAACGATAGCTTTATGAAAGAAAAACCTATTTTACCGCTGTTTATTTCCATGGCGTTGCCCATGGTCATCTCAATGCTTGTAAATTCTCTGTACAATATAGTCGATAGCTTTTTTGTAGCACAGATCAACGAACAGGCTATGACTGCTCTATCTCTTGTCTATCCCGTACAAAATCTAATAAATGCTGTAGCCATAGGGTACGGGGTAGGAATAAGTGCGGTGATTTCTATATTTCTGGGAGAGGAAAACCATGAAAAAGCCAATATCACAGCCACTCAAGGATTGCTCTTTGCAATAATACACGGTTTTACCATCACTATACTGAGTATAGCTGTCATGCCTGCTTTTCTGAATGTATTTACCAATGATGAAACTGTAATTGAATACGGAACACAATACTCCGTCATAGTGTTTTCCTTTTCTACAGTTATCATGGCAGGACTCTCATTTGAAAAAATTTTTCAGTCTGTAGGAAAAATGAAAGTTACCATGATCGGTCTGTTATGCGGATGTATCTCCAATATCATACTTGACCCACTGTTGATCTGGGGTATAGGTATCTTTCCTGAAATGGGTATCTCGGGGGCTGCGCTGGCAACAGGTATAGGGCAAGTCATTACTCTGCTTATATATCTTGTAATCTACAAAATCCGACCGCTTCCTGTTAAAATAAAGCGGCCATATTTATCTCCAGATAAGCAAATAATTCTCAGGCTCTATGGGATTGGTGTACCTGCCATACTCAACTTAGCCCTTCCGTCCCTTCTTATCTCATGCCTCAACTCAATACTGTCAGCATATTCACAAAGCTATGTGCTTATTCTTGGTGTTTACTATAAACTGCAAACATTTATTTATCTTCCCGCCAACGGAATAGTACAGGGCATGCGGCCTCTTATCGGTTACAATTTCGGAGCCGGAGAATTCCACAGAGTAAAAAGAATATATAGCACAGCTCTGTGTATGAGCTGCGGTATGATGGTCCTCGGAACAGTAGTATGTCTCGTCGCTCCCGAACAGCTGATGAGCCTTTTTACTCACAATCAAGAAACTGTTTTATATGGAAAAACAGCTCTCCGTATAATAAGCGCAGGTTTTATAGTATCTGCTATATCGGTAACTTCCTCAGGCGCCCTCGAGGGTCTTGGCAAAGGGATTCAATCTCTTGTCATATCTCTGTTCAGGTATGTGATAATCATTCTTCCTTGCGCATATATTCTCTGTTTTTTTACCGGACCTACAGGAGTATGGACAGCTTTCGCCATAACGGAGATAACAACAGGTATTATATCTATTGTCATATATAAAAAAGCAGTCAGATTAAAATAATCTGACCGCTTTTTATATTTCACTGTAAATTTACTGTATATATATGGTCACATATCTTGCTCCCCAGCTTATACACTGACTCTGAGTATCCATATATATATCTATGGTATTTCCCTTTATATTGCCGCCTGTATCCTCTGCACGTCTGGCTCCGACTCCTTCAATATACACATTTGATCCCAAAGGTATAACACTTGGATCCACTGCGATCTCTCCGACTCTCGCTCTGGTTCCCATAGCAGTTCTTCCTCCGCCGGTATAGGCATAAGCTTTGACTACAAGTTTTCGGCTGTAAGACTTACCGTCAAAACTTATTCTCGTTCCCTTCGCTATAACTTTATCTACAGCAGCAGTTACTGCAGTTCTCGAGATTTCCTTACGTGATGATTCCACTCCGTCTATATAAGTAACGCTGTACGTAACACTGTCTTTCCCTTCACTGCCTTCCGTTACCACTTTAGTTTTGCCTTCATCCAGAGAACTGTCATTCTTCTCCACAGTCTCAAAAGGAACAGTCTCCTCAACAATTTCCTCTTTGATAACAACTCTCTGCACGACAATTTCCATATCTTTAGTCAGCATAGAATCCATAGAAGGTGTGACAATATCTTCTGCGCCTACCTTCACTCCGGCTTCCTTCAAAGCTTCATCTACAGTATTGGTAAGAGTTTTATATGATTTCGTCTCACCATCTGCCGTGACTTTAAAATCCGTGGCATGATCTATCTCTATCTCCATACCATCATGTATAAAAGCTGTAAGCGGCTCTGATATATAATCTTTATCATGAAACTCTATATCCTCTTTTTCCAGAAATGTCTCTACTGTATGAGCTTTACTTGAAAAAGTAAAATCTTCACCGTTTATTGTAGCATTTACTTCCCTGGGTATCATTGTCGTATATATGAACACAACAGAAAGAAGTATAAAAAACGATGCTGCTATAGATCCCTGAAATAAATACTTCCTATAAAAAGGTGACTTTTTTTCACCCTGATTTTCCTCTCCTGTATCACAGGATAAGAGCTCATTCTCATCTTCCGGCAGCTCCGATTCTATCTCCGCAGCTTCGGTGCATACCCATACATTCTCTTCACCTTCAATCTCGTAATTACTTTCTTCCGCTTCGTCAATAGTTTCCTCTGTAATATCCGAAACATCAGCAATCTCAATTTTATCAGAAGACTTATCACATATCTCAACTTTTTTAGTTTCTTCAGACTTTATCGAAATCTCAGCATTATCAGCCTCTTCATCATAAGTTTCTTCTATGTATCTTTCCTCACCGCCGGCATCAGCCTCTGATACAGCGATACGGCAAACTTCATCCCTTATATCCTCCGCATCATCTTGCACTCCAATTTCCAACTTATCCGTTATATCTACTGTAAGTTTCTGTTCTGTATCTGTTTCATCAATTACGGCTTCAGCAAATACTTCATCTATGTCTAATCTGTCGTTAGTATGTATACGGACGTTTTTCTCTTCTTTTTCAAATACATCCCTGATATTTATTTTCATACTATTCCCCCAACATAAATTTTATACGTATATATACATATGAATTTCATTGTAACAAAAAAAGAGCATTTGTCAAGTTTTGCGGCAACTTAACCTGTTAATGCTCTTTTTCACTTCCATTTATTTGAATATTTATGAATAAAAATTTATTTTATTCTATATTATACCTAAATCACCTTTTTCTTCTTAATCAAGCTCTGATAATCTGTAAATAGCTTCAGCATATATCTTCGTAAGTTTCATCATATTCTCTACCGAAATCTTCTCATTTTTCTGATGCATCAAATCAGGATCACCGGGAAACTGCGCTCCGAAAGCAATGGTATTCTTCACAGCTCTCGCATAAGTTCCTCCGCCTATAACCAAGGGTTTTCTTCCATCACCCGTATATCTTCTGTAGATATCCACCAAAGTAATAACCAGCGGATCGTCATCCGGTACATATATAGGCTCCTGATGCTTTCCTTTTACTATTCCCAGATCATAACCATCAAGAACTGCCATGATGCCTTCATATATCTGCTTATCATTGAAAGTAACAGGATATCTCACATTTATAGTAAGCTGGGCAGTTTTCCTGTCAGCTTCTATCATACCCACATTAAAAATAAGTTTACCTGAAGGTTCGTCTTCAAAGCCACAGCCTATACGTTCCCCATGAAAATCATATCCAATACACTTATTATAAAAATTTATAAAATCATTAATGCTCTCATTGGCAAAATTAAGCTGACCAAGGAATTCCATCATTATAGAAATAGCATTTTTACCCTGCTGCGGTTTTGCACCGTGAGCAGATACCCCACGTGTTGTTATTTCAAAACTTTTCCCCGCTCCCTTACAATTTATCTTGCAATCTCTTTTATCACGAAACTCTGCAACCTTCTGTTTTATTTTATCATACCCTGCTCCCGAACTGTCATACAAGACCGCCCGCGCAAAATCTGCCACAGAGTTTGCTGCCGTCCCGCCTTTAACAGAACTAAGCTCAAGGCCCTTTTCTCCAAAACTGTCAAACTTTTTAACTATATCAAAAACGATAATACCCATCTCGCCATGAATAGCAGGAAAATCCCCGTCAGGAGTAAAACCCATATCAGGCACACTGTGCACATGACTAAGATAATACTCCATACCATCCCAGTTAGTCTCCTCATCAAGCCCAAGTATAAGCCTTATAGTCCTTTTCGGTTTATACCCACATTCTTTCAAAGCTTTCATAGCATAAAAAGAAGCTATTACCGGTCCTTTATCATCTGTAGCTCCCCTTCCGCAGATATAACCGTCTGTTATCTCTCCTCCATAAGGATCAAAATCCCATCCATCGCCTTCCGGCACAACATCAAGATGTCCTATTACTCCAACTATACCTTCATCTGTACCATCGAAATCTATATGCCCGCCGTAATTATCAGCATTATAGACCCCAAAACCTTCTTTTTCTGCCATATCAAGCATATACTTAAAAGCCTCATGAACTTTTTCCCCAAAAGGTTTATCTCCTGACGCATCTGATACCACACTTGGTATAGATATAAGATCAGACAGAGACATGAACATCTCTGTCTGATTTTTATTTATTTTTTCACCGACATTCTTTAACAGTGTCATATTTTACAGTACCGCCTCTACTCCTGCAATTTCAGGATAACTTTCTTTTAATATTTTTTCAACTACTCCCTTTATGGTCATCTGTGCGCCCGGGCATCCTGCACAATGTCCCTGCAGCCTTACCTTTACTACATTATCGTCAGTATACTCTACAAATTCGATATCTCCGCCGTCTCTCTGAAGAAAAGGTCTTATTTGATCTAAAGCATCTTTAATTTTCTGTTCCATTTTAACTCTCCTTTATTGTTCATAATAACGCCGGAAACCCGGCGAAGCTGACTTTTTTATTATTCACATATCTAAACAATATATGACACTCTCTTTCATTATTCCTTCTATAGCGGCTCCATCGTATATAAAGAAATAATCTCGTCATTCTTCCACGTACTTATATATGCAGTTTTTATCGGATCTCCGCTTGTATTAAAAGTTATCGTCCCCGATGCGCCCTGAAATTCATTTTGGCTTTTAAGAATTTCTTTTATCTCTTCACCCGTCGCATCGTCATCCGCTTTATCTATAGCATCAAGGGCTATGACATAAGCATCATATCCAAGGGCTACCGAATCTTCAGGAACACTGTCTTCACCATATTTCTCATGATAAGCTTTCAAAAACTTTTCCGCCTCTTTATTTACTGTTTCTTCTGCTGAATAAAAATTTACAAAAGCAGTATTTGTCTCTGTAGCGGCCCCCTTCGTAAGAGATTTAAATTTCTTGTCGCTCCATTCCTTATCGCCGAGAAACATAACCTCTATCCCCATCTTATTAGCCTGCTTTATTATATTAGCACAGTCCGTGACATCTCCCGGAAGCAGAACACTTTTTACGCCTGACTTTTCTACAGCTTCCAACTGTTTCTCAAAATTTTTAGCCCCGGGTTTATAGTCTTCATATACTGTTATAGCATCTTCATTATCCGTCTCGGCTTTTATTCTGTCAGTAAAGGCCGTTGCCATGGCCATAGCCGCATCATCACCCTCAGGCAACAACACACCGGCTGTAACTTCCTTTTTTTGCTCCAACACATATCTGGCAAGAATATCTCCCTGATTTGAATCCACATAACAAACTCTGAAATAATAATCGTTATTACTGGTAACCAGCGGGTTAGTATTTGTCACAGCAATAGCCGGTATCTTAGCATCTCTTATGTAATCGCCGGCCACCATAGAATACACGCTTCCATAACTGCCCAATATAACAGTAGGCTTTTTCAATATCAGTTCCTTAATGGCTGTCTCTGCCGCATTGATATCCGAAGCGTTATCCGCATATTCAAGCTCTACAAATTTTCCGTTTACAGTAGGATACATCTCGTGAGCCAGTTCTATACCCTTGACCTCAAGTTCTCCATGTTGGCTGTCAACTCCAGTTATAGGTTCATATACTCCGATCTGAATCGTCGCCTTATTATCTTCAGGCTTATCTATAAAGGCCGCCTTAAAATTATCAAACGTCGTACATCCGGCAAAAACTGTTACAGATAAAATCATTAGTAAAATTATTGCTGTCACTTTATATATTTTCACGGTATTCACCTTTCCACACTATTACTGTCCATGATTATTAGTTATTATAACACGACGTCTCTATCTAGGTAAAGTGTAAAGCTGGTGTACTTTTTTTGCATTATTTTAGCAAAAAGTATTGCATTCTTTACCAAAATAGTATATTATACAAGAACAGCAAATGAAAATAATAATTAATTGAAAAATCAAAAGGAGGAGATCAATATGAAATGGGTATGTTCAGTATGCGGTTACACTCATGAAGGACCTGAACCACCGGAGAAATGTCCACAGTGCGGAGTTCCTGCGGATAAATTTAATGCAGTTGAAGACGGAGAAATTGAATTCGTCGATGATCACGTAGTAGGTGTAGCGCAGGGTGTTGATCCGGAGATCATCCAGGGATTAAGGGATAATTTTAACGGCGAATGTTCAGAAGTAGGTATGTATCTTGCTATGGCACGAGTAGCTCACAGAGAGGGTTATCCTGAGATCGGACTCTATTGGGAAAAGGCGGCATGGGAAGAAGCCGAACACGCTGCCAAGTTTGCAGAGCTCTTAGGAGAAGTGGTAACCGATTCCACTAAGAAAAACCTTGAAATGAGAGTTGATGCGGAAGCAGGCGCTTGTGCCGGAAAGAAAGAGCTTGCAACAAAAGCTAAACAGCAAAATCTGGATGCCATCCACGACACTGTTCATGAAATGGCCAAGGATGAGGCAAGACACGGCAGAGCATTTCAGGGACTACTTAAGAGATATTTCGGTTAGTATACAACATCTTCATAATTTACAACATAAAAAAGAAGCTGTCCCTTATTACAGGTCAGCTTCTTTTGCTTTACAGAACTTTACTTAAAAAGCTCTGAGTTCTCTCATTTTTAGGATTATTGAAAAGTTCCTCAGGAGTCCCTTGTTCCATTATAACTCCCTGGTCTATAAATAAAACTCTATCTGCAACCTCTCTGGCAAAACCCATCTCATGAGTAACAATAACCATAGTCATACCGTTTTCTGCCAGAGCTTTCATAACATTAAGTACTTCTCCCACCATTTCAGGATCCAGAGCTGAAGTAGGTTCATCGAACAGCATAACTTCCGGTTCCATAGCCAGAGCTCTTGCTATAGCTACTCTTTGCTTCTGTCCCCCCGAAAGAGATGCTGGATATGCATCAGCCTTATCCGACAGGCCAACCATTTCAAGAATTCTCCTGGCACTGTTCTCAGCCGCTGATCTACTGATACCTTTAACCTTAACAGGCGCAAGCGTTACATTATCAAGAACAGTCATATGAGGAAACAAATTAAAATTTTGAAATACCATTCCGAGTTTTTCTCTTATCTGATCAATATCTACTCCGGGGACATTTATCTTCTCACCATCAATAAAAACTTCACCGCCTGTAGGTTCTTCAAGAAGATTGAGACATCTGAGAAATGTACTTTTTCCGGAACCCGAAGGCCCTATCACACAAACAACTTCTTTTTCCTTTACAGTTTCACTTATTCCACGAAGAACACGCAATTTTCCAAAAGACTTTTCTAAATTTTTAACTTCTATCACTTTGCGCCAGCCTCCTCTCTATGTATGCCACCAATCTTGACAGCGTAAGCGTCATAACCAGGTATACGATGGCAACACCTATATAAGCTTGAAATGACAAAAACGAAGATGAAGCCCACAAGGTGCCTCTTCTGGTTATCTCAACTATACCGGCCACAGACAAAATCGAAGTTTCCTTTATAAGTGTTACAAACTCGTTTCCCAGCGCCGGAACTATTATTTTGAATGCCTGAGGAACGATTATATATCTCATAGTTTGTCCGCTGCTCAGCCCTAAAGACCTCGCAGCTTCCGTCTGGCCTATATCCACAGCCTGAAGACCGCTTCGTATAATCTCTGCCATGTAAGCCGAGCTGTTTACTCCGCACGCTATGAATCCCACTATTATCATATGCTCCCAGTTAAACTGTATCCCCATAGTGGATTTTATAAGTTGTGGAACGCCATAAGCTAATATCAGAACCTGAACGAGCAAAGGTGTCCCTCTCAAAATATCTACATATATTGTCGCCAATCCTCTGAGTACTTTAAATTTCGACCGTTTTGCTATAGCAACAAAGAGCCCTATTATCAAACCTCCGATTATGGCTACAAACGATATGGTGATGGTGACCGGGATACCTCTCGCTGCTACAACTATACCCTGCAAATACTCCGCCAAGCTAACGCCTCCTTTAAAAGTTAAAAAGCCGGTTCTGCCATCTGATTCGGCAGCAGACTTTTTGAAGCTTTGAAAATATCAAAAATGATATCTCCTGTATGATAAAAAAAACGACCTTTGGCTGAACCGACAGCCAAAGGTCGACTGAAAATCCTTTTTATAATTTCCGTTTTACAGCCTTGCTATTTATTGAACCATTCATCTACAAGTTCATCAAATGTTCCGTCTTCTTTGATATTTTTAAGACCTGCATTAATCTTTTCCAAAAGCTCATCATTACCTTTTTGTACCGCAAATCCATAATTTTCAGCATTAAGAGCATCTCCGACCATTTTAATCTTGTCAGTCTGTTTCTTCATATAAGCCTCTGTTACAGGTTTATCATTAATAACAGCGGCAACATCTCCATTGATAAGCTGCATCATAACTGTGTCAAGACCATCTAATATTACAGCTTCCTTTATCTTGCCTTCTTCTTTAAGTTCCTTTACCTTCTCAGCTCCTGTAGTTCCTGTCTGAGCCGCAACCTTCATGTCAGAAGTAAGATCATCTATACTTTTTATAGTATCATTGTCCACTGTTACAGCAACATATAGCTGAGATTCATAGTATGCATCACTGAAATCCACTTCTTTCTGCCTTTCAGGATCATCTTTGTTCATACCTGCTGCGACGATATCGATATTCCCGGCTTTCAAAGCAGGCACAAGCCCGTCAAATGACAGATTTTCAAACTCAACGTCAAAGCCCTGATCTTCTCCGATAGCTTTTATAAGATCCATATCAAGTCCTACGATATTCTGCTCGTCATCAGTAGTATCAAACGGTGGGAATGTAGGTTCAGTTCCAACTTTGTATACTACTGTATCTCCGCTCTCCTTATCACTGCCGCCGCATGCTGACAGAGAAAAAGCGAGAACCATAACAAGCAAAACCGCCATTATACTTTTTTTCATCTTTAGTTCTCCTTCTACATATTTTTCGTATTATTTACATTACCTTATAATTATACACATATTAAGAATAATATTCAAGAATTAATTATATCCGTTTCCCCCGCCTTGATATCACATTGTTTTAAACATATCCCTCATAAATTTCAAAGCATCGGAAAACCCCCTGTGATACGCAGCTTTGCCGTATTCCGCTCCTTTTTCCGTTTTCATAAACAGCACGTCTTCTATCATCTCCCACTGTTCTGAGGTGAAATTTTCCTTATCTAAACCGCTTACCTTTTCATCTGTCTTATCACGATACGTTTTCTCTATATCCGGTTTCTTTTTTCTCTCAGAAATATTTAAAATACTCTCCATATCTCCATCAGAGTGCTTCTTATATCCCTGATCCATATTCTTATACAGCTGGAATCCAGCCATCACCCCCGACTCAAAATACACATAGTCATGTATCGCCGCAAAATCCGTTATTATGTTGAGAAGCTCATCATCATTCCTGTCAAGCTCCGGGTACTTACGTTCCAGCTCCAGCAATATATCGTCGTAGGACTCTTCGATCTTGCGGTCATAATTATCTACCATTTCTCCTCCAGAATCCGTACCGTAAATCAAAAATGCCATCAGATTTTCGATTTTTATCTTTTCAAACAGTCCCTTTAGTTCTGACATTATCTCTCCTCTTTTCCGGAAAATTTCCCTATATAATGCAAATGCCGCGGATATCTCATTATACTCGAATATTCATACATTTTCAATATCCGAGCATAAGTTTACAATTATTTAAAAGCTACATGGAAAGGGAAACAATTATGATTAGCTATGCTCCACTATTCAAAACCATGTCTGAAAAGAACATGTCTTCTTATGCTCTTTTCAAAAACGGCTTTTCAAAAGCCACTTATTATTCCATTCAAAAAGGAAACAGTGTCAGTACCAACACCATAAATCAATTATGCAAGATACTGGACTGTTCGGTTTCCGATGTCATGGAATACATAGATACCGACCAGTGAGAATTCATTCGGAATATATGCGTGTATTTTCGTACATGTTTAATTTCCGAGTATACGGTTATAATAAACTCATGAGGTGTATCTATGATTAGTTATAAACCATTATTTAAAACTATGCAAGAAAAAAACGTCAGTTCTTATGAACTTGCAAAACGTGGATTCTCACGTTCCACATATTACGCAATAAAACACGGAAAGAGCGTCACAACCAATACGGTATCTCAGTTATGCTCTATTTTGGAATGCGGAGTATCTGATGTGATGGAGTACATCGATGAATGTGATGATGACGAGTCTGATAAATAGACATATTTTTTTGCTTAATTTATGTGACTTCTTTTTATAATTTCCTAAAGTATTTGAAGTCTCCCTTTTAAAGTTTTAAAATAAAATTAAAGATATCATTGATTTATAAGGGAGATTCACAGATGAAAGAAAAAAAAATGAAAAACTGGGTCATAGTAAGACCCAGAAAACCAAAAGAATGGATAATATTCATTCTCATGGTGGGAAGTATTCTTCTCACAATTTCACCTATCGTAAATGTATTTAACAAGCCTATTGTTTTCCTCGGACTTCCGCTGATGTTCTGGTTAGCTATAGGTGCTCTCATCATTGTCATAATAGTACTCAATATTGCATACAGATGGGGGGTTCATTAAATGACATTCATATCTGCATGGGGACCCTTTATCATCACCATTCTCTATACGATTACAGCCTGTATACTGGGTTATAGCGCCAAAGGAAAACTTGATATGGATAAAATGGAAAACTGGTCTTCATCAGGAAACACGATGGGGGTTATCGTCATGATTTTCCTTACAGGTGCAGGAAATGTCAGTTCCTATACTTTTCTCGGGGCTCCCGGCTGGGGATACAGCCGCGGAGTAGCATGTCTTTATGTAGTGGTCTATATGGCATTCATCGTATATGCTTGCTATCTTATGTCTCCCAGAGTTACACGTCTCGCACTCAAAAGCGGGTACAGAACTCAGGCTGAAGGTATCGGTGCCAGATTCGAATCGCCTTTTTTGCGAATTTTATGCGGCATAGTAGGCGCCTTCGCAGTTATCGGCAATTCTCTGGTTCAGGTAATAGGCTCCGGAAATATTCTCAACGTAATGAGCCATGGCGCTATACCATTATGGCTGGGAGAGTTGATAATCGTATCAGCCATAGCTTTCTATGTTTATAAAAGCGGCCTCAGAGCCATCGGATGGACAAATGTGCTTCAAGGTGTAATGATGTTCTGTCTATCTATATTAGTGGGGCTTTTTGTCGTATATACAGCGATAGGAAATCTCAATATAGCTGAAGCATTCAAAACGCTGCAGGAGACTTCACCTCAGTATTTAACTTTGCCGGGTGCCATGAATAATTTTCCTCCCATATACTGGACTACATCAATACTTATAAGTGTCTTCTCCTTCTGGCCCCAATTCTGGGTATGGGCAGCCGGAGCAAAAGATGAAGATACTGCCAGAAGACAATATCTATATGTACCTATATTTTATTTTGTTATGATACCTATGATGATCGTAGGTTTGGTATGTGTCTTCGCTTATACGGAATTCAGCGGTGATTCAACAGATCAAGTAGCCCTGCAATATTGCCTTGACAAGCTTCCCTGGTGGATGGCAGGACTGCTGGGTGCCGGAATACTGGCTGCATCTCAGTCATCAGCCGAACCACAATTTCATACGAGTACATTTACAATCACTCACGATGTCATAACACCTATTGCAAAACTTTCCCCTGAAAAGGAAGGACGACTCCAAAGAAAACTTCTTCTTATAGTCATTTTTTTCATTGCCTTTCCTCTCTCAGTAACTAATCCGGGAGAGCTTGTAAACATACTTCTGGTTTGTTACGGCTTCATCGGGCAGCTTTTTCCGTGTATGTTAGGTGTACTATGCTGGCCGAGAGCCACAAAAACAGGGGCTATAGCCGGATTAGCGGCAGGCGTGTTGGTCGTGGCACTTTTTAACATAGTGTGGCCCAATCCACTTTATGTACACGCAGGTATATGGGGCCTCTTAGTAAATCTTCCGGTTTTCATTGTAGTAAGTTTATTTACAAAGCCTGCTTCAGAGGAGACATTACGTAAATTTTTCCCCGATTACATTATGGATCAGCTTTATGAGGAAGTTTAAGGAGGGATTCAATGAACAGATCGCTTTCAATGTATGCAGATATAATACTAAAGAATGGTATTGTGATAACTGTTGATAAACATAATTCGATATGCGAAGCAATAGCTATAAAAAATAACAAGATAGTATATATAGGAGATAACTACGAAGTAGAGAAGTGGCATGACAATAATACAAAAGTCATAGATCTTAACGGCCGAGCTCTTCTGCCGGGTTTTATAGATTCTCATATGCATCTTGGAATGACAGGGCAAAATGCTGCTGTAATCATAGACTGCAACAGTAATAACGTATCCACTATAAAAGGTATACAGGAAAAAATACATCAAGCTGCCTTAAAAACCCCTAAGGGAAGTTGGATCAAAGCAACTGGATATGAACAAAGTAAACTTGCAGAAGGCAGACATCCTACGAGAGATGATCTTGATGAAGCTGCCCCTGACCATCCTGTACAACTGACAAGGTGCTGCCTTCATATGGGCGTCTATAACACGCTTGCTCTCAAAGCCGGAGGAATAACCGGTCCCGAAATGTTTTCCCCCGGAGAAGTAGTCATAGACGAAAACGGACGAATGACAGGACTTCTTAAAGAAACTGCCTGTACTTATATGTGGGATAAGGTAATATATACAAAAGAAGAATACATGAGGTCTTTCAAAGCCGCTAATGATATTCTCTTGAGCTACGGAATTACAAGCATGCACGATGGCAGTTTCTACGGTGAAGAAACTATCGGACTTTATCAGGAAGCGTGCGAAAAAGGTCTGATAAAAGTGCGTATGTACAATCTGCTCTATCATGCCTACGGCAAAACAAAAACTATAGAATGGATAAATAAATTCATAGCTACAGGTATCAAAGGCGGTCTTGGCAATGAAGCTTTCAGACTGGGTCACGTTAAAATACTGATAGACGGAAGTACCAGTGGACCTTCTTGTGCTACTACAAAGCCATACAGTCATAATCCCCATTTAAAGGGAATTCAATTATATACGCAGGAAGAATCAGACGACATTATCATCAAAGCGCATAATGCCGGATTCAATGTATCAGCCCATGCAGTAGGAGATGCAGCAGTGAATGTCATACTTACTTCTATAGAGCGGGCAATGGATCAAAATCCCCGACCTTGCAGACATAGAATAGAACACTGCGGAATCATCGATGAAAATCTGCTGAAAAGAATAAAAAAAGCCGGCATAGTACCTGTGCCGAATCCGGGATTTTTCAACGAAAATGCTGAAATATACATCAAATATTACGGTGATCGTGTAAACTATATGTTTCCGTTAAAATCATATATTGATAACGATATCATCGCTGCGCTCGGATCAGATTCTCCCGTAATCAATGCTAACCCTATGATAGGAATATACGGCGCCATGACAAGAGCTGATAAATGCAGCGGTATGATAGCCGGCGCCGGACAATGCATAGGTATAATGGATGCCATAAGAATGTATACTTATAACGGTGCCTATGCTTCTCTTGAAGAAAACATCAAAGGAAGCCTTGAACCCGGCAAACTTGCCGATATGGTAGTTTTATCCGAAAATATATTGGAAACCTCTACAGAAAACATCAAATCAATTAAAACAGATATGACCATACTGGATGGAAAAATAGTATACGAAAGATAAACCAGAAAAAAACTGATCTTTCGGAACATTACCGAAAAAGATCAGTTTTTTATTATGCAAAATTATCTATCGTTACTTTTCTGATTTTCTTAAGGCTTTATGCCTGAATGCTTTCTGTCTTAAGAGGTTTCTGCGTCTTCTTAATAACGACAAGCACGACAACGAGAATCAGAAGTCCCGCAGGAAGTGATATCCAAGCGCTTCTGGTAAATCCTGCTATTATATATGTAACAAATGAAATAGCTGCTACTGTCATAGCATACGGAAGCTGCGTAGTAACATGTGCTACATGATTGCATCTGGCTCCGGCACTTGACATGATGGTAGTATCCGAAATAGGCGAACAGTGATCTCCGCATACTGCTCCCGCCATGCAGGCTGAAATCGAAATAATCATGAGTTGCGGATCATTGCCTTGGAAGACTTCTACAACAATAGGAATAAGTATTCCAAACGTCCCCCATGATGTTCCCGATGCAAAGGCAAGAAAACATCCTATGGCGAATATTATAGCCGGCAGTAAATTCATAAATGATCCGGCAGCAGATTCTGTAGCCACTGATACAAACTCGGCAAGGCCTAAACTGTCTGTCATGGATTTAAGCGTCCATGCCAGCGTAAGTATCAATATAGGCGCTACCATGGCCTTAAATCCTTCAGGAATACAATCCATGCTCTCTTTGAATCCAAGAACTCCCCTTGCCATATAAACTATAACTATGATTATAAGAGCAAATATACTTCCAAGCGACAATCCTACAGATGCATCACATCCAGAGAAAGCCTCCACAAAGCCCGTACCGCTGAAAAATCCACCAGTATAAATCATACCCACAACGCATGATATGATCAAAATGATAATAGGAAGAACCAGATCTATAACTTTTCCGTCTTTCCTGTGAGACGCTTTATCGGTTGTAAGTGCTTCTGTATCATCAGCTTTCTGTTCCTGTATTTTATCAGCGTACTCTCTCATTTTTGCATAGTCAAACTTCATCCCAACAATCAGGAACATCATTGCTATCGTCAAAAGCGCATAAAAATTAAACGGAATTGCCTGAATGAACAGAGTAAAACCATTCTCTCCCTCAACAAAGCCTGTCACTGCGGCCGCCCATGATGATATCGGAGCTATGATACACACAGGTGCAGCTGTAGCATCTATAAGATATGCAAGCTTTGTACGATTTACTCCGTTGGCTTCTGCCAAAGGAGACATTACGCTTCCTACTGTAAGACAGTTAAAATAGTCGTCTACAAATATAAGAATTCCTAATACTATAGTAGCAAGCTGAGCTCCTGTTTTCGTTTTTATCCTCTTGCTGGCCCATACGCCAAAAGCTTTCGATCCTCCTGATTTATTGAGGAGAGCGACTATAACTCCCAGGATAACAAGGAATACTAATATCCCCACATTATATGCATCTGACAGAGAACCTACTATACCGTCACTGATAACATGTGTCAGCGTTCCCTCAAAACTTCCGGCATAAAGAACTCCTCCTATAACTACTCCTATAAACAATGAACTGTATACTTCTTTGGTGATAAGTGCAAGCAGTATAGCTGCCACCGGCGGAACTATCGCCCACGCAGTAGCATACAAAGCAGGTTCCTCTGCCCCTGCCTCTTCTGCAAAAGCAAACATCGGACATATCATTATAAGTGATGTGACAAGCATCACTATCCGAGCCGCTCTGTTTCTAAAACTCTCCATTTTTTCCTCCAGATATTAGTGCGTTTAATATTATTATTTTATAAAAAATACCATGAACATTGTATTAATCAATATCCATGGTAAAGAAAATCCATTATGGGATCTCCATGGATAGCTCTCCACTTATGTGACAGTCCGCCGCATATTCTGCGGCGGCCCAGAAGCCAAGGCCGGGGACCAAAACTCCTTCGGCGAAGTTTCCTTTCATTTATCCAATATACCAACTCCCTATGTCAGATCGAAAAAATTACTGATAAACTCCGCGCCTCTATCCTGTTATTTTAAAATTTTATTCTGTCATATATGACTAAACTAATTCCAAGAATGCCATTTCAGCATTGTCTCCCTGTCTGGGTCCAAGCTTGAGGATTCTTGTGTATCCACCCTGTCTGTCTTCGTACTTCGGTGCGATTTCATCAAACAGTTTAGCTACTACAGTTTCGTCGTATACATATGCCAACACCTGTCTTCTGGCGTGGAGATCTCCACGCTTAGCAAGTGTTATCATTTTTTCTGCCTGTCTTCTGGCTTCTTTAGCTCTGGTATCGGTAGTTGTTATTCTGCCTTCTCTAAAAAGATCAGTTACCAGATTTCTCAACATCGCTTTTCTGTGAGCTGAAGATCTGCCTAATTTTCTATATCCTGGCATCGCTGTATCCTCCTATATTATTTTATCTTATTCGTCACTCTGTCTGAGGCTTAGATCTAATTCTTCAAGTTTATGTTTAACCTCATCCAATGACTTTTTACCCAAGTTTCTAACCTTCATCATGTCTTCTTCGCTTCTGTGAGTAAGTTCCTCTACAGTATTGATTGCCGCTCTCTTGAGGCAGTTGAAAGAACGAACTGAAAGTTCCAGCTCCTCGATAGTCATTTCAAGTGCCTTTTCTTTCTGATTTTCTTCCTTTTCAACCATGATTTCCATGCTTTCGGTAGAATCGGTAAGTTCCACAAACAGACTTAAATGCTCCTGCATAATCTTTGCGCCTATCGACACTCCTTCACTTGGGGTTATAGAACCATCTGTCCAGATTTCAAGGATCAACTTATCATAGTCGGTCACCTGTCCCACTCTCGTATTCTCCACCGTGAAGTTTACCTTCTTTACAGGTGTGTAAATCGAGTCTGTAGGTATTACTGATATAGGTGTATTCTCATCCTTATTCATATCAGCGGGAACATATCCTCTTCCCCTTGCCAGATTAATCTCCATTATGAGCGTTGCATTCTCTTCAAGCGTAGCGATATGAAGATCCTGATTAAAGATTTCCACATCTGAATCCCCCAGAATATCCGCAGCGGTCACTTCTTTAGGTCCTATAGCATTGATGAGAACTCTCTTTGTATTTTCACCGCTAAGCTTTATTGCAAGCTTTTTGAGATTGAGAATAATTTCAGTAACATCCTCTTTTACTCCCGGAATGGTAGAAAACTCATGAAGAATACCATCGATCTTGACCGAAGTAACGGCAACGCCCGGAAGTGAACTCAAAAGAATTCTTCTCAGGCTGTTTCCAAGGGTAGTGCCATAGCCTCTCTCAAGAGGCTCTACTACGAATTTTCCATAATTGGAATCTTCGTCTGAAAATATACATTCGATTGTTGGTTTTTCGATTTCTATCACTCAAAACCCTCCTTTTCATTCCAAAACTGTAACGGTCAGTCAATGGATTACTTGGAATACAATTCGACGATTAAGTGTTCTTCTATTGGCGTGTCTATCTGTTCTCTTGTAGGATCAGCGAGAACTGTTCCCTGCAGCTTTTCTCTGTCAACAGTGAGCCACTGAGGAATCCCTACAGTCATATCCTTGATCTCCTGGAACTTAGGTGAGCTTACGCTCTTTTCCTTAACCTTGATCACATCTCCCGCCTTTACCTGATAGGAAGGAATGTTCACTTTTTTACCATTTACCGTGAAGTGACCGTGAACAACCAGCTGTCTTGCTTCTCTTCTGGTCAATGAAAGTCCCATTCTGTAAACTACATTGTCCAGTCTCTTCTCCAGCATAATCAAAAGGTTTTCACCTGTGATACCCTTTTTCTTTGATGCTTTTTCAAATGTATTTCTGAACTGTTTTTCCTGAACTCCGTAAACGAATTTTGCTCTCTGCTTCTCGCGAAGCTGAAGGCCGTATTCGCTCATTTTTTTCATGCTTTTCTGAGGAGCTCTCTTTGACTCCTTAAAAATACCCAAGTGACTTGGATCGATCTGAAGGGATCTGCATCTCTTCAAAATAGGATCTCTGTTTACTGCCATAATCGTTTTCCTCCCCTCTATTAGACTCTTCTGCGCTTAGGCGGTCTGCATCCATTGTGCGGTATCGGCGTGATATCTTTAATCATCGTGATTTCAAGACCTGCAGTCTGAAGAGCTCTAATAGCTGCTTCTCTGCCGGATCCAGGGCCTTTTACATAAACTTCTACTGTCTTTAACCCGTGCTCCATAGCTCCCTTTGCAGCTTCTTCAGCAGCTGATTGCGCAGCAAACGGAGTTGACTTTCTTGAACCCTTGAAGCCCAGCGAACCTGCGCTCGACCATGAGAGGGCATTTCCTGCCATATCAGTCAGGGTCACCAATGTATTGTTAAAGGTAGCCTGAATATGAGCCTGGCCTTTTTCAACATTTTTACGTTCTTTTCTTTTCTTTCTAACAGCCTTTTTTACAGCTTTAGCCATATCAATCTACCTCCTTTACTTCTTCTTTCTTCCTACAGTCTTTTTAGGACCTTTTCTTGTTCTGGCGTTTGTCTTGGTCTTCTGACCCCTTACAGGGAGACCTCTTCTGTGTCTGATCCCTCTGTAACATCCGATCTCCATGAGTCTCTTGATGTTCATATTGACATCTCTTCTGAGATCACCTTCCACCATGTAATCGGATTCAATAACTTTTCTGATCTTACCGGCCTCATCTTCTGTGAGATCTTTTACCCTTGTGTCAGGGTTTATTCCGGTCTTTTCTAAGATTGTTCTTGAAGTCGCCCAGCCTATACCGTAGATATAGGTGAGACCTGCTTCGATTCTTTTTTCGTTTGGTAAGTCTACACCGGCTATACGAGCCATATTTTCCTCCTATTCCCATCTTCCGTCACGTATCCACACCGAAGACTTATGTCGGCGGTCGTAATATAAACGGGATGTTCTTTTATGTTACACATATATTTATATGGAAAAAATATCTATGCTTATACATAAAATGTATACACAAACTATTTTTTCTATAAACCTTGTTTAGTTAAAAGCCACTGCCTTACAATCAGGCATTCTTTTAACCCGATAGAAATTCTTTTTCTTTTAGCCCTGTCTCTGCTTATGCTTAGGATTTTCACAGATAACCATTACCTTGCCTTTTCTCTTGATTACCTTACACTTTTCGCAGATAGGCTTTACGGAAGCTCTGACTTTCATTTTAATCCTCCTTCTACGCTTTGCCTCTCCATGTGATCCTGCCTCTGGTAAGATCATACGGTGATAATTCTACTTTCACCTTATCCCCGGGGATAATTCTGATATAATTAGTTCTTATTTTACCGGAAACATGTGCTAATACTTTATGCCCGGTTTCAAGTTCTACAATGAACATTGCGTTAGGTTGCGCTTCAATTACCTTACCTTCCGCTTCTATGACATCCTTCTTCGCCATTTTTAACACCTCGCTTTTAGTCAGCCAAAGTGAGCAATTCAGGCTCACCATCGGTTATAACCACAGTATTCTCATAATGGGCTGACAGCTTACCGTCCAAAGTAACTACAGTCCAGTCATTAGAAAGAGTCCTGACATCATATCCGCCTTCGCATATCATAGGCTCGATAGCAAAGACCATACCTTTTGCAAGTCTCGGACCTCTCCCTGCTTTGCCGTAATTAGGAATCTGCGGTTCTTCATGCATATTCTGTCCCACGCCGTGTCCTACGAAATCCCGTATCACAGAAAATCCTTCGCTTTCTGCTTTAGTCTGGATTGCATGAGAAATATCTGACAGCCTGCAACCAACCTTGCAAAACTCAAGACCGGAAAAAAAACTGTCTCTCGTTGCATCTATGAGCTTCTGCGCGATATCACTTATCTGGCCTACACCATACGTTCTCGCAGCATCGCTGACATATCCTTTATAAGTAGATCCTACATCTACGCTGACGATGTCGCCTTCTTTAATGATTCTCTTCTTTTCAGGAATACCATGCACAACTTCATCGTTTATCGATACACATGCGCTGGCAGGAAATCCGCCATACCCTTTAAAGGTAGGTATCATTCCGTTTTTTCTTATAGTGTCTTCAACAAATTTGTCTATATCCGCGGTAGATATGCCGGGTCTGATGAAACTTTCAAGTTCTTTCAGAATAAATCCTGTCACCTTCCCCGACTCTCTCATCAAATCTACTTCCTGATCCGATTTAATAATAATCATGCTTACTCACCTAATATATCCACTATAGCATTGAATACGTTTTCCAGACCTATCGTACCGTCTATATGTGATATGTTTCCGGCTTTTTCATAGTAATCTATGAGCGGTTTGGTTTCGTTATTATAAACTTCGATCCTGTTGGCAGCTGTCTCCTCATTGTCATCAGCTCTCTGAATAAGGGGTGCCCCGCACACATCGCAGATACCTTCAACTTTAGGAGGGATGTTCACAACATGGAAGGATGCTCCGCAAGTCTTGCAGACTCTTCTTCCTGTGAGCCTTATCATAAGCTCCTCTTTATTTACATCTATATCCAGAACATGATCTATCTTCTTGCCCTGTCCGGCAAGAAATTCATCAAGCTTTTCAGCTTGAAATACTGTTCTCGGGAATCCATCAAGAAGAAATCCGTCTTTGCAGTCATCCGCTTTGAGTCTGTCTGTAGCGATCTCTACCACCAGTTCATCGGGAACCAATTCACCTTTATTCATATATTCCTGGGCTTTCTTGCCAAGTTCAGTACCTTCCTTGATATTAGCTCTGAAGATATCACCTGTTGATATATGAGGAATATTGTATTTCTCGATTATCTTGGCTGCCTGGGTACCTTTTCCGGCTCCCGGAGGGCCTAATAATATTAAATTCATACTTACTACCTCCACTAATTCTTTTAAGGAATATTTATTTTAAGAAACCTTGATAGTTTCTCATTACCATCTGCTGCTCCAGCTGTTTCATAGTATCCAGAGCTACCCCTACCGCTATCAGAAGTGACGTTCCTCCAAAGTGGAAATTAAGTCCTCCCAACTGACTCACTACTGTAGGCAGGATAGCAACTGCTGCCAAGAACAATGCTCCTACAAAGGTAATTCTTGTCATAACTCTGTTTAAGTATTCAACCGTAGCCTTTCCCGGTCTTATACCAGGTATAAATCCTCCGTTTGCTTTCATATTCTGAGCTACTTCCAAAGGATTGAAAGTCACAGATGTATAGAAGTAAGTGAAGAAGATTATTAAAACTATGTTAAAAATCGCATATACCCAAACACCCGGTGTTCCTGTAGGAGAAAGCCATTTTTCAATCCAAGCCGCAGCACCGCTGTCACTGTCCATAAAGTACGTAATTGTAAGTGGAAATTGTAGGAATGACATAGCGAATATTACGGGAATAACACCTGCCTGATTTACCTTAAGCGGAATATGAGTGGCCTGCCCCCCATACATCTTTCTTCCCACAACTCTCTTAGCATACTGAACCGGGATTCTTCTCTGACCTTGCTGAACTTCTATGATGCCTACGATTACCAGAACGCAGAACAGCACGAATATTATCAGTGTAACGATACTCATGCTGCCATCCTGTAACTTTACCCATATTTCTTGGATAGCAGCAGGCAGTCTTGAAACTATTCCTGCGAATATTATCAACGATATACCGTTTCCGATACCGTATTCGTTTATTTGCTCACCCAACCACATCAGGAATGATGTTCCTGCTGTAAGCACCAGAACTATCACGGCTACCGAAAAGACGTCGGTGCTGATAAGAGCCTGTCTGAAGAGCCCTATCGAAACACCTATCGCCTGTATGATCGCCAGAACAACCGTAAGATAACGAGTATACTGAGCAATTTTTTTTCTTCCTTCGGTTCCCTCTTTTGCCAATCTTTCCAGTGAAGGGACGGCTATTGTCAAAAGCTGAAGAATGATGGAGGCCGTAATATATGGCGTGATACTTAACGCAAATATAGTAAAGTTACTGAATGCGCCTCCCGAGAACAGATTAAACAGAGCAAAAAGTCCTGTTTCGCTATCAAAGGTTTGGGCAAGAATCTCTCTGTCAATTCCCGGAACGGGGATCTGGGAGCCTATTCTGAAAATCAACAGCATAACAAGCGTAAATATGATTTTCTTCCTGATATCAGGAATATTCCAAGCTTTAGCGACTGTTCTGATCATCTCCATTAGATCACCTCTGCCTTTCCTCCGGCAGCTTCTATTTTCTCTACTGCAGTCTTGCTGAACTTATGAGCCTGAACAGTAAAGTTCTTCTCGATAGTTCCATTTCCTAAAATCTTTATTCCGTCTTTAACCTGCTTAACTATGCCGGCTTCTGCCAGAAGCTGCGGTGTGATTACCGTTCCCGCATCAAATCTATTGAGATCCTCAACGTTCAAAGCAGTGTATTCTGTTCTCCAGATATTAGTAAATCCTCTCTTTGGAATTCTTCTGTAAAGAGGCATCTGTCCGCCTTCAAAGCCAGGTCTTACACCGCCTCCGCTTCTTGAGTTCTGTCCGTTCATACCTCTTCCGGCAGTAGTTCCCTGACCTGTCGCTGTACCACGGCCTTTTCTCTTAGGTGCCTTAGTAGCACCAGGAACAGCTTTTAATTCATGAAGTTTCATTCTATCCGTCACCTCCTATCCTATAGTTCTTCTACAGTCAAAAGATGCGGTACTTTGTTTATCGCTCCTCTTGTTACAGGGGAGTCAACAAGTTCTACTGACTGGTGCATCTTCTTAAGTCCCAACGCTTCTACAACTTTTTTCTGCTTTGGGGAAGCGCCAATAACACTTTTTGTCAATGTGATCTTAATCATCTTTGCCATTGTTTCTTCCTCCCTCTATCCTAAAATCTCTTCCTTAGTCTTTCCTCTTTTAGCTGCGACTTCTTCCAAAGTCATAAGGCTCTTAAGTCCGACTAATGTTGCATAAGCCATGTTTCCGGTATTATTGGAGCCGATGGACTTAGCTCTTATATCCTTAATACCCGCCGCTTCTAAAACAGTACGAACCGATGAACCCGCAATTACTCCGGTACCCGGAGCAGCCGGCATCAGCAGCACTTTTCCAGCGCCGAAAATACCAAGATTTCTGTGAGGAATCGTAGTTCCTACTGTAGAAACCGATATAATGTTCTTCTTTGCATCTTCTGTAGCTTTCCTTACTGCTTCAGGAATCTCCTGAGCCTTACCGAGACCAACTCCTACGTGTCCGTCTCCGTCACCTACTACTACTGTAACACTGAATCGCATGTTTCTTCCGCCCTTAACGGTTTTGGCAACACGTCTTATGCTTACGATAGTTTCGTTTAAGTCCAGCTTTGATACATCTATAGTATTTCGCATTCAACTTACCTCCTGTTAGAACTTCAAACCTGCTTCACGAGCACCGTCAGCCAGTTCCTTAACTCTTCCGTGATAAAGGAATCCGCCTCTGTCAAAGGTAACTTCTTCTATACCTTTAGCAAGTGCTCTCTTTGCAATAGCTTCTCCTACTGCTTTTGCAGCATCTTTGTTACCGCCGTATCCGATTGCGGACTTTAATTCCTTGTCGACAGTCGATGCTGAAGCAAGTGTAACTCCGTTTACATCGTCGATAACCTGAACGGAAATATTCTTACTACTTCTGAAAACGCAAAGTCTAGGCTTCTCAGGAGTTCCATAAACGTTTTTTCTAATTCTCTGATGTCTGGCGACACGCTTATCATTTCTGCTTTCTTTAGCCATTTTATTTTACTCCTTTCTTTATGATGAAGCCCCGGTCTTACCTTCTTTTCTGCGGATATATTCGTCTTCGTATCTGATACCTTTAGCTTTGTAAGGTTCAGGTATTCTCCAAGCTCTGATATTCGCAGCATAGTTTCCGACCTTCGCTTTGTCTATACCTTTAACGATAATAGTTGTAGCATCCGGCGCCTCTGTTGTGATCCCGTCAGGATCCTCCATCTCTACAGGATGTGAGTAACCGAGATTCATAACCAGCTTCTTTCCCTTTTTCTCAGCTTTATAACCAACGCCCACAAGCTGAAGTTTCTTTTCATAACCTTCAGTAACGCCGATCACCATATTGCTTATAAGGGCTCTTGCCAGACCGTGCTGAGCTCTTCTCTCAGCATCGTCACCTGTTCTTGATACTGTAACTACATTGTCTTTATTTTCTATAGTTAATAATTCGCTGACCTTTTCCTGCAATTCGCCTTTAGGGCCTTTCACCGTAACGACATTTTTATCGTCTACTTTGACCTCTACGCCGGCAGGAAGATTGATGGGTTTTTTACCTATTCTTGACATTTTTATTTCCTCCTACCATACATAACAAATTACTTCTCCGCCGATTCCAAGTTTTCTTGCTTCTTTATCGCTGATAACACCCTTTGAAGTGGAGATTACTGCGATGCCTAAGCCTCCTAAAACTCTTGGGATTTCATTAGCCTTAGCATATGACTTAAGACCCGGCTTTGAAATCTTTCTTATTCCGCTTATAACCTTTTCTTTATTAGGACCATACTTCATTGTAACTGTTATAACACCCTGCTTATTATCTTCAGCTACAGCAAAATCCTCGATATATCCTTCTTCCTTCAATATCCCAGCTATTGCCTTCTTCATCTTTGACGCCGGGATATCAACTGTCTTATGACCTGCAGTATTTGCATTCCTGATTCTCGTCAGCATATCTGCAATAGGATCTGTCATTGTCATTATTCTGTTCTCCTTCCTCCGTTAGTATTGCAGCACTTGTCCTCACGATTGCTCCTAAGAGCAGAGTGATGGAATGTGCGCCGTCATATGTCGCAGCGCTTCAGCGCGTGGCGACCAACGACGTCTCGTAAACCGCAACTTTACGGATAGTAGTTTTAACTTATATTTTTACCAGCTTGCCTTTTTAACACCAGGGATCTCACCCTTATAAGCAAGCTCTCTGAAGCAAATACGGCAAATACCATATTTTCTCAGCACTGAATGTGGTCTTCCGCATATTCTGCATCTTGAATACGCACGTGTTGAAAACTTAGGTTTTCTCTGCTGCTTCACTTTGAGAGATGTTTTAGCCATTCTTTCCCTCCTATTATAATTTTCGAGCGTAGTCGAGGAAATTTCAAAGAAATTTACCTCACGGCAACTCCGTTATCAATGGTAATTTCTTTACTTTTCAAACGGCAAACCAAGTCCTGCCAGCAATGCTGCTGCTTCTTCATCAGTATCAGCCGTTGTAGTGAATACGATGTTCATTCCTTTTATGGTATCAACCTTATCATAGTTGATCTCAGGGAATATCAGCTGTTCCTTGATACCCATTGAGTAATTTCCTCTTCCGTCAAATGAATTCTTGCTTACTCCTTTGAAGTCTCTTACTCTCGGAAGAGCGATGTTGAAAAGCTTGTCGATGAAGGTATACATGTTTTCGCCTCTTAAAGTAACTTTGGCGCCTACAGGCATTCCCTGTCTTACTTTAAAGTTTGCGATAGACTTTCTCGCCCTTGTTACCACAGGTCTCTGGCCTGCTATCAGACTGATCTCCTCAACGGCACTCTCCAATATCTTGGCGTTTTCCTTAGCTTCACCAAGTCCCATGTTGATAGTAACCTTTTCAAGCTTAGGTACTTCCATTACGTTGTCATATTTAAACTGTTCCATCAATGCCGGGAACACGTCGTTTTTATAAGATTCCTTTAATCTTGCCAAAATCGTCTCCTCCTTTCTTAGTCTATTACGGCTCCGGTCTTTTTAGCTATTCTGACCTTCTTACCGTCTTCTGCTTTATAGCCGACTCTGCTCGGCTGTTTTGCTTTCGTATCGTAGTACATAACGTTCGAAACATCAATCGGCCCTTCCTGATGCTTTATCTCAGCAGCTTCTTTCTGAGTCTGCTTCTGATGTTTTGTCTGAACATTAACACCTTCTACTATTACTTTGCCCTCTTTAGGCATAGCTTTCAATACTTTACCGATTGTACCTTTATCTTTACCGGCAAGCACGATTACTGTGTCATCCTTCTTAATTCGCATCTCGTACACCTCCTATAATACTTCCGGTGCCAAGGACACTATCTTCATGAAGCCCTTCTCTCTCAGCTCTCTTGCTACAGGGCCGAAAATACGGGTTCCAACCGGTTGTAAATCTTCCTTTATAATTACTGCTGCATTCTGGTCAAACTTCACATAGCTGCCGTCTGCTCTTCTGGCACCATGCTTCGTTCTTACAACAACGGCTCTGACTACTTCGCCTTTCTTTACAACTCCACCCGGTGTCGCATCCTTCACTGCGCAAACGATCACATCACCGATATTGGCATACTGACGGCTTGTTCCGCCTAAAATACGTATACATAAAAGTTCTTTAGCGCCGGAGTTGTCAGCAACCTTTAATCTTGTTTCAGTCTGAATCATTGTTAGGCGCCTCCTTTACTTCACTTTCTCAACAATATTAACAAGTCTCCATCTCTTATCTTTGGACAGAGGTCTTGTTTCCATAATTCTAACTTTATCACCGATCTGGCATTCATTGTTCTCGTCGTGAGCCTTGACCTTCTTAGTTCTCTTTACAGCCTTTCCGTAAAGGGAATGTCTTACGAAGTCTTCAACGGCTACGACAATTGTCTTATCCATCTTGTCGCTTACAACCATGCCAACTCTTGTCTTTCTTCTGTTTCTTTCAACTGCCATAATACATCCTCCTTTCCGTTATCCTTGAGCCTTTGCAAGTTCTTTTTCTCTGATAATGGTCTTAACTCTGGCGATATCTCTCTTTGTTTCACGCATTTTTATCGGATTTTCGAGCTGACCTGTAACGTGCTGGAATCTGAGATTAAAAAGATCTTTTTTCATCTTTGTTAACTCTGCATTCAGTTCCGCTTCTGACATTTCTCTGATTTTCTTCAATTCCATTATGCTTCACCACCCTTTGCTAATTCCTGGCCTTTGATGGCAAATTTACACTTAACCGGCAGTTTGTGTGCTGCAAGTCTCATCGCTTCTCTTGCCTGATCCTCTGTAACACCTTCGATCTCAAACATAACTCTGCCTGGTTTTACTACTGCTACCCAATACTCAGGAGCACCTTTACCGGAACCCATACGTACTTCTGCAGGTTTCTTAGTCACTGGTTTATGAGGGAAGATTTTGATGTAAACCTTACCACCTCTCTTAACAGATCTGGTCATAGCTATTCTGGCTGCTTCTATCTGATTTGAAGTTATCCATCCACATTCCGTTGCGGCAAGACCATAATCACCATAAGTGACAGTATTGCCTTTTGTAGCCTTGCCTTTCATTCTGCCTCTGTGGACTCTTCTACGTTTAACGCGCTTTGGCATTAACATGACGACGTCCTCCTTTCACTAATGTCTATTCGTTGGCTTCTGCTGACGCAGGTGCTTCAGCAGTAGTCTGTGCTTCTTGAACTTGTGCTTCCTGAGCTGCAGCTGCCTCCTCTGCAGGTTCAACTTTCTTAACCTTTCTTACTCTCTGGTTAACAGCCTTAGGAATCTCATTTCTCTCATTTCTTCTGTCATCTCTTCGAGGTCTTCTTTCACCATCTCTTCTCTGACGTCTGTCGCCTCTCTTTTTGCCGTCTCTTCTGTCCTTCTTTTCTTCAGGAACAGGGCTCTTAAGGCCTTTGTCAAGAATTTCTCCGTGGTTTATCCAAACCTTTACGCCTAATTTGCCGTAAGTTGTATCTGCTTCTGCGAAGCCATAGTCGATGTCAGCTCTCAGTGTATGAAGTGGCACGTTACCTTCGCTGTACTTTTCATTTCTTGCGATTTCTGCGCCGCCAAGTCTTCCTGACGCTAAAACTTTGATTCCCTTAGCACCGGCCTTCATAGTTCTGCCGATAGCCTGCTTCATGGCTCTTCTGAATGAAACTCTTCGTTCAAGAGCCTGAGCAATGCTTTCAGCTGTAAGCTGCGCGTCTAATTCCGCTCTTCTTACTTCTTTAATATCTATGAGAATCGTTTTCTTAGTCATCTTTTCAAGCTCTGCCTTAAGATCATCGATACCTGTTCCGGATCTTCCGATAACCATGCCCGGCTTAGCTGTAAGAACAATTACTTTTAATTTGTTTTCTGCCGCTCTTTCAAGCAAAATCTTTGATACTCCTGCAGTATACAGCTTTTTCTTTACGAATTCTCTTACTTTATTATCTTCAACAAGGTAATCTGCAAATTTATTCTTATCAGCATACCATTTTGAATCCCAATCTTTTATTACGCCTACTCTCAGTCCATGAGGACTTACTTTCTGACCCATTAATCGAACCTCCTATCTTAATTCTTTTCCTTAAGAGTAACGCCTACATGACTGCTTCTCTTCAAGATTATTGATGCTCTGCCTTGTGATCCGGCTCTCCATCTTTTCATAGTCGGTCCCTGGTTAGCATAAACTTCAGCGACATAAAGATTGTCCGTATTCATTTCTTTGACATCTGCGTTTGCAGCAGCTGATTTAACAACCTTCTCTACTATTTCTGCTCCTTTTCCGGGAGTGAACTTCAAAATGTTCAATGCCTCGTTTAAATCTTTTCCTCTTACCAGATCAGTAACAGGCTTAAGCTTGATAGGAGACATTCTTACATATTTTGCAATTGCTTTTGCTTCCATTCTCAATTATCTCCTTTTCTTAATCTACTTTCTTATCCGCAGAGTGTCCTCTGTAGGTTCTTGTAGGAGCAAATTCTCCCAGCCTGTGACCTACCATGTCTTCTGTGATATATACAGGGACATGCTTTCTTCCATCATGCACTGCGATCGTGTGTCCCACCATCTGCGGGAATATTGTGGATGGTCTTGACCATGTCTTGATTACTTTCTTATCGTTAGCCGCATTCAGCTCTTCTATCGCCTTAAGCAGCTTAGCGTTTACGAAAGGACCCTTTTTAAGTGATCTACCCATTGTTTATGCTCCTTCCTACTATTTTTCTCTTCTACCCTTTACGATATATCTGTTTGAATCTTTCTTCTTTTTTCTCGTCTTATATCCGAGAGCAGGTTTACCCCAAGGTGTAACAGGACTTACCCTACCGATACTTGCTCTACCTTCACCACCGCCGTGTGGGTGATCATTAGGGTTCATTACAGAACCTCTGACAGTAGGTCTTATGCCCATATGTCTTTTTCTTCCGGCTTTACCAATCTGGATATTCTGATGATCGAGATTGCCTACTTCACCGATAGTGGCTCTGCATTCGATTCTTACTTTTCTAACTTCGCCGGAAGGCAGTCTCACCTGTGCGAAATTTCCCTCTTTAGCCATGAGCTGCGCGCCGTTTCCTGCAGATCTTACCATCTGTCCGCCTTTTCCCGGCTTAAGCTCAACGTTGTGTATCACTGTACCCACAGGGATGTTTGCCAGCGGCAGAGCGTTACCGATCTTGATGTCGGCTTCCGCGCCTGACTCTATTACCGAACCTACAGTCAGCTTGTTTGGAGCGATGATATATCTCTTTTCACCATCCGCATAATTAATAAGAGCTATATTGGCTGTTCTGTTAGGATCATATTCTATAGTGGCTACAGTTCCCGGTATTCCGTCTTTATTTCTCTTAAAATCTATTATTCTGTACTTAGGTCTGTATCCGCCGCCTCTGTGTCTTACAGTGATCTTACCTCTTGAATTTCTTCCCGAGTGCTTTTTAAGAGTTACTGTAAGCGACTTTTCCGGTTTATCACAAGTGATTTCCTCGAAAGTGGAAACCGTCATGCCTCTCAAACCAGGACTGGTCGGATTGTATTTTTTAATTCCCATCGTTTCCTACCTCCTATATTACAGACTCTGGAAGAATTCGATTTCCTTACTTTTTTCTGTAAGAGTTACGATCGCTTTCTTGCTGGCCGCGGTCATACCTACGTATCTTCCCATTCTCTTCTGTTTTCCTACAACGTTCATGATATTCACTTTAGCGACTTCCACATCAAAAATCTCTTCAACCGCATTCTTGACTTCTGTCTTGTTAGCGTCTACTGCAACCTTGAATGTGTATTTTTTAACCTGCGCATCTTCCATACTTTTTTCAGAAATAACAGGCTTTATTATTACATCGTAAGGCGTTTTCATTATGAGTACACCTCCTCAATCTTTTTTACGGCTTCTTTTGTTACGATGAAGTTCGTATGATTGATAATGTCATATACGTTCATTGTTGTAACAAGAGCTGTTCTTACTCCCTTGATGTTGGCTGCGGACCTTATTGTGTTTTCGTCCTTTTCAGCCATTACGATTAATGCCTTTTTGCCGGCTTTTACGTTTTCCAGCATTTTTATCATTTCCTTTGTCTTAGGCTGATCGAACTTAATCTCGTCCATAACGATAAGCTCATTTTCAGCAGCTTTTGAAGAAAGCGCCGACAACATCGCCAGCCTTCTTAACTTCTTAGGCAATGTGTATCTGTAGCTTCTTGGCTTCGGTGCAAATACCACACCTCCTCCTATCTGTGAAGGGTCTGTCGTGCTTCCCTGTCTGTGTCGGCCTGTACCTTTCTGTCTGAAAGGCTTTCTGCCTCCTCCTCTGACTTCAGCTCTGGTTTTAGCAGACTGTGTTCCCTGTCTTCTGTTGGCTAAAATGTTTTTTATTACTGCATGAACTGCATTCTGGTTTGGTTCGATGCCGAATATCTCATCTTTTAATTCGATCTGTCCGGCTTCCTGACCTGCCATGTTTAGCATTGTCACTTTTGACATCTTACTTCCTCCTTCCTGAAGTCATCTATTTGTTCTGACCTTTAACTGCATACTGGATACGAACGATTCCGCCTTTATTTCCGGGAACCGCGCCCTTTATCAGCATAAGGTTCTGCTCTTCTATAACTTTTACCAGTTCAACGTTCTGAACAGTCACTGTTTCGCGACCCATTCTTCCCGGACCTGCGTTACCCTTAAATACTCTTGAAGGATAAGTACCGGCTGCCAGAGCTCCGGCAAGTCTCTTGTGCTTTGAGCCGTGACTCATAGGACCTCTGTGGTGTCCGTGTCTTTTAATATTACCCTGAGTTCCTTTACCCTTTGAAGTTCCTGTTACATCCAGCTTCTTTCCGGCTTCAAAATCTGCAACTGTTATCTGCTGACCGATTTCATAAGTCTCACCTTCTTCGGGTCTGAACTCTGCCAAATGTTTCTTAGGAGCAATTTCATTTTTGTCGAAATGTCCTGTCATAGGCTTATTGACTCTCTGCGGTTTTGCATCTTCATAACCGAACTGTACCGCATTGTATCCATCAGTCTCGACAGTCTTTATCTGTGTTACCGTCATAGGACCAGCTTCTACTACCGTTACAGGTACTACTGTACCATGCTCGGTAAAGATCTGAGTCATGCCCATCTTTTTACCTAAAATTGTTTTCATGGTTTATTTTTCCTCCTCCTTGTCCTTTCGTCCCGCCTCCGGAACTCAGGCACAATCATTTCTTACAGCGGAGCAAGCCCTAGCCCGATTTGTCCTGAAAATCGCGGCAGGTCTGCTGCAAGTCTTTCCCAAATCTCTGATTTGGCTGAAAGCTACTGCGCAAGCCCTGCGGTTTTCACCACAATTCTTAAGGTCTGCTCATACTAAGGGAGTTCCCTTCGCTTTTTATTTAACATCGCTCTTGTCTGTTAGAGCTTGATTTCGATATCGACACCTGCCGGCAGATCCAGTTTAGTCAACGCGTCTGTTGTTCTTGCCGTAGCACTTGTAATGTCGATCAGTCTCTTATGTGTTCTCTGTTCGAACTGTTCTCTTGAATCCTTATATTTGTGAACAGCTCTCAAAATAGTAACCACTTCCTTCTCTGTAGGAAGCGGAATAGGGCCGGAGACTTCGGCGCCTGTTTTCTTGGCAGTCTCAACAATTTTAGCTGCAGACTGATCAAGAAGTGCGTGATCATAAGCTTTAAGCTTAATTCTGATTTTTTGTAATTCGCTCATTTCTTTCCTCCTAAATTTTTTGTACTGTTTTCGCTATGCTCGTACAAGGGGTTCTTTAAAACTTGATTTTCCCACTTACGAGTTCCTCCCGAAGCCGCAGTTTCGGCGGTTCTCAGCGCGTGCACAGTGGTTTCGCTTGCTTCGTACACGGTTTCGTGTGTTCCCTATATTTTACACAAAACAAAAAATCAGCGAATCCCTTCGCCCCCATCTTTTGTGGGGACAATTCTCAGTGAAAATTCTCCTATAGCAAGGTAACTTCCCACCTCATCGCCTTACACAAGCCTTTGTAGTATATAACATTATTCAAATTTATGCAATAGTTTTAAGAAAAGTTTTTTATGTTTTTTGTTCATTAAAAATCTTGTATTTTCAATGTTTATATGGTCTTTTACACGCACACGTATCGTTGTGTTTCTTTTTTGACAGGAGCAATCCTTTTGTTTACACCATAACGCTTCATTATTTTTTGCTTTGCGAAAAAAAGACCTCAATAAGATTGCATAACTAAAAAAGAAAAGATACAAATCCCTGATTTTCCCATATACCTGCAAATCGCTATGAAATCTTTCTCATATCTCAAAAGGTTTTCTGATAACAAATCTTTTTTGTATATGAAAAAAGATCCGAAACAGTTTTTTTAAACTGCTGCAGATCTTCCTTATCACTTAAACTATCTACTCTCAGAATACCTTGAAGCAAAAATCTTTCACCGGTTTCTCATAAGATAATTACGCATTCTTGCGTCTATTATAAACTACTGTTCCTGTCGTTCCCGCTGCCAAAAGCAATACCGCCCAAAGAACCATATTGCTGCCATCTCCTGTTGCTGCACTTTCATCGTCTTTTTCCGGCTGCACTGTTTCTCCTCCGGTTCCCAGCGCAGGAATAACCTGAACTTTTTCATCAGTATACTGTTTACCTTCAAAATCTACTGTTGCAGTATATATGATTTTTCCGTCTTTATCAAAAGTTGCTTCAGTAGTTTGGCTGATTATCTGAGCTACTACCGATTCTTTATGATCAGCATCTTTTTCGCATATAAATGTTGCTGATGCAGAGGAATTATCATTCCCCCATGCCCATATAGGTTCTTTCCATACATGTCCGCAAACTTCTACTGAGCCTGTGACAGGCTCATTTGTCTCTGAATCCGCCTTGATGAAATAGGAATGACCTTTTTCTGTCGTATAAACTTTCAGTCCAACAGCACTGAATCCATCACCCATTGTTATAGCTACAGAGAGGTCTTTTTTAACTCCTTCAAAAGGTCTTCCGCCAGCTTTATTTTCAGCAGTTACATCGGCGTCAAGATGAATTCCTCCATCTGAAAAATTACGTATAGTTGCAATATCTTTATTATTGGAGGCTGCTGTAATTTTTGTGCCATTTCCTGTAATAGTAAGCGCTCCGCTACGAGCCAGAATTGCGCTCTGCGTTTCAGAATAAAGGTTAACAATTCCGCCTGTGATATCTATTCCGTCCCATCCCAAAATAGATACATCCATAGTCTCCATATCTATGTTACCGCCTTCAATGCTGACTTTGCCGCCATCAGCGGAAATCCCCAGGCCCGTCTTTCCTTTTATTTCTGTGTCAGCTCCTTTTATTGTAATATCACTCCCGCTATACAAAACATATCCTACATAATCAGAATCAGAATCCGGATCGTCAGGATCAAGAGGGAATTTTTCAAGACTGCTGCTTACATCCATTTTAGTATTGTCTACAATAATACTTCCTGATTCGCAAAATACTGCCGCCTCTGTATACACATCAATATTCAGCTTACTGTTTTTCAGGACTATAGATGATGGATCTGACTGAGAAAATATTCCCGCGCCTTCTGCATCAATATCTACCGCTGAATCTTCAACATATATGTCTCCTCCACCAGTATATATCCCATGCCAATCAGAAACAAGATGCGCATTCAAACCGCCTTTCAGAAAAATATCATTGCTCGCACATACAGGAGGAAACGCCCCATTCTGTCCTGATACTGACTCTGCCACCAGTTTTCCCGGTCCCGAAATATTCAAATCACCGCCAGAAGCATATACACTATTACCTCCTTTAGAATAAAGAGAAAGTACAGCGCCCTCATTGATATCAATATTCAGCGCTGATACAGAATTATCCCCCCAAATAGCAGTCCCCTCAATCGGAAGCTTTTCACTTCCTACGAAACAACTGCCTTCAATTGTGATATTAAATTCCCCGTCAGCTTTTTCAATGCTCACCTGCTTTTCCAAGGATACATTTTTAAGAGTAAGCGTCTTATTAGCTTTATCCAATAAGGCCGTCCCATCTCCGACAAGATTTTCCCCATCAGAGAGTTCCACTCCTCCTATTGAAACGCTTACCGTTCCTGCTGCAGACACACTCACAGGTATCATAAGCGCTGCCATAATGAACACAGCTATCAGCATCAACAAGTTTCTTTTCATTCTACACTTGTCCATAATTCCTCCTTCACACTATTTAATTTTAATACACTTACAGCAGACTATATACAATTCCCCAAAAAGATAGTCTCTTTAAGAAGTATACCCCCCCCCTTATATATTTTGCAAGATTTTTTTAACATTCTATATCAATAAATACTGCGTAGAATTTTTTCTGTACAATATCCCGATATTGCCCCCCAATACCAGTAATTCACTGCTAAAAAACTGAAAACAGCTTTCATCTGAAACCAAACCATTGCAAAATGATTATGATAATTTCAAAACAAAAAGAACCGAAACCGGCTTTTACAAGCAATTTCGATTCTTTTAGTATTTTCCGTTTAATAAAATAACTTCAATTAAACATTCTTTTTTATTATAGCCCGCTGTATCAGTCATTCCCGCCGCATAAGCCATACCGCCCAGAAAAACATATTGCCGATATCTCCCCTTTCGGCGTTTCCGTCCTTTTTCTCCGCCGCTCCGCATAAGTACAATTCCCGCCTTTATATAAAGGGCCTCTGACTTCAACTTTTACTGCAGCCCCAGCTTTTTTGTTTCTGTTCCCTTGTATCTAACACACCATATGCCATTTCCCACATCTATGATCCTATTTGTGCAGGGAATCCACTTAGACCATCAAAAGAAGACGAATACTCCATTTTGCAGTCCTCGTCAGCTTACCATCATGCTCTTCTACATCAGGCGCTTCCCTATTACTTTTAATGACAATAAAAAAGATCTCCCTTACATAGATTTATTCGGAACGCCAAAATTCAAGTATTTATCCACCTCACCATTCCGGCTCCCATTTCATCATTAGGTCTTCTCACAAATCCGGATTTCTCATAAAAACCCTCATTTCCTTTTGTTGACATTAGATTTACCATAACAAAAAGATCACCCTGAGCCAGACTGTCAAGCCATTCATTAATATATCCCAAAATCGCTTTTCCGATTCCCTGCCCCTGATACTGAGGATCCACCATAACATCTGCAATCAAATACATATATCCTCCGTCACCTATAACTCTTGCAAATCCCACGGCTCGTTCTTCGTCATAGGCAGCAATAGTATAATAAGAATTATCAAGACCCTTTTCCGCCCTTTGACGGTCAATCTGCCTCCATCCTACCGATTCTCTTAATTTATTGTATTCACTCACCGATATAAAGTTTATATATCTTATCATCTCTGTCTACCTGTCTTTCTGCAAAATATTCAAGTCTGTATATTGTTAACTCAGTTTCTCATCTTTCACATCAGCAAGAAACTCAGCCGCTTTATCCATAGCACGTCCAGCTATTTTATCTATACTTTCTCCATCAACCGTTCCTGCTGCCACCGCCGCCGAAACTATATCTCCGGCTCCCGAAGTGCTTCCAAAAGTTATCATACGCTCCGGTCTCAATATTCCTTCACAAGAGCCCTCTTTATAATAAAGACCTCCACCCTTTATCGTTATAATAACTTTATGAACCCCGGCTTTACTGAAAAATTCTCCTGCCTCCGAAAGCTGTTCCTCGCTGAGAACAGTTTCGCCGGTCATAGCCTCTGCTTCCATTCTCCCAGGCATTACGCAGTAAAATCCGGAAACAGCCTCTGCCGCCTTTATACTGCCCGGCAGATCCGAAGGATCGAAAAACAACTTCTTCCCACTGTCGTTTCCATATTTTTTCGACATATACTCAATGGATTCCTGCGGAATAGTTCCATCTATTACTATTATCTCAGCACTTTCAAGTATCTCTTCCTTTTCCTTCAACAATTCAGGAGTGATGTTTTTAAGCACAGCCCGATTACTCCTAAACATCTCTATATCTCCCAATATATTAAAAAATTCTACATCTATAGCTGTACTGCCGGGAAAAATCTTGAGGCCATCGGTACCTACTCCCGCCGATTCCAGCTCAGCTTTCACTGCCATACCAACTGTATCATCCCCCACGGCCGAAATAAATTCCGTATCATATCCCCATGAAGCCAAATTCACGGCAATATTAAAAGCACTGCCGCTGTTCTTTGCTTTTATATCATCATCTTCTTCATCCCAGCTGGCCTTAGATCCAAATCCTGACTCTCCCATACCTATATGGCTGCTTCCTTCTCTTGGCATTCTCATTTTTACCCTTACCGTTTCCTTGGCACATCCTATTACTGCAATCATTCTAAAACTCCTTTACTCTACAAAAATACTGCCGCCTATAAACTCTCTTATAATCGAATTATTTGGTATCGCCCGCTCATCTTCTACAGCATCAAAAAACTCAATAAATTTAAGCAGTCTCACAGCTTCTGCATATTCATGCTGTTCTCTTCTTACTTCTTTCAAAATAGGTACCGCATATTTCCTCAGAACTGACAGCTCATATGCCAGAGCAGAATTAAAGGTAACATCTGCTTTTATACTGTAAGGAAATATATTCTTATCCTCGCCTGCTCTTACCTTTGGCCATTGAGCGATGGTTTCCGCCGCAGAGCTGTTTCTGAATTCATAATCTCTGACTATTCTCCTTATCATCCTGCCATCCGTCGTTGTAACTCTGTTATGCCTGTCTATATTGAGCTGAGTAAATGGACTTATATATATCTTAAATTTTTCTCTGTCAGCTATACGTTCTGTAAGTTTGTCATTCAGTCCGTGTATTCCCTCTATTATGATAGGCTGATGGCGACCGATGGAAGTTATCCTTCTTCCGAAAACCTTAGTGCCTGTCATAAAATCAAATTCAGGAAGATCCACCGTCTCTCCGGACAGCAATCTGTTCATATTGTCATTGAACAAGTTTATATCAAGCGCATCAAGATTCTCAAAATTATATTGCCCATCATCATCTACCGGAGAATCATGCCTCTCCAGATAATAATCATCAGTCCCCATGTACAGCGGATCCAATCCATTAACCCTGAGCTGCACACAAAGACGCTTAGCAAAAGTGGTTTTGCCCGAAGAAGATGGCCCTGCTATCAGAATCATACGTTTTTTCTCTTTTGTAATCATATCTGCTATCTCGGCAATCTTTTTTTCATGAAGAGCTTCTGACAATAATATCAGATCCTTAGCCTTACCGCCCTTTATACTGTCATTGAGATCCGGCACATAAGACAGTCCCAGAAGCCGATGCCACTTTTTTGATTCGGCAAAAGCCCTGTATATGTTTTTGTCATCCACAAAAGCAGGTACTTTGTCAGGCTCTGAAGGCTGCGGAAATCTAAGCAGCACACCTCTTCCATACTTTATCAGTTGAAAAATACTGATATATCTTGTAGATGGCACCATAAGTCCGTAAAAAAAGTTTCTATACCCCTGTATACTATAAAATTTAGCTTTTCTGATATCTGTAGATTCCCTAAGAAGTCTGGCTTTCTCAAGATAATTATATTTTTCCCACAGTTCTATAGCCTGCTTGCGGTCGTATACTTCTCTTATTATGGGGATATCCTCTTCTGCAAGCTGTCTCATTCTCTTTTCAATATCTTTTACCTGTTCTTCTGTTATGGGCGGTTTAACTTCGATCTCCGTATACAGGCCCTTATTCAAAGAGTTCTCAATCTTTACAGGAACATCTCCCATCACATCCCTCACCGCTTTAAGATACATAAGAGACAGGCTGTTCTGATATGCCAGATCAGCACTGTGATTCCTTATATCCAAAAATTCAATATAAGAATCTTTTTGTACATTAAATGTAAGTTCTTCATATTTACCGTTTACTCTGGCTAAAAGAACCGTGTACGGCAGCACAGATTTGAATTCACGAACCAGATCTTCCAATACAACAGGTTCTGCCTTTGTTATCTCCCGATAGCCCTCACCGGATATCGTCTTTAACATAATTCTCATATATTACCCCTTTGATGCCCGACATCATTTGTGACACAAAATATATCTAGTAGTATATCATATGCACCAAAGAAAAACCACAGGACTGTACACTGCTTTTATCCGACCTGTTTCTGTTATTTACAGCAACTCAGATTAATCTTCAGAAGATTCTTCGTTTCCGACATCATTTGCTTTCCCGCGATGACGGAGCAAATCAAACATCAATCTCATTTCTTTTTCGTGAAGAGTCACACCTCTGGACATATGACTATGATCAGGGGCCCAGTCTCTTATATCATATTTGGGAGCTGAGCCATTCCAACTTACCAGATTCAACTCCTTATTCCATCCGGTTGAATACGATGCAATCACCCCTATCTTCTCAACGATATCAAAAAATATCTCCCTGTTAAAATCATTCCCACTCATTACCATTCTCCTTTTGTTTAAAAAACCCAATACTTAAGACTTCCCTTTTGTTTTTCAGCTAAGTCAGCTTAAATGTTTTTTCATTAGCAGACTTATATTATGTAAAACAATATTTATGTTATAAAATATAACATAAATGTAAATTTATGTCAATAACATCCAATAAAATATGGCAGGAAAATGTTTAAAAACTTTCCTGCCGCCATATAATTATATTTTTACATTGCCGCTTTTATCATGGCCGGTATCCTTCTGCACTTTTCTTCTGAAATAGATGCAACAGAAACCCTTAGCCCCTTTGCCAAAGGAACTATAAACAGCCCTTGTTTTTCCAGCTTAGCACTTATCTCGTCAGGATTATCACACGGAATGGATACGAAAAAACCCGCATCAAAAGGCACTGTTTCCAAATCAACTTTTGCAGCCTCCTCCTCAAAAGCTCTCCCTCTGTCCAAAAGCATATTTCTGTAATAAGCTCTTTCTTCGTTTACTTTCCGCAGAAGACTTTCATCGCTGTATATTCTGGAAAGTATCACCTGAGCCACTTTAGCACTGTTGGACCATGAACCTCTTGAAGAATACTCACAGACACGCCTGAATTCATCAGAGATATCCTTGGTTGCTGCCATGCAGATCATCGCTCCGCATCTGGTACCATAAAGAGTGTATGTCTTGGAAAGACTGTATGCTATTATCGGAAGAACATTTTCCGGAAGCTTTTCCAGCTTAGGCAAAAATTTTCTGTATTCCTCTTCATCGCCTGCAAAATCTATATATGCGGCATCTATCACAAGCGCTATAGCTTTGCCCCTCTGAGCGGTCTCGGTCAAAACTCCCACCACCTTATCCCAGTCTTCAGGGGTAAGAGAATAACCCGTCGGATTATGTGCCGGCGTATTAAGTATAATTACAAGGCTTTCCTGATCCTCAAGAAGTCTTACAGCAGTCTCTTTCAAAGACTCATAATTGAACTTCCTGTCATCTGTAAAAAGTGAAAAAGTCTCGATACTTCTTCCTATTTCTCCGGCAATAGTATTATACGGAGCCCAATGCCAGTCCGAAGTTATTATTTTATCTCCCGGTTCTGAATAATTGGCCATAACGTTTCTAAGCGCTCCTGTACCCCCCGGAGTTGCCACCGCCTCAGTAAAACTCTTTGGCTGAAAAGATCCAAACGCTGCCTTTTTAACCGCTTCCCTGAATGCAGGAATTCCGCCTATAGGCGCATAATCAGCATAATCGGCAGGATCCATATCTCTAAACACTTTATCTACCGATGACAGCACTATCAGATTGCCCTCATCGTCAAGAAGAGATCCTATAGTAGCATTTATAACTTTATCTGCGCCTTTTTCGGCAATCATTTTTTTTGCTCTGTTACTTATACCGAAAATTTTATCCTCTAACGGTATATTCCTTTCGTTCTTTCTGGCCAAAATATATTCTGACACGTTAAATCACCTCTGTTATTCCAAAATTTCAAACTGTTTGCCCTTGCGGAGCCGCTAAAAACATATGGGCTCATTATATCATAATTACAAGTAATTAGCAGTATTAATTTTCCTTTATCTGTCGATACTACGTTTATAGGAGGTGAGACGTACATGAGACAGGATAGAAAGCAAAAAGACAAACCGGCCATAGCTTTAGTTCTGTGCTTTTGTCTGATGGCACTCGTTTCCGTTTTCGTCGTAAAGGCAAACATCGACAAGATAAAAGACAATATGCAGAGTAATAAAGCGGCAGACGTTGTAAAAGAAAAAGCCGTTGATGAAAATGAGGAAACGAATACCAATATCGTAGACAGTCGGGATAATTCCGCAGCCGACGGCAACAACAGCGACTCTTCAACAGACACAGAATATATTGTTCCCATTACAGGCGATATTATCATGGACTTTTCCATGGATATGCCTATATATCAAAAAACCCTTGACCAATACATGACCCACAGCGGACTTGATATTGCGGCCCCTGTGGGAACCGCCGTAAACGCCTGCGCCGGCGGAACAGTCACAAGAATAGAAGAAGATGACAAGCTGGGTATCATAGTTGAGATAAATCACGGAAACGATACTTTGTCCGTATACGGAAATCTGGCCAAAAAAGGCCTTATAGAGCTGGGCGAAATAGTTTCCAAAGGAGATCCCATCGGTCAGGTGGGACAGACATCACTATTCGAATTTGAAGAGGAGGAACATCTTCATTTTGAAATGCGCAAAGGCGGAGAACCCACAGATCCCAGAGATTATATAAAAGGACTGTAACCGGACTACAGATCATAACCCGGCCCAAGGAAAATACTCTGCCGGGTTTTGTTTTCACCAGAACCTTGACAAACACTGTAATAAGGCTATAATTAACACATAAACTTAATATGGGGAGCTTGTGAGACAGGCTGAGAGGAAGCAAAAGCTTCGACCCATGAACCTGATGTGGATAATGCCAACGTAGGAATATTGATATGTATTTTGCATATTTAGATATGTTTATTACAAAAGTGTATGTACCTCAGGTATATACACTTTTTTCTATCCACAGAGCCAATAGGAGGTAGTGATGAATTATACAACGCAAATGGATGCCGCAAGAAAAGGAATATTGACTCCGCAGATGGAGACAGTTGCAAAAAAGGAAAACATGCCGGTAGATAAACTTCGTGGACTAGTTGCCGAGGGAAAAGCAGTAATATGTGCCAACAAAAATCATAAATGCCTTGATCCTGAAGGAATAGGCAGCATGCTGAGAACAAAAATAAATGTAAACCTCGGCGTCTCACGTGACTGTAAGGATTATGACATAGAAATGCAAAAAGTTATGAAAGCTGTAGATATGGGAGCTGAGGCCATCATGGATCTGTCAAGCCACGGAAATACTCAGCCATTTAGACAAAGACTTACTTCTGAATGCCCGGTGATGATAGGAACTGTCCCGGTATATGACAGCGTTATCCACTATCAGAGGGATCTTTCCACTCTTACAGCAAAGGATTTTATAGATGTCATTCGGCTTCACGCAGAAGATGGTGTGGACTTTGTTACTCTTCACTGCGGCATCACCAGAAAAACCATTGATCAGATCAGAACACACAAAAGAAAAACAAACATTGTAAGCAGAGGCGGAAGTCTGGTATTTGCATGGATGTCTATGACGGGTGAAGAAAATCCATTCTACGAATACTACGATGAAATCCTTGATATATGTGAAAAGTATGATGTGACCATTTCTCTGGGAGATGCCTGCCGTCCAGGATGTCTTGCCGATGCCACTGACGTATGCCAGATAGAAGAGCTTGTCCGTCTCGGAGAGCTTACAAAACGTGCATGGGATCATAACGTGCAGGTAATGGTGGAAGGCCCGGGTCATGTTCCGCTCGACCAGATTGCCGCCAATATGAAAATCCAGCAAACCATCTGTATGGGAGCACCTTTCTATGTTCTGGGACCATTAGTTACCGATATAGCAATGGGACATGATCATATAACAGCTGCCATAGGAGGCGCTGTCGCAGCAATGAACGGGGCAGCATTTTTATGTTATGTTACTCCTGCAGAACATCTGGCTCTGCCTGATGTTGATGATGTAAGAGAAGGAATCATAGCCTCAAAGATAGCCGCTCATTCAGCTGACATCGCAAAGGGAATCCAGGGAGCAAGAGATATAGATGACCGCATGAGTGATGCCAGAAGAAACCTTGACTGGGACGAGCAGTTCAGATGTGCGCTGGATCCTGAAAAGGCCAAAGCAATACGTGACAGCAGAAGCCCTGAAGAAGATCACAGTGATACATGTAGTATGTGCGGCAAATTCTGCGCTGTACGAAGTATGAATAAAGCACTGTCAGGAGAATACATAGACATTCTTTAAGTATTATTCTAAAATTGAAAAGACAGTGAATTCTTTACCGGATCCACTGTCTTTCAATCTTTAAAGGGGATAAAAAATCTTCAATTCATAATCCCTAAATTATACTATTATTTTTACGTAATTTATATTCTTTCCTCTGCCGCTGAACTTGTCCTCATATTCCGTGGTAATATCTTTTGATGGGTATTCACTGCTGTGGAGATCACGGGTCTGTTCCGCTATTTCATACCCTGCAGAGTCTATTTCCTCAAGAGTAAAGTCGTATAAATAATCATTGTCCGTCTTAAACTCTATGAAACCTCCTTTTTTAAGAGCCCATCCGTAATCTTTAAGACGATCTCTGTGAGTAAGCCTTCTTTTAGCATGCCTCGCCTTTGGCCACGGATCACTGAAATTCAGATATATTCCCGACAGTTGTCCTTCATCAAAAAACTCATCCATACTGTGAACGAATGTCAACATGAATTTAAGATTTGATACATTTTCCTGCCCGGCCGCTTTTTCAAGCGCCCGCAATATCACCGTTTCCTGTCCTTCTATGGCAATAAAATCCGAATCGGGATGTTCCATGGCTTTCTTCAATATAAACTGACCTTTGCCGCAGCCGATTTCCAGAAAAAGCGGTCTGTCGCCTGCAAAATAATTCTTACTGCCGCCACTCGGTTTTTCTATCATATACATACTGCACTCTTGCAGTCTTTTATCAAGATCTTTGGCTTTTCTCTGTCTCATTGCCGTTCCTTTAAAGCATTATCCTTTCCAAAATTATAAGTCCGATAAACACGATAAATATTGCCGATGCGACAAAGTCTCCGCTTCTCAGCTTCATGCCGTTCATACGTGTTCTTTTGATATCTCCGCCGTAACATCTTGCCTCCATAGCCATTGCCAGATCCTGAGCTATCCTGAAAGCACTTATGAATAACGGTACCAGTATAGGCACAAGAGCCTTGGCCCTTCTTATTATATTGCCGCTTTCAAAGTCAGCTCCCCTCGCCTGCTGCGCCTTCATTATTTTATCGGTCTCTTCCAGCAGAGTAGGTATAAACCTAAGCGCTATAGTCATCATCATCGCCAACTCATGAGCAGGAAGTCCTATTTTTTTGAAGGGTGAAAGAAGTGCTTCTATACCATCAGTAAGACTTATGGGCTTAGTTGTAAGGGTGAGAAGAGAAGATCCTATTATCAGAAGCACCAGCCTGACAGCCATAAATACAGCAGTCCTCAATCCCTCCCGCGTTATAGTCAGAAACCCTAAGGAAACCAACACCTCGCCTTTTATCATAAACATATTGATGATAAAAGTAAAAGATATTATCAAAAATACGGGTTTGAGACCCCGCAAAATAAATTTCAGAGGAACTTTTGATACTGCAATCACCACAGCAAGTCCCACGAAAGCAACTGCAAATCCCAGAAAATCATCTACTACAAAAAGGGATACGATATAAAGAAGTGTCGCCATTATCTTTACTCTCGGATCCAGTTTATGTACATACGAGTTTCCGGGATAATATTGTCCAAGGGTTATATCTCTTATCATTTTTTTAAAACCTTTGCTATTTCATCTGCAGCCTCGTCCATAGTAAGGCATACCGAATTTATATCCATTCCGGCTCTTTTCAGCCTCATGGTGATTTCCATAGAATCAGGAAGCGCCAGCCCCATATTCCTAAGCTCGTTTTCCCGCAGGAAAACTTCCGCCGGGGGTCCTTCCATAGCGACCTTCCCGCAATCCATTACGATTACTTTATCGGACATTCTGGCTATATCATTCATGTTATGTGAAACAAGAAATATTATATTTCGTTCCGTCTCATGTATATTTTTCACCATATTAAGTATATCCGCATGAGCCCTCGGATTCAGACCTGCTGTAGGTTCATCCAGTATCAATATCTCGGGCTTCATTGCTATAACTCCTGCTATTGCCACACGCCTCTTTTGGCCTCCGGATAAATCAAAAGGGGATACATTTTTCACTTTATCATAATCCAGTCCCACCAGTTCGATAGCTTCTTTCACTCTCTCATCAGTCTCTTCCTGGGACAGTCCCAAATTATTAGGCCCAAAAGCCACATCTTTGGCCACTGTTTCTTCAAAAAGCTGATATTCGGGATACTGAAATACCAGACCTATTTTACGTCGTATATCTCTCATAATAACGCCGTCTGCTGTGATATCAGTATCTCCAATTATGATCGATCCCGTCTTCGGCTTTAAAAGACCGTTTAAATGCTGCACCAGAGTAGACTTCCCAGATCCGGTATGACCTATTATTCCAACAAGCTGCCCATCCTCCGCTTTGAAATTCACATCTTCCAGCGCCACCGATTCATGCGGCAGCCCCTCACTGTATATATGAGTCAATCCTTTTACTTCTATCGACATAAGCAGTCCACCATATCATCTATCGTCAAGATGCCTTCCGGAATATCTATATTTCTCTCTCTGAGTTTCAGCGCCAAATCCACCGCCGGAGGAACGTCAAGACTCAAAGCTTTAAGTTCATCTGCTTTTCTGAATACCTCCGCCGGGGCTCCTTCTATTTTTTTCAGGCCTTTATCCATAACTATGATTTTATCGGCCTGGGCCGCTTCGTCCATGAAATGAGTTATCAGCAACACTGTAATGCCTCTTCTGTTCAATTTTCTGATCACCGAGAGAACCTCACTGCGTCCTCTCGGGTCCAACATTGCCGTCGGCTCATCAAAGACTATACATTCAGGTTCCATAGCTACAGCACCCGCAATAGCTATACGCTGTTTCTGCCCTCCCGACAGCATATGAGGAGCTTTTTTTCTGAAATCATACATCTCCACACCGACAAGAGCTTCATCAACACGCCTTCTTATCTCCACCGGATCCACCCCTAAGTTTTCCGGACCAAAAGCCACATCATCTTCAACTATGGAAGAGACTATCTGATTATCCGGATTCTGAAACACCATAGCAACCCTCTGACGTATATTCCATATATTATCATGATCAGAAGTATCGAGTCCATCTACCACAACTTTACCGGACGTAGGTGTAAGAAGTCCGTTTATATTCTTGGCAAGAGTTGATTTTCCTGACCCATTCTGTCCAATCACAGCAGTAAAGCTTCCTTTTTCTACCACAAAACTGACATCATCTATCGCTCTTACCGATGTGTTGTCTTCACCTTTTACATATTCAAATACCAGATTTTCTATTCTGATAAAATCCTGCATTCAGCCTTCCTCTCCTCCGTAGTAATCATCCAGCCATTTTTTCATAGTATATACATCTACTTGTCCGGGGGCTGATTCCTGCTTCCCGGAAGCAAAAGTAATACATGAACCATATTTTCCTGCCGATACCCTAGCTGGTTTTCCGTGCTCTCCCATAGCTATCATAATCATAGGTCCCACATCGTTTTTATTTAAAAAAGCTGTAGCTTTCAGCAGATTTTTCGAATCTTCTTTTGAAGATGCCATGGCCGCTACTTTACAGATATCTGCACCCATATTTGCCATTCTCTTTACTATTCCCACAAGTTCTGAAGGATTAGGCATCTCCAGAAAATCATGATGGGACAAAATGACTTTACAGCTATGTTTATGTACCTCGTCTATCTGTTTTCTCAAAAGAACTTCATCTACAGTGCTGCCGGCAGTAAAAAACTCTATATCTATAAAATCCACCAGACCCGACTGAGCCGCCAGACTTCTTATCTCCGCTATATGTTCCTGACCCATCTGCACATCGCCGCCCTGTGATTTGCTTCGAACGGTAAATATTATAGGCATTCCCGCCGCTATAAAATTAATATCATCAAGAATCTTTATTATGTCAAGATAAAACTCTTTCTGCTCCATGGCAGCTTCAAGGTTCTCTATAGCTCCGAGATATTTGTCCGCTCTCCATTCCAGAATCTGACATGGCATCTGCCTGATGCTTTCACATTCAGCGATTATTTCCTTAGGATCTGCGGAAACTATGGGAACCGCGATTTTAGGTCTTCCTGCTTCTAATACCATTTCTCTGATTTTCAGTATATTCATAACCATCTCCCTTTCAGTTTCCCAAATTGCTTTTAATTTTATCATTTTTGACAATCATTGAAAAGCCTTTGCGACATAATAATACAAGACTAAAAACTTATTCACTGCAAGGTACAAAGCCAGTTCAGCCTATTCTTTATCACATTATCTTGATAATGTGATGTTTGCTACATGATAAGAAAAAGTACGAGTTTTTCCAACTCGTACTTATTTACTTTTTTTGATTATACTATTTCTTTGTGACGGTTTTTTGTGAATATGTAAAATATGTCCTGGCAGGAGTTTTACAAAGTGCAGTAGCTATAACTACAGACAATATCATTCCTACGGCAAACTGTCCTATATTCCATGGGATTCCCAGCAAAGGGCTCACCCAGTTTCCATACATTATTCCCTCAGCAAAATAATATGCGGCGGCCATGAATAGACCGGCGATCACCATGCCAATAACCTCTAAAACAATGAACTTTTTCCCGTTCACATCATTATTCTCAAAAGCTTTCATTACTATAAGACCTAATATCAGCGCCATAATTCCCTTTATGGCAAATGTCCACGGCGCCCATGCCGCAAAGCCTCCTATAATATCACCCAACATGCCTCCAAGAGCTGACGCCAAAGCTCCGTATTTCCATCCCAGTATAAGTACCGATAAAAAAACCATGGCATCGCCAAGATGAACATACCCTTGAGTAAAAGGGATAGGAACTCTTATAAACAATATTGCCACCATGATAAGACACACCATGAGAGCTGTGAGTACGATCCTGAATGTATTGGACTTTGTTTCCATGATAAAACCTCTTTTCAAATAATTTCGTTTGTCATATACTATAATACATGATAATTGTATATAAATTAATATACAAAAATAATTATTTTTATAGTAACAGTTAGGAGTTTTATATGAAAGCTATACTTCCCCTGCTTGATGAAAGCAGAAAAAGACCTTACTATCTCCAAGTCTATGATTACATAAAAGAGGCCATCCTAACGGGGAATATCATGGAAGGTGAGAAGCTTCCGTCCCTCCGCTCTCTGTCAAGATCAACCGGTCTGAGTGTAACCACCATCGAACAATGTTATAACCAGCTTCTGGTAGAAGGCTATATTTACAGTAAAGCTCAGTCAGGTTACTATGTGACCAACGTTTTCCCTCACTCAAAAAAAGCTGCTCCTGCTGAAAGTAAAATATTGACATCATATTCCTCTATGTGCGGAAAGACATCGATTCCACTTCCCGAGAACCTGAAATATGATCCACACTGTTTTGACTTTAACAAATGGAAAAAATGTATGAATAAAGTCATAACAGAATATTCTCCTACCCTTTTCTTTGAAAGCGATCCTCAGGGGGAACTGTTTCTTCGCACCGAAATATCAAAGTATCTTTATATTTCCAGAGGTGTATCCTGCACTCCGGATCAGATAATCATCGGAGCCGGCACTCAACAGATTACCAACCATCTTTCTACTTTACTCAGAAAAATAAACATAGAAAACGTGGCTCTGGAAAATCCCGGATACATACCGGTACGAAATATTTTCAGAGACCGGGGATTTGCAATAACATCTGTAAACGTCTCTGATAAAGGTCTGATAATAGAAAAACTTCCGACAAATATAAGAACTGCGGCTTATGTAAGCCCTTCAAACAATGTTTTCACAGGCGCTGTTATGCCTATAGGCAGAAGATATGAGCTGCTTAACTGGTCAGTGGAAAACGACAGCTACATAATAGAAGATGATTATGACAGTGAACTGCGCTATTTTGGAAAGCCTATACCGGCACTTAAAAGCCTGAAAAATAATCAGCATGTAATTTATCTGGGATCATTCTCAAGTACATTATTTGCAGCTGTAAAAATCAGTTATATGGTACTTCCGGATCGGCTTGCCTCTCTGTTTTCTTCAATGGCTAAGGACTATTCCCAGACATGTTCCAAACTTGAGCAGCTTACACTGGCTCTTTTCATGGAAACAGGCAATTATCAGACTCATATCAAAAAACTGAGAAAATTATATTCTCAGAAACTGGATGAAGTTATTAATGTATTCGAAAGAGAGGCCTCTGATTTTATTAAAGTAGGAAATACTTCATCAGGAATAAATGTGATACTGAAAATAAATTCGAAAAAAAACATAGAAAAATTAAAAAAAGATGCCGAAAAATTCGGCATCCCATTAACAAGTCTCGAAGATGATCTTATAATTTTTTATTACAATCAGATCCCGTTAAAAGAAATTCCTCATCTTCTGACTGATCTGATAAAAGTGTGGCGTGCAGATTCTTGATCTTCTGTCTTCTGATGACAGCAAAAAACATCAAGAACAACATGGATACTACACTTATCACTGCACCCGCAATGAGCCCCGGCGGTCTAAAGCTCAGCTCTATCTCATGGATTCCATGTTCAAGTGAAGCAGAGATAAATACACCGCCAGTCAGATCCCTTATTTCCTGTTTCACGCCGTCTACTTTTAAAGACCATCCTTGTTCATAAGGTACTGACGTTACAAATACACCGCCTTTTCCTGCATCCACAGTACCCTTTATATAAGTATCTCCACTTGAGGTCACATCAAAAGTACTCTCAGAAAGAACACTATAGGCTTTATTCCATATATCATAATCTAACACATTCACATAACTGGTTATATCTGCCGGGTCCCTGTTTTCTTCATATTTTATGGTTATCTCAAAGACCTCTCCTGCTTCAACAGTTCCTATATTTACTATAGATCCGCAGTCATTTCTTATATCTGTGATATCATTGACATCTCCGTTTTTAGTTACAGTTATCTCTTCTGCATTTGTGGCTTCTACAAACACATAATATTTCTGTGTTTCCTCTGATTTATATTTCATAACAACTTGAGCAGGCTTGCCGCTTTCCTGTTTGCTAACACTTATTTTGCCATCTCCATTCACAGTCACATCAGCATTACTGGTTTTCACTTCAGAATGCTCTACAGAATTAAATACTGTGTCATACTGATTTGACGTAGCTGACTTCACATAACTATTCAAAACTTCAAAAGGATTATCACTTTCGGTATCCCATGTCCTTATCTCTGTTCCTGTCATATATCCTATCGAAAGCGGATATCTGCTCTGATAAAGAGAGGAATTCCCCTTTTTATCTATTTGTGTAAAATCATTGTCTTCCAAAGGCAGATTTTTGGCTATCAAATATTTCACATTGAGCATAGCATTAGTGACGGGATTCGTCTGATTATAATTAAAACGATTCTTTCCCGGTTCTCCGTCGAGACCTATCTTTTCCATTAGTTCTGTCGTATCAGAGTTTATAGAAGAAGAAAACTGTGAAAGACCTTTATAATGATACAGAGCCGGGCAGTTAAGTATATAATTGTAATCCATCTCCATTCTGGAGAATTCATTTTTTTTACCTTCAATAAGATCAGTAACATCTTCATAATTCTCAAAATATGAAGATCTCTGTGTATTGCCCACAATATCAAATGATGTACATACGGAAGATATCATCTCAGATGCTGCGATAACCACTATAAGCATAACAAAAGCCGCTTTCATTATGAGCTTTCTCTTATACAGCAGCATAACGGCACAGTAAAGTATGAGCCATGCCATCCCGCCATAGAAAAACAGATTCATATCCTCTATATTTTCTGTAAGAAGCTTCTGCGCTATCAGATAGTATGCAGTTCCTGCGGCAAGCACTACCCATATTGTCCTGTCAGCCACTTCATCCAGCTTATAAAATGCTTTGTAAGCCATACTTATGAGAATAAAACATATCACAAAAGTATATCTGTACGGCAGTTGATTGGGAAAATGCAGACCATGCCATATGAAGTCCAGTTTATTTATATTGAGACTCAGAAATAAAAATAACAAAAAAGATACATTTATCAATTTTTCTTTCACTCTGAAAGTTTTGCCCGTGATGTAAAATACAACTAATATGACCACAAGCATTCCGCAGTACAGATTAGGAAGGCCTTCTCTGTAGGTCACTTCACTGTAAGGAAGCATCTGATTTATCACATCGAGCGCATCATTATAAAATGTTATATTTTCCGGCATATCAGAAGAAATATAATAAGTGCTCTGCATACTTATATAGGTAGGGAGCAGCATGACAGCAGCCATGGCGACAGCCAGAAGAGAAAACCCCACAGCTTTGCCTGTTGTCTTTGCACAGCTCTTTATTCCCTGCCATTTTACTTTTGTAAAATACAACACCGGATAATAAAACAGAATAAAAATACAGACCATAATGGCTATATAATAATTAGTGAATACAACAAGGGCAAGGGATAGCGTATACATTACGGCCTTTCCCTCGTCAATAAGACGATTCAGACCTAATATGCACAGCGGAAGAAGAACTACAGCATCAATCCACATAATACACCAGTAATATGCCATAACATATGAACAGAGAGCATACATAGAAGCAAAAGCAACCACAGCCCAACTTTGAACCCTGTTCAGATATCTCAGATAGATTGCCATAAAACTACCCGCAAGTCCGATCTTTATAAGAAGGATAACAGTTACCCCTTCCATTATCATTTTCTTAGGAAAAAATATCAATATGAGGTTCAGAGGGCTTGCCCCGTAATATGATATAAGATTCCAGAAATTACTGCCTCCCGCGCCATGCCACGTATAAAACAGACTTCCGCCTTCCTGCAGCTTGTACTGAAGCTCGCTGAGGAATGGAACATACTGGTGATACATATCTATTACAGCTATCTGATTATCACCAAAAGGATATATCCCGGTAACTATAAGTGCTAAAACCACCAGCAGCACAGGAAGAAAAAATGATGCCACTATTAATTTATTCCGACCGAAAAACCCTTTAATCTTCATCTATATTACTTTCCTTTTCTATATATATAGGCCTTCCTTTTGTTTCCATATACATTCTGCCGATATATTCACCCATAACACTTAAAACTGTCGTTATCAAACCTCCGAAAAACAAAATAAGGCAGATAGTCGATGCGTAACCCGGAATATCTTTTCCCATTATAAGAGTCTTTAATATTTCTATCACAAGATATAAAACAGAGCCAATTGCAGTCACGCTCCCGAAAACCCCGACAAATTTAAGAGGGGAAGCTGCGAAATCTATGAAACCGTCTATAGCATATTTTGTAAGGCTCCATACAGACCATTTACTTTCACCGGATATACGTTTCACATTTTCGAACTCTATCCATCTGGTATCAAAGCCTACCCATGCGAATATACCCTTTGAAAATCTCTGATTCTCAGGCATACTTACGATAGCCCTGACCATTTTTCTGTTCATCATCCTGAAATCTACAGCTCCATCCAAAATCTCAATATCACTGTATCTGTTCATTATCCTGTAAAAAGCTCTTGCAAACAAGCTCCTGAGGCGAGGCTCGCCTTTTCTGGAAACTCTTCTGGCAGCACAACTATCACAGCCTGTTTCTTCTATAGTTTCTATCATTTCTGCCATGAGCCCCGGCGGATGCTGCAGATCCGCATCTATTATCACAGCATAATCCCCTCGTGAGGCTCTTAATCCTGCATACATGGCCGCTTCCTTACCGAAATTGCGGCTGAAAGAGATATATTTGATTTTCACATGATTATCAAGTCCCTTGATTTTTTCAAGTGTATCATCACAGCTTCCGTCGTCTATAAAGATATATCGAAATGAATACCCTGTTATAGAAGATATCACACCCTGCGTCTCATAAAAAAACATGTCGATATTCTCACCTTCATTATAGCAGGGAACTATTATATCTATTGTTTTCAGCCCTATATTCTCCATATATCATTCCTCTTGATCTTCCAACTGAATGTTCATACCATCAGTTTGCACCATATCGTCATTTTTGTCAATAAATGCCGCTTCCAACGCCATTTCGGGATATTTATTCTGTAATGTTTCTACAAGATTTTCGGCTTTTTCCTTCCCCAACATGAGACATACGGTGGAAAGTCCATCACAAAACGACGAATTTCCTCTTTTAGCCTTTATAGTTACAGACTCTAAATCGGTATCAACAGGATATCCTGTATCCGGATCAAGAACATGATGATATATGACTCCATCCTCTTCAAACTTTCTTTCATAAGTTCCGGAGGTCACAAGAGTACTATCCGCAGCCTTAACAGAGCCTATCACAGCAGTTCTGTCACTGTAAGGCCGCTGTATGCCTACATTCCACAAACTCCCGTCAGGTTTCTCTCCTATAAGTACCACATTCCCTCCTAAATTTATCATAGCTGAGTTTACACCTTTTTCCCGAAGCAGATCATCCAACCTGTCAGCAATATATCCTTTTGCTATACCACCCAGATCTACCGCCGCATCAGGATCAAGGAGTGTCACTGTATTGCCTTCTATTTTTACCTTTTTATAATCCACGGATCCCATCATCTCAAATATCTTTTCTGCAGAAGGGACCTTCGGATCCTCACCTGTAAAACCCCACAATTGAGTAAGTTTTCCTATTGTAATATCAAACTTTCCTTCTGACAGATCCCCCATCATCATACCCTGTCGTATAACTTCTGCCGTATCATCTGAAACTTCCACAGGTGTTCCGCCCGAGTGGTTTATTTTATAAATATCACTTTCCTCTATAGTCCTGCTCAAAAGTCTCTCATATTCTCTTAATACTTTAAAAGCCTCTGTCAATACAGCTTCCGCTTCATCTTCTGACATACCGGATATTGTAATGCTGCATGTGGTATTCAAAACAAAATCGTTTTTTGAAAATTCTTTATTACCGCAGCCTGTCTGTGTTATAATTGCAAAAGCTATCGATAATATCGCTGCCAATATTCTGATAAGGGTATGTCTACCTTTAGTTTTAATACTCTTTTCACTTAATTTCATCTGATACCTCCGGAGGTGATTATGTTTAAAAAGGCTGATATAATATTAGCTGCTACACTTATCGCAGCAGGCCTCGCCATATCATATATATTTTCTTTCGGACAGTCCGCCGGCAACACACTTGAAATAAGCTGCGACGGAGAAATATTCGGCTCTTATTCCCTTGAAAAAGACAGAGAAATAACCATAAACTGCGGCGAACATATCAATAAGGTCATTATAAATAAGGGGACTGTTTCAATGAGTTTTTCTGACTGCCCAGGGCAGGACTGCATACAGCAGGAAGCTATATCACATACAGGAGAAACTATCGTCTGTCTGCCCAACAGAATACTTCTTGAAATATCAGGAAACACTCGACAATACGATACTATCGCACGATAAATTATACTATATCAAACCAACGTGATGAAAAGAAAAAGAGACAAAATGGAAACACCAAATAAAACTAAAAAAATAACCACAACGGCTCTTCTGGCTGCGCTGGCTTTAATATTCTCATATATTGAAGTCCTGATCCCTTTTGCTCCGGCAATACCCGGCATAAAGCTCGGTATAGCCAATCTTGCTGTAATCGTAGTTCTGTACTTACTGGGAGCAGGATATGCCCTGCTGGTAAATATTATCAGAATATTTATCGGAGGATTGCTTTTCTCAGGATTATTCGGAACATTCTATTCTCTGGCAGGAGCACTCCTCAGTATGCTAATAATGATACTCCTTAAAAAAACCTGTATATTCTCTGTAACCGGAGTTTCAATGGCAGGAGGGGTAGCACATAATCTGGGTCAGCTCTTTGCTGCAGCTTTTCTCGTATCAAACATTAAAGTCTTTGTCTATTTCCCTGTTCTCATAATATCAGGAGTTATTAGCGGAGCTGTAATCGGCATACTTGCGTATCTTGTACTAAAAAAACTCCCAATTGACTTCCGATAAAGTTTTTCTTCAAATAAAGAATAAAATCCGACAGCTCATATCCGCTTAGCTGCCGGATCTCACATTTCTGCAGATCTGTTCTGCCTCTATACAAGACTTAACTTAAACCTTTCGCTTTCTGTAATTAACTATAGCTCCCGTAGGACACTCTTTCTCACACATCCCACAGTTCCTACAAGCTTCCAAGTCTACTTTCGCTACATTGTTCTCTACTCTTACAGCATCAAACTTACAGATCTTCTGACATTTCATACATCCTATACATCCCATGGAGCATAATTTCCTTGTCTTAGCGCCTTTTTCCAGAGATTTGCAGGCTACGAATACAAGATTCTTTTTCTTCACCATAGATATGATATTGTTAGGACACGCTTCCTCACAGGCTCCGCACCCTACACACTTTTCCCGGTCTATTTTAGCTACGCCATTACATACAGTGACAGCTTCGAATTTACATACATTATAACAGTCACCCAAGCCCAGACAGCCATAAGGGCATGCCCACTGTCCCCCGTAAAACATCTTGGCTTCTTTACAAGTATATATCCTATCATCCTCCATGATCTGTCTTGTAACACCATAGCTTCCCTGACACATCACCATCGCCACTTTAGGTTCAGCTTCTGCAGCATCCTCTCCCATAATTCCCGCAATCTGTGTCGCGACCTCAGCTCCTCCTACCGGACACAGAGCTGTACTGAGCCCCGGATCTTTTGAAAATGCTGCGGCATAATCATCGCAGCCTTTAAACCCACATGCTCCGCAGTTTGCTCCCGGAAGCACCTCCCTGATAGCTGCAACTCTCTCATCAACAGTTACATACATAAGTTTAGATGCTATGGTAAGAATGATAGCTGCTATTAAACCTATTACCGCCACTATAGCAGCCGGTATTATTATTGTTGACACTCCATACACCTCCTAACCGAATATTCCTTCAACTACACCTGAAAATCCCATGAATGCCATGGAAAGAACAGACGCAGTTATCAATGTGATAGGAACACCCTGAAAACAGTCAGGAATGCCTTTGCAGTTTTCAAGTTTTTCTCTCAGTCCTGCGAACAATACCATAGCCAGCAGGAATCCTATTCCTGCCCCTACGGAGCAAAACAATGACTCAATATAATTATATCCATCTGTGATATTCATTATAGTGACACCCAATACAGCACAGTTAGTTGTAATAAGCGGAAGAAAGACGCCGAGACTCTTGTAAAGAGGCGGCATATATTTCTTCAAGGTCATCTCCACAAGCTGTACCAGTGAGGCTATAACCAAAATAAACACCACAGTCTGCAGATATCCCATATCATATCTGTCCAAAATGTAAACTTCTATCGGCCACGTGGCTGCAGTAGCCAGCACCATTACAAAAGTTACCGCTACTCCCATTCCGACAGCAGAATCAAGCTTTTTGGAAACTCCAAGAAACGGACATATTCCAAGAAACTGAGATAACACAAAATTATTGGTAAGAATAACTGAAAACATTATGATAAGAATACTTGTCATTACTCATCAGCCTCCTTCCTCTCACATGCAGCACCACATGAATCTGCCATCATGCAGCCTTTACACCCGAATTCTTTCTTCCGTACAGACTTATCCTTCGTAAAATAATTAACCGCCGCCACTAATATGGCAAAGACAAAGAAACCGCCGGGAGCTAACATAAAAATACCGGCAGGCGTTATTGATGTCCCGGCATAAACAGAAATATTAAAAACAGTTCCACTTCCAAAAAACTCTCTGATAAGCCCCATAATTCCAAGAGCCAAAGTAAAACCGATGCCCATTCCCAAACCGTCAAGAGCAGAATCTATAACGCTGTTTTTAGAGGCGAACATCTCTGCTCTTCCTAAAATTATACAGTTTACTACTATAAGAGGAATAAACAATCCCAACGCTGAATCAAGAGCCGGCAGGTATGCTTTCAGCAACAGCTGTACTATTGTTACAAATCCGGCAATAACTACTATATAACAAGGGATTCTCACCTTACCCGGAATAACTTTTTTCAAAAGCGATATCACAATGTTTGAGCATATAAGCACAGCCATTGTAGAAACCCCCATACCAAGTCCGTTTACAGCACTTGTTGTAGTTGCCAATGTAGGGCACGTACCCAGCAAAAGCACTAATACGGGGTTCTCTTTTATGATACCCTTTGTCATTATCTGCAATTTACTCATTACTTAACACCTCCACATTCATCAAATTGCTCCAAGGCTTCTTCCACTGAGCAATATACTGCATTGGACGTGATAGTCGCTCCTGTAATCGCATCTATATCAGGATCATCTTTTATATGACCGCCGGTAACCTGATTTAATCCTCCGTACTGAGAAAGATATTTTTCAGTCATAGCTTTTGTCCCAAGACCGGGAGTCTCTGAATGATTAGTTACAGTAACACCGGTTACATTGCCTCCGGCATCTATACCCACCATAACTTCAACATTCCCCCCAAAACCTTTATACTCCGCTGTAACTGCCATACCGGATTTATTGTCAGCAATATAACAGTCTATAACACCCTCGCTCAGCTTACCCTCATACTGGGTAAAACTATCACCGGAAGGAAGCACCAGCATTCTTGCCTCATCAGCTTCCTTACGCTGATTCTCAACTATCTTGGGATTAGCCACGTTATATGTACCTGCTAAAGCCAGTGTGGTGATCAGGCATATGCATACCAGAACGATCACCGGAAAAACATTTTCTCTAAAAACGCTATTTTTCATTTCCGGCATCTCCTTCCACCGCCTTTTTAGGCACTCTGAACATGATTTTTTCCGTAATTCTGTCTATATAAGGAGTAAGGATATTCATGAGCAATATAGCAAAAGACACACCCTCAGGATATGATGCAAATAATCTTATAAGTATGGTAAACAGACCACAGCCGATACCGAATATCACTTTCCCCAGAGGAAGCATAGGAGATGTCACATAATCAGTGGCGCAGAAAAACGCTCCCAGCATTACGCCGCCGGCGCACAGATGGAATACAGCTCCGTCAAAACCTCCCCAGATAAATCCGCATACAAAGACAGTAGCAAGAAAACTCAAGGGGATATGTATAGATATAATCCTTGTGAATATAAGAAAAATGCCCCCGATAAGCAGTGCACAGGCACTGACTTCTCCTATGCAGCCCCCTACGTTTCCGAGGAACAAATCTAAATTCGATGCTGACACACTGTCTGCTCCTCCCAGCGAAAGCTGCCCGAGCGGTGTTGCCGATGTCACTGTGTCGAATCCTGTGCCTCTTGCAGTGGGCCACGTAGTCATCTCCGTGGCAAAAGACATAAACAAAAATATTCGCGCTGTTACAGCCGGATTCACCAGATTCTGTCCGATGCCTCCAAAAAGCTGTTTAATGACTACTATAGCAGCGAAACATCCTACTATGGCAATCCAATAAGGCAGACCCGAAGGGAGATTAAATGCCAACAGCACACCTGTTACAACTGCGCTGAGATCCCTTACAGTCTGTTCCTTCTTCATTATTTTATTCATCAGATACTCAAACAGTACACATGCCGCCACACATACAAGTGTGAGCATTGCAGCTCTGTATCCGAACTGATATATCCCCACTCCAAAAGCAGGCGCCAGAGCTATGAGTACCATTCCCATTATTTTAGCCGTATTTACAGGGCTAACCAGATGAGGCGCCGACGATACTTCTAAATTCCCGTGATATCTGTTATCCATTATTACTTGCCACCTCCTTCAACAATCCTTTAGCCATCTTATGCATAAAGCTCAATGGACGTCTCGCAGGACAAATATATGAACAGCTTCCGCATTCCATACATTCGGTGACCTGTAATCGTTTAAGCCTCTCGATATCTTTTCTTTCGTAAGCCTCTGCCAGAGATACCGGCAACAGGCCAAACGGGCATGCTTTAATACACATCCCGCATTTTATACATCCGGTCTCCTCAGGGATAAGCGCCTGCGGACCGTCAAATATCAATATGGCATTATTGTTTTTTACTATAGGAAAAGCATCGGAATATACAGCTCTTCCCATCATAGGACCTCCCATCAGTATTTTTCTCGGCTCTGCCTTATATCCCCCGCAGGCTTTGACTACATCGAAGATCCTCGTTCCGATAGGAACTATTATATTCTTAGGCTCTGCCACTGCATTGCCGTCTACTGTTATACGCTTAGCAGTAAGAGGCCTTCCTGTCTCCAGATACTGACCTATAAATGCTATAGTAGTTATATTCGAAAGAAGTATTCCGAGATCTGCAGGCAATACTCCGGCATTCAGGGGTTTTCCGGTTATCTCGTATACCATTACTCTCTCGGCGCCTTGCGGATATCTGGAATTCAAAACTTTTACCTCTATATCCTGAGAATGCCCCGAATTTCCTATTGCTTCCTTCAGTTTGCTTATAGCATCAGGTTTGTTTTCCTCTACGCCTATGTAAACTCTTTTCAGATCCAGATTTTTCATGGTTGCCAGTATGCCTTTTATGATATACTCTGTATCTTCCAGCATCAATCTGTGGTCTGACGTTATAAAGGGTTCACATTCTGCTCCGTTAACTATCAGAGTATCTACCTGATCCAGATTTTTCGGATTAAACTTGATATGAGTCGGAAATGATGCTCCGCCCAGCCCCACAAGTCCGCTGGCTCTTATCGCCTTTACAAAATCTTTCTGATCATTTATGACAGGCGGCTTAATCCTTTGCCATAAATCCTGTCTGCCATCAGTCTCTATGATGATGACCTGATCCTCTCCTCCTGTGATAGATCTGATTGATGAAATTTCTTTGACTGTACCCGATACGCTGGAATGTATCGGAGCACTCACAAACGCATCTGTATCCCCTATTATCTGACCCACTTTAACAGAGTCTCCTTTAGCAACCAATGGTTTGCATGGAGCTCCTATATGCTGAGCCATGGAAATACAGACGGTTTCAGGAACAGACATCTTTTCGGTAATGCAGCTGGCCGTCTTTTTTTCATGACTTACCTTGATGCTGTTCAAAGACCTCACCTTTTTTTCCATTTAAAAACCTCTCTTTCTTTCCCATTCTTCTTTTCTGTGATCTTAATCCACAGGTCGATGATATAGGTGTCAATGTGATTTTTATAGCTATTGGATTTCCCGTATAAAATGAATTATATCACAAGCATTATTTAAAAGCTATTGACATGAAGATAATTATAAGCATGTCATTTTGTTGTCCAAGCACTATATATATATGAAAGATTTAGTCAAAAAATAAAAAAATTTTTTCTGAAAATTTGCCAGATAAGGGTGTCTCAAATTTTTATCAAGGTAAATCTGCCCTTAGGAACATGCTCCCACATATCATCCACACGCATGCCTTTAAGGTTATTTTCCAGAGCTCTTATTACTCCGCTGTGAGCAACAATCATAAGATCACCGGAAGTATCCTTTTTCATTATCTCTCTCAGGGCTGATACTGCTCTATATTGCATATCGTAAAAGTTTTCTGCAGTATTGCCTATTTTGAAAGAAAATATATCTTCTCCACGCCGTCTGTATTCATCCGGATACTGTTCCCTTATTCTGCTTACAGGCTGTCCGTCCCAATCCCCTAAGGATATCTCTCTGAAGCCTTTTTCCTTCACTATCCTTATATGTCCGGTTTCCTGAGATAAATAATGTCTCAGTATCTCAGCCGACTCCTCGGCGCGTTTGAGATCGCTGGAATATATAGCTTCCACCTGCGGATGATATAATAAAAGATCAGACGCCGACTCAACGATCTGTCTTCTCCCCTCACGGCTGAGAGGAACATCATACTGTCCTATCAACATTTTTTCACAGTGCTGCCTCGTTTCACCATGCCTTATGAGAAATATACGCCTTCCCTGCGCTAAATCCCTAAGTTCTTCACGTTTGCATCCATTATTCCAGAAACTTAGAATATCATGATAACCAGCAGGCGTATCCATATCCAGCAGACAGCCTTCCTGTCTTACAGGTATCCTCGTCATTTTATCCCAATATTTATCAGTTATAGCTTTCAGTCCTCCACTTCCCTCATATCTGCAGATCTCATCGCTGTATATATGCGGAATAAACAGAGGATGGCCTTTCTTTCCTTCAAAAGTAGGAACACAAAAGAAATCATGATGTTTTTCTATCTGTGCTGACATTGTCGCTATTACGTCACTGTCTATAAGCGGGCAGTCTGCAGGCATAAGAAAATAACCGGATGCAGAAGGGAACAACTCATCTGCCCGTTTTATCCCTTTCTGAACAGAAGAAAACATACCTGAATCATATCTTTCATTATATGCTTCTTCTGCGCCTGACATATTTAAAACAGGCTGCAGCCGTTCTCTGCTGTAGCCTGTAACAACAATAATATCATCTATCCCGGCTGCCCTGACACTGCTCATCAGCCTCTCCACTGCTGTAAGCTCCCCTATAGGAAGCAACGGTTTAAAGCTTTTCATTCTGGACGAATAGCCGGCTGCCAATATTATTGCGGCAAAAGAACTTTGCCTTTTTTCTTTCTGAGCCTTTTTCATAGCTATACCTTATTCCGTCCTGCTCTCTCACTAATTATTTCAGCAACTATACTTACAGCAATCTCTTCCGGAGTCTCCGATCCTATCGAAAGCCCTATAGGTGCATGAATCTGGGAAATTTGCTTTTCCGTAACGCCTTCTTCTCTCAGAACGTCATACAAAAGACTGTTTTTTCTTCTGCTTCCTATCATTCCCAAGTACGCAAACGGTCTTTGCAGCGCCTGTCTCAATACCTTAAGATCACCTCTGTGACCCCTTGTTACAATTATTATATAACTGTCATCATCAGTCTGTATTTCATTAAAAGCGTCATCAAAATCCTTTACTACTATAGTTCTGTCTGCATAAGGAAACCTCTCACTATTAGCATATTCAGCCCTGTCATCTATTACCACAGTCCTGAAGTCCACATGCCTGAGGACCGGTTCAAGAGCATATGCGATATGACCTCCGCCGAAAATATAAGCAGTGCTCGCCAACTTAAACTCTTCGATAAAATCTCCCGGATCAGCGGCTTGTATATATTGAACCTGTATAACGGCGTCTCCCCCGCATCCCATATCAAGAGCACCTTTTTGTTTTTCATCCAACGTGAATTCATATATACGGCTCTTTTCCTTTGTTGCGAATGTATTCCGACACAGCTTTTCGGTTTCAGCTTCGAGAAGCCCTCCTCCTACCGTACCTATCGTCGTTCCGTCTTCCTTCATCAAAAGTACTGCCCCTTTTTTCCTCGGGGCTGATCCTTTTGTATCGACTACTTTGGCAATAACGAAATCTTCTCCCTGTTCAATTAGATCTCTGGCATAATATGATAACTGTTCTGACATATTCCTTTCCTTTCAAACTATACATCGCCGTTTACCTGCCTTCTGTTCTATATCTATTCTTACTACACAGTATAAAATCTATAATGGCTTTTCAGCAACCATCATAAAGTACCCTATACCATTTTTGCCATTTTCCAAGACACGTTCATCGGGCTCCACATCTATATCCTCAAAACTACTTATCCTGTATCCGATCTCTTCTAATTGTCTTTTAAGCGGTTCCGCAAACAAGATATTATTCAACCTGAAATCAACAAATCTCACGGGATTCTCTTCACAGTCGCCCTCTTTACGCGGTATTTTGCTAAGCCTCTGCGCCTCTATTCTCAGAGCCTTAAGCTGCTTTGGATCAGGATTTTTGTAATAAGCATCCGAGATTACAAGCTTGCCGCCCCTCTTCAATACACAATACGCTTCATGAAGAGCTTCATCAGGTATATTTATAAGAGTAAGCACTCGCTGCATAAAAACACCGTCAAATGTAAATGACGAATATTCATCTAAGAACTCCCCATCTCCGAATCTTACATCTATTTCAGGGTATTTTTCCTTAGCAGCGCTGACAGCAGAAAGATTCATATCTATCCCTTCCGCCAACATGCCGCACTTTCTGGCAAGATATGCTACAATATCTCCGTCTCCGCACCCTATATCCAGGATTCTGCTCCCCTTTTTAAATCCGGCAAGCTCTAAAGCTTTATCGGCAGTACAGAAATTTTCTGGTCTCCATGATATCATTTTATTCACCGCAATGTCTCAGAGACATCACACCCTCCTTTATACGCTTCACTTGATAATTATTATATCCGTCATCAAGTTATGAATCAAGAGACATGGTCTCATTATTTAAACATGCTTTCATTTTTAAGATTATTTTTGTTGTTCCAACAACATTCATATTGACAAAAGGACTGCTGTCAACGTAAAATTGCATCATAAACAATAAACTCCGATTTTTCACATGAGCCGCCGGCCATGTGAGTTCAACAGCAAAATTACTTTATAAAGTACCACTTGTGCGAAGCAGACACATATGCCAAGTCTGACTACGCACTTTTTCTTTTTTGATTTTATTTGACTAACATTTATTTTCATATGATATAATCAGACTATACAAAATCAAGAGGTGCAAATATGTGTAATTTTTTCTTCCATGACTGTAATCAAGATATAAAGAAAACAAAAGAAGATATTCTACTGGCCAAAAAACCTATAAATCTCTTATCAGGAAAAGAATACGAGGCATGCAGCTACGCTTTTCTTCCGGGGTGCCGTCTCTGTGCAGCTGAACCGGAAATAGTCGTAAAGGCTTACGACTCGCTTCGTTTCCAAAATCCCGATACTGCTATTCTCATACAATACTGCGGTTCCTTGGACATAAAAGAAAAATGGGAAGAAATGGGAAACCCCACTATAGTTACAGCATGTATGACATGTCTGGATACTCTGAAAAAAAACTATCCGGCTATTACCGTCATTTCTCTTTACGAGCATCTTCAGGAATTAAAAATAAGCGGAGGCTGTAATTCTGAAAATTATACGATATATGATCCCAGCCAAAGCAGCAGCGATGCGAGATCTGCGGTTATTGAATTAGCTGAAAATATGGGAGTCACCCTTCATGAAAAAGATAGCGGACGTTTTCCTTACCTGACATACTGCATTGACTGCAGAGATTCATTAAAAAATCAGGGAAAAGACGCAGTACATATATTAGAGCTCATATATGGAATGGGGAATTCCAATACTCATATGATCCACGAACATCACCATGACCATGAAAAAGTCAAAGACCAGCCGGAAGAATGCAGTGGCAACTGTACTGAATGCGGACTTCCGTGCGGAGGGTCTTCATCAGAACCCTCACCTTTACCTTCTGAGTCTGAAAGACTCACCAATATGAAAGAGCTGAAAGACATACTTCTTCAGCTTTTCTGGAATTGACAGCAATCTCATACTTGCTGTGAATAACAGCAAATTAATTCTCATAAAAATAGCAAATTAAAAACAATCAATGTTGTTTAAACAACATTGATTGTTTATTTTTATGTTAAAATTAGTATGAATCTACTATGAAGATTCATACTTTATCATTTAATAATTATATTATTACAGGAGGAAATATGAAAAAGATATTAACATTTGCGACAGCTGCTGTTCTTATTATGTCCATGCTTCTTATGGCAGGATGCGGCAGCAAAGATGATGACGCAGAAAAACCCGAAGTCACAGTATTGGCTGCAGCAAGCCTGACAGATGCTCTTGATGAAATCATCGAAGAATATGAAAAAGACGCAGACTGCACTATCACACCAAGCTATGCAGGCTCGGGAGATCTGGTACAGCAGATCGAAGGCGGAGCTCCTTGCGATATTTTTATTTCAGCTTCAAAAGCCAATATGGATCAGCTGGAAGAAGGGGATTATATTGATACTGACACAAGGAAAGATCTTCTTTTGAATACTCTTACCCTTATTTCCACAATAGAGAAAAAAGATTCCATAACTATGGACAGTTTGACAACTGATGCCGTAGAAACTATAGCTATCGGTGAACCTAATACTGTTCCTGCCGGAAAATATGCAAGTCAGGTTTTTGAAAACATGGGAATAACTGATCAGATATCAGGAAAGTTGGTTGAAGCAAAAGATGTACGAGCAGTACTCAACTACGTTGAAGAGGGTAATGCAGACTGCGGTTTTGTATACAGAACCGATGCCGAAATGATAGATAAAGAAAAAGGTGCTATTATAGGAGATGTTGATGAAAGTCTTCATGACCCTATCGTATATCCTGCAGCTATACTCAAAGATGCTCCTCAGTCAGAATCGGCAGCAGATTTCTATGATTTCATGCAGAGTGATTTTGCTAAGGAAGTATTCGAAAAATACGGATTCACAGTAAAATAACTTATATCAATATAACAAACTAAAAGGTAGTAAGGTAAATAACAATTATGTTTGAACCAATTATTTTATCCGTAAAAGTTGCTCTTATTGCGACAGTAATCGCCTTTTTTCTGGGAGTCTTCTTTGCCTACCTGCTTACAAAGAGAAAAGTTCCGGGTAAGAACATCTGGGAAACCATACTTATCCTTCCCATGATTCTTCCCCCATCGATAGTAGGTTATCTGCTTTTAAAAGTTTTCGGAAAGAGAGGCCCTATTGGGGCCTTTCTTCTGGATACATTCGGAGTACAGGTAGTATTCACATGGGTAGCTTGTGTTATAGCCGCTTCAGTAGTGGCCCTACCCCTCATGTATCAAAATGCCAAGGGTGCCTTTCAAAGTGTGGATCACAGCTATGAGCTGGCTGCAAAGACTTTGGGAAGCAGCCCTTTTAAAGTATTCAGAACCGTCACATTTCCTTTGTCCGGACCCGGTATCGTCAGTGGTATTGTACTTACTTTCGCCAGAGCCTTGGGTGAATTCGGAGCCACTCTAATGCTCGCAGGAAATATACCGGGCAAAACTCAAACCATACCAACAGCTATATATTATGCTGTAGTAGTAGGAAAAGATGAAAAGGCATCTGCTCTCGTGGCCATAATGGTAGTATTCAGTTTTGCTCTTGTCTTTGGCCTTAATATGTGGCTGAAAAAGAAAAATCATAAAGGAGGCTGGTGATCATGGGAGTCTCATTCAAACTGTTTAAAAAACTAAATTACTTTGATCTGGATGTAGAATTTTCTATAGAAAATGAGCTTCTTGTAATAGAGGGATCTTCCGGTGCCGGTAAAACCACGATACTCAATTGTCTTGCAGGCATTGTCACTGCCGACGAAGGAAAGATCACTATTGACGAAAAAGTTCTTTTCAGTCATACTGATAAAGTAAATATCCCTGCAGAAAAAAGAAATATAGGCTATCTTTTTCAGAACTACGCTTTGTTCCCTAATATGACCGTGAAACAAAATATACTGTATGGACTTAAAAATAAACGCGAATATAAAAAAAAGGCTACCAGAAAAGAGCTTCTCGAGTATGCCGGTTATATGATGGAGACCCTTGGTCTTTCACATCTGGCTGACAAAAACTCAAATGCTATATCGGGCGGAGAAAAGCAACGTGTTGCTCTTGCCAGAGCTATGGTGACAAGGCCGTCGCTGCTTCTTCTTGACGAACCTTTTTCTGCACTGGACGAAAATACAAAGAGCAAAATATATGATGAGTTCAGAGATTTTAAAGAATCTCTCAATATTCCCACTATACTTATAACTCATAATCACCGCGAAACTCAACTCTTCGCTGATAAGAATATAACGTTAAAGGAAGGCAGGATACTCTAATGAAAGAAGTTGCTGTAAATCAGGCTGTAGGAACTGTGCTGGCCCATGATTTGACCCAGATAATCCCCGGTCAGTATAAAGGTCCCAAATTTAAAAAAGGACATATTATTACTGAAGACGACATACCTATTCTCTTATCTATGGGTAAAAAGCACCTGTTTGTTCTTGAAAAAAACGATACAGATGTACATGAAAATGAAGCTGCATACAGAATAGCTTCGAAGGCGGCAGGGGAAGGAATAGACCTTACGGAACCTTCGGAAGGAAAAATAGAGCTCAAAGCGGCTGTTGACGGTCTTCTGAAAATAGACAAAGAAAAACTTTTTCAATTAGTCTCTCAAGATGAAATAATGTTTGCCACCATACATGAGAACATCGTAGTAAGAAAAGGAGAAAAACTGGCTGGGACAAGAATAATCCCTCTTTTCGTATCAGAAGATATTCTCTGCAAAGCCGAAGCTATATTAGCCGGGGAACCTATTATAAAAATCATACCTCTCAAAGAAATGCGCGTTGGCGTTGTAACCACCGGAAGTGAAGTATATAATGGTATAATAGAAGATGCTTTCGGACCTGTACTTATAAAAAAATTCGGACATCTGGGAAGCAAGGTGGAAAAGCAGCTTTTTGCTGATGACGATGAAAAAATGATCGCTGACTGCATAAATCAGCTTATAAAAGAAGGAATGGACATCATCGGTATAACAGGCGGTATGTCAGTTGATCCTGATGACAGAACACCTGCGGGAATAAGACGGGCAGGTGGGGAAGTTATCAGTTATGGAGCCCCTGTTCTCCCCGGAGCCATGTTTATGCTTTCATATATAAACGATATACCTGTTGTGGGTCTTCCGGGATGTGTAATGTACAGCCGTACCAGCATCTTTGATCTGATCGTGCCCAGACTTTTGGCAGGCGAGCGCATAACCAAGCAGGATATAAACAAACTGGCTCACGGCGGTCTGTGCCTTAACTGTAAAGTATGTACATTCCCTGTATGTGGATTTGGTAAAGTTTAATAATTAAAGAAGCTATCGAAATGGCGAAAATCTGCGCCAATTCGATAGCTTCTTTTATGTGTGCTCTTTTATGATAGATGTTTTTTATTATCTACATACTGACAGGTTCGGCTCCATGTTGCTGAAGTATATTTGTCAGTGCCGAAGCGCTGCTGCTATGCGCTCTGGCTATCTGAATTTTATTTCTTTTAGCCTCGTTCACGGCACTCTTAACCATCTTATGCGACACTGTATTGGTCAACAATATCATAAGATCAGGCGTACCGAGATTTTTTTTGAATCCGCTCCGTTCTTTGACAAAAACTTTGGCATTACATCCATGCTTCTCACATATTTCTTCATACTGACGGACCATCCTCTCATGTCCGCCTATAATTACAACGCTCATTGTATCCTCCCATCCTTAACCTCTTGTTTTTTATGTCATTTAGTTAGTTTTTACTAACCTATTTTTTTAAATATATGGGTATGATTTTAATATACCCATATATACGCCTTTTGTTATTAAATTATTTAGGGGTTTTAAGTTATTATTAACTAACTTGTTTATTATAATACTATAAGTTTAAAATTTTGTCAATAAATTTGGCAATAAAAGTTATATGAAATCTGCATGAATACTATTATCTAACATGACCTTCCTTATAACCGCAATGATCTGATTTTTACCAAATACCTTTGGTACAGGATAGAGCGGATTAGCCTCTTCAAGAGCCCATCGCACGATGATTTGTATATCCTTTTCCTTAATACAGTCAAAACCGGAAGGAATTGACATCTTCCGATTCACAGACTCAATCCAATTTATAAAAAGCTGTGATTTTTCACTTACCGGAATCTCACAGTCCGTTGAAAGCCCACAGATATCCGACAAATCAGCAAGCTTTTTCTCAGCGTTTTTTCCATATGCCCTCATTACATGCGGAAGTAATATAGCCATTGTTTTTCCATGAGGGATTTTATACAATCCTCCAATAGCATGACCAATAGCATGCACATATCCAACACAGCCCCTTGTGAAAGCCCTTCCGGCGTAAAAAGCCGCTGTCTGCATATTTTTTCTGTAAAATAAATTTGTCCCGTCTGAGTACGCCCCGAGAATATTGTCATGTATCAATTTTACAGACCGCTGCGCCATATGATCCTCCAAATCAGTATTATAACTGCTGTTTGTATAAGCCTCCACTGCATGACATAACGCATCCATACCTGTATAAGCTGTTATGTCCGGGGGCAGACCTATGGTTAATGATGCATCAAAAACACATATATGTGGTATTATAGAAACATCGTTTATCGACTTTTTTCGATTTGTTTTTCTGTCAGTGATCACAGCCGCCATTGTGGTTTCCGATCCGGTACCTGCAGTAGTCGGTACAGCCCACATTATAGGAACACGTTTTCTGGAATGCACTCTCAGTATCCCTTGCAACTTTTTTACTGATTTTGAAGGTCTTGCTATGCGAGCTGCAATAGCTTTACCGCAATCCATAGGAGAACCGCCCCCAAACAAAACTATTCCCTGGCCGTCTATCTGATTATACAACTTCACACCATCTTCAACCTGTGCGTCAGTAGGGTCAGGAGTAATTCTATCAAAGACCTGATACATTATACCCATATGAGCCATATTTTCCAGCATAGACAAAGGAAGGCCTCTTTTTAGCATATGTGGCCCCATTACTACCAAAACCCTATTTATATCCCTTTTCTTCATATCTGAGATCAATTCACTGCCGCTCACACTGCCTTCTATGATTTCAGGAGTATACCACGGCAGCATATACATAGCGACCTTCATAAATACCTGAAACACTCTGCATAATATCTTATACATGTCATTTTCCTCTTTATCCGGTTTTCTAAATATCAAAAAGTCATTATTTCATTATATGATAATCAAAAAGAGGCTCTGCATTAAGTTATTTTCCTTAATACAACAGCCTCACTATTGCTATCTATTCAGATTACTATTCAATAATCCTTCTTACCGCAGTAATTGCGCCATAACTCTTAGCTGTGGAAACAATTATTCCTTTTCTGGAATTGGCCGCATGCACTATGTTTCCTCCTCCTATATAAATACCTATATGCCCTGAATAACAGATGAGATCTCCCGGCTGTGCTTCGCTATAAGAAACACCTTTTCCGCAATGTGACTGAGGACCTACCGTTCTGGGCAGCGATATGCCGAACTTTGCATATACACTCTGCACGAATCCGGAACAATCGGCCCCGTTAGTAAGGCTCGTTCCTCCGTATTTATAAGGATTTCCAACGAATTGCAAAGCAAAATTTGCTACTGTTACGCCATTTCCGCTTCCCATAACCTTTCCGCCGTAATCAGTTCTTACAGTATCTTTAGGCCGTTCTTTTATTCCCTTATAAACTACAGTATCTACCGATTCATTGATAAGAGCTGTGTCAACTACTTGTGATGTGAGAACCGCACCATTGACACTGGTAACCTGATTGGTAACGATCTGATCACCGTCTGATCCTTCACTCTTGACTTTACTCTGACCTTTATAAAGATCTTCACTGTCCTCATATGTCGTTTCCGACTCAACTGACTGAACAGAACCTATTTCAGCATTTATAGTAACCGAAAAAAGAGGTTCGTCTGTATTATTCTGTTCAAGGATATAATCCACAGCTTCTTCCTCTGTAAGAACCATTGGCGACTCTTCTCCACGCTTAAGATTCTTATCATCGGTACTCAGCTTCTTATCGACTGTAACCGAATTGACCTGTGCGCCGTCAGGAGTATATTCTTTAAGAACAGTTTCTATAACCCGTTCCGCTGTCTCAGAATCCTCAACCAGAAACAGTTCTTCATCTCCGGCCTTCACAACATATGGGTCTTCTACCTTTGTTCCGTCCGCATAAACAGCATAAGGTTTAGTAAAATTCAGAACGACCACCGATGCAATCGCCAGAATTACAACTGCCGCTCCAATAAGAACTTTTTTGTAATTCTTCAAACTTGTAATCATAGTTCCGCCTTTGTTAATATCATCATCTTACTACAACATAACACTGGTTTATTATACCTTAACAGAGGCTTGCTTTAAACCCGGATGCAGGCATCTTCACATAAACTTCAATTTATGTTCTCTGCGGAATATATGTTCAGTTCATCAAAGCAAACCATATTCTTTCGCCAAATTTCTAAAGCCATCCATTGAATTTACTATCGTTTCATGGGACACACAATATGCCAGACGAACATATCCAGGGCAGGCAAAAGCAGTTCCCGGTACCATAAGAATATTATACTTCTTGGCGGCAGCGCAAAAATCATTTTCGTCCTCTACCGGTGATTTAAGGAACATATAGAAAGCTCCCTCCGGTTTTACACAATCAAATCCACACGCTTTCAAGCCTTCATACAGAGATGTTCGATTTCTGTCATAATAGTCAAGATCTACCTGTACATCCACACATCTTCCTATAACCTTCTGCTGCAGAGATGGTGCATTTACACATCCTATTATCCTGTTAGCGTTAGAAGCTGTATCAAACACAAATTCACTGTCTTCAAGCTCTGAAGGAATTACCAGATAGCCTATTCTTTCCCCCGGAAGCGACAGAGACTTACTGTAGGAATATGCTACGATAGTATTATTATAATACTTTGTAACATACGGTACTTCAATACCGCCATATGCTAACTCTCTGTAAGGCTCATCAGAAATTATAAATATCGTCCTTCCCAGTTCTTTCTGCTTTCTTTCCAGGATTTCTGCAATCTTCTTTATCGTATCCTCTTTATAGATTACTCCTGTAGGATTGTTAGGGGTATTCAGAAGCACTACTCTCGTCTTATCTGTTATGAGTTTCTCAAAGCTTTCAAGATCAGGGTAGAATGTATTTTTATCCGTAGGAGCCTGCACCACTTTCCCGTCATAATTATCTACATACCAATTGTATTCCAGAAAATACGGAGCAAAAATTATTACTTCTTCTCCCGGATTCAGTATAGTTTTAAGAGCTACATTGAGCCCGCTGGCAGCTCCGACAGTCATAAGAATATTGCCGCTTCCAAATGATGTTCCAAACCGTCTGTTAAGTGACTGCGCTATAGACTCTCTCACATCTTCAAAACCTGCGTTGCTCATATAACCATGAAGTGTTACAGGATCTTCCTCATTCAGTATATCAATAATAGCCTGTTTTATCTCTGAAGGAACAGGCGCGTCAGGATTCCCCAGACTGAAGTCATATACGTTTTCTGCTCCATGCTCAGCTCTCATCTTATCGCCTTCTTCAAACATAGTCCTTATAGCTGAATTATTGGCCATAAGAGGTTTCATCTTTTCTGCTATCATAATTAACGATTCCTTTCCTTATAAAATTTATTTCAGATTTTTTGCCAGATTACATACAAAATCCTGAACATTAGTGACAATCCCCTTTGCCGATAAGCTACCCCTATCCGACAATTTATTCACCGCAAACTCAGATGTATCTACTGCATAAAAATATACAGGACGTACTGTTCCATCTTCAAGAACCCTGTAACTTGGAGTCATGTTTCCTGCCGCTATGGTGTGAAGCACTGTAGCCATGCCTATCACCGTCGTAGTTTTCCTTATGTGGCTTCTTATAGCATCCTGTCCTATATATGTATGTTCGTATACCTCGGGAAGAGGGCCATCATCCCTTATAGAACCATTGAGCACGAAAGGTACATCATTTTTTACACAACTGTACATAATGCCATCTGCTATATTCTCTCTTTTTATAAATTCAGGTATAGAGCCGTACAAATTTACTTTGTTTATGGTATCTATATGATTGTAATGACCGTTAAAATGCGGTTTTTGATTCCTGATATTCTGTCCCAGCGCAGTTTCCAGATACCCCGCCTCAAGATCATGTGTAGCCAGAGCATTTCCCGCCAGCAAAGAATGGACATATCCGCGCTCTATAAGCTTTGAAAAAGCATCTCTGGCTTCGGCATCAAAAGCACACGCAGGACCCAGCACCCATGTAATATGTCCATATTGTTTTTCATATTTCAAAAGCTCATAAAGGCTGCTGTAATCGTGAGAAAAAGCAGTTTCCCTACTTCTTCCCTGTCTGAAAGAAAACGTAGTGCGTTCATCCTCATCCTGATCATGGAATAAAAAACTGTTTTCATTAACATAAATTCCATCTTCACATTTTTCAGTTCTTCCCAGAAAAATCATATCACCCTTTTTTATATTTCTGAACTCGCGTATATATATTTTCCCTTCTTCATATATAGCGACACAGTCCATACGTGAGTCTTCGGGAAGTATCCACTTATTCCCTACCTTAAAATATTCGGGATAAATAGATGTTGCATGAAATCCTTCCGGAGCTGTCATGTCTTTAGGCGCTGCTTTAAGTTCAGCCTCCGGAGCATTTTTAAATATATCCTGTGAAAAGTCCGGCCCTATATACTGACCAAGTTTAAATGTCATTGTTTTTGTATCCCTTTCTGCCTGAAATAACTCCTATTTTTTCTCAATCTTATCTATACCCATATATGTTCTGAGAGCTTCCGGGATGATTACTGATCCGTCGGCCTGCTGATAATTCTCTAATATTGCGGCCACAGTTCTTCCCACTGCAAGACCTGAACCGTTAAGAGTATGCACAAATTCAGGTTTTCCCTTTTCCTCAGGTCTGAATCTTATATTGGCTCTTCTTGCCTGAAAACCTTCAAAATTGCTACAGGAAGATATCTCCACATACCTTCCGTAGCTTGGCATCCACACTTCAATATCATAAGTCATTGCAGAAGAAAATCCCAAATCCCCCGTCGAAAGACGTACTACTCTGTAAGGTATATCCAGTTTCTGAAGAACTGTCTCCGCCGCATTTGTCAACGACTCAAGCTCATCATACGAAGTTTCCGGCTTAACGAACTTCACAAGTTCCACCTTGTTAAACTGGTGCTGCCTTATGAGTCCTCTTGTATCTCTTCCGGCAGAGCCTGCTTCTTTCCTGAAACATGGAGTATAAGCTGTATAATATACAGGCAGCTCTGACTCACTCATTATCTCGTTTGCTCTGAGATTAGTAACAGGGACTTCGGCAGTAGGTATAAGGAAGAAATCCTTTGCCGGCACATGAAACATATCATCTTCAAATTTAGGAAGCTGCCCTGTTCCTGTCATCGCATCTCTATTAACCATAAAAGGTGGCAATATTTCCGTAAATCCATGTTCTTCTGTATGAAGATTAAGCATAAAGTTTATTACTGATCTTTCCAATCTGGCGCCTAAACCTTTGTATACAGTAAATCTTGTCCCGGAAATCTTGGCCGCTCTTTCAAAATCCAATATATCCAAATCAGCTCCCACATCCCAGTGAGCTTTCTGTTCAAAATCAAATTCCCTTGGTTCTCCCCATTTTCTCAACTCTACGTTATCACTGTCATCTGCTCCCACCTGCACATCTTTATGAGGTGTGTTGGGGATGTTAAGGAGCGCATCTTTAAGATCTGCTTCAACCTGACTCACCTCAGCATCAAGAACTTTGATCTCCTCAGAGAGCTTTTTCATCTCCGCCATTAGTTCAGCAGTGTCTCTGCCCTCTTTCTTCATTACCGGAATCTGCTTTGAAGATACACTCTGCCTGTTTTTCATTTGTTCCACTTCTGCAAGCAGCGCTCTTCTTTTCTTATCATATGCCACTACATCGTCAATGCCGAAATCCCCTTGCCCTCTGGATTCAACAGCCTTTTTGACGTTCTCAAAATCTTCTCTTATTCGCTTGATATCCAACATATTCTCTTCCTCCGTCAAAAATTAAAACAAGTTTTTCTTGTATATTATATACAGATTCATTAGCTCTTCAACCTTTGCCTGCATTTCGATCTGCATATCAGATGCCTGATCATAATCCCCTCGGTCAAGAGCTTTCTTAATCCTTGTGAGGAGACACATTTCATCCAAGGTATCTCTGCCCAGCTGATTTCTCAGTCTCTGTATCTTCTCCCAATAATGTCTGTCATAATCCACACAATCCATATCATCATGGGCTTTACTGCAGGCTCTGACAAAATCCATGGTATCGGGAATTATTCTATCATGAAGTTCCGTAGCCCATTGCGCTCTTATAGCTTCTCTGTATGAGTCCAGCGTTATGTCTGTCATCACATCATCTCTTTTGAATATATCAAGCTTCTCAGGATTCTCATCAAAAGCTTTGATATTTTCCCATACAGTTCTTGGAGCTTTTCCGAAAAATTCATCTCTTTCTTTCTCAGTGTATTCGTCGAACACATCTTTTTCGCTTCTGTATATCCTGTCTGTATCAAGGTAAAAGTCCTTCTCACCATAAGCCTTAGAAATGGACTTCTCAAGGTCAGCAGGTGTTTTGCTATGCTCAAGAGCCTCCTTAATCCCATCCAGCATCGCCATATATGACGCAGCGAGCACCAGATATGTGTTACTTTTCGGATTAGGTGATCTCAACTCAAATCTTGTAGCCATAGTATTGCCTATCTCTCTGACCAATCCCACCAATACTGTTCTGTTCCTTGACGGCATCTTAGCACTGTGCCCCAGTGATGTCACAGTGCAGACCGGAGCTTCATACCCCGGTTTTAATCTATTGAGAGAATCATTTGTTGAGCTTACAAACGGATTTATCACATCGTAATTTTTCAGCAGCCCCATTAAGGCTCCAAAGCCCACCGGGCTCAGAAACTCATTTTCAAGATCTGCAGGCGAAAAAAGGTTTACCATTCTTCCGTCTTTTAATTTAGCCGCAACTCCCATATGAGTATGTTCTCCGTTTCCGGCGACACCTTCTACCGGTTTTGCCATGAAAGTCACTTCCAAACCATATGTTCTGAATATATCTCTTACAACATATTTAACCTGATTCTCATTATCAGCTGCCTGTATAGCAGAAGAATATTTCCAGTCTATCTCGAGCTGCTCCATAACATGATCATAATTACCTGAATTCCCCAGCTTTGCCTTTACTCCTCCGACTTCCTTATGCCCCATCTCCATATTAAAGCCATATTTCTGAAGCACAAGCATTACTTCTTCCAATGCTGTTCTAACAGGTCCCGTAGTCCTTTTCCAATATTGCTCTTTTAACATTTGCGCTGTTGAAAGCTGTTCTCTGTCGGCATCATCGTCAGGCGTCTTCACCCAAAATTCCAGCTCTGTAGCTGCTGTTATTACCAGCTTTTCTATATCATCTACACTGTCTATATCGAGATATTCGAATACATATGGATTTTCTCTCAAAAGATCCATGAGGTCTTCCTTGAAATTTTTTATTGCATCTCTTAGTATGACTCTGGATCCAACTCTTTCTGAATCATTATGTATGAGAGACGACGGTATTCTTAAAGTCCCCACAGGCAGCCCCGTCATCGGATCAGGGTAGTTGAAATTATGATCAACGAACCAGTTTACCGTTGTATCGGGAATAATATCAACCTTGGCATTATTCAATTTGGCTATTTTGGGAAGAACTACACTGGAGCCGTCTGTCTGAACTCCATTTTTAAGAAATTTTTCCATATCTGCTAAGAATTCTTCCACCGGTATCTTTTCATCGGTATCATGTCCACCTATATCAATCCCCACAAGCGACACAAATTTTACTTCGGGATGAGCGTTGAGTATACTGCTGACATCCCCCGGACTGTGTTTATCAGCCGGAATAATATAGAGCATCTTATTCAAGTCGTACGATAACATAGATCTATCTCCTTTACAAATTATTGTTTCCTTCCTGAAATACGACAGAACATTCCCGTCAAACCTAATCGGAGTAAAGGGAATGTCCTGAACGATAGTCTTATCTTATTCACTTAACATAGTTAGATACTTATCCAGTTCATTAAGATATTCGCCGTATTTTGCCCAGTCACCGTCTTGCTGTGCCTTCTGTGCATTATCAAAGGCTTCTTGGGCATTGGCTATTATTTCAGTCTGACTCAGCTGTTCACTGCTGTTTTTATCTTCGCTTGTTCCTCCTGCCGCACTGCCGCTGTCCGGACTCTCATGCGCACTGCCTTCTCCAAACAGAGAATTGAGAGCTTCAGCCAATGTAGGTTCGTAAGCAATCCTGTCCCCGTAAGCAACTATAACTCTCTTTACCTCCGGAATGCTGGAATTCGTAGCTTCCAGATAAACCGGTTCTATATAGAGCAGTGAATCTTCAATAGGAACAACGAACATATTTCCTCTGCTGTATTTAGATCCTGACGAATTCCAAAGAGAGAATTCTTTTGAAATCTCAGTATTCTGGTCTATTTGCGCCTCTACCTGCATAGGACCATATACAGTCTTGCTCTTCGGCATCTGGTACAATACCAACTCTCCGTAATTCTCACCGTCATTTCTCGCTACCAAAAGGCCCATGAGATTTTTCTTATCCTTAGGAGTAAACGGTATAGAATTAACAAATTCAGCCTTTTCCTCTCCAGGAAGCTTCATTATATAATAGTTCGGAGTCATTGCCTGCTCTTCCGTACCGTATATTTCACTGGATATTTGCCAGAGGTCCTCATTTTGATAGAACACTTTCACATCATTCATGTGATATCTCTGATATACCTGTGCCTGAATATCCAAAAGTGTACTCGGATATCTGATGTGAGCGCGTATACCTTCCGGCATATCTTCCAAATCTTTAAACAGATCCGGGAATATCTTCTTAAAATTCTGAGCAATAGGATCAGTGTCATCTACGATATAATAATCAGTCGTCCCATTATAAGCATCTATAACCACTTTTACTGAATTTCTTATATAATTTGTAGCCGAAGTCTCGCTAAACGGTTCTGAATAAGGATATTTATCCGTATAAGTATAAGCATCAATTATCCAGAAAAGTCTACCTTCCACTACCACCATATAAGGTTCCTTATCGTACTGCAGATATGGCATTATATCCTGTACTCTTTCCTTAATATTACGGTTTATCAATATCTTTGAATCATTTTTAATATTTCCGGATACCAGCATTTTAAGGCTGCGTTCTTTTAAAGCAAACATAAATCTGTTTAAAGGATTCAGCTTTATGCCTGCATCGCCTTCATATTTAGTATATTTATTTTCGTTTCCGTCAGGATAATCAAATTCATCTTCTGATGTATTCACAAGAACATAATTGTTTGTAAGTTCTCCATAATATATCTCAGGCCTTGTCACACTGATCTCTTCTACATCAGATACAGGAGGAATGCCCCCTATGAGCATGTCAGGCTGACCGCTGGCAGTTATCTTATCGACCCTCGAAAGAGTTATACCATATCCGTGAGTATATTTAAGATGTTTATTAAGCCATGTATCTTTTATGGCACTTTCATCAATTTCTCTGGCAGAGAGGAATGTCTGTGTATAGTCTCCATTTATCATATATCTGTCTACATCTACATCATTAAATGAGTAGTATTGCTTAATACTCTGTGTCTGATTGTAGAAAGTATTGGCAGGTGTGTAATCGTTGATTCTGATATTGGAAATGGTCTCTTCATTATTGCTGATATCTTCTCCCGTCAGATCATTGCTGGCCTCAAAAGCTTTCAGATTAACATCATTCAACCCGTATGCCGACTGTGTAAATTCTATATTTCTCTCAAGATATTTGCTTTCCTTATCTATTTCATCCGGAGTAACAATAAGATTCTGAACCACCAGCGATGCTCCTGTTCCCAGAAGGCCCACTGCTATCATGATCACCGGAACAGTTACTGCAGGCTTTACCTGTTTCTTTTTTATTCCCACCGCAAAACCAATAGCCGCCAATATTGACAGTACCATAATCACTCTGTAGATCCACAGCGTTATATTAACATCAGTAAATCCTGCTCCGTATACGGCACCGGTACTCCCGAACAACAAATTATACTGCTTCAGAAAAAAGTTTACGCCTACCATTATAAAAAACAGAACGCCTACTATTATAAGCTGTTTTTCTGCAATGGAAACCAACATCTTCAGATTCTTATTATCCAAAGCTCTGTTTCTTCCGGAAGGCTTTTTAAAACCTCCGCCTGCTGTTTTTCCGGTGAAAGATTCAGCAAATTTTCCAAACATACCGTTTATACTGTCGAATCCGGAACCTGCCGATGATCTATCATCTGTATCATTAGATTCCCGCCCATTCTCCTCAAATATTTTCGGGGTTCTCATAGACAACAGGACAGAATAATATATAACTGTCAAAACTGCAAAGGCTATCAATAATACAAGGACGATCTGATTTATCTCTTCTATAAAATCCAGTCTGAAAACATAGAAAGATATATCCATATTATATAACGGATCTTTTATATCAAAATCCGTACTATTAGTAAACTGCAGAAAATCAAACCACAATTTCGTAACAGCAAAAAAAGTAGTTATAGCTCCGTAAACCGCTGCAAGTCCCCATGAAATTAAATTCAGCCTTCCGTGATTTACAGGCTCATCAGAAGATATCTTTTTAAAATATCCTCTTTTGAGAAACTTAAGATATACATAAGCAAGAAAGGTCACCACCACAAAAGTAGGCACACCTATCTTCAGCTGTGTAAAAAGCTTTGTAAAAAACACTGATACATAATCCAGTTCTTTAAACCAAAGAAAATCAGTGATAAACCCTATAAGGCTTAAAAACAACATTAAAATAATAACAACTGCGATAACAACCCATAACACAGGTCTTCTCTTTTTCTTCTCCTTCGCCAAAATTTACCTCCTTTTAAACAACATAACAGGCCGATATTTTCATGACAAATTCCTTTTCAGGATATATCACATATACCTTTTCTTCGGTACTTCCTCCTATGGTTTCTCTCACCCATACATAATAGTTTTTGCCTGCCTGTCTTATTTCTCCGATCTCCAGCTCTTCAAAAGTTCCTGACGTCTTCTTGTCTTTAAGAGCAGCCACTTCCGTATAAAACTTCGTATCAGATTTTATCATATCCAAAACTTTTTCATCGCCTTTGTTCATAAGATTTACTTTATTTGACTCAAAGGCTATTATCTCGCCTATGACCTGTTCGTCATAATAAACAGGATAATTATCCTCGTCTTTACCCCATTCGACTTGAGTCATAGGCTGTGATAGGACCAGGTCCGACACCTTACCGTCCCTTTCATCGTCATATCCCAGATCCGAACTGTACACAATACTCTTTATATTCTTATCTGTATTTTTATCTTTCTGAGAATTTATAAGATCAGTTTTATCCTCCATAGGCTCGGTCCTGACCTGAGCAGCTATTACACTGTATTCAGTATCATCTCCGGTTATAAGATGAATTACTTTGTTAAGCTGATTGTCAATAAACTCAGCAGCCTTACTCTGAGGTGCAATGAATCTGACACCCATTCCCACCACTTCAACCGCTAAAATTACAATCAGAATTACAAGTACGATTTTAAGAGCAAGCCGGCCTTTTCCTCCTCTATGCTCACGCTCATCATCAGCATCTTCTGAGGAAACATTATCAAAATCAGCATCTCTTTTAGCTAAGATTTTAGCTTCTTTAGCCTTTTCTTTTTCAAGTCGCTTCTGCTCCTTCTCTCTCCTTCTCAACTCCTTCTTAGAAAGCTGAGAATCATCTTCTTCTCCGTAGAAGCCATCGCCATAAAAATCATCCATGCTGTTCTTGCCATGTTTCTTTATGTAATCAGCAGCCTCTTCATTACCATAATTGTCAAAATCATTAGTTGATGCCGCTTTACTAAACTCCTCATCTCGAGGCATGACAACAGTTTCATTCAACCCGGGCTTCTCTTCAGTTTTAAAAGTTTCTCCCAGATTTCCGGCCTGGATGGTATCGCTCATCTTAAATTCTTCTGTCTCAGAAGACTGAGGATTTTCAAGATGGTTCACACTTTCAAATTGTAAAAGCAAATCATCCACATTATCTTCAACTGTCTCTGCGTCAGTTTCTTTTTTGAAATCTATAGGCTGTGGATCTGAAGACTGTGAAATTTCTTCAGGCTCCTGTGCAGGATTCTCATTTTCTATGACATCTATAGTTTGAAGTTCCTCCACTTCGCCTGCCGCATTATCTAAACTGTCAAAAAATTCCTCATCACTTTCAGGAGCAGGATTTGCTTTTTTCGACGCAACTATTGTATCATCGCTGAGGCCTGCCATAATAGCAGCTTTATCTACTGTTCTCGTATGTACAAGATCTTTATCGGAAAGCATTGTCTCTCTTCCCGTAACAGTCTTTGCATCTTTTATTTCTGCTTCCGCCGCTGCTTTGATATCATCAGCTTCCAGTTCAGCAAAAAATGTATGTCTGGCATTAGCCATTTCGTTTATCTGATTTTTTGTAGCCTGATGAGCTTCTTCTACCTCACGGCTTACAGAACTTTCTCTTATATTATCGATACCGTCTCTCATAGCAGCTACCGTAGCTCTGATTTTGGCAGCTTCTTCATCCCTCATTCTGGCTGTCTGCTCTATCACCTTTCTTACTTCTTCCTGAGCCACTGCCTGGTTAGCTTCCTCAGCAATCTTTCTACGCTGCTCTTCAAGACGTTTCTGTGCTTCTATAGCCTCAAGCTGCTTTCTTTCCTGCTCGGCCTTAAACTTCGCTTCTGCTTCAGCAGCTAAGCGAGCTTCCTGCTGAGCTCTGATTTTGGCAGCTTCCTGAGCCGCCTTGAGATCAGCTTCAGCCTTCAATCTGGCTTCTTCTGCAGCTTTAACCTTTGCTTCTGCCTCAGCTTTCATCTTGGCTTCTTCTTCAGCTTTAAGGCGTGCCTCTTCTTCAGCCTTAAGCTTAGCTTCTGCTTCCGCCTTTATTCTTGCTTCCTCCGCAAGTTTGGCCTCTTCTTCTGCCTTTCGCCTTGCTATTTCCTGAAGTCGGGCAGCCTCTTCTTCTGCCTTCTTTTTAGCTTCTGCCTCAGCAGCTATTTTAGCTTCTTCTTCGGCTTTAAGGCGTGCTGCCTCTTGTGCTTTTCGAGCAGCTTCCTGCTCGGCAGCTATTCTGGCTTCCTCTGCCCTAACTCTGGCTTCTTCCTCAATTTTCTTTTTAGCCTCTTCTTCTGCAGCTATACGAGCCTCTTCTGCAGCTTTTTTCTGTGCCTCTGCTTCAGCTTCTTTCCTTGCTTCCTCTATCGCAGCAAGGCGGGCTTCTTCCTCAAGCCGCTTAGCTTCTTTCTCAGCCTCTTGTGCTTCTATTCTCTGAAGCACATCGGATTCAAAAGCTTTAGGCTGATAAGGCTTTACTATTCCCTCTCTTTCAAGGAAGGCTTCCATTGAAGAATCTTCCGGTATTGACTCGAATTTCTGATTAGCCAGCTCTTCCGCTTTAGAAAGCTCATGCTTAATAGAGTTTCCGGATTTTACCTTCTCATATTCTTTGTTGAGAAGCTGTTGAAACTCTTCATTCTTTCTGTTAAATGTATAAAATTTATCTATTCTGTCTGCTGCACTTAAAGGTTTGTTATCATCCTCTGTAATCCTTGCGTCAGAAGAAATTTTCTGCTGTCCGGATACCGCAGATTGGCTGTACATCTGCTGCGCTTTTCCGTCATCAGATTCAGCAGTATTTGATACAGATTCCGATACCACAGATCTGTCTATAGTATCAGGAATCTCCCGAGGATCTGCACTCCAGTCAAAGTCAATATCTTCTGTTTTTTCCACTGCTCTTGCCGGATAGTCTTCAACATTCCACTGGAATTCTTCGAACACCGGCTTTCTGGGAGCATCATCAGCCGTTACATCAGTTTCCGGTTCTGCAGAAGGCACCTGTGATTTTACCGGTACCGTTTCTTCAGATGTAATAGCTGCAGAAGCACTATGCTGTTGAGGAGCCTCTGTCGTTACAGGGCTTCCGCAGTGGCTGCAAAATTTCGAACCATCTGCAATCTCATTTCCGCAATTCTTACAATACATATGTTCCTCCTCCTGGGTATTATTCTTTGATCAATGTTTCTAATTCCGCTGCCGTATACTTCCTGCCGCTTCTTCCTATATCGTAGCCTATAGCGCCTTTAGACGCAGCCTCTGAATTATTGTCCACGTTTGCTGTTTCTATAAAATCCAAATCGATTTCGCCGTCATACTCTTTATCATACGATTCATCTATATCATTGACAGCGTTTGTTTCATTTGTTTCGATCCGTTGCTCCGTTTTCTCGGGTTCGTCATGAACCATCTCTCGATATATTTCTGTCTTTTCCTCATTGTCGAAAAGACTGTCGCCTTCTTGTTCTTCTATGAATTCTGCGACTTCTATATCTTCTATATCATTGTTTTCCGCTTTTTTTCGTTGTTCTTCTTTTCTGTTCGTCATACGTTTGTATTCACTCTCATCTGAGTCCGAACAGTCCGTCTCTCTCACCCATCCAAAAGGATCCCAGTTTCTGTTCCTTTTTGGCTTCGCTGATGTGCTTTCAGCTGTGACAGGCTCCATATATCCAATGTCACGCTTTCTTCCTGCGTTTGCAGTATTGCCCCGATCATCCGTAGGTAAATCGGAGGAGAGCCCGTATGTAAGCTTTTCTAAATTTTCTTCTATAGCTCTGATACTGTCTGTCCTCATTTCAGACTCTCGTTTCCAGATCATAAAAGAAACGACACATACCGCAACAAAAAAAACTAAGGCCACAACAACTATAACTATAATTGTCGTCATGTGATCTTCTCCTATTAGTATGGTTTAACTTCAAAACATCGGTCTAATGTATAGTTATACAATTATACAGTCTCCTGTATTATACTATATACAGGAGATAATTTCAAACACATCTGTAAAAAAGTGTATACAAAAAAGGCAGAGCCTTTTTCTTATTGTCAATGTAAGAAAAAACCTCGCCTTTTTTGGTGAAAAAAGTTTTATCTGCAGCTTGACTGTTCAGATCGGTTGGATTCTTCAGCCCTGTTTCTCTGGCTTCTCTCACTTCTTTCACGTCTTTGACTTTTCTCGTTTCTTTCACTCTTTTCATTGTTGAACTTATTGTTCATTTTATTATTTTTCATATCATATCCCTCCTCAATTTTATTTTGCGCTTATTTATTTTCTGTATGTGAGGAAATAAATTGATTTTTTTGTTGACAAGTTTTTTATAAAATGATATCATCTATTTTGCTTGACAGTAATAAACATAATAATATGCACCATTAGCTCAGCTGGCAGAGCACCTGACTCTTAATCAGGGTGTCCACGGTTCGAACCCGTGATGGTGTACCAATAACCTCAGAATTTCAATGATTCTGAGGTTTTATTTTTATAAATTTTTCACACAGTTCAACCATTCTTTCTAAAAAATAAACATTCTCATTACACATCACTGTATTTTTCTCTCATAACAACAGCTCGTAATTCCTCACAAAAAATTATTTTAATTAATTTTCTGTTATGCTATATTTAAAATATATATTTTTAGTAGGCAGGGATCATTAAAGACGAGGGTCTGTATGGAAACAGCTTTATATAAGCGTTAAAGCCGTCATTCAATACCAATGAAGCATAAACGGCGCGGTGTAAAGTATATCGGTAGATATATTCCGCAGGCATACCGATATAATGGTTTGTTAAGCCTTTATATAAATCTTTTCTCCCTCTCATTATTGCTTTATGCTCTTAAGAAAGGAGGGATTTTTGTGACTTTACAGCGGAACTTGTCGAATTTCATGAACGCTGTTCGTTCAAGCAAAAAACAATCTATTACCGAATTCGCTGAAGAAGTGGGCGTCTCGAGATCTGAAATGCAGCAAATTTTGAAAGGAACCTGTAATCTCCGCATTGACACAGTTAAATACATTGCCGATAATTTGGATGTAGATCCGGAAGCAATGCTCTTTCCTTCCTATACTGAATCACAGCAAGAGTTTGCCTTGCTCTTACTTCGCACGCTCGATGCATTTTCAAGACTTCCCAAGGAAAAACAAAAAGACGCTTCTTTTTTATTTCATGACTTAATCCTTATGATGGAGGAAAATGAATGATGACCAATAAAATATACGGATTACTGTCCAGTCTGGGCATAACTGCAAATTATGCCGGTTTTTTCTATGTGGCAGACGCTGTTTCTATGGCTTTCTCCGATACAGGGAACCTGTTGCTGGTAACAAAACGGCTTTATCCTCAAATAGCCAAACGATATAATACTTCAGCCAAGAATGTCGAACGCAACATAAGAACTATTATAAATGTTGCCTGGGAAAACAATCCTCAGCTGCTTGTAGATCTGGCTCAGAATCCACTTCCCTGTAAACCGACACCTTCGGAATTTATAGCCATTCTAACAATTTCATTATTACATTCCGAAAGCGCGTAGCGTTTTTTGCATGCTCATATTTACCGGCAGCGATTCAAAAATAGTATAGATATAAGTTTGAACGAAGAGAACTTCATACCACAAAATGAAAAAACAGACCCAGTCTGGTACATCAGAGAAAAAAGGGTGCCGTACGGCATCCTTTTTTCAGTCTTCTTCTTTTATTTCCCCATATTTAATATCTAAAATTTCTCGAATTTCTTGCCGGCCATCCAGAAGATAATCCCTACTGCAAAAGTAATAATTCCCGTAACTGTTATGACCGTAAGCATCATCTCGAAATCACTGAACAATCCCGTTTCCCATTCTTCTATATAATATTCCTCAGCCCAGTCGCCTTCATACCACTGAAGAAACCATCTTGCCAGAAGAGCGAAAACTCCCATTCCCATATAGAATCCGCCCAGTTTAAAAAGGTCATTGCGACCAAGTTTAGTCTTGGGATTTACAGGATATTTGTCAGGATCTTTTACCGTCAAACCTCCATATATTCTCTTGCAGATTATATACAGTATAGGAACAACCAGTATCCATAGAAGACCTCCCAGAAACCAGTCAGTGCCGTTAAGCAGTGTGGAAAGAATACATATAATCAGTACTGATGCACACATCAAGGTATGCATAGGAGTCCCTCCCGGTATCTTAAATGATATTTCATCCTTTGGCGTAGACTTTCTCAATATAAATGCGGCTATTACCGTCAAAGCAGTTACAATTACCATGAAAAACACATCTATGACCACAAGAAAATCAAAGCTGAAAGGAATCAATACAGCACTTACTGCAGCTACGATAATAAGGCCTACATAAGGACTGCCCTTTTTCTTTGTAAGCTTAGAAAAGAACTGAGGTCCCAGATGTTCATCAGAAAGTATAAGTATACACCTTGATCCTGTAGCCAGACATACATTAAATATAGAACACTGCCCTATTATTGCCACAATCATGAATATTACGCCAAACACCGCTCCCAGATTATCTGTCAGGATCGTCGAATATCCTATTCCTCCGGATTCTGTAGTCCATGATTCCCACTGTCCTACCGATGCCAGACCGGCCAGGGTAGGAAGAACATACGTCAATGTGATAAGAGGTATAACTATCATGAGAGCTTTCGGAATAACTCTGCTGGAATCTTTTATCTCTCCGCCAAACAATGACAATTCATCAAATCCCGAATACATCCATATACCTATCGCAAGACCTGCTCCGATACCTTCAAAAATACCTACATCATCAGGTATAAACGGATCCATAGGGTTCTGATTCCAGTTCAGAAAACCAACTGCCGCACAGGCAGCAAATGCAATGAGGATTATGATAGAAAGTACAGTACTTACTACGCTTACTTCTTTCAGTCCGAGAACGTTTATAATAAAGAATATAACGATCAGCAGAAGCTTCAGAAGATAGGCTTCCAGTTCTGTCAGCTCTACGAAGCTGCCCAGATAACTTATGGACAGTACCACGTATACCGTATTACACACTAACCCCCATATCACATTACTGAATGCCATGATAGCGAACCAGAATTCACCAAGAGCTTCTTTGACCCAGATCATCGAACCACCTTCTACAGGTCTTATAGCACCCATCTCAGCACATATCATACCATATGGATAAGCCCAGACTATCGGAAGGACAAGCAACATAACTATTGTCAATCCCGGCCCGCATTCAGGAACCATTTCTTCTATTCCGTATGCTCCTGCGCAGCAGATAGCGTAAAACATCCCTACTACAGACAGTACGCTGACTTTTGATTTCATCACATCTTTTACACCGCTTCTGGCGCCCTGTTGCTGTATGTCTTTCATGCTGTATCCTCCTTTTTCAGTTCAGATCTATAACCTTTGTATCCATAGTGATATCCAATTCCTCTGCGCACTGACGATAATAATCAACTTGATCAAAGGTCAGCATATCTGAAGATATCAAGCCTTTTTGAGTGTATTTATCCTCAACGAACATTTTTGTAAACAACGCTCCGCCCTGACCTGTCAGATACATTTCAGCGGTAAGCCCCGCCCTGTTAAATGATTCAGCTAAACCCGGAGCAAAAACATGAGTCTCCACGCGTACAGGCTTTCCGTCTTTTGTTCCTGTGGCCTCAACTACCATTGCGCCAGTATCCGAAACCAGCCCTTCTTCTATAATTTCTTTTATTTCATCATGATATTTAGGAGCAGGCGGTATATGTTTTAAAACAAGATTAAAAGGACTTATTTCTTTTCCGTCTATTGTCTCGGTATCCTTCGAGAGAAGTCCTGCCCGGTAAAGCGGTTCTGCAAAAGCCACTCCTGCACCGGCATATTTAAAATAAATATTTTTAGCTCCTTTAAAAAATTCTTTTGCATTGAGTCCCATATGAACCGGTTCATCATGATCATGTTCAACAAAACGGATTTCCTTGTCCAGATAATCATATTTGCGGTAAATAGGTCTGCTGAAAGGTTCTCCTTCAATAAGCTCTCCGTTTTCGTACGCTATAGGAGTGCCCGCCATATCACTTAAAGCCGTTACCGGCGACCACCAGAAAGGAAGAAAGCGTTTAGCTTCTACACCCTCATAGACTATAGTATAAATAGTATCGCATGTATCAAGGTATTTCATGGTATGCCTTGCCGCCACGCATATAAGTCCGGGAGCCGATCCTGTAGCAATGACTGCGGTCTTTCCTATATCACTGAAACGCTTCCCATAAACATCATACATTATCTTTATGCCTTCCACCCAGTTTTTATGGATAGATTCTGTAGCGGCAAAATCCTGATAATCACATTTTACCTCAAGTGCTGCTTCTAATACATTCTTCCCGAATTTAAGCGGGAGTCCATTTACTATCAGGTCTACACCTTCTGCCGCTTCTTTGATACTGTCTATATCAGAAGCATCCACAAGCTTTCCTTTTCCTTTCTTAAGTATTTTTACCAGATTATCCACTGCTGCCGGATCCGCATCTGCACAGATAATCTCAGATACATTTTCTTCTTCATCCATACGCTGCGCCACTGTGGAGCCCTGTGCTCCTACTCCTAATATCAATATCTTTTTCATAATTCCCCACCTTTTCTGTCATTTACTTTAAAAACATTGTAAAGTTAAAAAAGATAGGTTACTATAGATTTGTTGTTTTAAACTATATAATATTTTGAAAATTTCGTCTATTTTTTCTTATTTTCGCAATTTCCACATATTATTTTAACAAGATCAGTATATTTATAAAGTAACCCAAAGGAGACGACCTATGCTTCCCGAACACGTAGATTATTACGACAACCTTCCTTTTTCCATTTCATTTACCAACATAAAACAAGAAGGCCCTCATTATCATAAAGAAATGGAAATGGTTTTGGTTCTTCAGGGAACCGTCAGCTATAAAGTACATCATCAAAATTACCATCTTAAGTCCGGAGATCTTCTTGTGGTGGATACAGAAGATCTTCATCATATATATGATTCTTCAAAAGATGTCCTTATGCTTACAATATATATAGATCTTGAGTTCTTCAATGATCTCTATCCCAATATAGACTTTATGATTTTTGCATGCGAAGAATGCGGAGGTCAGTCAAAATCACGCCAGCAGGCTCTTCAAAACAAACTGTCCTTTCTCAAACATCATCTTGCAGAGATTATGATGATAAAGACAACCAAAGAAAATAACCATTCTCTGCTGATGGAAAAGCTAAAAGAATTCATATTCATAATGGTAAATCAATTTCAGGGATTCTTTATAGAAGATAATCAATTTCGCGCCAACAGCGATCAAATAAATTCTCTTGATCTTGACAGGCTATATCGAATAGTAAAATATATCTATGTCAATTACGACCGAAAAATCACTTTAGATGATCTGGCAGATCTGGAACATCTCAGCCCCTACTATGTGTCGCATCTGATAAAAAACACCTCCGGCCTCAGCTTTCAGAATTTCTTAAACTATGTACGTATTGAATATGCAGAGAAATTCCTGGCAGAAAATAAGTATACACTGACTCAGATAAGTGAATTCTGCGGATTTTCATCATCCTCATATTTTAATAAATGTTTCAGCTCATGGCATAATATGACACCTGCCCAGTATAAAAAACAGCTTGCTCCGTCAGAAAGAAAATATCATGGTGAAATCTGCCAGAAAACAGCTATGTCTTTGCTGGAAACCTACCTAAATGTAAGTCATTTAGACTATAAAAAAGAAGAGAAACTTCGCGCTTCTCACCATATTTTTATACCTGTGAAAACAGAATATCCTGACGGCAGAAAACTAAAGGATGTTTTTCCACTTCACATTTTACTTGATTCTCCCTCAGATATTCTCCGCATGGGATACTATAAAGAGCAACTGAAAAAACTTAAACCCACATCTATCAAAATATCCATCTCCGCTCTCAATGCCCTGCCCGAAAGTAAACAGATCCTGGGAGATCTGGCAGCTTTAGGGCTTCCTGCTGAGATAATATACAAAATGCCCAAACTTCGAAAATCATCCCCCCGCCATACAGCAGAAGCTTTTTCCGACTGCATGGAAGATCCCGGCTCATGCCTTAAATTATTCGGAAATAATTCAGCTGTTTTTACACTCGACGGTCTTCCGACCCCACAATACAATCTATATACATTGCTTGCGGAAATCAGCGGCAATGTATCAGAAATACGAGATCAATACGTTCTTATAAAAAGTGATTCAGCTATTTTTATAATACTATATCAGAAAACTGACACTCAATCATTAAACGTACACCTTCACCTTCAAGACCTGGCAAATGATCTTCTCATGATCTCAAGAATATTTTCGAAAGACCACGCTGCATCGACAACTCTGAATAATATGATATCTGCTTGTGAAATAACATCACGCCTGAAGAATCATATATACAGAGCCACAATGGGCGAAACTCATTTTTCCTGTATACACCCTAAAACAAATCCAAAGCTTGATCTCATCATAAACCCGGGAGCACTGATGATAATTGAACTTTCCATATAATATATCTACAGCACTTCAGAACTTTTGTTTTTTTTCAAAGAAATATTGCTGATGACTATCGCTGCTATTATCAACAGACCTCCGATCACCTGTACCGCCTTAAGCTGTTCATGCAGAAAAACACATCCTAATATTGTAGCAGAAACCGACTCAAGAGGAAAGATAACTCCCGCTTGATTTGCTGAAGCGTGATTGACTCCAAAAGTAAACAGCAGCTGAGTAATAAACGTACCGAAAAATATCAGATATATAAATTCAAAGAATATCGGTGCTGTCACAGTGATATTCGGAGGTGATTCTATAGCAAAAGCAAATATTATAGCTATAACAAATGTAAATATAAATTGACATCCTGTAATAAACTCAACCCCGGACTTCTCAGTAAAATAATCAGCCGATACTATAGCTCCGCCGTATCCTATAGCACTAAGCAACGTCAATATTTCTCCCGGTCCTATAGATAACTTTCCGCTGGACAGTCCTGTCACCGACATTATGCTGACACCGATTATTCCCACAAGAGCGCTCACAAATACCTTGCCTGCGGGACGTTTTTTATCTATAGCCCAAACCATAAAAGGAACAAGAACGACATATGCCGACGATATAAAAGCATTTATACCTGCATTTATAAGCTCAAGCCCCATTATCTGCAGTGCTGTAGCCATACCGAAAAACCCTCCGCATATAGCGCCTCTTTTCCAGTCCTTAAGTGTAGCCTTCTTAAAATGTTTTCTCCAAATTATGACTGCAAATACAGCAGTAAAAAACGATCTAATCGCATTACACCAGTTAGGTTCAACAATATTCAGAACATCTTTCGCCACCACATATTCTCCGCCCCACAGGAATGCAGATACTATCAAACTTATCACACCCACGGAAGCTCCGTACTTATGTACCATCTTCTCCAGCAAATTATTCACCCTCTCCATATTTTATCTATTATATATTACAGTATACTGTATGTGTACAGTCAAGGAAATTTTAAATCAGCCTGAAGAAAATGAACGGCGTTCCCCATGAGTGGAACGCCGTCATGATAAATGATAAAACGCTATACATTGACTGCACTGCAATAGATACCGGTGAAACAAGAAATCACGCTACTTATCCGCCAGCTTCTGAGTAAAATCCGACATTGCCTCGGAGATCTTTATCTGTTGCGGACAGACTGCCTCACATTGTCTGCATCCTATACATGCATTCGGTTTCTTATCATCAGGAAGAGCACTGAGAGCCATAGGCGCCAGAAAGCCCCCTTCTGTAAAAGTATGCTCATTATACAGCTTCAAAAGATCCGGAATATTAAGTCCTTTAGGGCAATGACTGGTACAGTAATGACATGCTGTGCAAGGCAATACTTTTTCACCCAGCATTTCCTCTGCGATCTTCTGAAGTTCCTCCATCTCCTTATCATTTAAAGGTCTGTCCGCTTCAAAGGTTTCTATATTGCTTTTTAACTGGTGAAAATCTGACATTCCCGACAAAATTACTTTCACAGATGGAATAGACTGAAGAAATCTAAACGCCCAAGCGGGAATCGCCTCATCAGGCCTAAGATCTTTCAGTTTTTTCTCCTGCTCTTCAGTAAGCCTTGCAAGGCGTCCTCCGCGCAAAGGCTCCATCACCCATACAGGTATTCCATATTCCTCCAGCAAATCCAGTTTTTCATCAGCTTTCTGAAAAGTCAAATCCAGATAATTAAGCTGTACCTGACAAAATTCCATTCTATCTCCGTATTTTTCAAGGAATCTCTCAGTTACATCAAAACTTCCATGTACAGAGAAGCCCAGGTGTTTTATCCTGCCATTGCGCTTCTGTTGCCATAAGTAATCCATAATACCGTATTTTTCGTCCAAATACTGCTCTATATTCATTTCGCAGACATTATGAAAAAGGTAAAAATCAAAATACTCCACACGACATTTTTCCAGCTGTTTTTCAAATATACTTTCTACCTTATCCATATTCGAAAGATCATACCCCGGAAATTTATCTGCCAAATAAAATGATTCCCTAGGGTATTCACTGAGAACTTCCCCCATTACCAGCTCAGAATTTCCTGCATGGTAGCCCCATGCTGTATCATAATAATTTATACCCTTTTCCATAGCATAGGCTACCATTTCTCTGGTCTTATCAGTATCAATTTTTGAATCATCACCTTTTTCTACCGGAAGCCTCATGGCTCCCATTCCAAGAGCTGATAATTTTTTATCTTTAAAATCTTTATATATCATGGTTATCCTCCTACACTCATTCCTTATCTGACCATACTTCCATAGCCATGCGGAATGCCGCCCAAGCCTTAGGCCACCCGGCATAAAAAGCCGCATGTGTCAAAATTTCCGCTATTTCCGTTTCTGTAATTCCATTATCTTTAGCAGACTTCAGATGATATCTGAAAGAAGAATCCACAAGTCCCTGGGACATAAGCGCCACTACTGTTACAAGGCTCCTGTCTCTTAGAGACAGTTCATCTTCACGGCTCCACACCTGACCGAATAATATATCATCATTAAGCTGCGCAAATTTAGGGGCGAATTCTCCGAGAGCCTCTCTTCCTGCCGTCTGTTTTTTCATTTTTTTGCCTCCTGACATATTTACTTTAACTTATCATAATCGTCTCTGTCTACTGCTTCCATCCATTCATTGACAGCTCCTTCCGCCGGCACTTCAATGGCAATATGCTGAAACCAGCTGTCTTTTGCAGCTCCATGCCAGTGTTTCACATTCGGCGGAATGTTCACTGTGTCCCCTGCACACAATTTTCTTGCTTCTTTCCCCCATTCCTGATACCAGCCCCTTCCGGCTGTGACAAGCAATATCTGACCGCCTCCCTCAGTGGCTTTATGTATATGCCAGTGATTACGGCATCCCGGCTCAAATGTAACATTTGCTATACCTACCTGATGGGAAGATAACATACTCAGATAACTCTTTCCATCAAAAAACTCAGCAAATGCAGTATTTTCTTCTCCTATATCAAATACTGCCCCAGGGCCCAGCTTCTTTTTAATCGTCTCTGTATCCATAATTTTACCTCCTTGCAGAATCTGTTTTTATAGTTCCGGTTTATCCTTTTATTTTAAAATCATTTCTTTTTAATTTATATATAAGATAGTCCAGACATTCTATCTGACGCTGTATCTTATGACTGTCAGACAGCAGGCGTTTTCTATGGTGAAACAATACCGCAAGCTGATCTTCACACGTTCCGTTTCTGCGGCACCTGATGAACTTTTCCGTTTCTGCGCTGCCGCATCCGGAATCTTCCAGCATTTGTCTTAAAACCTTTATCTCATTATCCGATAACATTTTTCATGCCTCCCGTTACTCTGATTTTATTCCAATTTTATATTAATAGCAAATACCTATAAACTATTACTTGCCATAATTTTTAAGAATACTTATAATGATTTTAAAAGAAACACTTTATATGCATAAGAAAGGTTATAATTGATGGAACTTCGTGTCTTACGGTATTTTCTCGCTGTAGCGAGAGAACAAAATATAACAGCGGCAGCAGAAACGCTACACGTAACTCAGCCAACCCTGTCAAAACAGTTGATGGAGCTGGAAAACGAGCTTGGAAAAAAACTGTTTATAAGAGGAAACCGAAAAATAACACTTACTGAAGACGGTATGTTTCTGCGCAAACGAGCTCAGGAGATAATAGAACTCACTGATAAAACAGAAGCCGCATTTAACGGGGGACCGGAAACCATTTCCGGTGAAATCTTCATCGGAGGAGGCGAAACAGAAGCCATACGATATATAGGCAGAGCCTTGCATCGAATGCGAAGCCTCTATCCTGACGTTCGCTTCAGTCTATTCAGCGGGAACGGGGAAGATGTATCAGAAAGGCTTGATAAAGGACTTCTGGATTTTGGCCTTTTTGTAGGAATGACAAATCTTAAAAAATATGATTATTTGCAGCTGCCTTATTATCACAAGTGGGGAGTATTGATGAGAAAAGATGATCCCTTAGCACAGCTTGAAGCCATTTCTCCGGAAAATCTTCAGAAAATTCCTATTATCTGTTCCAGACAGGCGCTGATACAAAATGAACTTTCGGGCTGGCTGGGTAAACCGTTTGAAAGTCTGGATATCATCGGAACTTATAATCTGATATATAATGCTTCCATCATGACAGAAGAAGGACTTGGATATGCACTGTGCATTGATAAACTGTTGGAACTTTTTGAAAACAGCAGCCTATGTTTCCGTCCCTTTGAACCTGCCATAAAAGCAGAACTGTTCATAGCATGGAAAAAATATCAGATCTTTTCATCCGCCGCAAAAAAAATGCTCGAGATACTTCAGCAGGAACTGGATTAAATTATCCGGCGTCATGAAAATCTGTAAAAATATATAATTTTTATTTAAGGAGGACTTCATGTCAACAAAAAATCTGATTTTGAAAGCTCTAAGAGAAAACAACCATGGTTATCTCTCAGGAGAAACACTTTCCAACCATCTGGATATATCACGCACTGCCGTATGGAAAGCAATAAAAGCACTCAGAGAAGAAGGTTATATAATACAAGCTGTAACAAACAAAGGTTATAAACTCATAGAAGAAGACGGCATCATTACCGAAGAAAATCTCCGGGCATTCCTTCCCGCAAACTATAAAAACAATGATATTCATATATATGATACACTGGATTCCACCAATACGAAAGCAAAGCAGCTGGCGCTGGAAAAAGCGCCTCATGGTACCACAATAATAGCTTTGCAGCAAACCGCAGGAAAGGGCAGGCTGGGAAGAAGTTTCTTCTCTCCCAGAGAGGGAATATATCTCAGCATTATAATCAAACCCACCTTTGATCTAAGCAGATCAATTCTGGTTACTGCAGCTGCAGCAGTGGCCGTTGCTGAAGCAGTAGAATGTGTCTGCAAACAGAAAACAGAAATAAAATGGGTGAATGATGTTTATCTGAAAGGAAAAAAAATATGCGGAATTCTGACCGAAGGGATAACCGACTTTGAAACAGGCCAGATAGATGCTCTCGTAATAGGTATAGGGGTCAATACTACAGTAAAAGGTTTCCCGGACAATATCCTTAATACTGTTGGGGCAGTAGAAGGAGATTATTCTAAAGCAGCACTGGCCGCTGAAATAATCTCTAAAACTCTTCATTTTACCGAAAATCTCGAGAAACGTACCTTTGTTAATTCATATAAACAAAAAAGCCTAGTCATCGGAAAAGATATACGAGTATATAAAGGAAGATATAACATCAGTCCCGAAGATGAGCTTCCCGGTCTGCCTGCCAAAGCCATCGGTATAGATGACGACGGATGCCTGATAGTCCTTTATCCTGATGGTCAAAAAGAAACTTTATCTACAGGAGAAATATCCATAAGATTATAATATTTTTAACAAATAAGGATATCAACATGACAAGTTAGTACGATTTCTTTGTTTTTTTCCGCAACTAAGTTTGCTTTTCTTATGAAACCTATAGACAATTTTTTAACTATACTGTAAAATCACCTTATAAAATTTTAATTAGTCTGAATTATCTACCGTTACAGCTATCTAATGTAGAAAGGGCAAACCATTATGGATCATGAGAAAATGAGTAAAACAATCGACGAGATAGTAGCTCGTCACGGCGACAGAAAACCTATCGTCGCTATTTTACAAGACATCCAGGAAGAATACAGATATCTTCCAAAGGAAGCGCTGTTTTATCTGGCTGATAAAATTGATACCAGTATCGCAAAAATTTACAGCGTTGCGACTTTTTACGAGAATTTTTCACTGGAACCGAAAGGAAAGTACGTTATCAAGATATGTGACGGAACAGCATGTCACGTAAGAAAATCTATCCCTATTTTAAATGCACTGAGGAATAAGCTCAGCTTGTCAGAGACTCAGAAGACAACTCCCGATGGTCTCTTTACTGTTGAAACGGTATCATGTCTGGGCGCCTGTGGGCTGGCTCCTGTAATGACTGTAAACGATAAAGTTTACCCTGCCATGACTCCCGAATCAGCCACAGCTTTACTTGAAGAACTGAAATAGGAGGAACCAATGAAAATAACAGATAGAAAACATTTAGACCAATACAGAAAAGAATTTCTTGCTCATATAGACACACAGAAGAAAAAAGTGTATGTATGCGGAGGAACAGGCTGCGTTGCAGGCGGTTCCATGGAAATTTATGATGAACTGAAAAAACTCATAGAAGAAAACGGCCTCAACTGTGATATTTCTTTGGATTCCGATGCGTGCGAAGGCAGTATAGGTCTTAAGAAAAGCGGATGTCATGGTTTCTGTGAAATGGGTCCGGTACTCAGAATAGAACCTTCCAAACTATTCTACCTTAAAGTCAAAAAAGAAGACTGTCAGGAAATTGTAGAGAAATCTATTGTAGACGATGATATTGTAGAACGTCTTATATACAGCAGAGACGGTATACAGTATCCTGAGCAGGAAGAGATTCCGTTTTATAAACATCAGACTAGGCTCGTTCTTGAAGACTGCGGACAGATTGATGCACAATCTATAAAAGAGTACATAGCCTACGGCGGATACACTTCCCTTGAAAAATCCATGTTTGATATGACAAAAGACGAAGTCATAAATGTAATCACAGATTCCAATCTCAGAGGAAGAGGAGGCGCAGGATTCCCTGCAGGACGAAAATGGTCACAAGTAAAGGCTCAAAAATCACCTGTAAAATATGTTGTATGCAATGGAGATGAAGGAGATCCCGGCGCATTTATGGACAGAAGCATCATGGAAGGTGATCCTCATAAAATGCTTGAAGGTATGATGATAGCCGGATATGCTTCAGGGGCCACAGAGGGATACATATATGTAAGGGCGGAATATCCTCTTGCCGTAGAAAGACTGACCAATGCCATCAATCAGGCAAGGGACATCGGACTTCTTGGAGAAAATATACTGGGATCAGGTTTTGATTTTGACATACATATCGTAAAGGGAGCCGGAGCCTTCGTATGTGGAGAAGGAAGTGCTCTGACCACATCAATAGAAGGAAACAGAGGAATGCCTCGTGTTAAACCTCCAAGAACCGTCGAACATGGTCTTTACGGCAAACCAACACTTCTCAACAATGTTGAAACATTTGCGAATGTTCCCATCATTATAGATAAGGGCGCCGACTGGTATAAAACAATAGGACCTGAAAGAAGTCCGGGAACAAAGGCTTTCGCTCTGACAGGCAATATCGTAAATACCGGACTTATAGAAGTTCCTATGGGAACAACTTTAAGACAGGTAATATACGATATTGGAGGGGGAATCAGAGGCGGTAAAAAGTTTAAGGCCGTACAGATCGGAGGTCCTTCCGGCGGATGTCTCACAGAAGAGCATCTGGAACTTCCTCTCGATTTTGACAGTCTGAAAAAAGTAGGAGCAATGATAGGTTCAGGCGGACTTGTAGTAATGGACGAAGATACATGTATGGTAGAGGTAGCCAGATTCTTTATGAATTTCACCCAGAACGAGTCATGTGGAAAATGCGTTCCTTGCCGTGAGGGAACCAGAAGAATGCTTGATATTCTCGAAAAAATCGTTGCCGGGAACGGAGAGTTATCTGATCTGGAAACATTGGAGCAGCTTGCCGACACTGTTACGGCAACAGCTCTTTGCGGATTGGGCAAAACCGCGGCTAATCCGGTTAAATCAACCATTAAATATTTCAGAGATGAATATATAGAACATATAGTTGAAAAAAAATGCAGAACAGGAAACTGTCAAGCATTAAAAACAATTTATATCGATAAAGGACTCTGCAAGGGATGTTCGCTTTGTTCGAGAGTCTGTCCTGTAAATGCCATTTCCGGTAAAGTAAAGGAACCGTTTGAGATTGATCCCGCCACATGTATTAAATGCGGAGCATGTATAGAAAAATGTAAGTTCAACGCAATTAAGGAGGGCTAAAGAATGAGTGCTATTAACAAACCAAGAACTATGATCGTCAATGGAAGACCTGTTCCTATAGAAGGTGAAAAAACACTTTTGGATCTGATCCGAAAAGCCGGATTCGACGTTCCCACTCTATGTCACCATTCACAGCTTTCTACCTTCGGCGCCTGCAGAATGTGCATAGTAGAAGATAAAAAGGGCGGAATCATAGCATCCTGCTCCACTCCGCCGAAAGCCGGAATGGAAATAAAAACCAACACTCCACGAATCAGGGAATACAGAAAAATGATTCTGGAACTTATGCTGGCAGACCATAACAGGGATTGTATCACCTGTGAAAAAAGAAGAGACTGCGAGCTTCTCAATCAGGCTCAGCGTTTCGGAGTAGATACTGTACGTTTTGAAACCTACAGTATGGACGGAACAAAAGATATGTCCTCTCCTGCTATCATAAGACATCCTGATAAATGTATCCTCTGCGGAGACTGCATACGTGTATGCGACGAAATACAAAATGTCGGAGCTATGGACTTTGTCAACAGAGGTTCGAATATGGAAGTAATGCCTGCCTTTGATATGCCTATAGCGGAAACCAACTGTGTCAACTGCGGACAGTGTTCCGCTGTATGTCCTACAGCTGCCATCACTATACGAAGCAATCTTCCTGAGCTTTGGGAAATGCTTAATGATGACAATATCATCGTTCAGGCTCAAATAGCTCCTGCTGTAAGAGTCGCTCTCGGTGACGATTTTAATTTCCCTTACGGGACCAATGTCATGGGAAAAATTGTAGCAGCTCTCAGAAAATTAGGTTTCGATGAAGTATATGATACAGCTACAAGTGCAGATCTTACAGTAATAGAAGAAGCTGCTGAATTCGTAGAAAGACTGAATTCAGGAGAAAAACTCCCACTCTTCACATCATGTTGTCCTGCATGGGTAAAATATGCAGAAAACAAACACCCTGAACTTATGGATAATATATCCAGCTGCAAATCACCTATGGAAATGTTTGGATCTGTATTGAAAGAAAAGGCAAAGAAGGATGCCGCAGGCAAAAAAAATAACAAAATCGTTAAAAATATAGCCATAATGCCTTGTACCGCAAAAAAATATGAAATACAGCGTGAAGACCTCAAGATGAACGGAGAGCAAGTCGTAGATCTTTCCATCACAACTCATGAACTCGCTACACTGATTATTGAATCCGGTCTCAATTTTAAGGATCTCCAGCCTGAAGCTGTCGATATGCCATTTGGTATTGCCAGCGGAGCCGGTGTTATATTCGGTGTAACAGGTGGTGTAACAGAGGCTGTCATCAGAAATGTAGTAAACCCTGAAAACAGATCTGAACTTGATGAAATCGCATTTACAGGCGTACGCGGACTGGAAGGTGTAAAAGAAGTCAAACTTCCATTCGGAGAAGAGAGAGTTCTTTCCATTGCTATCGTAAACGGTCTCAGAAATGCAGAAAACCTTATAAAAGCAATACAATCCGGTGAAGCTTATTATGATTTCGTAGAAGTCATGGCATGTCAAGGAGGCTGTATAGCCGGAGCAGGTCAGCCATTCGTTATCGGAAGAGCAAGACCTGAAAGATCTGAAGGCATGTACAATGCAGACAAAATGTCAAATGTCCGTACATCACAGGCAAATCCCGTTACAGAAGCACTTTATAACGACCTCCTTTCAGGAGACAATGCGCACAGACTGCTACATTACAAATAATACTTATCAATAAAAAGACAAGACCTTCACACAATCATACTGAAGGTCTTGTCTTTTATATATCCGCTTTGTATCACAGATCTGTAAGTTCCATATCTCCACATGTTCCTATAGGAACAGCGCCATCTATATAATTTACAACTTCTTCCATCATAAGTCTGTCAAACCATCCGCAAAGTTCTATGAATCCAATTCTTCGCCTTGCCAGCTTTGCGGCAACCTCTTTGGCTTGCTTGAGATCTTTAACAAAAACTGCCGTAGTTATGCACTCATCGCACTCCAAATTCACTTTCTTGGGAGTCTCTACCCCTTCCATCTGTATGATAATTCCGTAATCCTTAAATGACTGCAGTTTATTTAATTTAGCAAGTTCATCGATAGAATATTTGGCATTATCTATCTGCACACCTTCCCCTGCATCTTCTCTCATATAAGCAACAGTCTCATCATCAAAATCACCACATAGATTAATAAGAGTAAAACCTCTGGCAACCAGCTTTTTTATATATTCTTTTCCCGCTTCCATGCCATCCACACCTGCGATGATACTATAGCTCTTATGATTTTTATATACAGCCGAATAAGTTTCGGGAGACTGTCCCGGAACATTAATTAAAAAAGCAAACTTTAACATCTAAAACCTCCAAAAATATATTTCTCCTGATATTTAAAGATATATTATCACCTTGCTATCCCTTGTGCAAGCAGCAAAAACTTTACCGAAACAAGTGATTAAAAATTTCATCACATCAACGACAAATTTCTTTACTATAATAACTCTGTATAATCTTAAGTTTTAAAAATAAAAAAGGAAATATTTATATGGAACTTCTAACTACGGCCGTACAGATGGCCGGTATATATTTTACAACTGCTGTTCGATGGATTTTTTTATTTCTGTCAGCGTTCATACTTATAAGACAGATACGTTCACTGCTGCAGGCCCGGAACCCTTCCGAGATCTGGGCTTACTTAGGATGTCCCGATGGCAGCAGCGTTCCTCTGACTCACTGGGAAAATCTAATCGGCAGAGGCCGAGGCTGCGATATCATATTGAATCTCACAAGTGTTTCCCGCAGCCACGCTACTCTTATAAGAGATTCCGACGGAATCTGGAAATATAATGACCTTAATTCTAAAAATGGTTCTAAAATAAACGGAAATCCCGTAAAAAAAGCTACTGTCTTAAAAGCCGGAGATGTTCTTACCATTGGAGGATCAGATTTCACACTGTATCCGGTAAGTCTCCAGGAACGTATGTCAAATATAGAACGGCGCAGACGGAAAACTCGTCCGGTATCACCATGGCCTTCTCTTGTAGCATTAAGTATATTTCAGCTGCTGGCAGTCATACAGTTTAAAATATCCTTGGGAGAAAACTTCCCTGCCAATCTGCCTATAGCATTTGCCCTTCTCTGCGGCCTTATGTGGTTTTATGTAATTTTCATGAGAGTTCTTAAAAGAGTAGGATTTGAAATGGAAATAATCGCATTTTTCCTTTCTACCCTAAGCCTTGCAGTTACAGCTTCCGCCTATCCCGGCTCTGTTTTCAAACAGGCCGTATGTGTAATTTTGGGACTGGGCCTTTTCTTTGGACTTTGCTGGTATCTGAGAGATCTCAACAGAGCTAAGAAGATTACATATATACTTATGGCGGTCAGCGTCTTTCTGCTGATAATAAATCTCGCTCTCGGTACCATAAAATATGGAGCACAAAACTGGGTTCAAATAGGAGGCTTTTCATTCCAGCCGTCTGAGCTTGTTAAAATTGTATTCGTATATGTGGGAGCAGCTACATTAGATGAACTGCAGCAAAGAAAAAATCTAACTATATTTATGGCTTTCTCTGTATTTTGCCTTGGCTGCCTTGCAATAATGGGGGACTTCGGTACAGCAATCATCTTCTTTGTCACATTTCTCGTTATCTCGTTCCTCAGAAGCGGAGACTTCTCTAAACTCATACTGATCGTAGGCGCCGCAGGGCTCATGGGCCTCATGGTGCTGAGGTTTAAACCATATATAGGTGCAAGATTCGAAACATGGGGGCATGTATGGGAAGATCCCACAGCAGGGGGATTCCAGCAGGTCCAGACTATGACCTCTGCCGCAAGCGGAGGGCTTCTTGGCCTTGGCGCCGGGGAAGGCAATCTCAGTGATGTAGCAGCAGCCAGCACAGATCTTGTATTCGGACTCTTAAGTGAAGAGTGGGGTCTTATAATAGCTATTCTCTCAGTATTATGCATAATAACTCTGGGAATCTTTGCAGTGCGCGCTATAATAGCAGGAAGATCTACATATTATAGTATCGCTGCCTGCGCTGCAACGTCCATGTTTATATTCCAAACCATACTCAATGTGTTCGGATCTGTAGACCTGCTGCCTCTCACAGGAGTTACTTTTCCATTTGTATCATCGGGAGGTACCAGTATGATAGCCTCGTGGGGACTTCTTGCTTTCCTCAAAGCAGCTGATACACGACAAAACGCCAGCTTTGCCATAAGGTTGGACAAAAAAGGAGAATTTGAGCAGGAACTCGAAGGCGGTAGCCTTGAAGATCCTGATGAACTTTACCGATCAATACCTAAAGCTTCAAAAATCAGAAAGCCTTCTTCAAAACGAAGATTCGAAAATACTACAGTAGTAAAAAAATCACGGAAAGCTGACAGAAAACCAATACAATATACAGATTTTTCCGATGAAGATTTTTTCGAAAGTTTCGAACATCCGTCACAGCAAAAAAACAGACCTTCCCGGCAGTCCCAACGTCCACGGCCATCGCAATCACTGCAGGATCATCATAATGACTCGCCGGTAACTCTGGATGATATTTTTGGAGGTGACGATAAATGAAAAAAATAGAAAAGCGTGCCATCATGTGTCTTCTTCTGGCAGGTGTTCTACTTATAGGCGTAGGAATATTTTCTTACAGGTACTTTGCCCACGGCGATGACTGGGCATCATATGAAGGCAACAGAGATGTATATAACGAAGGAGATCTTTCCAAAGGGAAACTCTATGATGTCAACGGGAATCTTCTCATGCAAAACACCACTGACGGCATGATATACAATGACAATACTTCTATTCGAAAAGCACTGATGCATATAACAGGAGATAAAGATAATAACATATCCACAGGAGCCAACAGAGCTTTCACCGATGAACTCATAGGCTATGATTTCATCAACGGTGTCTATTCCCTCAACAATGCAGGAAAAGATGTTACACTCACGCTGGATGCAGACGTGTGTGCCACAGCTTATGAAGCTCTTAACGGACGCAACGGTACAGTAGGCGTATATAACTATAAAACAGGGGAAATCATCTGTATGGTAAGTGCTCCTACATACGATCCCATCGATCCGCCCGCCTCTCCGGAAGACGGTGTATATATAAACAGACTGACATCAGCAACCTTTGTTCCCGGTTCTATATTTAAACTTGTTACAGCGGCAGCCGCTATAGAAAATCTTGACGACGCTTACACCTGGGAATTCAATTGTACCGGCTCAGTAAGCTATGGAGGTAATTATAAAGTCACGGATCTTCAAGCCCACGGAACCGTAAATCTCGAGAAGGCTCTGGAAGTTTCATGCAACTGTTACTTCGGACAGCTTGCCGAAAAGCTGGGACCTGCGCTGATGGAGGAGTATACAAAAAAAGCGGGACTTACAAGTTCATATGACATAGACGGAATAAAGACCAGCGAAGGAACGTTTGAATTTCCCGACAGCGGCATGAATCTGGCATGGACCGGTATAGGACAGTGGAAAGATATGATAAATCCATGTGCGATGATGATATATATGGGAGCAATCGCAAACGGAGGTGAAGCGACACTTCCAACCATTATAAAGCCAACTTCTTTCATAGATAAACAACTTGCCAAGTTACCTATGTTCGGAATAAAAACCAAGAGCATGATCGATTCATCTACGGCCTCTTCTTTGACGGAAATGATGGCAAACAATGTATCTGCTCATTACGGTTCAGAAAATTATCCGGGATTGAATATATGTGCAAAAACAGGAACAGCAGAAGTCGGCAACAACAAAAGACCTCATGCATGGTTTGCAGGCTTTCTTAATGATGAAACCAATCCGTATGCTTTTATCGTCATGGTAGAAAACGGAGGATACGGAGCTGATGCGGCAGGATCAGTTGCAAACAAGGTTCTTCAGGATATCGTTAACTAAGGAAAAAAACGCCCACTTCTTAATAAAGTGAGCGTTTTTTTATTTATAACTCAGATCACAATTCTGATCTGTGACTTCTACCCATGTATTGCCTACCGTAAATTTGAATTCGTTGCCTTCATTATCTTTAAAAATGGTTCTGGAATCAAGATCTTCTCTGGACCATGTGCCCTTAACTGCAACTCCTCCCGTAAACAGTATGGCTTCGCCGCCTGCGCACATATCTATCTTCAGTCTGCCTTTACTGTCAAGGACAGAGCTGCTGACTTTCTGCACCAGAACATTGCTCGCTGTTATAGACTCTCCTGTCTCATGATCTATATACTTTTTACCTGCGAGAGTCCGAGTATATTTCCCCGAAGATTCATCATATGTAAACTCAAATTTACTTTCAGCATATTTGAAGGTCAATGAAGTCGCTTCCTCGCCCTCGTTGGTCTGAGCTCCTTTGAGGAAGTCAAAAGAACGAATATCCTGTTTTTCATCCCACCACCCCTGTTGATCTATTTTGGCTTTTACTTCTTCCCATTTTATATAGGAATTATGAGGAGCACTTTTATCACTGACTCTATAAAATTCGCAGTCACTGTTCATGGCGTTTATATAAGGAACAACATCTGACATCAGATAGGACTTCGCTTCAGGGCTCCATCCATGCGCCAGAAAAATTCCTTTGTATTCTCTGGCCAGATCTACAAAATACGGTCTTGTACTCCTTATGGGTCCAAATTCTTCAGGAAACTGTCCGTAATATACAGCCTGAAGCCTTGTCTGCTTTCCTTCAACAGGAAACTCGTAAACCATATCTGTTTTAGACAGCCACGATTGAGGAACAGCATCTCCTACGTTATCTATCGAAACTATCAGTGGTCTGGCCGGTAAATCTTCACTGCTTACTTCACCGGTAAGAGGATTTATGATTTCTTCTTTATCTTTTATTCCGGGAAGCCCTCCGATGATCTTTCCGCCAAGAGAAACAATTCCTATCGCTCCTACAATCACCACCAGTGCTGCCAAGATTATCACAAACACGGATAATTTACCGGGCTTTCTCCTTCTTCGCCTTTTTCTTGAAGTTTCCATCATTCTTCATCTTTCCCTTTCAGAGTTTATTTGTTATACTGTATTGTACCATATCTTAGGAGGACTTAGAACAATGAAATATGATTTTTCGCCGAAGGGCGTCTGTCCTACAAAGCTTGAATTCGAACTGGACGGAAACATAGTAAAAAATGTACACTTCAAAGGAGGTTGCAGCGGCAACCTCAAGGCTCTTGCGGCACTTACGGAGGGAATGACGGTAGATCAGGTCAAAGAACGTCTGCTTGGTATAACCTGCGGTTCAAAAAAAACCTCATGCTCAGATCAGTTTGCCCAGGCCTTGATGGAGGCGCAGAAAAAAGAACAAGCCAAATAGGAGGCCATGAAGAATGGGAAATCTGTTCATCAAATTATTTGTCAGGGATTACGAAAATACTTCTGATCCTAAAGTACGTGAAAGATACGGTAAGTTTGCCGGCGTAGTTGGTATCATTTCCAATGTAGTTCTCTGCACCATGAAGATACTTATCGGTATTTTTTCCAGCAGTATCGCCATAATCGCCGACGGCATAAACAATCTTGCCGATGCATCATCATCACTGATGACACTGATAGGATTCAAGCTGGCATCACAACCCGAAGACGAAAATCATCCATACGGACACGCCCGCATTGAATATCTCACCGGACTTTTCGTATCTATTCTTATAATAATTTTAGGCGTACAGCTTCTGAAAACATCTATTGAAAAAATACTTGATCCTGAAATCCTTGAATTCAGCTATATCACCATAATCACTCTTGTGATCGCCATAGTTATCAAACTATGGCAGTCTATGTTTAATAAAAATATAGGAAAAAGAATTAATTCGGTCACACTGATAGCTACAGGTGCTGATAGCAGAAATGACGTGATTGCCACAGGAGTCGTTCTCATAAGCGTTCTGGTGGGGAAATTCACCGACCTTAAGATAGATGGATATATGGGATGTCTTGTTGCTCTGTTTATCATATGGTCAGGCATACAGCTGGTGAGAGAAACTTCCAGCCCTCTGCTGGGAGAAGCCCCTGATGAAACGCTGGTCTCAGACATAGCCGAAACCGTCATGAGAGAACCATGTGTTTTAGGTATACATGATCTCATCGTCCATAATTACGGACCGGGAAAAATATTTGCCTCTATACATGTAGAAGTAGATGCCGACGGAGATCTTATGAAAAGCCACGATATGATAGACAATATAGAACGGCTTGTGAAAGAAACACTTCATATAGAATTTGTTATTCACATGGATCCTGTGAAAACCAATGACCCACTCATCAATAAACTTCGTGCAATTATAGAGGAGGCATTCTCTCCCCTTGAAGGAGTAGAGAGCATACATGATTTCAGGATAGTTCCCGGCCCTACTCATACCAACGTAATTTTTGATGTAGTACTTTCAACAAAATGCAGATACCCTGAAAAACAAATTCTCAGAATTGCCAATAATGCCGTGAAAGCGGTCGATAACAAATACTTTGCCGTCATAACATTTGACAAAGCATATACTAAAATTTAAAACAGCATAAAAGCGTATGACTATCCATCATACGCTTTTTTAAGCATTCTTATTTCTCTCTCATACCCGTCGAGCTCATTAGGTGTTTCCAGTATACACGGACGGCCTTTAAGCTTTGGATGATTGATTACCCTCACTATCGCATCATAACCTATACATCCTTCACCTATTTTGGCATGTCTGTCTTTATGCGCTCCTACAGGATTGAGACTGTCATTGATATGAAGCGCATGAAGCTTATCAAGTCCTATGATATTATCAAACTCCTCTACTACCCCATCCAGATTATTTATTATATCATACCCTGCGTCACTTACATGACATGTGTCAAAACAAACACCTATCTTTTCTTTTATCTTTACCCCATCTATTATAGCCCGAAGTTCTTCAAACTTTCCCCCGATCTCGCTGCCTTTACCCGCCATGGTTTCCAAAAGTATCACAGTATTCTGATGAGGTGTTATTATCTCATTTAGCAGCTGCGTTATTAGCTCTATACCTTTCTCCACTCCCTGTCCCACATGACTGCCCGGATGAAAATTATAATAGTTTCCCGGAATATGCTCCATACGCTGCATATCATCTGACATCGCTGTATAAGCAAACGCTCTTACCTTTTCAGTAGCCGAGCAGGGATTCAGAGTATATGGGGCATGAGCTACCAGTCTGGCAAAATTATGTTCAGCTGCAAGCTCTAAGAATCTCTTCACATCATTTTCATCAATGTCTTTAGCCCTGCCGCCTCTTGGATTCCTCGTAAAAAACTGGAATGTGTCGGCACCTATTTTTAAAGCTTCTTTTCCCATATGCTCAAAGCCTTTGACTGAGGATAAATGACATCCTATATTAAACATTTCGCCATCCTTTATTCTATATCTACAGGCTCAAAAACTTCAGGCCCCTGTCCGCAAAGCGGGCATACGAAATTTTCAGGGAGTGTATCTCCCTCATAGATATATCCACAAATAGTGCAGACAAAACCTTTTTTCTTTTCTGGTTTTATCTTTTCATTTTCATCATCAAAAATCTCTTCAGCATTATCTAATGATTTCTTCTTTGAAATCATTTCAGCAGCCAGCTCTTTTATCTGTTTCCGACTCTTATCGTTTATCGCCGATAATATAGTTACGTTGTTTTCAGCCATGTTGATATCCTTAGAACCTTCAAAAGCTTTTTTCATTATCTTTATAGCCATAGGCGCCCATGTTCCGTTTTCTATAAGCCCTACCGTTCTGTTCTGATAATTTCTCTCCTTAAGATGTTCTATAAATTCCTTCATGAACGGGAATATATCAGAATTATAAGTAGTAGTAGCCAGAATCATCCTGTCATATCTGAAAGCGTCCTCCACAGCTTCGGCCATATCACACCTTGCAAGATCATTGACAACCACAGTTTCCTCTCCCGCAGCTTTGAGTTCCTGTTCCAGCAATTCGACAGCGCTCTTGGTATTACCGTAAACTGAAGTATAGCATATACAAACCCCTGACGTTTCAGGTCTGTAACTTGACCATATGTCATAAAGACCTATGTAATACTCAAGATCTTTATCCAACACCGGTCCATGAAGCGGGCATATAATCTTTATATCAAGATCTGCCGCTTTCTTAAGTACATTCTGAACCTGAGCTCCGTACTTCCCGACAATACCTATATAATATCTTCTTGCTTCACATGCCCAGTCATCATCAGCAGAGTCCAGCGCCCCGAATTTTCCAAATCCATCAGCTGAGAAAAGGATCTGCTCCTTTGATTCATATGTCATCATTACTTCCGGCCAATGCACCATAGGCGCAAATATGAAATTAAGCTGATGATTTCCAAGTGCAAGAACATCGCCATCCTGAACGATCATTTTATTTTCCACTGTCATCCCCGGAAAAAACTGCGATATCATATTAAAAGTCTTCTTATTTCCTACTATAGTTACATCAGGATATTTCTCTTTTAAAGCCTTTATTGATGCCGAATGATCAGGCTCCATATGCTGCACCACCAGATAATCAAGAGCTTCTCCTCCAAGCGCCTCCTCCACGTTAGCCAGCCACTCTTCAGTCTTTCTCTTATCTATGGTATCAATGACAACGTTTTTCTCGTCTTTTATGATGTATGAATTATACGCCATACCTTCAGGTACTTTATACTGGCCCTCGAACAGGTCAATATCGTGATCGTTGGCCCCCACATATATAATCGAATCCGTAACATTATTCATCATTGCTGATTCCTCCTTCAACATATTCATTTACAATACTTTTATCGAATCTCCGGTTTTCACTTTTCCGGCTTTTATCACCTTGATAAAAATTCCCTCTCTCGGCATCACACAGTCTCCCGCCAATTCTCTTATAGCACATCCGTGATGGCATTCCTTTCCAATCTGGGTTACCTCTCCTTCAGCTTCACCTATTTTAAGCTTCGTTCCCACAGGAAGCGTATAAAGCTCTATACCTTCCGTAAGAATATTCTCGGCAAAATCCCCGCTTTTCAATTCAAAATCAAGTGATTTCTGTACCTTTTCCACGCTTTCAGCCGCCAGAAGGCTTACCTGTCTATGCCAATTTCCTGCATGAGCATCACCTTCAATACCATGATTCACTTTCAGATAGGCTTCTCCTATATCGTGCTTCTGCACGCCCTTTTTTTCACTTATGCACACTGCTTTAACTTTCCCGTCCGGCAAATGGATAGCAGCGCAGTCGCCGGATTCTCCCAAAAGGACTTCCACGCCATGTTTTACAGGCTTTATAACTGCTTCAAGGCATTCCGAAGCAGCTTTCCTGCTCCCTGGCAAATTTATTATGAGAGTTCGCTTCCTCAGACCTGCCGTCGCTCTTGAAAGCATTCCCATAGGAGTTATCCTCATGCTTTCAGCTCTCATCGCCTCCGGAATACCTCTGACTTCTCTGTCAACAACTGCCATAGTAGCTTCCGGGGTCACATCTCTTACAGAAAAACCTGTACCTCCTGTAGTTACTGTCAGCGTCACCTGCAACTCATCAGCGCATTTCAACAATTCTGACTTTATCTTTTCCATATCATCAGGAATGAGAGTTCTGTATTCCACCGACCAGCCGTTCTCTTGCAGTATTCTAACTACCGCGTCACCTGCGGTATCTTCTCTCAATCCCTGCGAACCTTTATCACTCATAGTTATTACCGCTGCTCTGTAATCCATATTCCCTCCTGTCTGATATCTCCGCTTTTGCCTCCTGTCTTTGAAAGAAGGCATATCCTGTCTATGATCATATCTTTTTGTACAGCCTTGCACATATCATAAACTGTAAGGGCTGCTGCAGAAACTGCTGTCAAAGCCTCCATCTCTACGCCGGTTACGCCTCTGCACTTTACTTGCGCTTTTATTTCAACGGCCGGAATTTCTCTGTTTAGTTTAAACTTTATATCCACTCCGTTAAGCATAAGCGGATGGCACATAGGAATTATATCCGACGTTTTCTTAGCTGCCATTATACCGGCTATCTGAGCCGCAGCAAGTACATCCCCCTTTTTAAGACCTCCGTTTTCAATCAAATCGAAAGTTTCCCTATTTACAAGAACCCTGCCGGCCGCTACAGCGATACGCTCTGTTTCAGACTTGCTGCCCACATCCACCATTCTGGCTCTGCCATCATCATTAAAATGAGTGAAGTCTGCCATCATCAACCTCCTATACTATTCATATTTCTTCCGGCATGACTCGGATTGTCAGCATCCAGATGATCTCTCATCTGTGGTTTCTGCAATATAGCATCCTGCATCACTAATTCCATCTCTGCCCGGCTCTTTCCTTTTATGGAAATTTCAGCATCCGAATGAAGACATGGTTTCAGCATCCCGTCAGCCGTTAACCTTATCTTGTTGCATTCCCTGCAAAATTCACAGCTTATAGGCCGTATAAGTCCAATCCTGCCCATAGCCCCCGGCAGGCTGTACATCACCGCCACACCGTCAGAACAACCCAGCGGTCTCAGCTTTGGAACTTCAGATAATACACTCTGACAGCTTATAAACTTTGCTTTATCAAAGTCCATGCCTCCGCCTATTGGCATCAGTTCTATAAATCTTACTTCCAAAGGCCTGTCGCATGTCAAGGCCACAAAATCTTTTATCTCATCATCATTAAATCCGCCCATAAGAACTGTATTTATCTTTACCTTTTCAAATCCCGCTTCAAAAGCCGCATCTACGCCATCCAAAGCTTCCCGAAGGTCACCAATTCTTGTTATCTCTCTGTATTTATCAGGATCCAGAGTATCCAAACTGATATTAACTCTGTTTACCCCGGCATCTTTAAGTTCTCTGCCATATCTGGGAAGTAAAGTTCCATTTGTCGTTATGCATAATTCTCTGACGCCCTCTATGGCTGCTATCTGCCTGCAGAGACTGACAATCCCTCGTTTCACCAGCGGCTCTCCACCCGTTATTCTTATCTTGCTTATTCCAAGAGAAACCGCAGCCTTTACCGCATCTACGGTTTCTTCAGCCGTCATCATTTCTTCATGATCCCTTTTGACGATACCTTCTTCAGGCATACAATATCTGCACCTGAGATTACATAGTTCTGTCACCGAGATCCGCATATAATCTATTTTTCTTCCGTAATTGTCTATCATAGATCTATAGTTTCTCCATTCTAACCACATTATATCAGAAAAGAACCCGGGAGTCAGCAATTGTTTTGCTGGTATTGACCCATTAATCGTACTGGATTTTAGTCTGTTGACTTTTCACACAACAAACTTCATAATTATATTACAGGAAGAAAAGAGAGTGTATTGATTTGGATAAAACAAAAGAAAACAAAGCAAAAAATAAAAGCTTTAGCCGTCCTTGTGTCTATATCTTAAGATGTGGCGACGGCACATTTTATACGGGCTGGTCCAATGATTTTAACAAACGCTTATCGGCTCACAGAGACGGAAAAGGAGCAAAATACACAAAGGGCAGAGGCCCGCTCTGCCCTGTATATCTTGAATATTTCCCCGATAAAATATCCGCTATGAAACGTGAAGCCGCCATAAAAAAAATGTCACGTCTTAAGAAAACGAAGCTGCTTAATTCATCGAAAAATTTGCTGAAAAAAAGCTGATCCGACTGATATTCTTACTCAAAAAAGCTGCCGCAAGTCCAATATACCTTGCAGGCAGCTTTTTTTCATCTATTAAAATTAATACCCCTTCATAATATCACAGCTTGCAGATATCAATCTGCCGTCATTGGGACAGCCCAGCCTGCTCTTCAAGCAGAGCTTTAAATGTATCAGCAGAGTTTCCGTAAGATTTGATATCTTTAGAAAGCTTCTCTGCAGCCGCTTCCTCGTCTACAGATACCGTAACGGTTTCATCAGCTTCTCCCGAAGAAATCAGAGAATACGTCCATTGTACCTGTCCTACAGATGGTACCAGCGCCATGATCTGCTGAGCGCACTTCTTCATATTCCCGTCTAAAACTTTTTTTCCGGTTTTCTGTACAGAATCCTCCAGCGACACAGATAATATATGCATATCACCTTCTGTTTTAATGGTAGCATTATACTTACCGGCTACACTTTCGAGTCCCATAGTCTCCAGAAGTTTCACCACAGCTGCAGTATCATTGACATCTGAGACCAGACAGCCATAGAGCTTATCGGCATACTCCGAAGAAGAATCTATCACCATATTCTGTGAACTCACCGTGTCTACACTGCTTTGGGCAGAAACCTCTTTGTCTCCGTTTACCATACTCACGGAAAACAGAATGGCCGCAAACCCGATTATCACTGCGATCAGTCCCATGAGAACCCACTTTACAGCACGTTTGTTGTTGATAAGTTTTCCCATCACACTATATCCTCGCTTTTTATATGATGATACAGTTATACCATTTTTTTATGACGAGTATGTGACAGCAGTGTATCTATTGTGCAAACTGGCTGTTGTAAAGATTGGTATAGAATCCATTTTGTGACAATAGATCCTCATGAGTTCCCTGCTCTATTATATCTCCATGATTAAGTACCAATATATGATCAGCATCTTTTATCGTAGATAATCTATGAGCTATAACAAAACTTGTTCTCCCTTTCATAAGATTTGTCATTGCCTGCTGTATCAGTGCCTCTGTTCTTGTATCAACGGAGCTTGTGGCCTCGTCAAGAATCAGTATCGGAGCATCTGCAAGAAATGCTCTTGCTATTGTGAGGAGCTGTTTCTGTCCCTGAGAAATATTAGTAGCTTCTTCATTTACCTCCATATCATATCCTTTGCTCTGGGTCTTTACGAAATGGTCTATATGAGCCGCCTTAGCAGCCGCTTCCACTTCTTTATCAGTAGCGTCCGGATTACCATATCTTATATTTTCGCGGATAGTACCATTATTTAACCACGTATCCTGGAGTACCATACCAAACATCTCTCTTAAATTTGACCTCGACAATTTAGTTATATCATATCCGTCTATTGTAATTTTCCCTTTCTCAAGCTCGTAAAATCTCATAAGCAGCTTGACTATAGTGGTTTTTCCAGCTCCTGTCGGACCTACGATGGCAACACGCTGTCCCGGCTGTGCAACAAATGAAAAATCATGTATAACAGTTTCATCCGGGCTGTATCCAAACCTTATATTCTCAAAAGCTACCCTGCCCTTTACATCATCTACATCAATTACTTTTTCAGGAGCTTCATCAAGGCCTGCCTCTTCTTCCTCATCTATCAATTCAAATATTCTCTCTGCAGCCGCAGCTGTAGACTGAAGCTGATTGGCAACATTAGCCACCTGTGATATAGGCTGATTAAAGCTTCTCACATATTGGATAAAGGCCTGTATATCACCGATAGAGATCTTGCCGTTTATGGCAAGATTGCCGCCCAAAAGACATACTGCCACATATGCCATATTTCCTATAAAATTAGTTATAGGCATCATAGTTCCCGACAAGAACTGTGACTTCCATGCAGATTCGCATAACTTATCATTATACTTCTCAAAGGTTTCTTGAGATTCTTCTTCCCGATTAAATGCTTTTACGATATCATGTCCTGTGTACATTTCTTCCACATGTCCGTTGACATAGCCAAGATATTTCTGCTGATTCTTAAAATGCCCCTGTGATTTGGATACTATCAGACGTATCACCAGCATTGAAAGCGGCAGCACCACCAGAGCCGTCACTGTCATAAGTACACTTATACGCAGCATCATTATCAGTATACCGATTATAGTTGTAAAGCTTGTTATTATCTGCGTCAAGCTCACTGACAAAGTCTGATTCACAGTCTCTATATCATTTATCATTCTGCTCTGTATCTCACCATGAGTCTTACTGTCAAAAAATTTAAGCGGCAGTCTGTCCAGCTTCACCGACATTTTATCACGAAGATTATATATGACTTTCTGAGAAACATCTGCCATTATCCATCCTTGCGCTGCTCCAAACAGCAAGCTCAAACCATATAGACACAGAAGAAGCAGCAATATAGAAAGCAGTCCTTCAAAATCTATACCCATGCCTCCCATCAGACCCTCTACTACTTTATCGGTGGCATCTCCCAATATAGTAGGTGAAATTATGGAAAACACTGTACTTGCTATGGCAAAGATGAATACCGCTACAAGTCTGAATTTATAAGGGGAAAGGTATCTGACAAGAGTTTTCATTGTCTTTCCGAAATCTTTGGCTTTTTCCCCCGGCATCATATTGGCTCCCGGCCCTCCAGGACCCGGTCCCTTTTTCTTTCCTGCCATTATTTACGCCCCCTTTCCAATTCCTGTTCACTAAGCTGGGATAATGCTATCTCCTTATATACACTGCAGTTCTCCATCAATTCTTCATGAGATCCAATTCCGGCCAGCTTTCCTTCATCCATTACAAGAATCTGATCAGCATCTATAATAGTATTTATTCTCTGCGCTACGATTATGATGGTGCTGTCTCCGACCTTCTTTTTAAGAGCATCTCTGAGGGCTTTATCTGTTTTGAAATCCAGCGCTGAAAAACTATCGTCAAAAATATATATTTTAGGTTTCTTCACTAAAGCACGGGCTATAGAAAGTCTTTGTTTCTGTCCTCCGGAAACATTAGTCCCTCCCTGAGACACTTCTTCATCAAACCCGTTTTCCTTTTCGCTTATAAAATCCAGCGCCTGAGCTGTCTCAGCGGCTTCCAGCATTTCCTGGGCTGTCGCATCTTCTTTGCCATACTGCAGATTAGTTGCTATGGTTCCCGAAAACAGCATTCCCTTCTGAGGTACGTAACCTATCTGATCTCTGAGCTCATGCTGTGTCATATCTTTGATATTAATACCATCAAGAAGTATCTCACCTTCCGTGACATCATAAAACCTCGGAATCAAACTTATAAGTGTCGATTTCCCGCTTCCCGTACCGCCTATTATAGCCGTGGTCTTCCCCGGCTGTGCGGTAAAACTTATATTTTCCAGAGTTTTCTCCTCAGCATCAGGATAAGCAAAGGATACATTGCTGAACTGTACGACGCCTTTATGATTTTCTAAACTCTGCGGTTTTTGAGAGTCTTCTATAGTAGGCTCCACATCCAGTACCTGTCCTATTCTCTGAGCAGAGACGGCAGCTCTTGGTATCATTATAAACATCATAGTTATAAACAGAAACGACATTATCACCTGCATAGCATACTGCAAATATGCCAGCATATCCCCTATCATAAGATCCTGTGATTCTATCAAATGTGCGCCTGCCCATATTATGAGAATACTTACTCCGTTCATCACAAACATAAGAGAAGGCATCATAAATGACATTGCTCTGTTAACAAACACATTTATCTTAGTCAGTTCCACATTAGCTGTATCGAATCTCTCTTCTTCTGATTTCTCAGTATTGAAAGCTCTTATTACAAGTATTCCCGACAATCTCTCCTTCATAATTAGGTTCAGTCTGTCAAGCTTGCTTTGCAGTACTTTAAATTTGGGAAGTACAAGAAAAAAAGCCATAAGCATGATACAGACTATGACAAGTAAAGCAAGGCCTACAGTCCATGAAAGAGATACACTTGTATTCAATGCCCTTACTATAGCTCCTATTCCCATCATAGGAGCAAAACACGCCAATCTAAGTATCATTACTGTTGCCTGCTGCACCATCTGTACATCATTGGTTGAACGCGTTATCAGAGATGCTGTAGAAAAATCTTCCAGCTCCGCAGCCGAAAACGCCGTTACCTTTCTGAACAATGCCCTCCTTATATCTCTGGACGACTTCGCTGATACTCTGGAAGCCAAAAAACTCCCTGCCAGCGAACATAATACTGTACCGGCTGAAACCGCCAGCATTATCAGGCCTGTTTTCCAAATATAATCCATATCCTGTTTTACTATTCCGTTGTTGATTATGTCAGACATGTATCCAGGCAAAGCCAACTCACACATAGCCTGTCCGAACAGGAATGCCAAAATCAGCGCTATCAGCCATATATACGGCTTGTAGTATCTAAAAACTGTCTTCATATCTTTCCTCCTTCCAGCATTTCCGCTATGTTTTGTGTCATCTTACCGAGCAGCACAGTCAAAGTTTTTATCTCCTCATCACTCATCCCTTTTGTGATGTTACGCTCAAATTTCATGTAAGTCTCCTCTCCCAAGCGATATACACGTCCGGCTTTCTCTGTAGGAAAAAGGCAATATGCCCGTTTATCACCCGGATTTTGCCTTCTGTCCACAAATTCTTTAGAAACCATATCCTTTATGGCTTTTGCTACAGCACCTTTATCAATCTGTGCATATCTGGACAACTCTTCTTGGGAAATTCCGGGATTTTCATTGATATACTTCAAATATCCCATTTGCTGACCTGTCAGACCAAACTGTCTCATAACCTTATCGTGCATCACTCTTCCATGTCTGTATATTATGGAAAAATACATATGTATAGGGCCTAAAACTGTGGGACCGCAGTACTTCATACCTGATGTTCCGTTAGTAATCTGTTTCATTTGACGGCAAGATTCCTTTCAAAATAAATAGTTGCCATTGCAACCATTATCAATAGGCACCATTTTATCATGTCATTAATGGTTGTCAATGCAACTATTTATATTTTAACAAAATCTTCACATACTATACATTTCTGTAAATTCTGATAATAATTATTCTTTATCTATATCATCAGCAAGACTTCTAAGCACTCTCCTGTTAGCACTGCTCAGCGGCCCCAGAGGCAGTCTGCATCCGCCTACTCTCATTCCTTTCATATTCATTATGGCTTTTATAGGGACAGGATTGGTTTCACAGAAAAGCGCATTTATCAGATTCAGATATTCAAGCTGTATCTTTTTAGCTTTTTCCGTATCTCCGTCAAGATATGCATGAGCCATTTTACTTACCTTGTCTGGCATCAAATTAGCCCATACGGAAACAGTCCCCGCAGCGCCCATAGACATCAGAGCCACTGTAATATCATCGTTTCCCGAATATATACTGAAATCATCATCTATTAGTCTTGAAAGCTTTGCCACATATGATATGTCCCCGCTTGCTTCTTTAATTCCGGCAATATTCTTATGGCGCGAAAGTTTTGCGACTATCTCGGGGCTTATACATATGCCCGTTCTTGCCGGAACATTATAAATATATATAGGTATATTCACATTATCGGCTATAGTATAAAAATGTTCCAGCATTCCTGTTTCATTAGGTTTATTATAATACGGTGTAATCACCAGTAAGGCATCAGCCCCCATTTTCTCATATTTAATACTTTTAGCCAGGGATTTCTCCGTATTATTGCCTCCACTGTTGGCGATGATAGGTATTCTTCCGCTGCTTTCTTCAACAGCCGTTCTGACTATCTCATCCTGTTCCTGTTCGGAAAGAGCAGGCGTTTCCCCTGTAGTGCCCAATACGAGTATGGCATCAGTGCCTTGATGGATATGCCAGTTTATAAGCTCTCTCAATCGTTTGTAATCAACATTGCCTTCTTCATCAAAGGGCGTTACGAGAGCTACGATAGATCCTCTTATCATTTCTACCTCCCTGAAAATTTCAATCTTATATACTTATGGTCTTAAATTCATAATATGCACATAAAATAATTTAGGTTAACAATCTTATATTTAGTTGACAATCTCATGTCTAAGGTTTACAATCTCTTTTGAAGAAATCAACATTCTAATCGAAAAGGAGATAATACTAATGACAACAAAACATTATTCCGGTACTGCAATGATGATTTTATGCGGAATTTTTGCCGCTATAACCGCCATCTGCTCTTTTATAACTATTCCCCTGGGATTCACACCTGTGCCTATCAATCTGGGTACACTGGCTGTATTCCTTACAGGTGGTATACTCGGCAAAAAATACGGTACTATAAGTATGGCAGTGTATGTATTGCTGGGAGCTGTGGGAATTCCCGTGTTTTCCGGGTTCAGAGGAGGAATAGGAGTCTTGGCAGGCCCCACCGGAGGATATATAATAGGATATATAGCCGCTGCGTTCATCATCGGTCTGACCGCTGACATTATCTCCGGACGCAATGCTTTAAAAACCACAGAAGACAAACGATACATACATTTTCCGGCTATAGGATTATATGCTCTGACCATGGCAACCGGACTTATTATATGCTATGCTTTTGGTACAGCGTGGTTCATGATAAGTACAGGCACCCCACTTTGGACATCTCTTCTGTCGTGTGTCTTCCCGTTTTTACCGGGAGATGCTCTAAAAATACTGGCAGCCGCCATTTTAGTAAGGAAACTCAGACCGCTTCTAAATAAAAACGGTATCTGAAAACTCAAAAGGAAAGCAGAACATATGAAAAGAATTTTTTCCGTCACAATATCTTTTGCTCTGATACTTCTTGCTGTATTTTTGATAGTTTTAAAACTACATGATCCGGCTTATACTACACTCAATGATATAAGATCAGCAGGGCAGACAGCTTATATAGAACAAAAACTCGATGAAATGTCTCTGGAAGAAAAAATCGGTCAGATGTTCATGGGGTGCTTTTACAATGGTACTCCGTCTCCGGAAACTGTATCTCGATATCATCTGGGAAGCGTACTGCTGTTTCATTCAAGCTTTGCTGAAAAAGATAAAGCATCCGTCATATCACAACTTAAAGCCATAAATGATATCTGCAATATAAAGCCTATCATTGCTGTAGATGAAGAAGGCGGTACAGTGAACAGAATCAGTAATTCACCATCATTTCGCAGTGAGCCTTTCAAATCTCCCAGAGAAATCTTTGCTTCCGGAGGTATGGATGCCATAATTAAAGATACTCACGATAAAAATGCTTTTCTTTCCGAATTAGGTATTAATCTTAATCTGGCGCCTGTATGTGATATTTCCCAGAACCCAAAAGATTTCATGTTTTCCAGAAGCCTCGGCCAAAATGCACAGATTACTTCCCAATATGCTGCCGCTGTTACGAAAGCATGTCTTGAGGACAATATAGGATGCTGTCTGAAACATTTTCCGGGATACGGCAATTCCGCTGATACACATAAAGGAATGTCTATAGATAAAAGATCTGAAAAACAACTGGAAGAAAACGATTTTCTTCCGTTTAAAGCCGGCATAGATGCCGGCGCTCCTTCCGTACTGGTCTCCCATAACATAGTATCTTCATTGGATGAAAGTCTCCCTGCATCTCTTTCGCCTGCTGTTCACAGAATTCTGCGTTACGATATGAACTTTTCGGGTGTTATAATTACTGATGATCTTTCTATGGGAGCCGTATCAAATTTTTCTCCTAAAACCGACAGCGCAGTTACAGCTATAATGGCCGGTAACGACATACTCTGTACAGGAGATTTTGCCAATCAGTACAAAGCAGTTCTTGAAGCAGTAAATAACGGGACTATATCAGAAGAAAGGATTGATACATCCGTAAGGCGCATACTATTATGGAAAAAAGACTTGTCATTATTTTGACATATTCTTTTCAACAAGTCTTCACAATAGCACCGTTAAAATGGCATATTCCATTGTTATTATAAGATCACAGCAAAGGAAAACAATTGCTGAAAAAAATAAGCAAGAGGGCTGCTTTAACAAATAAACACTTCTTCTTCTCAATCCCTAAAACACAGCAGCCCCCTTCAAATTTAGGAAACACCTCCTAATAAAATGATAATAATGATAACGACGAAAAGAAAACTGCCCTCGGCAGTTTTCTTTTTTTCGCCTTAAAGTTATTTTCTCTTTTTAAATCAGCTCTACATGTGTATAATAAAACTATAAAAAGGAAGAAAGGAGGCACCCGTTATGATGATATCAACAAAAGGTCGCTATGCTCTTCGAGTCATGATAGAACTGGCGTCTCATGACACAGAGAAATACATACCGCTCAAAGAAATAGCAAAAAACCAGGATATATCTGAAAAATATCTGGAATCCATAATCAAGATACTTGTAAAAGACGGAATGGTGATAGGCTTAAGGGGCAAAGGAGGAGGTTACAGGCTTTCCGGCACTCCGGCTTCATATACTGTAGGTAAAATACTGAAACTTACGGAAGGCTCTCTGGCTCCTGTGGCATGTCTTAAAGGAGAAACAGCCGAATGCTCAAGATCAAAAGGATGTCCTACTCTTCCTATGTGGCAGAAGCTCAATGAAATAGTAGATAATTATCTTGAAAGTATCACTCTGGAAGATCTGGCAAAACAAACTTTAGATAATTCCGGAGGGGATTACATCATATAAAATCAATATATTTTTACCGTTTGCTGAAAGTTCCTTTGCGAAAAAAGCATTGAGCTTTCAGCTTTTTATTATTTTAAATATAATAAAACCAACAGAAAAAAGAATCATTAGAAATTATTTCCGCTAAAACCTATTGACACAGTATGTTTATGGTGTTATTATTCATATAAACCCACTTAGTTAATAGGTAATAAGGCATAAAACTAATATCAAAAGGAGGAATTTCCCATGAACACATATCACTTCGAGACATTACAACTTCACGCAGGACAAGAAACACCCGACTTAACTACAGGCGCAAGAGCTGTCCCTATATACCAGACATCTTCCTATGTATTTGAAAATTCCGATCACGCACAGGCAAGATTCGGACTGCAGGATCCGGGAAATATTTACGGCCGTCTTACCAATCCCACCCAAGATGTATTTGAACAGAGAATGGCAGCTTTAGAAGGAGGCGCTGCCGCTTTGGCAGTTGCTTCCGGAGCAGCAGCTATATCCTATACCATAGAAAATCTGGCACAAAACGGTGATCATATTGTTTCCGCCAAAAATATATACGGCGGAACTTATAATCTTCTTGCTCACACATTGCCGCAATATGGTATATCTACAACATTCGTAAATATATTCGACTACGATGCTGTTGAAAAAGCTATTCAAGATAATACTAAAGGAATCTTTATAGAAACACTGGGAAATCCCAATTCCGATGTAGTGGATATTCAAAAGATCGCGGATATAGCCCATTTTCATAGAATCCCACTGGTAGTCGACAATACATTTGCAACCCCATATCTCGTAAGGCCTATAGAATATGGAGCAGACATCGTTGTCCATTCTGCTACAAAATTTATAGGAGGCCATGGAACAAGCATAGGAGGAATCATAATAGACAGCGGTAAATTCGATTGGGAGGCATCAGGCAGATTCCCTTCCCTTACAGAACCAAATCCAAGTTATCACGGTATCAGCTTTACAAAAGCAGCAGGACCGGCAGCTTTTATCACAAAGATACGAGCTATACTTTTAAGAGATACCGGCGCCACTCTTTCTCCAATTCATGCGTTCATATTTCTTCAGGGATTGGAAACACTATCTTTAAGAGTCGAACGTCATGTTGAGAATACCCTTAAGGTGATAGACTTTCTTAAAAATCATCCTCAGGTCGAAGAAGTCCATCATCCCGCCGCAACTGACGACAAAAACCAAAAGGAACTTTATGCTAAATACTTTCCTGACGGAGGTGGTTCCATTTTCACATTTAATATTAAAGGCGGCCTTCAGGATGCCAAAGATTTTATCGATAATCTCAAGTTATTCTCACTTTTAGCTAATGTAGCTGACGTGAAATCACTTGTTATTCATCCGGCAACAACAACTCACAGTCAGTGTACTGAAGAGGAACTTAAAAATCAAGGCATTAAACCAAACACTATACGTCTTTCTATAGGAACCGAACATATTGACGACATTATAAATGATTTAAAAAACGCCTTTTCAGCTATATTAAAATAAAGGAGTGATTAAAATGAAAATATATAAATCTGTATCAGAACTGGTAGGCAATACGCCGTTGCTGCGCCTTTCCCGTATGGAAAAGAAAGAAAATGTTCCCGCTGTCCTATTGGCAAAATTAGAACTTTTTAATCCTGCCGGCAGCGTAAAAGACAGAATAGCCAAAGCTATGATAGAAGACGCCGAAAAAAGCGGATTATTAAAAAAAGGATCTGTTATAATCGAACCTACAAGCGGCAATACAGGTATAGGGCTGGCCTCAGCTGCCGCTGCAAAGGGATATGACATTATAATCACCATGCCCGAAACAATGTCTGTAGAAAGAAGAAATCTTATCAAGGCATATGGCGCAAAGGTAATTCTGACTGAAGGAGCAAAAGGCATGAAAGGAGCCATAGCCAAAGCAGAAGAGATAGCCAAAGAAACACCCGGCAGTTTTATGCCGCAGCAATTTTCAAATAAGGCCAATCCTAAAGCTCACTATGAATCTACAGGCCCGGAGATCTGGAACGATACAGACGGAAATGTAGATATCTTTATCGCAGGAGTCGGCACGGGCGGAACTGTAACCGGCATCGGAAAATATTTAAAAGAAAAAAATCCTGCGGTAAAAATCGTAGCTGTAGAACCTGCCGCTTCACCGGTACTTTCGAAAGGAACTCCCGGACCTCATAAAATACAGGGAATCGGCGCCGGATTTATTCCTGATACATTGAATACCGACATATACGATGAAGTCATTGCCATAGAAGATGATGAAGCTTTTAAAACCGGTAGAGAAATAGCGAAAACAGAGGGAATTCTTGTAGGTATTTCATCAGGAGCCGCAGTCGCGGCAGCCATTAAATTATCTAAGCGCCCGGAAAACAAGGGAAAAAACATAGTTATCCTGCTTCCGGATACGGGTGACAGATATCTTTCTACAGCGCTATTTAATGATAGCAGCCGTTAGTCAGCCATATATTGTAATGTTTGGCATAAAACAAAGTACCTTCTGTGTTACAGTGAAAAAAATCAAAAGTTGACATATTTTTTGCTCATCAGTATACTATTATTGTTCGCTTTGACGAATCCCCACCAGATAGGAGTAATAATAATATATGAGACTGAGAAAAGAAATAGATGAAATGAAAGAGCGTGATATCCTGCTCATTGCCAGGATATCAGATGCTCTGGCGCATCCCGCCAGAATAAAGATATTCAGATACATAATGGCCGCAAACAAAAAAAGAGAACGTGTATGTAATAAGGACCTTGTAAATCACTTTGATTACTCACAGGCCACCATATCACAGCATGTAAAAAAGCTGAAGGATGCCGAACTTCTCCAGGTCCAGAAAGAAGACCGCTATTCTTACTATTACGTGCATCTCGGCACCCTCAACGATTATTTAGTTGCCACCAAAAAATTTGAGAATATGGAATCCTAAGTTTTTTTCAAGCGAGGTCTCATCTATGATGAGGCCCTTTTCATTATAGGATATTATCTGCAATTTTCTCCAATCAGCCTCGATCACTTGATAATTCATCCCATCTCCATATGCAGCCATGCAGTAATCAGGAGCATTACTGCCATCATAAACTTCACTTTTACGCTGACCGGAATTCCCCATTATATATGTTATTCCATTTATCTCCTCTGTTCTCATATACATATGCTGATGTCCGCACAAAACAAGATCGGTATTGTATTCTTCCATTATCGGCACCCATAACTTTCTGAGCTGTGGCGATACAGTATCTCTGTCATGCATACCGTAAGGAGGATGATGTGTCACTACAATATTCCATATCTTAGTGCTTTGTTGCAGCGTTTTTCTAAGCCATTCCTCCACTGCTTCTTCATAAGCCTGCCATGTGTCATCACCCATTTTCTCACGTCTCTCATCAGTAAGAAAAGAACTGTCAGTCATAATAAATCTACAGTTTCCATAATCAAAATAATAAAAATCCTCTTTGAGTTCCTCAGCATACGGGCCATTTTCCGGAGATGCAAACAGCTTTTTATAGGTTTTATTAGAGCTGACACCTTCATGGTTTCCTGATACTGTCATCAGTGGGAGCTTCGAAAAGACTTGACAGTTATCCAAGAATCCGTTCCACTGGGCAGTTTCACTGGGTATATTCACCATATCTCCCCCTATAACTGCACACCTTAACGAAGGATGTCTCTCATAAATAGCCTCTGTCATTTCTCCCCATCTCTGATATTCTTCCATCGAAACATCAAACTGAACATCCCCCAGATAAAGAAACGAGTCTGTCCCTGCCGTTTCAGGAGATATAAAACTTTGAGGAGAATCAAACATAACTCCGTCACCTATTTCATAATAATACTTTTTACCATATCCCAATCCGTTCAGCTCTGCCGTATATCTATAATAACTTCCTTTAAGAGCTTTCTCTGAGACAGCCTTTATAGCTTCGGACTTTGGCAGATCTTCCTTACTCTGGCTCACTCGAAGAAATTTAGGCCCCTTTTTTGTTCCTTTCCAGCTTATATAGATAGAATCGGGTTTCTCGCTCAAAGAAATAATTACTTGTCTTTCCCGGATTTCCTTCCGATTTCTGCTATCCAAAAAATTTTCCGGATTGCCGGTTTCACTATTCCCGGTGAATTCAAATACAACCAGACCTACAGCGCCGACAGTCAGAAAAACTGCTATCAGCGCAGCAATAATAATAATCCCTTTTCTCATAAAAAATTCCCCCGTTATATATACTACACATCCGCGCAGTTTTTATAACGAAGGAAAAATTTATCTGAGCTCATCTATTCCCATATTGGCAAGCTCATCAGCTCTGTTGTTTTTAGCTGTAACATATGTAAAATCATCATAAGAAAATTCACTGCCGTTCCATTGGATAAACTTAGAGTAAAGCTTATCAAAATCCACAGATTTGCTGTCTAAATTAACATGACCTTTAACCCTGTAAAATGATATAGTATGTCGCTGAGTATATGGTATAAGCTGTTTCCACAGATCCTGATTCTCCACGTTTTTTTTCGCCGATGTCTTCCAGCCGTTTTTCTGCCATACCTCATACCACTTTTTTCGAAAACAATCCATCAGATAACTGCTGTCAGAAAACACATGTATTATCTGCCCTTCCTTTTTTACAGCCTTAAAGGCCTCTAAAAGAGCTGTCATTTCCATTCTGTTGTTAGTGGTATTACGTTCACTTCCATAAATCTCCTTACATGCTGTACCGAATTCCATGACTGCTCCCCAGCCTCCCAGATTTTCATCATTCTGATTGCCTGAGCAGCCTCCGTCCGTATATATCCTCAAGATTTTATCATCCCTCATTTTAACGTCTCCTTTTTCCTATGATATAAAATCTATCATATCATCCCTTATGTGTCCATGTCTATATATAGTACAAATTGACATTTTCGGTCCTTTGGAGTATCTTAATATAGTAAAGGAGACCGGAAATACATATGTCATTAAAATTTTGTTCACTTGCCAGCGGAAGCAGCGGTAACTGTTACCTAATAAAAAACGATTCAGCAGCCCTGATTATAGATGCAGGAATCTCCGGAAAAAAAATACTGCAAGGGCTGGATGATACCAATACTCCTCACGAATATGCAAAAGGACTTCTCATAACCCATGAACATACCGATCATGTGAAAAGTGTATCCGTCCTGTCAAAAAAACTGCCGGGTCTGTCAGTCTATGCAAACCAAGGAACATGGGGAGGCATCAAAAAACCTGTGGCTCCCACTCAGCAGAGAATTTTTCGCACCGGAGAAGATTTTTACATAGAGGACTTTATGATACGGCCTTTCTCCATACCTCACGATGCAACAGATCCTGTTGGATTTTCCATATATCATGAAAATAAACAAATAAGCATCGTTACAGATGTAGGTTATATAACAGATAGTATATTTGATGAAATAATAGATGCGGATCTTCTTCTTCTTGAGGCCAATCACGAAAAAGAAATACTGCTCATGGGAAGATATCCATACCCTCTAAAACACAGGATCCTGGGAGAAACAGGCCATCTTTCCAATGTCTCGGCAGGAGAATGCCTGTGTCGCCTTGCCTCGGCAAATCCTAAAGAACGTCAGATCCTCCTGGGACATCTCAGCCATGAAAACAACGATCCGGCGGTAGCCCTTCTTACAGTAAAAAATACACTTATGGAAAAAAACATCATCCCGGGAAACCAGCTGAAACTGGGAATAGCCATGCGAGACTGTCTCAGCTATATGTATGAGGTATAATAATGAATATATCAATATTAACAGTAGGAAAACTAAAAGAAAAATACTGGCGAAGCGCAGCAGAAGAATATTCAAAAAGACTGAACAAATATTGCCGTCTACAGATAACAGAAATTAAAGAAAATCCTCTTCGAAACAATCCGTCACAGGCTGACGAAGATGCGGTGAAAACTGCAGAAGGAAGAGATATTCTCGATAAAATAAAGCCCTCAGACTACGTGATAACACTGGAAATCAACGGTACTGCTCTATCATCCACACAACTCGCCGCCTGTATGGAGAATCTGGCAGTTACAGGAAAAAGCAGCATAGTTTTTATCATCGGAGGGTCTCTCGGTCTTTCAAAACAAGTCAGCGACCGAGCTGATCTCAAACTGTCCTTCTCAGCTATGACATTTCCCCATCAGATGATGAGAATAATTCTTCTGGAGCAGATCTACAGAAGTTTTAAGATCATAAAAAATGAAACGTATCACAAATAATACGTTTCTGTTTTTTATTATGCAAAGATATCCTCTCAGAAAATATGATACATATTTTCTATTTTAAATGCTTTCTCCTATATACAGGATCATGTTCAAGAAGATCTATAGTCTTATTCATTACACCCGGATCATACATGGATTCCATCAAAAGTCTGGTCTCCTTCAGACTTTCAGTCATCTCTTCTTCGCTCTTTATCTTCAAAACTCTTCTGTATTCATACATAAGTTTTTGACCTGAAACATCCCCTTCGGCAAGAGCTGCCACAGCCGCGTCAGCGGCAGCTTTAGCCGATTCGGCTGCAACAGAAAGCCCATCGTTTTCCAAAGGCATTGACAAAGCAGCCGAATCCCCTATCATCATAAATCCATCGCCGGCCTTATGTATGCCATAGCTTATATCATTAACTCTTCCGCCTTCCCATGGGCTTATCTGACGAGCAGTCGCAAACATAGCCGATATCTTATGTGTCCTGCTGACCCACTCAGAAAAAATCTTTGCCGCTTCAGTATTATCAAAAGCGTCTCTTCCGTGAATCATCATTCCCACATTGCACAGACCTTCTCTAACTCCGTCTCTGCCCACAGGCATCACCCAGAAATATCCTGCTCCCAAAAGACTTGAAAAAGCAAACACACCATAAGCTTCATACTGATCCTTTGCCAGTCCTCTGTCGAGCTTCACACCTTTAAAATATGCCCGACGTCCCGTCCATATACCATATGGTTTTTCTTTCATGATTCCCATGGCTCCGGCAACAGAAGATAAGGATCCATCAGCTCCAATAAGAATCTTGCTTCTTATACGGAGATCCTCTCCCCTGTATCTGACTTTCACACCGGTAACAGCAGACTTTTCTTTCATCACATCTGTAATATTGCAGCTTTGTCTCAGTTCAGCTCCATGTCTCACGGCGGTATCAACAAGAAGCTTATCAAGATCATATCGAGAAGCACAGTAACATTCAAAGGGTATCAACGTTTCGCATCCACTGTCACTTATAAGTTTAAGGTTTCTTATACATGTGCTCATAGCATCCAGCTCTTTAACCGCTCCCAAAACACCCATATGATAAACAAGCCCTTCACACTGCATATCGCCGCAGGCCTTATCTCTGGGGAAGATATCCTTATCCAGAAGCAACACGTCCACCCCCGCTCTTGCAAGATATGATGCACATATAGATCCCGCAGGACCTGCCCCTGCTATTATCACTTCTCTCTCTGCGAAAGCCATCTCTATGCCTCCTCCTTTACAGCTTTTAATGTTATAGCATTAACAGGACATACCCGGACGCATACTCCGCATCCCATACATCTTTCCGAGGCCGCTTTGCGGTATCCGCAGGACAGACATCTTGATGCTTCCACAGCCGCCTGCTCTCTGCTCAAAAGTTTCCTTCCCGCCTCAAAACCGGGCTGTACGAAAGACTTTCCTTCAAATATATCATATTGTACGGAAGCTCCTGACAAGACTTCACTGGTATTTCTAAACTTTCCATTTGCCGGAAAATCACAAGACTTAAGAAAACTTTCCACTGCCGCTGCTCCTGCATGCCCTGCTTCCACAGAGCTCATATCAAAATCACCTATGGCGAAAACCCCATAGACGCTTGTGATCAGCCGCTCATCAACCTGTATATATCCATTCGAATCTATATCCAGCCCCGGATTCGCCGCTTTTACAGCCTCAGTATCCGGTTTTGCACTGTCTCCCAAAACCAGAGTATCACAAGGTATATCTATGATTATATCACGTTCGATAACCCTGCACTTAACTCCTGAAATTTTTCCGTCTGTCTGATCTATAGCTGTCAGTTCCACGCCTGTCACCAAATTAACACCTTCATCAAGAGCCGCAGCTACAGAAGCAACACTTGCTTTGAGCTTTCCTTTGCTCATTGGAGCAAGCACCGTTACCTGCTCACATACTTCTCTCAGCAGTCTGGCAATATCAAACGTCAATTCATCGCTTCCGGTAACCAACATCCTTACGCCTTCAATTTTTTCGTGGTTCATAAGCTTTCCCATCAAAGAAACCACTTCAAAAACCCCTCTGCATTCTGCATTCTCCATTTGTGGTTTCACGCCGCAGGATTCTCCGATAGCAAACAACACTGCCTGATATCCCATAGAAAACAGCTTATCTATATTAGGACTGAAACCAGCTGCGATATCACATATAACCTCTATACCCGAATCAGCTACCTTTCTGAGCTCCCTGTCTAACAGTTCCTTATCTATGCGTTTTTCGGAAGAAAGCCACTTATAGTGACCTCCCAGAGACGAGTATTTTTCAAAGATTGAAGGAGCATACCCTGCTTCTGCCAACTCTATTGCCGCAGTTATTCCTGATATTCCTCCGCCTATTATAGCTACTTTTCTTTTTTGATCCTGAAAACTCTCTTTATATGTAAACACAGGCATGTCCTCTTTTATCCCGGCTGCCCGCAGTACAGTAAGAATATCCTCTGCAAACCCCGGCTCAATATGATCCAAATCATCTTCCTTTATGGCTTTTTCAAACTGTGGCACTATTCTCTGTATATTTTCGGCATATATTACGGAACTATGGGGAGCATTTTTTATAATATTTTCCTGCGCTCTTATCTGCATGCCATTGAGCATCCCCATTATCTCAGAAGCTGCGGCACGTCCTGATGCCATAGCCTCCGCCACCGATCTGTTTTCAAAACAAGCCTCTCCACATGCGAATACCATTGGCTTATTAGTTCTGTATCTATCGTCAACTTTTATCTTACCGTTAGGATATGTCTCCATATTTCCTATTTTTTCAACACTGCATTTTTGTCCTATGGCAAATACTACAGTATCACAGAATACATTAAATTCACTGCCCTTAACTCCATGAGGCCTAAGTCTGCCGCTTTCATCAGGAAAATATTCCACCTTGATAAATTCTACAGCCTTTACCCGGCTTCCCTCTTTAATTATCTGTTTAGGTCCGATCATAGGCCTGAAATCCACACCTTCCTCTGCAAACGCCTTAAGATCGTCTTCACAGATCTGAAGACTGTCGGCTCTATCCATAGAGGCGCATATAACTTCTTTTCCGAGACGTCTTAAAGCCCTCGATATGACGGCTGCCAGTTCACCGCCTCCGATAACCGTTATAGTATCTCCCAGCTCTATTCCTTCTTTTTCGCCTCCGTTTATCTGCCTCATCAGATTGACTCCATCATAAACCATCTCGGCATCAGAGCCGGGCAAAGATACCTTTACACCTGAGGAAGCACCTGCTGCTATGAGACATGCGCTGAATCCCTCATTCCAGATATCTTCTAACATATATCGGGAGCCGATCTCACAATCATACCTGACTTCTATACTATCAGAAAGTATTCTCTCAATCTCTGATTTAAGCATAGTTTTGTTAAGGCGAAACTCAAGAATGCCCCAGTTAAGAGCTCCTCCAAGTCTGCTGTCCTTTTCAAATATGGTAACCGCATATCCCGCCTTGGCCAATTCAAAAGCAGCGGTCAAGCCTGCCGCTCCTCCTCCGATAACTGCGATTCTTTCATCAAAACGTCTTATATATTTATACGGTTTTGTATCAGTTCTACTCAATATGTAACCTTCCAGCGCTCTCATATTCAAAGGCTCTTCCGATATATACTTCAATCTGCAGTTATCTTGACAGCTCTGACTGCATATAGAAGCACATACCCACGGCATAGGATTCTTTTCATCTATAAGATTATATGCTTCTTTGAGATCTCCGCTCTCCACAAGCCCGGCCACAGCCTGGGGAGATATTCCAAGCGGACACCCTTGTTTACATCCTGCCTCAACCGACAATTTCAAAGCTTCACCAAAAGCTCTCTTCTCCGTATATTTATTTCCCCCACAGTCCGGAAACATGCAGCATACAGTTTTTCTATATTCTTCAATAGCTCCGGTCGGACATATATTGCTACAGTTTCCACAGTTGACACATAATTTAGAATTTACTGCAGCCTCCGTTCTTTTATCTATAGTTAAATTAAATTCCATGATTTCCTCCCGTCTGCCATATATCAGGAAATTTCCAGAGCCGCCAATTCATCACTGAGCTCAAAGCACATTTCCGCAGGCAGAATATCCTTTATCATAGCTGCCATGGCATCTGCCGTAATTTGCCTCAGCTCATTTCCGACTATCCATCTTTTACACAAACGTATATATCCATAATCTCTCATACCATTCCATCTGAAATGTACATTTCTTTGAGCCATTACGAAAATCAGTCTGGATGTTCCGATCCATTCCAGCTCCTCATCAAGATATCTCATCTCCGGGCTGTCTGTATAGTTATGATCGAATTCCTCATTCACCCTATTTATATATTTTTCTATGGCCTTCAGCCGTCTCTGCCCTTTGCGGCCTTCATAAACGCTTTGTTCAGCAGCCATGACGGCACCTCCTTCTGCTCATTAACTGTAATTCCGACAAATATTATACCACGGGCTTTATCCCATGTTCAATATACCCATCGGAACAATATACTCTGACGGTGCCGAATTATTTTGCTGCCAAGATGATAAACATATGAATTCACTTAACTGCTTCGCCTATTCTCCGGTTTCATCTGCCTGCCGCAATCTCCGCCGCTGCTGCAATGGTCTCTTCTATCTCTTTTTCCGTGGTATAAATACTCGGACATAATCTGACACATCCTGTTTTCTCTGTCCCTATAGTTTCATGAGCCGCACCGCTGCAATGAAATCCTGCTCTTACAGCAATACCATACCTGTTATTAAATACGTCAGCTACTTCTTCACAATCTATCCCATGTATATTCATAGCGACTACAGCAGTCTTCTCATAAGTATCTTCAGGTCCGTAAAGCTCTATACCCGGTATTTCGGAAAGCCCTCTTTGGAGTTTTTCTGTAAGCCTGCGTTCATGCTCCTCTATCACATCTATACCAAGCTTTGAAATCACACGTACCGCTGCTCCCAATGCGATTATTCCGGGACTGTTTACTGTTCCCGCCTCATATCCTTCGGGAAAATCCACAGGCTGCTCGAGATCCTTTGATCTGCTCCCTGTTCCCCCATCCAGAAAAGGCGCCATATAAATGCCCTCCCTTACATACAAAAATCCTGTCCCCTGTGGTCCGAGAAGGCCTTTATGTCCCGGAGCCGCAAGAATATCTATGTGTTGTTTTTTTACATCTATATCCATATGACCTGCGCCCTGTGCTCCATCTACCATGAATAATATCCCATTCCTAAGAGCCAGTCTCCCTGTTTCTTCTACAGGCATTTTCGTCCCTGTAACATTGGAGGCTGCAGTCATCACTATTAATCTTGTCCTTGGCGTTATCTCCTTTTTTACATCATTCACAGACAGCCTTCCTGCCTTGTCACATTTTACTGTACTTACTTTTACGCCATTTTGTTTTAGGCTATGTAGCGGTCTGAGTACTGAATTATGCTCCATTGATGTTGTTATCACATGATCTCCCGGCAAAAGCACTCCTTTCAGTGCCATATTTATAGATTCCGTACAGTTCTTGGTAAAAACTATCCTTCCCGGATTCTCTATATTAAAAAGCCGCGCTACAGACAGACGAGTCTTAAAAATCTCCTGCGCTGTTCTTGCAGCCATAAAATGTCCCGCCCTTCCGGGATTGGCACAATAATTAACTGTTACATCCATAATTGTCTCCGATACTTCAGGGGGTTTCGGATATGATGTCGCCCCGTTATCCAGATAAATCATCTACATACCTCCGCAATAAAAAGAAAAAAAATATAGGCTACGGTATCTATTCCATAACCTATATTAAGATATGCGCCTTTAATAACTTTTGTTCTGATCTAAACTTTCCAGTTGCGGTCCATGATCCTTGCAAGAAGTGATTTTTTCACTGTAATGGCTTCTTCGGGACACATTTCCTGACAGCAGTAACATTTTATACATCTGTCATAATTATACACAGCCGCAGGCTTCCCCTTCTTTGCCTTCTTCACATAAATAGCTTTACCTTCTACGGGGCATGCATTGACACATATGCCGCACCCTATACATCTCTCTGTTTTGACCACTGGCTTTTTTTCAAGCAGAGGTCTCAAAAATCTTATGGGCTTCAGCATTCCTCTATATTCAGTGCTTCTCTGAACGTTAAACGACCTGTCGCCATATTCTTTGACAGCCTCCTCTATAGTCATCTGTCCATTTTCACTTATTATATTCAAGTTTTGCCATGAACCTACACCCTGCTCCATCCCGCTCACATTTGTGGGAACTAGTTCCGGTTTAAGATCTACAAGATAACAAAACACTGCATCCAATGCCACGGGATCCTGTGAAACCATTATAACATTCATAGCTTTAGGAGTTCCGGATTGAGGGCCATTTCCTTCCATAGCTACTATACCATCCATTATATGAAGCTTAGGTTTCACAAGATTATTGAGATCAGCTATCATCTTTGCGAAAACTTCTGCCGTAGCAAATCTGGCATGAGATGCTCCCTTATTTATTCCATACACACAGCCGAAAGTGTTTTTCACAGCTCCTGTGATACGTTCAAGCTGATGGGTCTTCATTTTACAAATATTAATTATTCCGTCAGCTTTTACAACTTCATCGCACAGTATAAATCTGTCGGCTGCTCTTCCTTTCGGAAAGTCCACCTGAATACCGCTTTCAAAATTCCCCAGAGGTATATCCATAGCATCAGCCGCCTCTTTTATTCCACATTCTTCTGCTACTTTTTCTACTTTTATCATAGGATTCCCCGGCGAATCACCATATTTCAGATTATTATATCCATTTTTTCGAAGAAGGCTTCCTACAGCTTTAAAGACTGCAGGGTGCGTGGTGCAGGCTTTATCGGGGGATGTCTTTGCAAGAAGGTTCGGTTTCATTATTATACGGCTTTCCCGGCTCAAAGCCTTCTCTCCGCTTGAAAGTATACTTTCAAGCCCTCCCAAAAGCTCAACTGCTCTAAAAACCGCCGCCTCTACACTTCGTTCCTCATACGTGTCACATCTTACGACAGCTACCTTCGAAGATACAGCGATTGTATTTTTTTCTGTTGCCATAATCATACTCCCATCAATCTGAAATAGGTACGGCGTCTCCTAAAAATGTAGGCTGGGGTTTGAATATCCATTTTACAAAATCCTTATCCCGTGCCATCACTTCCCTTACCTCACGTTTTTCCTGTCCCGAATATGTGTACTGATCAGAAGCCGCTCCCATCGCTTCTATCCCCATTCTCTTACATCCATACAAGGTCCGGTAGAGATGATAAGTCTGAGTCACTACAATCATACTGTCCACTTTGAAAATATAATTCGCTCTGTAGACAGATTCATATGTGGAAAACCCCGCATGATCAAGAAAAATATCTTCTTCTGCAACTCCCGCCTTCATAACATAGTTTTTCATAGCCTGGACCTCGTTATACACCATCTGCCCATTATCACCGGAAAGCAAAAGCTTAGGCGCTACTCCCTTATGATACAAGTCTATCGCTGTATCCAGCCTGTCTTCCAAAATAGAACTTGGAGTTCCATCTGCATTTACAGAAGCCCCAAGCACCAGTATACAGTCAGGCTCTATACTCTTCATCTTGCTGATTTCCTGATCTGTAGCAGTATCATCAGGCTGTTCGAACACTGCGGCTATATCAGACTGAGTGCTTTTGATCACGTAAAAATTCAGTCCTATGATAACGATAACTGAAATTATAATTATTTTTATCAATGTAAAAAGCACCCTTGACGGCATGCTCTTCTTTCTATCTTTTCTGCTCATAACTTTTTTATTATATACGGTTTTTATGTGATTTTAAAGAAATAAAATATTTTTTACATCTTTTTCAGCAGCTTCGCAATTATAATGCGAAATTATCTTTGTCATACGATTCCCGACTGCTGACTCACACAATTTTTTCCTTTCATGACTGTCAAAGAAACCATTTTGTTTATTTTCATAATTATTTTTTATTTTTATTGTTGATTATTAACAATTTTAGTGTTATATTATTGTTGAATTATTGGACTTTCCAATATTTTTATTGTAAAATAGAAAACATAAAGAACAGCTAATTAAAAATTTTTTATATATAAAAGGAGAATGTCATGAAATACGATTTTACAATTACGAAAAATCCCAATCCAAAAACAAAACCTGATCCCGATACTCTGAGATTCGGTACTGAATTTACCGATCACATGTTTATCATGGAATATGAAGACGGCAAAGGCTGGCACGACGGAAGGATCGTTCCTTACGGCCCTCTTTGTCTGGATCCTGCCGCTGTTGTATTCCATTATGCTCAGGAAATGTTTGAAGGGCTCAAGGCTTACAAGACTCCTGCCGGCAAAGTTCAGCTTTTCAGACCCGACATGAACGCCAAGAGAACCAACAAAACCAATGACAGACTCTGTATTCCTCAGATAGACGAAGATCTTTATGTGGAAGCTATAAAAGCTCTCGTAAAAGTTGATGCTGACTGGATACCACAAAAAGAAGGCACCGCTCTTTATATAAGGCCCTTTATCATTGCTGACGAAGCCTTCCTTGGAGTGCGCCGCTCAAAGCACTACAAGTTCATCATAATTTTGAGTCCCGTAGGCCCTTACTATGAAGGCGGTCTGACCCCTACTAAAATTTATGTAGAGGATAAATATGTAAGAGCTACAGATGGAGGCACAGGTGAAGCAAAATGCGGAGGAAACTACGCTGCCAGTCTGAAAGCCCAAGAAGAAGCCCACGAAAAAGGCTATGAACAGATATTATGGCTGGACGGAGTGGAGAGAAAATATGTAGAAGAGATCGGTACGTCAAACGCCTTTTTCATGATCGGCGACGAAATAATAACAGCGCCTCTTGACGGAACAATCCTCCCGGGGATAACAAGAAACTCCGTTATCGCTCTTTTGAAGAAAAAAGGAATAAAAGTATCCGAAAGAAAACTGGCTATCGACGAAGTAGTAGATGCTTATAAAAACGGACAGTTCAAGGAGATGTTCGCATCCGGTACTGCTGCTGTTATTTCTCCTGTAGGAGAGCTTTGTTACAAGGGTGATTCCATGATAATCAACGGCGGAGGAATCGGGCCTGTGGCTCAGGAACTCTATGATACGCTTTACGGGATCCAGACAGGAACAGTAAAAGACGATATGGACTGGACAGTAGAAGTTAAATAAACACATCACAAAATCAGCTGCCTGTATTGTATCGGTATAGGCAGCTTTTTTAATGCAATATATCAAGCTTTTTGTTTCAGCATTGACTTTATCTAATGCTTAGGTTATAGTACATGCTTAATATCATATCCCAGATAAATTTTGAAGAAATAAACGGAGAGCATAAATGAAAAAATACAACAATACTTTTCTCGAGGGGCCCATCCTCTCTTCTCTTCTCAAATTCTCACTGCCTGTTCTTCTTGCCTTGATCCTCCAGTCCCTTTACGGAGCTGTGGATTTATGGGCAGTAGGCGTTTTCTGCAGTCCTGCCGACGTATCCGCAGTCTCCACAGGAAGTCAGACAATGCTGATCGTCACAGGAATAATAACCGGCCTCTCAATGGGTACCACTGTATTGTTAGGCCAGACTATAGGAAAGAAAGATTTCTGCATTTCAGCTAAAGTAATTTCTGCCAGCATATGGATATTCGCAACCCTTGGTATTTTTCTGAGCATAATAATGCTCTTCGCAGCCCCTTCTATTGCGATACTAATGAATGCCCCTGCAGAAGCGCTGGAAAAGACCATCCATTATATACAGATCTGCGGCGCAGGCAGTATTTTCATCGTCGCTTACAATGTGATAAGCGCTGTTTTCAGAGGAATGGGAAATTCGAAAGCGCCGCTTCTCTTTGTTGCCATAGCCTGTGCAGCAAATATTTTGGGTGATATTATTCTTGTAAATATATTTAATATGGGTACAGAAGGAGTTGCTATTGCTACTATCGCTGCGCAGGCTATCAGTGTTTTATCTTCCATGATACTGATTAAACGGACAGGGCTTCCTTTTCCCTTCACTAAAGAAGACTTATATTTTGACAGATCCACAGCATCTGCTATCATAAAGCTCGGCTCCCCCATTGCTCTTCAGGATATGTGTAATGAGACATCTTATCTAATCCTCATAGGTTTCGTAAATACTCTGGGTGTTACTGCTTCTGCCGGTGTAGGCATAGCTGAGAAACTGGTAATGTTCATGCTTCTGATACCTATGTCTTATATGCAGTCAATCTCTGCTTTCACAGCTCAGAACATTGGAGCAGGTCAATACCTAAGAGCAAGAAAAGCAATGTGGACAGGTATGATGACTGCTGTCTTTTTAGGAGGAGTTATGTCTTTTATTTCCTTTTTTCACGGAGATTTGCTTTCAGCAATATTTATAAGGGATTCCGAAGTTATCGCTGCCTCATCCGAGTTTTTGAAAGCCACATCTATAGAATGCTTCATTCTATCTGCCGCTTATTGCTTTACCGGATATTTCAACGGCATGAGCAAAACTGCTTTTGTCATGGCCCAAGGGCTTTGCGCTATTTTTCTGGTGAAAATACCTTACGCCTGGTTCGCCAGTAACAAAGCCCACCCGCAGCTTTTCCAGATAGGTCTATCCACTGTTTTTGCCGCCCTGTTTACTCTTCTCGTATGCTTGCTGTATTATATCCACAGACAGCGAAGACACCATACAAGCGAGAAAACAAAAGCTATCTCTTTCTAAGCATAGCAGCTATACCGCAGACGGCTGCAAAGAATACTCCGGCACACGGCCAGATAATCCAGCTTATATCCCACCTGCCTGTAAGAAAGCTGACGCCCAGATAAACAGCCGTAACAGTACACCAATATACTTTTGACAAATTATCATTGCGTTTTTTTTCAATCTTTTTTTCAGGAGAATAATCCCCTTCACCAAGAAGTTTCTCATATCCTTCATGTATCGTCCCTGCCCACACAAGAAAAAATACACCTATAGCCACCATCATAAGAAGAACAGCCGTACAATAAAAATACATGCTGTCAGAGGCATGAAACATGACCGCTGCAAACAGAGGTACCGCACATACGATACATAACATAACCCCTACGGTTATGAACCGCTTATAATCAGGCTCAAAATCATTCTGCTTTTTTCTCACAGCCTCTTCAGTTCTCTCTGTCAACGCTAAAGGCTGCGTCTGGATATATTCAAACTTTTCCAGTTTAAGGCCCCATGTTATGAAAACACTTGCAGCTGCCGCTATGATAAGAAGCAGAGCAATCACTCCCGCTGCAGCTGCAGAATCTTCATGCATAGTGAGTCGGCTGCTTTTCACCAATCCCATGAGAATCAACAGTATTACAGGAGAAAAAATACAGGCGGAAACACCTGCCGCGATCTTCTTTGACACATTTTCCACCAGCTGGATATAAGCATTTGCCTCTTCTTCTGTAATTTCTTTTATGAAATACTGCTGATGTTCCTCATATAAAACGGAAGAGAGGCTTCCTTCATATAGATCTTTTTGCTCATTTTCATCTTTAAGAAGAAAATCTGTACTCACACCGAAAATTTCGCTTATTCTTATTATCTTATCCAGATCCGGAACAGATGCTGCACTCTCCCATTTTGATACAGACTGGCGAGAAACATCCAGCCTTGACGCCAGTTCCTCCTGAGACCATCCCCTTTGCTTTCTTAAATCCATAATCTTTTCCGATAACATTCCATTTGCCTCCTGGTAATTGGTTCTTTACTTCACAATAATGTCTCTTCCTGCTTAAGCTAATGGTATGATAGCAAAAAAGCCTGTTGCGTACAACCAAGGTCACTTTGAAATATGTCAACTGGCGGTTGCATCACAGCTGCCTTGGCCATTTTACACAATTTACTTCTTATCCTACCATAAAAAAACCGGCCTCCGAATCATCAGAATTCCTATCTGATACTTCAAGGCCGGTTCATTATTCATTGTCTTTATATAAATTACAGCTTCCTTAAAAGATCCACTATCTCAAGTTTTTCTGCATCGGTGTCAGCTGCATCTTTGATAATTCTTGCCGGCACGCCTGCTACGACAACACCTTCGGGAACATCATCCACGACTACAGCTCCTGCAGCAACTACAGCTCCCTTTCCTATACGGCAGCCTTCAAGTACAACAGCATTGGCGCCAATCACCACATCATCTTCCACTACAACGGGCTGAGCACTCGGGGGCTCGATAACTCCTGCTAAAACAGTACCTGCCCCAATATGACAGTTCTTTCCCACTGTAGCCCTTCCGCCGAGAACTGCACCCATATCAATCATACTGCCTTCACCGATGACTGCTCCGATATTAATTATAGCTCCCATCATTATTACTGCATTATCACCAATTTCAACTTTATCTCTGATAAACGCACCCGGCTCTATTCTCGCTTTGATATTTTTCATATCCAAAAGAGGTATAGCCGAATTCCTGCAGTCATTTTCTATAACATAGTCTTCTATTTTTTCTCTGTTTTCATCCAGGATTCCCTTCACCTGTTTCCAGTCTCCGAACACAATCTTATCTCCACATCCGAATACCTTGCAGCCCTGAAAATCCACAGGACTTTTTTCTTTTACATAAACTTTAACCGGAGTTTTTTTCTCCGCATTTCCTATAAACTCTATTATTTCTCTTGCTTCCATCTTTGGTATGTTCTCCTCCTCTTTTGTTTTACATCCGAAAATTTTTATTTCTGCAAGCCGAACAGTACATCTTCCATATTATAAAATCCCGCCTGAGCTGAAGCTGCAAATTCAGCGGCCTTCAACGCTCCTGCAGCAAAAATTTTCTTAGAACCTGCAGTATGCTTTATCTCCAGTATCTCGTCATTTCCCGCATATATAACAGTATGCTCTCCTGCTATGGTGCCGCCTCTTACTGCATGCACACCGATTTCTTTGCCGCGTTTTCTATTGCCGTCTCTTCCGAAAACATGTTCATAATCATTTTCCTCATCAGCCGCAGCCAAAAGCATCTTGGCAGTTCCGCTCGGCGCATCAAGCTTTTTGTTGTGATGCTTTTCTATTATCTCTATATCAAAAGAATCCTCCAAAATAGGAGTTATCTCTGATATCACTCTCTTCATAACGTTAATTCCCAGTGAATAATTAGCAGAAAACACTACCGGAACCGATTCGGCAAGTTTTTCAATCTGCTTAATCTGCTGTTCTTCATAACCTGTAGTGGCAATCACAGCAGGACAGCTGTGATTCCTGCAATATCCATCCAGCATCTCCAGATTGGCAGGATTGCTGAAATCTATGATAACATCGATCTCCTTCAGTTCATCAGGAGTCTGTCCTTTCAAAGGTTCTATAACTCCTGCCAGTTCAAAGCCTTCCTTTTCTTCAGTCATCTGAGCAAGCACATTTCCCATTGCGCCGCCGCCTAAAATAGCTACTTTCATATTATTATTCCCTTTCATTGATTTTTTAAAACAAAGCCAATTTTTCCATTTCAGTCCTTAAAACAGCCTTCGTATTATCGGCCATAGGACATAGAGGCATTCTGTATCCTCCCACATTGAGACCGGCCATATTCATGGCTTCTTTTATAGGAATAGGATTAGTCTCAATAAACAGAGCATTGATAAAATCAAGATATTTTATCTGCATATCCCTTGCTTTTCTGACATCCCCGTCGAGATATGCTCTCACCATTTCATGAGTCTGTCGGGGCAGTATATTAGCCAGTACGGAAATAACGCCCATGCCTCCCACAGATAAGATCGGCACATTTATGTCATCATTTCCCGAGTACATATTGAAACCGTCGCCTATGAGCTTCGCGAATCTGCTTGCCAGCGCCATGTCTCCGCTGGCCTCCTTTACACCTACTATATTCTTATGTCTGCTGATTTCTTCCATTACTTCATACGGAATATTTATGCCTGTTCTTCCCGGAATATTGTAGATAAGTATAGATGTTTCCACAGAATCCGCAATCTGAATAAAGTGTTTTACAAGACCTGATTTACTGGTCTTATTGTAATACGGGGAAATCACCAACAGAGCATCAGCTCCCATTTTTTCATATTTTAAACTTTTCTCTATGGATTTTTGAGTATTATTCGAACCGCTACCGGCAATAACAGGAACCCTTCCTTTTGCCCTGTCAAGAACAACCCTCAAAATCTCTTCCTCCTCATCGGCTGTCAGAGTCGGTGTTTCCGCCGTGGTTCCAAGTACCAAAATCCCGTCAGTCTTCTGATCCACATGCCAGTCTACCAAATCGCCCAATCTGTTGTAATCAATGCTTCCGTCTTCCTTAAAAGGAGTGATCAGAGCCACTATAGATCCTTGCAACATTTGTGTGTCTCCTTTCTGTCGCTGACTGCGATTGCACAGCATAAAGTTTACATATATTACTATATTTTTATCCGGCTCAGTAAAACTTCCCATCCAATATTCTGACAGAAGGGCCTTCCATATACACATTGCCATCCTCAGCTATGCTTATACTCAGCTTTCCCAATTTAAGGAGAACATCCGCCTGCTTTCCGCATCGTCCCTGCATATTGGCAACCAACACAGAAGCACATGCGCCGGTTCCACACGCCAAAGTCATCCCAACGCCGCGCTCATATGTCTTCACTTCCAACGTCTCATGATCCACCACTTTTACAAAATTCACATTTGTTTTTTCTTTAAATACAGGATGGTTGCAGATCTCCTCCCCAAGTTTGGGAATATCCGCCGATTCAAGATTATCCATGAACACCACTGTATGAATAGTCCCCATAAATAAACTGTTTATCTCTATATCTGTTCCATCGTCCAGCGTAAGATTTCTGAGAAGATAGTTTTCTCCTTTAAAATCCACTTTTATATCATCAGAAGAAAAGAGAGGTTTTCCCATATTTATCTTAACCCTGAAAGGCTCCCGGCAAGTCACTTCCACTACCATATCCCCGGCCAACGTCTTAACAGAATATGAATCCTCCGTCGCAATACCCTCTCTCTTGCAAAAATGAGCAAAACACCTTATACCATTGCCGCACATCGGTGCCCTGCTGCCGTCACAGTTAAAGAAAACCATTTCCAGAGCAGGATCTTGCCTTACAACTATCATTCCGTCAGCACCTGCGCCTGTACTGATATCACACATCCTCACCGCCAATTCCGGATAATCGGAGGGTCTGATATGTCTCGAAAGCTCACGTTCCTTTATTATCACAAAATTGTTTCCGCAGCCGTGATATTTTGAAAATAAAATCATTAACTTACCTGACCTTTTCTGTTATCTTATTTAAATCCTATCATTAAATCACTTTAAGAGCAACTTCCGAAAATCCTCATACTTCCAATCTGTATTGATCTTCATAAGTTTCCCGTTTTATTATCAGTCTGGCCTTCCCGTCTCTGGCAAAAACCACTGCCGGCCGGCCCAGCCTGTTGTAATTGCTCGCCATGGAATACCCATACGCTCCTGTAGAATAAATTGTCAATAAATCGCCTGTTTCCGCCTCAGGAAGCATTATATCCGCAATCAATATATCTCCCGACTCGCAGTTTTTACCTGCTATACAATATGAAATCTGAGGCTCTTTTGAAAACTTTTCCGGAAGCACACACGTATATTCTGCATCATACAGCGCATGACGGATATTATCACTCATACCTCCGTCCACAAAAATATAATTCTTATCTCCGCTTTTTTTCATATCTCCTATTGTATAAATAGTATATCCTGCCTCTCCCACCATAGCTCTTCCGGGCTCAGTTATAAGCTTGGAGATAGTCACACCGCTTTTTTTCAGAGCTTCCTCTGCATATCTGACGAGGTTGGCGCACATCTGTCCAAGAGGAACGGGATCATCTTCTGCTACATATTTTATACCGAATCCCCCACCTATGCTCAGCTCCAAATTATCAAGACCTTTCGATCTCTTCATCTCCGCAAGAAATTCTATCATAGTACCAAGAGCTTTTTCAAAAGATTCTGCATCTATTATCTGAGATCCTATATGGCTGTGAAATCCCGCCAGCCTTATATACGGGCTCTCTTTCAGAGTGTCTATTACATTATAGATATGTTCTTTGTTTTCTATATATATCCCAAACTTTGAATCCGGCTTAGAAGTCATTATGTATTCATGTGTATGCGCTGATATACCCGGATTTATTCTCAGCAGAACTTTAGTGCTTCTCTTCCTCTTCTCTGCCAGCCCAACAAGACGGTTACATTCCATCACATTGTCTATAACAAAATATCCGATCCCGGCATCAAGTGCCATTTCTATCTCCTGATCGCTCTTATTATTGCCGTGAAAATAGACTTTATCCATACCTACGCCAGCCTTCATAGCACAATACAGCTCTCCACCGCTGACTACGTCAAAACCTATCCCCTGCGCCGCCAGAAGTTTGAACAACGCCACTGAAGAAAAGGCCTTGGAAGCATACACCACCTCAGTATCAAATTTGTCTGAAGAAAAATTTAAGACTGCATCATCTGCCTGCTTCATTATCTTTGCTTCATCGTAAACATAAAGAGGAGTACCGAATTCATCTGCAAGACTTCGGCAGTCTACTCCTCCAATCCGTAAAGTTTCCATATATTATTTCTCCTGTTGTTTTAAATTTATAGTCCGATTGCTGCCTGACATCTCTGCATCAAAAACTGCCTGCTGACCTAAAGTTTAAGATACTTTAGACCGCTTTATGCCTGCTTTACAGTCTGTTTTTCGGCATCCCAAAAAACAGATACTTTCAGCTAAGCTCTCCTGTATGATAAAAAGCCAGCAGGGGCATACCTTACTGACTCGCAGAACCAAGATCATATAAGGATAGCACAACTGCCGTGACCATAACGTCTAAGCAGACAGTCATATGGCTATTAGCCATATGCCCACCGGAACCTCACGCCTGAAACACCGGTTCGGCGGAGTCGCCTCCGAGTAAGTCACTGCCTGCCGGCTACTCATCTCTTCATCTGGTCCGCACCTCTATCAACTATTATTTCTGTAAGTATACTAAATATTAAGCTATTATGCAAGGCGCTTTTATTGATATTCAGCGATATCATAAATAACCGCTCTCGTTTTAACTTTAATAAAACGCTATCTATGAAAACATTTATCTTTTTACAGAATTTTAAATTCCCTTATACAAAGCATTGATTCTATTCTAAAATATATTTTGCTGTATTTCGCAAAAATAACAGTATGATAAAAACAGACCCGGAATAAATCCGAGTCTGCAAAAATATTACTGCAAATATCAGTCTTTAGGTATAGGATCACATTTTTTTCCGACAATCAGGAACACAATTCCCAGTACAAGCATTATCCCGCCGCTCCATCTTGCAATATCTATCATGAGCCAGAAATTACTCATGATTCCGGAACCATACATATCAAGATAATATGCAGGTCCCCAACCTCCTTCATACCAAACGAGGAAGAAAGACCCGATCAGACAAACAGCGCCAAACAACAGGAAGAAAAATCCGAATCGTTCTATATCGCCTACAGCCAACTTAGTTTTAGGATTTATCGGATTGTTTTCAGGATCTTTCTTATACAATCCTCCATATATCCATTTACAAATAGGATAGAATACCACGGCCGCCAGAATAGCGATGAAGCCCAGCAGAAAATATTCAGTCCCGTTTACAAAGAAACTGATGACACCTATTATCAGCGGCCCCCCACAGATATATAAAGGCGCCAGTTTGCTCTTCACATAATAAAGATTCCCTCTCTTTTCTACAGGATATTCTTTTCTTATCTTAACATAAGCAAAAGCCAATCCTACATAAAGAACAAACAGTACCGGTGAAAGAATCGTAACCAGTATCTCAAAATTAAGGTTTACGAGAATCATGTTAACTACAGCTACGAGAACTATAGGAATTACAGGTACTCTTCTATTAGGTGACAGCTTGGAGAGGAACTTCGGTACAAGATTATCCTGACCCATAGGGATAAAAGATCTTGAAGCCGATGTTATAAGAGCATTGAATATGGAACATTGAGCTATCACAGCTGCTATCATAAACAGCGCACCTGCCCAAGGAGCTATATTTACCGAAAGCACTGATGAATAATCAAGGCTTACTCCCCATTCATTCCATGGACCTACAGATACGATACCTGCCAGTGTCGGGAGTATGTAGCTCGCAGTGATGATAACAATAGCAATCTTCATTCCTTTAGGAATGATCTGCGGATTTTCAACTTCGCCGCCCAAAAATGAGATAGCTACATATCCGCAGTACATCCATACACCTATAGCAAGACCTGTTCCCCAGCTGGAGAATGCATTATCCCCCTCAACCATAAACGGTGTGAAAGGATCGTTTTCCCAGTGTATGAGACCTACTACTGTTACCGCCGCAAAAGCAATCAGGATTATAATACAGAATATTGTACTTGCGATACTTACTTCCTCAAGGCCTCTCAGGTTTATAATCATAAACACAAGAATAAACACCGCTTTGAGAAGGAATGCCGTAACAGGTGTAAGCGGCACATACATGCCTATGTAATCAACAGCCAGAACTACATATGCAGGACCTGTAAGGAAATTTGCCAATCCCATCCAAAATCCCATGGAAAATCCCCAGAACTCTCCAAAAGCCATCTTTGACCATACATAAGGCCCGGCATCTACCGGAACAAGATTCGAAAGTTCCGAACAGTAAAGACCAATAGGCATCGCCCAGAGAATCGGGATCAGCACAAGAAGCAGCAATGTAAGCCCCGGTCCTGATGATGAAATCATAGACTCAATACCAAAAGCTCCGCCGGCACACGCACAGTAGATAAAGAAAACCATAGTCGACAGCGCAAAATGTTTCTTTTTCATACCGGGCGTGGCATCTGTCAATATCTGTCCACCCGTGTAATTAACTTTTGACATAATCTTTCTCCTTTCATAAAATAAAATAATAATGATAATTTCTCGCCTCCTTATATTAAGGAAGCATATATACAGCCAACTTGGCTTGTATTTTCTCTATGCACTTATGCACTATATGTAGTTACTCCATCCATAATAGTCTCACAGACTTTCACCTCATAAATCCTTTCCGGCGGTATATCAAGAATATTCTCTTCAAGAATAACAAAATCAGCGTATTTGCCTACTTCTATGGACCCTATCACATCTTCCATATGCATCTGATAGGCATTATTGATAGTAAACCCTTCAATGGCTTCCCTCACCGTAGTTACCTCATCCGCCGGCTCCAGTACCGGAGCATCCGGCTGGCCGTACATCTTCCTTGTAGCGCACATCTGTATACTCCTGAGCGGTTCCCTGCCATACTCATCAACAGGGAAATCACTGCCCAGCGCCATTTTTGCTCCTGAATCTATAAGACTTCTCATACGAAAAGTCTCATTATTTATATGACCGAGAACTTTATCCATAAGAGGGTTTCCATACATCCATACACCTGTCGAATTTGCGATTATATTATATTTCCCAAACAACGGAATATCCTCAGGAGCAATATACTGAGAATGTGAACAAGTTATTCTGCAGTCATCATATCCCGCCTGACGGATAGCTTTCGCCATAGCTATTACTGACTTAGCCGCTACATCTCCGATGGCATGCATATTTACATCCAGTCCGGCCTTTGCCGCTTTCAGTCCGGCCTTTGCCGCCTGTTCTTCGTTCATAAGAGGCTTCACAACAGATCCATCCTCAGGATAAGGTTCGCTTATGGCAGCCGACCTGCTTTCCATCGTTCCGTCATTTATAATCTTCAAAAAATTCATTCTGAATCTGTCATCATTATACTTTTCACGAGCCTTTATAAGAGCTTCAATCCGCAAATCCACCAGATTCTGATCCTCAACATGACATGTACAGCCTACGAATCTCTGAAGATATCTTCCGCTGCTCCTTACAGCGTCCAGCGCCTCATAATACTGTTTTTCCAGATAAGCATACATACCCATATCAGCGGTCCCTGTAACGCCCATAGACGCATAATCGGCTGAATTTTCCGCCATTATATTCACAACGCTTTCTGCATCGAAAAAGTCGATCTTAGTCATAATCATGGCTTGGGATCGTCCTTCTACCACATGTCCGGCAGGATTTCCTTCTTCATCTCTTGAAAAATAATGAAGTCCCGGAAGAGGATCCGGAGTATCTGAAGTAATTCCTGCCTCTTCAAAACATTTGCTGTTTGCCCATGCTTCATGACCTCCGCTTCCTAAAAAAAACATCGGTTTATCCGGGCATATATTATCCAGAAGCTCTTTTCGAGGTCCCTTTTCATCAAAAAGCCATTCGGCATATCCCAGCCCAAAATACGAACTGCTCTCAGGATGCTCCTCTACGTATCTTTTTATCTGCATGAGACATTCATCGAGAGTCCAGTCTATATCGAATACAATCTGAGACAGAACATGCGCCGCCATAACGGGATGGCAGTGACCATCTATAAACCCGGGCAGCATCATCTTTGTCCCAAGATCGCGGATTTCGGTTTTATCATCGCAAAATGCGTCAGCTCCGGCTCTGTCTCCTACATAGATAATCTTGTTTCCCTGGACTGCAACCGCTTCTGCCCATTCCTGCTCTTTGTCCACTGTGAATATATAGCCGTTTACATACAGTTTGTCTGCCTTCATTATGCCCTCCTTTTTGCGAATATTTAATCAGCATTAATTTTTAAAAAATTTTAACTTTTTAAAAATTATAATACCTCTTGTAGGGGCTAAGTCAAGATGTTTTTTAAATATTCTTAAAAAAATTAATATTTCTAAACTCTTTTAAGCTCTATTACTTTTGTTGCCACATTTTCGCAAAATGAAATATCATGTTCCACAAAAACCATTGTGGGTCTGCAACGTATAAGCACATTTTCTATCTGCATACGAGATATGATATCTATAAAATTCAGCGGCTCATCCCAAATATAAATATGAGCTTTTTCACAGAGACTTCCAGCTATGGAAACCTTTTTCTTCTGCCCTTGACTGAACTGACTGATGTCTTTGTAAAACTGTGCTCTTTCCATCCCCATTTTTATCAGAACAGACTTAAAGATACTCTCGTTTATCCCGAGATTCTCTGCATATTCGCTCAAAGATCCCTTTAAATGCGAAGTATCCTGAGGAACATAGGAAATTTTCAGTCCTCGGGCCTTGTATACATCACCGGTGTAGGTAATGCCCCCACCGTTTATCAACCTGAGCAGACTTGATTTTCCGCTGCCATTTCTTCCTCTGACAGATAGTCGCTCTCCCTGTCTCAAAGACAAATTTACATCGCCGCATACTGTTTTCTCTCCATAAAGTAATGAAACATTATTCAGCTCTATAAGTCTGCTGCTGCTATTAATAAGCGTTGAAACAGACAGAACTTCAGTCCTCTCGATATTATGAAGAAGCTTTGACTTTTCTTCGGCAGCTTTCTGCCGTCTCATTTCTGCAGACTTCGATCGCTTCATCATTTTAGCGGACCTATGCCCCACATACCCTCTGTCAGCCTTAAGACCTGCATTCTTCGTGCCATATTTACTCTTTTCAATTTTATCTGACCACACAGCAGTTTTCTTAGCCGATGAAGAAAGCCGTTGAATATCCTTTTCCAACCTATGATTTTCATTGAGTTCCATCTGATCCTGCCTGCATTTATTTTCATACCATGATGAAAAGTTTCCTTTCTGTATCTGAATATCCGCTTTATTTACAGAAATAATATGATCCACACACATATCCAGAAGTGTTCTGTCATGAGAAACAACAATAAAGCCTTTCTTTTTACAAAGATATTCTCCTACTATTTTTCGGGCTTCCGAATCAAGATGATTGGTAGGCTCATCTATCAACATAAAATTATTCTGTTTCAAAAATAAAGCCGCAAGAAGAGCCTTGGTCTGTTCTCCGCCTGACAGCGACGAAAAAGAGCGATACATCACTTCTTCATCAATCTTCAGCAGTGCAAATTCTCTGTACAGCTCCCAGTCCATACACTCAGGGGCAATCTCTCTTAAAACATCTATGGTATATTTATCTTTATCATCCACATCATAAGGGAAATAATCAAAACAGACACTGCTTTTTATCACTCCTTTGTACTCGTACCGTCCCCGAAGAAGATTCAGAAATGTTGTTTTTCCTCGGCCATTTCTTCCGATAAGCCCCAGTTTCCAGTCTGTGTCAATTTGAAAATCCACATCCTCAAAGATCAGATCAAAACTGCCGTCATAAGAAAAAGTCAGGCCTGCTACATTTATCAAACTCATAAATATTCCTCCTTATTCACACAAAAAAAAGAGCTACAAGAAAGTAGTTTCTCATAGCTCAAAACAGCTCAAAATTCAATTTATTTTATTGACCCGAGTATTAAGTACAAAATCTGCTGATACACCTATCATATCCGGCAGCAGATTTTATCACATTCCGTCAACACCGCAAACCGATATCTCCCATGTTATAAAAAGCTTTGCTAACTTTCATGCAAACTGCAGACAATACCGCAAAAACGATATAACTGCTCATATATAAATTATTTGCAAGAAAAGTTATACATCCTTTCACCTCATTCTCAGATTTGTTTAATATTATATCAAATAGCTGTATCAAAATCAACTTCAGAATCCATTAGATTACTTAGCCAGCCTGTAAAGAGCTTCTGCATAGATCTGAGCGGTCTTAAACAGCCAGTCTGAAGAAACAGATTCATCTTCTACATGAAACTGCAAAGGTTCACTCTGCAAAGCCATTCCATAAGGCACAAAGCCTTTCATTATTCTGGCATACGATCCGCTGCCGTTTGCATACGGCATAGAATCCATATCACCGGTTTCTTCTCTGTATACTTCTATCAGAGTTCTTGCAGGTTCACTTTCGGGATCTGTATAAAAGCCCTCTATGAAATGTGTCACCTCCATAGACATGCCTGTGCCTGTTATGGATTTTTTTATCCTATCAGACATTTCTTCTATCCCCAGCGAAAGAGGCAGTCTCGCATTAGACGAAACAGACAAAATTCCATCTTCATAATCTATGAGCGCCACATTATTAGTAGTCACCCCAGTCTCATCCCGCACACAAATACCAAGCCCCTCTCCGGTGACATCCCGACACAGAAGCTCCGGTAATTTACCAATAGTGCGGCAGATATCATGAGGCTCAAAGCTTTGACTTGCTATGTTCTCTATTAGCTTAGCTATGGCGTTTTCTCCCTGCCATGGAGTTGACGCATGAGCCGAGACTCCGTTCTCTCTTATGGTTTGAATTATATTGCCATCTTCGTCTGCAAACACAGCTTCTGCCCAAGTCGGAACCACATTCAGCGCATCTCCGCCTTTTATACTTTTAAGAATCCGTCTTTTCCCTACTGATTTCACCGCTTCTCCATCTATAGAAGATTTTGCTGTAAGTTTTGTGTTGACGAAATGTTTTTCGGAAAAGCATATAGGAAAATACGAATCAGGAACGATACCACAGGATGGAATACGTTCAGCGTTCTCCAGATAATGACGCAGACACGGGAAGCTGCCGCCTTCCTCGTTAGTCCCGATTATCTGAATTATATTCCGGCTGAGAGGAAGGCCGCTCTCCTTTATGGCGAGAGCAGCATAAAAGGCTGCTATAGTAGGCCCTTTATCGTCTACCGCTCCGCGTCCATATATCCTTCCTTCATGTATTTGCCCGCCGTACGGATGATATGTCCAGTTTCCGCCTGCCGGAACAACGTCAACGTGACCTATAGTTCCGACCGCATTGTCTTTGTCATCTCCGAATTCCAGTTCGCATACCATATTATCATAATTGACAGACCTGAATCCCTTAGACTTACCAAGTTCTATCATAAATTCCATGGCTTTTTTCGGACCTTCTCCGAAAGGAGCTTCCTCTGAACAGTCCTCAGGATTTTCTTCTGTAACAGATTTTATTCTTATAAACTCCTGAAGCTTTTCCGTCATCTCATCTTTGTAATCCTTTAATATGTTTTTTAATTTTTCGTTCATATTTAATTATCCTTATATACGGTTTTACCATCCATCACTGTTTCACAAATCTTTACCTTATGTATCTCTGATACAGGGATATCAAACAGATTCTTTTCCAGAATCACCAGATCTGCATATTTCCCCGGCTGTATAGATCCAAGTTTATGATCCATATGCATTTGATAAGCGTTATTTATCGTATAACTCTTTATACCGTCTTTAACAGAAAGTTTTTCTTCATAAGGTTTGAGCACAGGAAGTTCCGGATGATCAAAAAGCTGCCTGCTACATCCCATTTCTATTCCTTTAAGTGGCTCTCTGCCAAACTCGTCTACAGGAAAATCCGAACCCTGACCCATACGGCATCCTCCCGCTATCATTGTCTTAAGCCGAAACGTATGATTCTGTCTGTCTCCAATGACTTTCTCCATATCAGGATTTCCGTAATGCCAGACACATGTAGTATTGGCAACCACATTATATTTACCAAATAGCGACAATTCTTCATCCTTCACATAATCACAATGAGAGTTCACTATACGGCAGTCATTATATCCGGCATCTCTCACAGCCCGAGCCATAGCCAGCGTACCGCTTATAGCTTCATCTCCTATACCGTGAACATTGATATCCAAACCTTCTTTCGCCGCTTCAACACCTAATCTGGCTATTTCCTGCCTGTCAAAAAGAGGATATACCATCGATCCATCTTCATCATAAGGCTGGCTTAAAGCCGCAGATCTGGTTTCAAGTGTACCATCGTTTATTATTTTCAGAAAATGTATTCTGAATTTATCGGAATCATATTTTTTCCTATACTCTCTCAATCTCGGCATGACGATATCTACATCTTCTTTCTCGGCTACCATACGGCCGCATCCAAAGAATCTCTGTTTATAAGTTCCCTTTTCAATCATTTCAGGAATTTTTCCAAAATAAACTTTAAGACCAAATTCAGGCGATCCCATATCACAAGTAGACGTAACCCCCATTGAAGCATAGCCATCAGAATTTTCTTTTATAACTCCTTCTATTTTCCTGTCATCAAAAAAATCTACTTTATCCATTATCATGCTTTGTGTGGAGATTTCCAGCAAATGCCCCGTAGGATTCCCTTGAGCATCTCTGTGAAAATAATGAAAACCCGGTATTGGATCAGGAGTCTCTTTTGTTATGCCGGCGATCTCAAGAGCTTTTGTATTGACCCAAGCTTCATGAGCGCTGCTTCCCAATATCATCATAGGTTTATCAGCACAAATATCATCCAACAGCTCTTTTTTAGGTCCGGTTTCATCAAATATCCATTCTGCATATCCTATTCCAAAATATGTCTGATTGTCCGGATTCTCTCTGACAAATCTGCGTATTTCCTCAAGGCATTCTTCAATGCTCCATTCCACCTGAAGATATACTCCGCAGAGATAATGAGCCGCCATCACAGGATGGCAATGACCGTCGATAAATCCCGGCAGCATCATCTTGCCATTCAGATCACATATCTCTGTATTTTCTGCACGAAAGATCTGTACGCCGGCATTGTCACCAACATAAATTATTTCATTACCTCTGATGGCCACAGCCTCAGCCCAATCATCATTTTCATTAACAGTAAAAATATTACCGTTTATATAAATTTTATCAGCTTTCATAGAATCCTCCTTCTTCATATAATATATTACAGGCTTAATAGGTTTTAAACAGAATTTTTATTTATTATATTATCCTGCCCTCAGGTATGGTCAAGCCGTATTTTATAATTATTTTAACTGCAAAATTGCCGAATCCCCTCATATTATTTCGGATTCGGCAATTTTCAACGGCAGCATTGCAGTTATTTGAACATGTCTGTTACTGTCTTCATTGCCGCCATCTCCTGATCACTGTATGTCTTCACATAAGGCAGCAGTTTGTTAAGCTGGTCTTTATAGGTCTTTATCGCACCTTCATAATCAATATCAGCATTCTCATCATCAGCCTGTCTTACTAAGTCATATGTGGTCTCGCCTACATAGCATACGGGAATCATTCTGTCAAGCGCCCAATACGCTTTGTTATCAGATAACTTTTCAGGATCATACTGAGCTATAATATCATCGCCGACTCTCTGGTCGAAAAGATAATAAGCATAATCTTTTTCTCCATTCAATGTCCATGCTATATCAAGAGCTCCGGATTCCTCATCTTCAGCATAAAGCTCCTCTTGCTCTAAAGCCGTTATCATTCCCTCCAGAGAAGAAATATTAGCATCAAGATTAGGATGTCCTGTATATACATCTACATCATCTGTTTTAGTACATTCTTCCTGTATGATTTTGAAAGCCTCCAGTGTTATTTTGTTGAGAGCTGCGCCTTCCTCTCTGAGCTCTTCTATGTCCTTATCAGATGCGTTCTCCTCTACGGCTTTCTCATATCTATCATTCAGATCTGCGATTTTATCATTATGATTTCCTGCCGCCTCTTTAAAATCTTTCAGAGAATCCATATATGCCGCTGTATCAACTCCGGCCTTGTTCGCTATCTCTTCATCAAAATTTTCCTCAAGATCACTGCATGCTGTCTGGATATCAAGCTCCAATGCCGGCATCTTATCAATATATATAGCGAAAGCCCCGTACCAGTTGAGATTTGTTTTCATGGTATCTTCATGCCATGTATCTTTATCATCTGAAGACGTATGATATCTCTGCTGCATGAATGTATCGTCTTCAAATCCGTTTATCAAATAAGGAACCCCATGCCATCTGTAAGACACACCATCCTCCATAACATTCACAGAACCTGCTTCCTCTGAAACTGTCACATCTCCCGAAGTCGCAACAAGACCTGATTCGCTTACCATCTTGTTTACCAATGTTCCAAACTCAGGCACACATGCTATATTAAGTTTGTTCTCCTCAACTTCAAATGCCGGCAGTTCACAGTTTAGAAGCGCCAATGTTTTTCCTGACCATCCCAGATCAGCTTCATGCATCATGCCCCATGCTCCGGTTGTATAATCGAACTGAGAATCTGTAACGCCCCATTCTTCTGCTCCGTGAGCCACTACTACAATATCGTTTTCAGGAGTATAATCAGAATCTATAAGCGCCTTTGCTACTGCAAAATCCAGAGCAACAGCAGCCGAATCATCCTGGAATCCATACCAATATTTATCATAATGGCCTGCAACAAGAATCTGTTGATCCGATGATTTTCCTTTTATCTTTCCCACAACATTATAAGTCGTTCCTGTTCCCTCTTCCATGACTGCATCAACCATCAATGTCGCGTTGCTGTTCCCATCTTTTATAGCCTTCTGTATATCTTCTGCCTGGTTAGGGCTTATTGCAACTACAGGCATAAGGTCAGCGCAGCAAACATCCTGTACATTTACAGTATCATCATTAAGCTCTCCGTATCCGCCGGTAGAATAAGTTACAATAGCAACCGCCCCGTTTACATAGGCCTGTCTTATATAATTATCTATCCATGCTTCATTCCACTGATCTACTCCGGCAAGCGCTATCTTTCCTGATACATCTTTACCTTCATAGTCAGCTTCAAAACCTGTTCCTACATCTACGATCTCCGCTGTTATCCCGTCGGCATCAGTACCGTTGCACTGATATGACGCAGGCATAAGATCTATATCAGTTCCCTCGATCGTCAGCTTTGAATCGTTGAACTGAAACTTGTCCACTGTAGTGGCAATTTTCTCTACATCTGTAAGCCCAATCTCTTTCATCTCTTTTTCAAGAAAATCAGCGGTCTTGTGTTCTGCATCAGAACCGGAAGTTCTCCATCCCAGTTCGTTGTCCCAGTATTCTTCATCATACGCCAGTGTTTCAGCCAGATCATATGCATACTCCATATCTATGCTGTCGATATAATTTTGTACATCAGCCTCTACAGACAAATCAGAGTCTACCTTATTGTCCGAGCCTCCACATGCCGTCATAGAAATAACCATTGTGAGTGAAGCTGCCAGACAAGTCAATCTCTTAAAGCCTCTTCTCATTATTTCACTCTCCCTTCAGTTAAATGAATTGAATTTTCTGATTAATCCAACTTTACATTAAATTAGCAAAAAAAGCAATGATCTACTGATATTTTGTTTTGTATACATTTATATCATCCCCTTCTCACTAAAAAAGAGGCTTTCCAAATATCCCGGAAAGCCTCAAGCCTCAAGCTTCAATATTTTATTACTTTAAAATTTCTGTCACCTTATTCATACCGGCAACTTCTTTTTCAACAAATCCTACAAGCGCCTCCTTCATCTTTTCAGCCGCTGCCTCATAACCTGCAACAGAAGCACTGTAATCAGCCGTACCTTCTCCATAAAGCTGAGTCATCACGTTCTGTGTTGCATCGTATGTATCGATGAGTCTCGCAGACTTTCCATATCCCCATGTATCTGTTACAACATCGCAGTTTACAGATTCCAAAAGCTTATCATAAGAATACTTGCTGTATCCGAATGCAGTAAATTCTGTTCCTCCTCCAAGGCTCGCTATTGAAGCTAATGTACTGTCATCACCCTCATCGGTGACCTCCCCGGATTTAAGATCAGAGATAACTTTGTCATATCCCTCCAAAGTTGCCTGCGCAGTCATATGAAGCGTCATGTTAGTATCTGATCCAATCATGCCCATTAGTTCGTCTTCCATAGCCCTGAAAGCTTTCAGAGTAATTTTATTGAGCTGTGTTCCTTTAGCTGTAATATCTGAAAGTTCATCAGCACTTGCTTCATTTTTATAAGCTTCCTGATATTCTGCGTTGATATCCTGAGCTTTCTTAAGCTGAGCTTCGCCTGCAAGCCTTAATTGCTCAAGATTCTCTTTGTACTGTTCTATGAGTCCCTGCTGATCTTCAGTCAGGTATGCTTCTGTCCCTTCAATCTGTTCGCTCAGCATATCACATCTTGATGTTATATCAAGCTCAAGAGCCGGATTTGTATCAAGATATTCTGCCATACCGCCATAAAAAGCAATATTATACTCCATGAGTTCAGAAGAATATGTACTCATATCATCATACACTGTATGATATCTGTCCATCATCCAGTTTTTGCTGCTGCTTACTTCTCCCTCTACAGGCTCATCAAAATCAGGACTGTTGATTATAGCCGGAACCCCGTTTCGCTGATATGAGATACAATCACTCATCCCCATATTATGATCATTGGAAACAGTTACACCATCTTTATAATATGAAGAATTAAGCATATCCTCTTCAATAAACCCGTCCACAGCTGTATTTAATTCAAAACTTGTCTGAACAGTTCCTTCTGTCTGTCCGGATTCTATTGCCGGCATTTCAAAATTGATTAGGGCAAGAGTCGTTCCCTGCCATTCAGGATGTTTTTTAGTTATCTGCTGCCATGAACCTATCGCCCAGTCATCTGCCGCTCCCGATAGGCCCCACTCTTCAGCTGCATGAGCTACAAAATAAATATCATTTTTAGGCTCATATCCCGAATCAATCATTGCCTTAGCTATTCCGGCCGTTAAAGCCACAGCTGTACAGTCATCATTAACCCCGCCATGATACTTATCATAATGACCGCTGATAATTATCTGCTGCCCTGTGTTCTCCGTTCCCGGGAGTTTTCCTACCACATTATAGGCTTCCGTATCCGGCATTACGTCACAAGTCAGTTTAAAGTCAACGTCACCGAGAGTATCAGTCTTTTCTTTTTCCATCATCCCAAGTATCTTGCCTGCATCTTTAGGGGAGATACTGCCGCACGGGATCAGATCTTCTGCACATATATCCTGGACATTAATAGTATCACACGCGTCCTCATTATCTATGAGGTCATACATTCCATATCCCTGCTGATCTTCTTCATACTGATATGTAACGATAGCTGCTGCGCCATGATAAAAAGCTTCCGTATACGGCTGGTCTATCCAGTTCTCCGTCCACTGATTCACTGCTGCCAGCACAATCTTGCCTTCTGCATCTATCCCTTCATACTCTTCCTGAGTACCTGTACCGACATTTACTATCTCCATGGAAGACCAGTCCTTATCTATTGCAATTTTTCGGTCGCCTGTCTCTGCCTGACTCATATCTCTGATAGATACCGGATTCGCTTCCCCTTTAGTATTATGACTTCCTGTAGCCTGATAGGAAACCATATCGTCTATCTTGATGTCCCCTACAGTCATATAACTTTCACCGGTCTGCCAGCCGTCAACAATAACTTCATCACGAGTCACATCAGAAAGACCTATCTTCTCAAACTCTTCCGCCAAATACTCTGATGCGGCAATCTCCGCCTCACTTCCTCCGCCTCTGTAATTGGTGTCCACATCGTTAAGCGCTTTATCATAAGCCAAGGTTTCTGTCATCTCCTTAGCATATCCTTCATCTACAGCTTTCTCAAGAGCTGCGATGTCATCAGATACCGCACTGTCAGAGCTGGCGCCACATCCTGTAAAAGACACCACGCTCAACACCACCAAGGTCGCAGTAACAGCGACCATGCCTTTTCCAAGCAATGTTTTTTTCATTATACACTCCTTCCGATTAAATTGAATTTTCAGATTAATCACAATTTAATCGTACAAAGAGTAAAAATCAATAGTCCACTATGGACTATTTTTCATTATCTATAAACATTATAAGGTCTGTTCTCGTTGAAATATCAAGTTTTTCAAATATATTATGCATATGGTTTTTCACAGTATATTTAGAAATACAAAGCTTCTGTGCAATCTCGGGATTAGTCATTTTATTGTAAGCCAACTCCATAACTTCACGCTCTCTTTCAGTTAGAAAATGTGTTTCAGCAATATAATCCAACCGTATATTTAGACAATCAGATTCATCATTAACATCCTCAGAAGCCTTAAACAAGGCAGAAAAATCTTCACTTAATATCAAAAGTATAGTCATTATGTTTATAATTAATATAAACAGTGATGTCGGATCAAAAACAGTTTGCATCATATATCCCAGATTCCCTGTAAGCATGGATATCACAAGAAACCCGTTCCACATTCCGTTAATGGTAAGCAGCGCCGAAATCCATATTATATAACGTCTGCATTTTTTCTGTATTATTTCAGGAAGAGTGAGTTTGAGATTAAAAAGATTCACCGTGGTAAGAATAATACTTATAGCTGCTTCAATAACAATAGCTCCCACACGCTCTATCTGCGTATCTGCGCTGTAATAATCACTCATAAGAAAGCCATATCCCGCTATAGCCAAAGCAGCACACACCACTATAAAAGCAAAAGACAGCTTTTCTGCCCGCATTGTCTTTTCACTGCCGGGCATACTCTTTTCTCTCAGATAAGCAGCCCAAAAATATACCTGCCCTATAAAAAGTCCAATGTCTGCAATTCTCAGAAATGCATTACTTCCATATCTGCCGTTCACAATCATATCGTAATCAAAATAAAAGTAAAGAAAATCTATCAATGCTGTGCAGACTGTAAAATTTCGTATAGCTCCAAGAAGAATCTTGTTTCCGGATGACCAATATTTTATCAGCAGCACTGCCAGAATAACTGCCAGTACTCCTGCAAAGCCGGCAAAGATATACATGAAAAAGAAGAAATCGTCAAACATTAAGAAAAAACTCCTCCCGTTATAACCAATAGGAAGTTATTATCATACAAAGGTCCTGCTATCACCGACTCTTTGAGATTTTCAACTATCGACTGGGCCATTCCCTCAGAAGCCAGTCCGGTGACAGGAATCAGCAGTGCCATAAAAATGAAAACCATAAGGAAACCCTCAAAAAAACCTACCATCAGCCCCATGAGCTTGTCCGTCGCACTTAAAATCGACGGATCCCTGCGCCTTGCTGCAGGCTTTATGAAAAATCTGACCAATAATTTTACAGCAAAGACAATCAGCAGAAAACTTATCACTGATATAACCACATTGGTAATCATCTCTGAGAAGATATCAACCGCCCCCGATGTGGCCGTTTTCAGCCCCCCGCTTATTATATCAGGAAGCCCCTCATGAATAGTGTCCGAAAAAGACATCGAACTTCTGATTTTCCCTGAAACCCCGTCAGATATCATATCTCCTGCAAAACCATCCCGCATGGCTCTCGATACAGGACCTGTAAGAAAAAACGCCGCAACTACAGCTCCTATCCAGCTGAAAGTACGCAGCAGCATATATATGAAACCTCTGAACAATCCCACTGACATCGGTACTATTAAAATTATTATTATTATAATGTCTAAAATCATAGCCTCTCCCCTCTTTTCATATATTACTAAAAAAACTATGAATAAACAAGGAGGACACAATGGATTTCACAAATATCACCAGAAAACCAATTATGCTGAAAGAGGAGAATAAACGATTCTCTTTTGATCAGGATAAAGAAATGCGAGGATATATCAAATTACAGACCGATGGAGATAAAGGCCTTATCGTTGTTACAGTAGATAATGTGAAGTTTTTCCCAAGAGGAGAATACTCATATAAACTCATTTTCACGGGTGTAAAAAAAGAAAAACGCCATTATCATATGATAGGCAACATATCACTATCAGCTTACGGCACGGGAGAAGGCAGCTTCCGTATAAATCTCAACGATCTGGACGGACAGGGCATGGCTCTTTGGGATTTCTCCACCGCTATTGTTGCGGCAATGTCCATGGTCAATTCCCGCGAAGCGCTCCACCCTGTCCTCAGCGGCGATCTTACGCTTTCAAAAGAAGAAACTTCCGCAAAAAACACCACACCTAAGGACTACAGCCCTTTTTACAATAAATTTGTTCTCGAAAACTGTATAGAGATCGCAAAAAAACAAGATAGTTTTGCCGACATAATTCCTTTCGATCAAGATATGACAAAGGCGACATGGAAAAAAATCACCGATTGCAGTCTTTTCCCTATGATATCTCCCGGATCAAACGCTCCCATGACAAAATACGGACACTTTCTGTACGGATGGCAGGATACCCATTACTTTCTCGGCATTCCCGGAAGATTCTTCCCGGAAGAACAGCCTGACGGAGGGAAATCCGGTTTCGTATTCTGGCAGCCTATACTTGGAATGGAAGCAGAAGCCCACGATGAAACTCTGTCTGTAGACGAACGAAGAAAGAAGATATATGGCTACTGGATTGCAGCCATAAACAGGTATAACGGTCACATAGAGGAACTCCCTATTTCCGCAGAAAACTCAAGTAAATAGTATCCTTTCATGTCCTCCCCATTGCCTTGCCCTAATAAAAAACAAACCAAAATATCCTTGATAGACAGGCCAAAATATGATACCATTGTAAGGTATATGAGAAAGTATATGCTTGAAGCTCTTGAGGAAGCAAAAAAAGCTGCCGATATGGGAGAAGTTCCCGTCGGTGCAGTAATAGTACGAGACGGTGAGATCATAGGCAGAGGTCACAACGAGACCGAAACAAGAAAGGATCCCACCGCACATGCAGAAATGGCAGCCATACGGCAGGCCGCCGAGCATTTACAGGGATGGCGTCTCATCGGTTGCACTATGTTCGTAACGGCAGAACCCTGCAGCATGTGTGCCGGAGCCATAGTATGGTCCCGAATCGAAAAACTTTACATAGGAACCATGGACCCAAAATCAGGCGCCTGCGGTTCAGTGTTCAATATTCCTCAGGAACGCAGACTCAATCATTTTACCGAAATAGAAACAGGTCTTATGCAGGAAGAATGCTCCGGCATAATGAAAGACTTTTTTAAACAATTAAGAAAAAGGAAAGCGGAGGAAAAACAGTAATGAAAAGAATAGGAGCTTTGATCTGCCTAATGATTATAACGATGGCTATGCTGGCCCCTGCAAGTTTTGCAGCAGGCGAGTCGGATACCGCCTCAGAAAAAGCAGGCTTTACCATCAAGTCATCGACTCCCGAAGACGGAGCCAAAGGTGTTTCTGTAGAGAATCTCAGTGTCAAGATCTATTTTAGCAAGGAAATGCTTCCCGAATCCAAAGACGTGAGAAAGGCCAACGCCAAGGAATTTAAACTTACAGACAAAAACGGCGACGCTATTCCTATCAAAGTTTATTACAGTCATAAAGAAGAAGGGCTTATGATGATAGTTTCGGATGTTATAGACTCAGATGTTACTATCGCCGGAAATACAAAGTATAAGCTTACTATAGGCGACGGCCTCCAGTCTACAGACGGCACCAGACTGGGAACCAAAGAAACCATTGAATTTAAAACGCTTGATCAATCCAAATCCACTACAGTATATACAATAATGATGGTAGTGATGATTGTCGGAATGATATTCTTTACCAGCAGAAGCGCAAAAAAAGCAGCCGAAAAAGAAAATGAACAGAAAAACAAAAAAGAAACCGTAAATCCATATAAAGAAGCCAAAAGAACAGGTAAATCTGTAGAAGAAATCGTGGAAAAAGACCAGAAGAAAAAGGCAAAACAAGCTGAAGCACTCGCTAAACAAAAAGCAAAAGAAGCCGAGCTTGATGCAGAATTTGAAGCTAAAGAAGCAAAAAAAGCAGCTAAAAGAAAAGCAGCTTCAACTAAAAAAGTTTCCGCGCCAAGGCCTATATCTGAAGCCGGAAGCCAATATAAAATAAAAGTTATTAAGGCTCAGGAACAAAAGGGCAAAAAGAGCGCCACAAATCCTAAAAACCAGACAGGAAAACAAAAGAATTCCAAAAACAAGAAAAAATAACATAAGAAAATAGGTGAGCCAAAAGCTCACCTATTTTTTCACACTGTTAAAAGGAGAGAATTTAATTGAAAAAAATACAGCTGAAATCCTTTGGAAAAATAAATCTTTCCCTGGATGTCCTCGGAATTATGAATAATGGATTCCACCAAGTGGAAATGGTAATGCAGCAAATACTGCTATGTGACGATATAATGATAAGATGGAAAGAATATTCATGCGATCATATGATTACTATAAGTGTGTCTACCAATAAATACTTTCTTCCTACAGATGATCGTAACCTCGCCTATAAAGCTGCCATGCTTATGTCTAAAAAATACGGAAACGGTCGTTCAGGCAAAATCATAATAGATATCAAAAAACGCATCCCAATATCTGCCGGCCTTGCCGGAGGCAGTAGCAATGCCGCCGCTGTTCTTCACGGAATAAACAAACTATGGGAACTGAAACTTTCCGTAAAAGAACTGTGCCTCATAGGAAATGAACTCGGTTCAGACGTTCCTTTCTGTATCATGGGACAAGCGGCGGCAAACAAAAATCTCCATCCTGACTTTACCGAGGATCCTCTTTCCTGCCACTGCGCTCTGGCAACAGGAACAGGAACTACCTTAAAACCTCTTAAAGGTCTTAAGAGTCACTTGGTTCTTTCAAAACCGGCATTGAGTGTATCTACAGCTAAAGTATATCAGGGTATAGATTCAGAATACATACCTCACCATCCCGACAATGATGAGATGATAAAAGGCCTCAGCACAGGAGCCATTGGGCTTGTCAAAAAAAATATGATCAATGTACTTGAAAACTTCACACTAAAGCATTATCCTATAGTCAAATATACAAAAAATCAAATGCAGAAATTCTGTGATACGGGATGTGTCCTTATGAGCGGAAGCGGACCTACAGTCTTTGGGCTGTGCAGAAATATGGAGCAAGCTAAAAAAGTCTGCCGTGAAATGCTCAGAGAAAATAAAGAAAGCTTTTGGACGCGCACTACATGGTAAAGAAATAATCTATTTAGGTGAACAATATGTTGAATTTTGATATCCAGAACCATAAACCTCTCAGGGAAATGGTCTACGAAGAATTAAAAATGCAGATCCTGACAGGCGCCATAGTCCCCGGGACCAGAATGATGGAAGTAGAGCTGGCCAACCAGATAGGTGTCAGCAGAACTCCTGTCAGAGAAGCCATTAGAAAGCTTGAAAAGGAGGGACTCGTAATAATAGAGCCTCGCAAAGGTGCTTACGCCTCCCAGATTTCAACAAAAGACATGGTAGAGATTTTGGAGGTAAGACAAAATATGGAAGGTCTTGCAGCCTATTTTGCAGCTTCAAGAATGCAGCCGTCTCAGCTTGAAGATCTGAAAAATATATCGGCAAAATACAATACCGCCGTTTCAGAAGGAAATATGGAAGACATGATCCAGTACGATACACGTTTCCATCGTATCATCGTGGAATCTTGCAACAATAAAATTCTTGTACAGATGATCGAACAGCTCCAGGAACTTGTACTCAGATTTAGATACATATATTACGATGATTTCAAAAGGGCTGAAAATATGCCGGAGGAACACAGAATAATACTTGAAGCCATTGAAAGCGGCGATGCCAATGCTGCACGCGAAGCCGCTGATATACATATCAACAGGCTTAAAGAACTCGTAATAAGCGAAAATGTACAGCCAAAACATATTGAATAATAAAAACCACTCTTATGTATAGAAAGTGTACATGATGAATCTTTGATTCCGTCATGTGCACTTTTTTTATGCAGAAAGCATATAATCAATTCTTTATGAATATTGTTTATGAGAAATACTTTTCAATAATAACAAGGAGGTCGCAATACATGAATATATCGCCTTATGATAATCTGCCCGTAGGCAATAAAGAACCGCAGCAGGAGGAAGCGCAGCAGCCCGAAAATTTACAGTATGTTGACGTACCGATAGAAGAACCGGCCGAAGATATCCCCCCTGAAAAACCCGAATCCGAAGAGAGTGCAAAACCCATAGCAGATATTGATGAAAACATCGAAATTATCCTGCCCGAAATTCCTCAGACACATACTATCGATGAAACACAGGCAGAATCACAGCAGGAGACCGTCTTAAAAGACGACTTTGAAACACAGCATCCTGCGGTTATTCCATCCCAACCTTCCGGAAAAGCCTCCGCAGAACCGGCCCCGATACAACGTGAGAGCCGGGATTTTACAAAGATCACGCCACTAACATCCTCATCTCAATATTCCAAACTTAAACTCAGAAATATGTGGGATGCGAAGGAATATGTACTGCCCTTTGAGGAAACTTTACTTGTGCCGGACACTATGCCGGACATGGGTTCCGTATTATTCGCAGAAGGCAATATAGCGCTTTCACAGCCCGGAAAAGCAAGCTATGAAAAATCCGATCCTGTTTCCGGAGAAATCATCGTATATACAGTTTACAAGCCTACTGACAGCGCTGACTCTCCGGTAGACGTGATAAAATCCTCTATTCCTTTCAAAACTGATAAATGTTGGGAAAACACAGAAGGCAGTACCTTCAAAATCTCTGTATCAATAAAGACTATTTCGGCTGAAATGCTCAACGAACGTAAATTTACCGTAAAAGGAAACATTTCTATACGTTTTATAGAGATTATCCAGAAAGATTTAATGCTTTTCAATGGCATAGGAGATAATGATCTAATACAAAAAAGCAGCTCATTAAACGCCTCCGATCTTATATTTGAAACTACTGAGACAACTGAAATCTCACAGGAGATAAATATACACGAGGAACAACCTTCTCCGGTCAAGATACTCAAGGAACACTTTAATATCATAGAAAACCACAAGCAGATCACATCAGGAAAACTCGTAATAAACGGCACCATACTTTCCGAAATATTATATCTGGGACAGGAGGACGGAGAAGAGAAATTGTGCAGTCTGAAAAACAAAACAGACTTTACTCAATTTATCATTATAGAAGAGAATATCGATACTGATCTAATACAAACATCTTTTAACAACGATGGTCTGAAAACAACCATAGAAAACCAGAATCAGTTTCTTCTCCAGGGAAAGATCTTGACAGTTATATGCGGATACGAGAATAAAAATATCCCTATAGTATCCGACGCCTACCATAAAAATCAGGATATAAAATTCGATATATCAAGTCAGCCTCTTTCTTCCATAGAAGGTACTGTTTCAGGAGAAGTCTCCGCCAGAGAAATTGTAAATATCGAAGAGACAGATAAAAAACCGGAAACCCTGCTCTGCGGTTCCGGAAGAATAACAGAGATAACAGGTAATTCCGAACGCGGACGTATAATAATAGAAGGAAATGTAGCAGTCAAGATTCTTGCCCTTGATGAAAACAAAGTTCCTTTCGTAATAGACAGCACTGTACCTCTGCGCGGATCTCTTGAAATGAGTGATGCCACAGAAGGTTTAAATATTAATGTATCCGCCGCTGTAAAAGAATTCTGGTTTGACTCTATCAACAGCCGCCAGTTAGAAATAAATATAGGAGTTTCTCTCGAAGTTTGGGCCATAGGGCAAAAAAACTTTACAACCCTCGAAAATCTTTGTTTTACTGAAACAAAGACCCCAAAAAAACGTGTATCTATGGCCATATATGTAGTAGGTGGCACAGATACCATGTGGGACATCGCAAAACGATACAAAACAGATATTGAAAGCTTGGTGCAACTTAACCAGCTGGACGCCGAAAAGCCACTGACTGAAGGTACAAAACTACTGATAATGAAATAAATTCCAAAAAATTTCTCCAGAATATGTATAATTCCTCCGCGTCCTGTAAAAACTTACGATACCAAGTAAAGTTTATACTTAAAGGAGGAATGGGAATTGAAAAAAATATCCGACGAAAAAAAATGTGTCATTTGTCTGACACTCGTAATAATAATGGGTCTTCTTCTGTTTTATACATATATCGGTGACGAGGGAAATCATCATGAAGGTATCATAAGACTGCATGTCATCGCCAACAGTAATACGGTGGCCGATCAGGCTCTGAAGCTAAAGGTACGCGATGCAGTCATCGAATATATGGAAAAACAAGATGATCTCCAGAATGTCGAAGACACAAGGGAGTATCTGCAAAACAATTTAGGAAGACTTGAAAAGATCACCGAAGGTATCATAGCATCAGAAGGCTATGATTATTCTTCAAACGCCAAACTTGGAATAAGGTATATACCCGAAAAAACATATGGAGATATAACCTTTCCCGCAGGAAATTATGAAGCACTCAATATAACGATAGGCAGTGGCGAGGGAGAAAACTGGTGGTGCGTACTGTTTCCGCCTCTATGCCTGCTCGATGAAGGAACTGATTCAACATCAGAGGATAAAATGACGGAAGATCAGAAACTCCAACTGCGATGGAAACTTATGGAGATACTGGATGAGGAACACCAATAATCCTCAGGCTTAAACCTCCTGACATTAAATGACATTAAACAAAAAACGCCATTGAAAAAAGCATATTTTCTAAGGCGTTTTTTGCTTCATTCAAATAACGATGTTAAACTTTTTTTCTTGAATTCCGTTCTCAGCACATTCTGAATCCTGCCGAATTCCCCGTGCATACAACAATCCGATTTATGATTCCTGCTGCATTCATATTCTTTTTTCATACATTCTATCACCAGAAACGTATTATCAAAAACATCAATGATATCACATAAAGTCAGCTCATCACAGTTTCTGCACAAGGAATACCCACCTTTGGGGCCTCTCTTTATAGACAGTATCCCTCCCTCTTCAAGCCGTTTCAATATCCTGTATATAAAAGGCGATGGTATATTTTTCATTTCAGAAAGCTCTTTAGCTGACATCGAGCCATTGTGATATAATCCATCTAAAATCGTTATGGCATATTCCACTTCTCTTATAATTAAAATATGCTTCACCTCCTATGGATCTTCAATAAAACTATTTTAGTATAGTATATGATAATGTACCATATATGTCAAGTATATATGCTTAGATATACCGAACCCTAATATATGACAAAATAAGATTTATATATAAAAAAGCTCCGCCTTGACGGCTTACGTCAGTGCGGAGCTCCTTAAAGTCAAATCTTATATGCTATTATTTGTTTTCCTTGATCTTTGTTTCAAGAGTGATTCCTAACTCAGCAGCATAATCGAAGTAAGTATCAACCTGATCTTCTGTCAACATATCTGATGAGATAAGACCAGTCTGATCAAACTTGTCATTTACAAACATCTTTGAGAAGAAGAATCCACCCTGACCAGTCAGGTACATTTCTGCTGTGATTCCTGCTCTTTCAAATGATTCAACAAGTCCAGGTGCGAATACGTGAGTTTCTACTAAAGTATCAGCTCCGTCTTTCTTACCGTATGCTTCGATTACCATACAACCTGAGTCTTTTACAAGACCTTCATCTATGATTTCTTTGATCTCTTCCTTATACTTAGGTGCCGGTGGAATATGAGTAAGAACATAATCAAACGGAACGATTTCGTTTCCTTTATAGTTCTCTGCCTCGTGGCTCAGCAGGCCTGCCTGATAAAGCGGCTTAGCGAAGTCCATACCAGCTCCTGCATACTTGAAGTAAGCATTCTTACATCCCTTAAAGTGTGTATCTGCATTGAAACCATAATGTAAAGGCTCATCATGTGAGTGCTCTAAGAATGTGATCTCTTCGTCCATGTAATCGTACTGTCTCTTTTCAGGAACACCGAATGCAGGTCTGTTAACGAAAGTGCCGTTTTCAAATGCCAGAGCTTCTTCACTCATGTCAGTGAGAGCTGTGATCGGTGACCACCAGAATGGCTGGAATCTCTTAGCGATAGCGCCTTCCCATACGATATTGTAGATAGTATCGCAAGTATCCAGTTCTCTTACAGCTCTTCTTGTAGCACAGCAGATAAGTCCAGGAGCTGAACCAGTACCTACGATTGCCAGCTTACCGATTTCCTTGAACTTAGGTCCATAAATTCTGTACTGAGCCTTTAAGCTGTCGATCCATTCTTTAGTAGCTTCTGAAGTAACGTTGTCAGCAAGACCGTCATTGTCTTTCTTGCCTTCTTCGCTGTTTCTCCATACATCATATAAATTGATAGTTGAAGCGTAGTCCTGATAGTTTGCCTTTACTTCCAGCGCTGCATCAAGAACGTTCTTTGTGCATTCGAGCGGAAGACCGTTCAGGATGAGGTCTACACCCTGAGCTGCAGCTACGATGCTGTCTTTATCGTGAGCGTCTACCTGAACTCCTCTTCCCTTTTTAATGGAGCTCACTACGTTCTCAACGGCTTTCATATCATAGTCCGCGCAAATTACTTCTTCAACATTTGGTTCTAAATCGAGTCTCTTTGCTGCTGCACTTCCCTGTGCGCCTACACCTAATACTAATACTTTTTTCATTGTTCACCTCGAAAAATATGTAATACTCATACAAAACATCTTTTACAGCCAAAATCCTGCATGATATTACGTTCTAAAAATAACTTCAAATATCTCGCGTTTCCTTTTGATAAAATTTGGCATTTTCCAAGCAAGCGTCCTCACCTGGCGTTCCACGCTCCCTTCGTTATTTCTGATATTTTTATCATACCTATACAATACCTTAAAATTCACCTTTTCGCAAGACTCTTATGAAATTTCAGCAAGATAATATTTTTATCATTACTTCTGCGAAATCAAAAAACGATCTTAAATCCTTTAATCTAAAGGCTTTAGATCGTTTTCAGTCTTTTTCGAAATTACAGATAAATGATTTTTAATCACACAAAATAATTATACAGTTATAACAATTGTCTATTAAATAGCTTCCACTATCAAGTCTCCTGTTTTTACTGTTCCAATGGCGTTTTCCCCTTCCTTTGCTATGTCCGAAGTTCTGTATCCGTCAGCAAGCACTTTCTTCACCGCAGACTCAACAGCATCAGCCTCATCGCTAAGACCGAAAGTATATCTGAGCATCATCGCAGAAGACAGAATAGTAGCCATAGGATTCGCCATATCTTTTCCTGCTATATCAGGAGCAGAGCCATGCACAGGTTCATACATGCCAAAATTCCCTGTAGCCAGACTAGCCGAAGGCAGCATACCTATAGAACCTGTTATCATACTTGCTTCATCAGAAAGAATATCTCCGAAGATATTGCTGGTTACGATAACATCAAACTGCTTGGGATTTCTCACCATCTGCATTGCAGCGTTGTCTATATAAAGGTTATTCAGCTCTACCTCAGGATATTTTTCGCCGACCTCTGCAACAACACGTCTCCACAGACGTGAGCTTTCCAGCACATTAGCCTTATCGACACTGGTAACTTTCTTATTTCTCTTCATAGCCATATCAAAAGCCACTTCTGCGATCCTGCGAACCTCTTCTTCGGCATATTGCTCCACATCATAAGCGGCAAGTCCCATATCGGTATCTTTAGTTCCTTTTTCCCCGAAATATATACCGCCGGTAAGTTCTCTTACCACCACTATATCAAGACCGCCTTCTACGATCTCGGCCTTAAGAGGGCACGCTTCAGCTAAATCTTCGAACAATAGAGCAGGTCTGAGATTCGCAAAAAGTCCAAGCTCTTTTCTCAGTCCCAAAAGAGCCATCTCCGGTCGTTCACTTCCGGGCAGAGTATCCCATTTCCACCCTCCTACAGCCCCCAGAAGTACCGCATCACTTGCTCTGCATGTATCTATCGTCTCCTGCGGCAAACACGTCCCCGAAGCATCAATAGCACACCCCCCTGCCAAAACCTCAGTATATTCAAATTTATGTCCGAATTTTTCCCCAACTTTATCTAAAACTCTAATGGTCTGCCCAATTACTTCCGGACCTATCCCATCACCCGGAACTATTGCTATCTTATAATTCATCATGTTCCTCCTTATGCTTTGAGACTGTTCATCAGTCCGCCTTTTGCCATAATATCTTTGATAAAATCGGGAAACGGCAGCGCCTGGTATGTCTCGCCTTTCGTCTCATTAGTAATAACACCTGTATCAAAATCCACTGTAACCTCGTCCCCGTTTTCTATCTTTTCACTTGCCTCAGGACACTCCAGAATAGGAAGTCCTATATTTATGGAATTTCTGTAAAATATCCTGGCAAATGTTTTAGCTATAACGCAGTCTATACCACTTGCTTTTATAGCAATAGGAGCATGCTCTCTGGAAGATCCGCAGCCAAAGTTTTCTCCTCCGACCATAATATCTCCCGCTTTCACTTTATTTACGAAATCAGCATCTATGTCCTCCATGCAATGGCTTGCCAGCTCTTTATGGTCAGCAGTGTTGAGATGTCTTGCCGGGATTATAACGTCTGTATCTACATTATCTCCATATTTATGAACTTTTCCTTGCGCTTTCATATTTTTTCCTCCTTTGATAACCTTAATTAAAAGTTACAATTCATCAGGTCCGCTTATTTTTCCCGTTACAGCTGATGCGGCTGCCACTGCAGGACTTGCCAGATAAACTTCTGATTTAACATGCCCCATTCTTCCTACAAAATTTCTGTTAGTAGTTGCGACACATCGCTCTCCTTCTGCCAGGATTCCCATATGTCCTCCGAGACATGGACCGCATGTAGGAGTAGAGACCACGCATCCTGCATCAATGAATATATCAAGATAACCATTTTTGATACATTCTTTATATATCTGCTGAGTTGCCGGTATAATTATAGCTCTTACATCATCATGAACTTTTCTTCCTTTTAGGATCTCTGCAGCCAAAGCCATATCTTCCAGCCTTCCGTTTGTACATGAACCTATGACTACCTGATTGATACCGATATCCCCTACCTCATCTATAGTTCTTGTGTTTTCAGGCAGATGAGGGAAAGATACAGTAGGCCGCAAAATCGAAAGATCTATGTCATATTCTTCTGCATATTCAGCATCATCATCAGGAGCATAGACTTTCCATTCACCCTTTACTCTGTCTTTCATATACTTCTCGGTGATTTCGTCAACCATAAATATCCCGTTTTTAGCTCCCGCCTCTATTGCCATATTGGCTATGCAAAGCCTGTCATCCATTGAAAGAGAAGCAAGACCTTCTCCCATGAATTCCATGGATCTGTAAAGAGCTCCATCCACACCTATCATGCCAATTATATGCAAAATGACATCTTTTCCCGTAACGTTTTCGGCAAGACTACCTTTAAGATTGAATTTTATGGCTTCAGGAACTTTGAACCACGCCTGACCCGTAGCCATTCCCGCAGCCATATCAGTGCTTCCCACACCTGTGGAAAAAGCACCCAATGCACCATATGTACATGTATGTGAGTCAGCCCCGATTATGCAGTCCCCGGCCTTTACAATACCCTGCTCCGGCAAAAGCGCATGCTCAATCCCCATTCTTCCCACATCATAAAAATGTTTTACATCAAACCTTCTGGCAAAAGTCCTGCACTGCATACACTGTTCAGCTGCCTTTATATCCTTGTTAGGGGTAAAGTGATCCATTACAAGAGAAATCTTCTCCCTGTCAAAGACACCGTCAAAGCCTGCCCTTTCAAATTCGTTCACCGCAACAGGTGTTGTTATATCATTTCCTAAAACCATATCAAGATCAGCCATAATAAGCTGTCCCGCAGATACGCTGCCAAGACCGGCATGAGCAGCCAGAATCTTTTGAGTCATTGTCATCCCCATATCATTTCCTCCTATTTATTTCCTGTAAACATAACCAAACTATTCTACAAAGTGATCTTTTTTATTCTGTCTGTTGAGAGCGCTTACCAAGGCATTTACCGATGCCAGTATTATATCTTCATGAGTTCCCACTCCCCAGAACACATCTCCGTTTTTATCTTCTATACATACATACGCTGCGGCCTTGGAACTGGACTCAGATGAAAGCGCATGCTCCGAATATGTTATGAATTTGTAATCAAATGTATAAGGCGACATTTTAAGAGCATTGCTTATAGCGTCCAGGCGTCCGTTTCCAACCGCCTCAAACTGATACACTTTGCCGGCTATCCGTACCTTTATATCTGCTATCATACCATCGTTGGCTTTAAAATCCGAAGCCTTTCTGAATGCCGCATCAGTGATATCTATAGGATCGAAAACATTCACATATTCTCTGGCAAAAGCCTGATACACTTCCACAGGCGTAAGCTCCTTATGTTCTTTATCAGAAATATCCTTCACCATATATCCGATTTCTTCTCTCATCTGCTGAGGAATCATATATCCGAAATTATTCTCCAGAATATACGCAACGCCGCCTTTTCCTGACTGACTGTTGATACGAATAACATCAGCTTCATATTCTCTGCCCACATCCTGCGGATCAAGCGGCAAATACGGAACAGACCATGTCTTGAGATCCTTCTCTTTATGCCATCTCATTCCCTTGGCAATAGCATCCTGATGTGAACCCGAGAATGCGGCGAATACCAACTGTCCGCCGTAAGGCTGTCTCGGATGAACTTTCATATCCGTATATTTCTCATATGTCTCGACAACTTCAGGCATATTGGAAAAATCAAGCTGAGGATCGACACCGTGACAGAACATATTCATCGCCAGCGTCACAACGTCTACATTCCCTGTTCTCTCTCCATTGCCGAAAAGCGTCCCCTCTATCCTATCGCCTCCTGCAAGAAGCCCCAGTTCGGCATCAGCTACTGCAGTTCCTCTGTCATTATGAGGATGAAGAGAAACTATAACATTCTCCCTGTTATGAAGATTAGCACACATATACTCTATCTGAGAAGCATATACGTGAGGCATAGACATCTCCACCGTTCCCGGCAGATTAATGATGACTTTATTATCAGCTGTCGGCTCCCATATATCTATGACTGCATTACAGATATCCGCCGCAAAATCCACTTCCGTACCGGTAAAACTCTCCGGTGAATATTCAAAAGAAAATTCCGTCTCCGGATTCTGAGCCGCATATTCTTTCATGAGAGCAGCTCCATCGGTGGCGATCTTTATGATTTCAGGTTTTTCTTTCTTAAACACCTGTTCTCTCTGAGCCAATGATGTGGAATTGTAAAGATGTACTATAGCCTTTTTCACACCTTTCAGCGATTCAAAAGTCTTCTTTATTATGTGCTTTCTCGACTGAGTCAACACTTGAACCGTAACATCATCCGGAATCAAATTTTCATCTACCAATTTTCTCAAAAACTGATATTCTGTCTTTGATGCTGCCGGGAACCCAACCTCAATCTGTTTAAATCCTATCTTGACCAAATATTTAAAGAATTCCACCTTTTCTTCCAGACTCATAGGCACTATAAGAGCCTGATTCCCGTCTCTAAGGTCTACACTGCACCATATAGGGGCCTTTTCAACATGATCTTTTTTCACCCATTCGTTGTGAGGTTTATCAGGAGGAAAATACCCCACCTTATATTTATTGTAGTTTTTCATAATTCTTTCCTTTCTTCAACTGTATGATAGTACAATTCCAAACAAAGTCGGCCGCGCCAACTCTTTTAGCGGCCAGACATCGCCACATCTTATCAGTATCGCAGGCGATACTTCCCGATGTGATAAAAAAAGCCTTCATCTCAAATATAAGAGACGAAGGCATAAGCTTCCGCGGTACCACTCTTATTGGCATGCTGTTTCGGCTTCCGCCGTTTCAGAACTGTTAAAAAATCATAAATTCAGCATCTTCTGAAAAATCACATACCCACTTAAGGTTTGACACTCCCGGCCGAGACATCTGAATCCATATACAGTCTTGCACCATCCGACTGCTCGCTGAAATATTTTCATCAAATTTATTCCGTTCATCGCGTCTGTATTTACATGTATGGTACTAATATATAATAATGTAAAGTCTTTGTCAACAGAAAAAATCATTACCGCCGGCATAATCGTTAATTCGTTGTTCCTCACTTCGTTCGAAACCCCAGCTAAAGCCACTATAAAGCAAAATCTATGCAGATGATTCCGAGGAACATCTGCATAGATTTTATAGGGTAAGTCTATATTTCTTTTATCTTTGTTTCCATTATTATATCCAGCTCTTTTGCATACTCAAAATACTTATCCACCTTGTCAAGAGGCAGCATATCCGATGAAATAAGACCTGTCATATCAAAGTCATCATTTACAAACATCTTTGAAAACAGATATCCACCCTGACCCGTAAGATACATTTCTCCTGTCATTCCTGCTTTTTCAAAGGCTTCGGCAAGCCCCGGCGAGAACACGTGGTTTTCAACGAGAATATCCTTACCGTCTTTCTTTCCGTATGCTTCTATAACCATACAGCCGTCATCGCAGACGATTCCTTCATCTATTATCTCCTGAATTTCATGTCTGAATTTAGGCGGTTTTGGAATATGATTTATTATCACATCAAACGGCTCCACCATGCTGCCCTTGATGTCTTCCTTTTCATGTCCGAGAAGACCCGCTCTATACAGAGGTCTGGCAAAGTCCATACCAACTCCGGCATACTTAAAGTAAGCATTTTTACAGCCCTTGAAATATTTTTCCGCATTAAGTCCATACTGTACCGGTTCATCATGGCAGTGATTCTGGAATGTTACAGGCTTATCCATATAATCGTACTGTCTCACGATAGGATCTGCAAACGGCTCTTTTACAAAAATTTCACCGTTTTCATATGTATACGCAGGCTCCATCATATCCTGGAGAGCTGTTTCCGGCGACCACCAGAAGGGCTGAAATCTTTCAGCTTCAACACCTTCCCATACTATGTTGTAGATAGTCTCGCATGAGTCCAGATGCTTCATTGCGGCTCTTGTAGCACAGCAGATAAGTCCCGGAGCAGAGCCTGTTCCTATGATAGCAAGTTTTCCTATTTCCTTGAACTTAGGTCCGTACACTTCAAACTGGTATTTCATACCTCTTATCCATCCGAGATTTACATCTTCATCAAAAGCAGTGGAGGAGGAAAAATCCTGATAATTTGCTTTTACCGCCAGCGCTGCGTCCAGCACATTTTTACCGAATTCAAGGGGCAGTGCATTCACAATAAGATCCGCACCCTGCGCGCATTCTATAAGACTGTTGACATCATATGCATCACATTGCGCACCTTTTGCCTTTTTCAAGCCGCTTACAAGCTCATCAACCGCTGCTTTATTATAGTCGGCGCAGATGATTTCTCCAACCGTCGACTCTTCATCAAGTCTTCTTGCCACTGTCGTTCCCTGTGCCCCGGTTCCTATTATTACTACTTTTTTCATTATGCTACCTTCTCTTTCATTGAATTATCTGCTTATATGGTAGCCGAAAAAAATATCAGCTTCAATCGACGTATTTTCTATCTTTGCCAATAGAATAGGCAGGGACTCAATTTCTGTATCTTATAGAAACTATGCCCCTGCCAATCTTACGTTTTTATTTCGTTATCTTGTCAATTTTTATGAAAATCTTAATGCCATCCTTATATTTTTAGAGCTTACCATGTGTGAGATGCGATTCATCAGTTTTCTTACATTTACCGCATCGGCGAAATCATCAAAGCATACAACAAATCTACATCTTGGCAGAAAATCCGCAGCGTCACTTTCATTCAATGCGTGTACAAAATACTCCAAAACGCTTTCCCATTCATCTACGGAATGTTCAGGAAAATATATTTCTATATAAAGCAGCAGCGACATTTTCTTTGCACCCTTAACAACCATTTCCACAAACTCCATGTCCATATTAATGTTGCCACCGTCTATATCTACCACAGCCCTGTCAAAAAGAGGGAGATATATCTCTTTTAATCCTGCCTCCAGATGGTTTTCCTTTATCATCTCCTGTTTTATCTTACTGCCGGAATATTTTCCTATCTGCAGCTCATACTTTTGCCGCCAGTTTTCTTTCTTCTCCGAATCCTGCATAAAGCTGGCTTTGTTTTCATCCATGTTGGCATATATCAGTGTCCGTCCGAATTTTGAAAGAATTTCGGCTTCGCTATATTCTTTTACAGACGTTCCTTCGGCTTTATATTTTTCATATTCCTTCTTGTGCTGGGATGGTGTTTTTTCATACCATTTTTTAAAGCCTTTGTAAATATATTTTGAATCAGAAAAGCCGCAATTAAATGAAATCTCATTAATGCTTTTATTGCTGGTCAGCATCATCTTCTCTGCCCGCTCGCTTCTTACAGATGTAATATAATCTGTAAGGTTCATGTTGGTAAGATTCTTCCAGAACTGAGAAATATAATTTCTTCCTACGAACTCTTTCTGCGCCAGGTCATTAAGATCCAGTTTCTCTCCGTACTTTGTATCTATGAGCTTTACTATCCTGTAATACCTTTGCAACTGACTGTTCGGAATCTCCTTTCCGTTATGATAATGAGCAAAATCGTATTTATTTATGAAAATATCCATCAGCTGCTTCGCAAAACCATCTATTTTCTTTGGATCACTGTCATCTTTAGCTGCCTCCAGGACGATATCAATAATGAGATTTCTCACTTCCGGCGAGCATTTCTCCTGAAGGCTGTTTGCATTAAAGCTTTCACAGGCAAAATATATATACTGAACATACTCACATTGCTTCTCAAAATGCGATAGGTTCAGATACAGAGAAAGAACCAGATTCTCACCCCTTCCTTTTATATAATGAATATCGCCTTTGTTTATCACAGTGAAATCATTTTTTTCCAAATGAAATTTATCATAAGTGGACAATATGTTTATATCGCCCTTAAGCACAAACAGCAGTTCTATACAATCCTCATGATAATGGGGCTCATACCTGTCTATATTATATACTCTTACAGCCACAGACGTACCGGGTATATAGTTTACATTCTCTTTTTCTATCATAAATTTTACCACTACACTTCTCTTAAGAAATCATCCTGTGCTTTCATTATATAACTTTCTTTTGCTTTTACAAATAGAGATTTTTCGTATTCTGTTTTTAACTTCCTCAAATCTCATGGCATAAATCATTTTTACGATCAAAACAAAAAAAATAGATTTTTTGTTTTTAAAAACTATGTTTTTATATTTTCTTTGTATTTTTATAACAATTTCTACAAAAAACATGTTGATTTTATTTCTAAACCATATATAATAAGTGTAATGAAATAACAAATCAATTTACAGAAGGAGGAAAAAATGAGAGTTACAGGATCACAACTGGTTGCTGAGATCTTATTAGAACACAGCGTAGACACTATATTCGGATATCCCGGAGGTGCGGCGCTGAATCTATACGACGCATTATACGAATACAGAGATAAGATAAAGCACGTATTGACAGCTCATGAACAAGGCGCAGCTCATGCTGCCGACGGATATTACAGGGCAACAGGTAAAACAGGCGTCGTCTTTGCTACCAGCGGTCCCGGAGCAACTAATCTGGTGACAGGTATCGCCACAGCGTTTATGGACAGTATACCTATGATAGCCATAACTGCCAACGTACCTGACAGTCTTATCGGCAGAGATGCATTTCAGGAAATATGCATAACAGGAATAACCATGCCGATAACAAAGCATACCTTCTTTGTCAATAGAATAGAAGATCTGGCAGATGCCATGAGAAACGCCTTCAGGATCGCTAACAGCGGAAGAAAAGGACCTGTTCTCATCGACATCACCAAGGATGTCACTGCAGCAATGACAGACTACAAACCCGAAAAACCGCTTCCTCTCAACCCTCGGCCGGTATTCACCGACAAAGAGGTTCAGGAAGTGGCTTCCATGATCAATTCATCAGAAAAACCTATCGTATATTTTGGAGGCGGCGTAGCTGCAGCAGGCGCAGGCGAAGAACTCAATGCGCTTTTGGAAACTGCCGATATCCCCGCTACATATACATTGATGGCAGCCGGAATACTGGGGTATGAGAATCCGAGAAATCTCGGCCTTATAGGAATGCACGGAAGCATCGCAGCTAACAGGGCTGTAGACAGAGCTGATCTGGTAATCGCATTAGGAGCCAGATTCAGCGACCGAGTGGCTCTTAATCCAGAAAAATTCGCCAAGAAAGCTCATAAAATACAGATTGATATAGATACAAGCGAGCTGAACAAAAACGTCCTCGTAGATTTAGGGGTAACTGCCGATGTAAAAGAATTTCTTACTAAACTTCTGCCTCTGATCAAGAAAAAAGACCATAAGGAATGGGTATCTCAGGCAACAGAATGGAAAAAGAAGACAGGAGATGTGAAGTGTCAGGGAGCTGACCTTCATCCAAGTGAGATCGTACATGCAGTATGCGATCTTACAGATAAGGAAACCATTTATGTTACCGATGTAGGTCAGCATCAGATGTGGGCGGCTCAATATCTGAAACATGACAAGACCAAAGATTTCATCACAAGCGGAGGTCTGGGAACGATGGGATTCGGCTACGGCGCAGCTATAGGAGCTCAGATCGGATGCCCTGACAAAAGAGTCGTTCATTTCACAGGAGACGGTTCTTTCCATATGAACTTGAATGAAGCATGTACGGCAGTCAGCCAAGAGCTTCCCATCATAACTATCATAATGAATAATCAGGTTCTCGGCATGGTATACCAGTGGCAGACATCTTTTTACGGAAAAAGATACGCAGCCACAACACCTGAAAGAAAAACAAACTTCTCTAAACTGGCAGAAGCTTTCGGAGCAAAGGGTTTCACCGCGTCCAATCCCAAAGAATTCGAAGAAGCTTTCAAAAAAGCTTTGCAGGAAAAGGGACCTGTATGGATCGACTGCGCTATAGCAAGAGATGAACGAGTTCTTCCTATGATCCCGGGCGGAGGAACTATCGAAGATATGATCATAGGTTAGGAGGAAGACGAGTATGGATAAACAAATAAAAAAAGAAGTTATCAGCATTCTTGTAGACAACCAGGCCAATGTTCTTACAAGAGTCAGCAGCCTGTTCGGACGCAGAGGATTTAATATAGATTCGCTTACAGTCTCAGCCACCAACGATCCTAAACTTTCAAGAATAACTGTAGTCTTTACGGGAACGGAACAGGGACTTCACCAAATAATAACACAGACTGCCAAACTGGAGGTTGTAAAAAAAATATTTACACTCAATTCAAACGACAGTATTTACAGAGAACTTCTCCTTCTTAAAGTTAAAGCCGACAAAACAGAACGCTCAGCTATAAAGGAAATCGTTGAGATATACAGGGGAAGAATCGTAGATCTGTCAAAAGACAGTCTGATCATAGAGATGACCGGAGCGTCGGAGAAACTCGATGCTTTTATGGATATGATGAGCTGTCACGAAATCGCCGAAGTATGCCGTACCGGTATTACAGGTATTGGCCGAGGCGCAAGCTGGCACGAAGAATAATTATTGTCTTTAAAATTTTTAATATACAAAAGGAGACGGAAAAAATGATTAAAAAATATTATGATCAGGATTGTAATTTAGCATTATTAGACGGAAAAACCGTTGCTATCATAGGATTCGGAAGTCAGGGACACGCCCATGCCATGAATCTTAATGAAAGCGGAGTAAACGTAGTGGTAGGTCTCAGACCGGGATCCGCTCACACTGCAAAAGCAGAAGCTGCCGGATTAAAAGTCATGGGTATCGAAGAAGCTGCAGAAGCAGGCGATGTCGTAATGATCCTTACTCCTGATGAACTTCAGGCTTCTATCTACAAGAACCAGATCGAAAAGCATATGAAAGAAGGAAATGTACTGGCATTCGCTCATGGATTCAACATCCACTACAATCAGATACAGCCTGCATCATATCTTGATGTTGTAATGATCGCCCCTAAAGGCCCGGGACATACAGTAAGAAGCCAGTATGTAGAAGGGAAAGGTGTTCCAAGCCTTATAGCTGTTTATCAGGATGCTTCCGGAAAAGCAAAAGACTATGCTCTTGCTTACGCAAGCGGAATAGGTGCAGGACGTGCAGGAATTCTTGAAACTACATTTAAAGAAGAGACTGAAACAGACCTCTTCGGAGAACAGGCTGTACTCTGCGGCGGCGTTACAGAACTTATGAAGGCCGGATTCGATACACTGGTAGAAGCAGGCTATGAACCTGAAATGGCTTACTTTGAATGTATTCACGAAATGAAACTTATTGTGGACCTTATCAATGAGGGCGGATTCGATAAAATGAGATATTCCATCTCCAACACTGCTGAATATGGCGACTACAGAACAGGAACAAGAATCGTTACAGAGGATACGAGAAAAGAAATGAAAAAAGTTCTCTCAGAAATCCAGGACGGTACTTTTGCAAGCGAATTCATTCAGGAATTCAATGCAGGCGGCAGAGCTAAATTCCTGGCAACAAGAAAGAAAGAAGCTTCACATCTCCTCTGCAAAGTGGGCGAAGAGCTCAGAAAGATGATGAGCTGGCTGAAAAAATAGTATATTAAACAGATAAACATAAAAGAGGTTTTGCTATGGCAATTGGTCCTCGGCATTCTGAGCAGACGCATTACAAGCTCATGCCTGCGGAGGTTGCCTCCGCAAAATCTCTTTATTTTATTTTCCGGGAAATATCATCAAGCGATACTTCCAAAAATGCGGAAAACCGGCAAAGCCGGATTTTTACCCGAAAAACAAGAAAGGAAACGAAAAATGAGAAGCGATAACGTAACAAAAGGCGTTGAAAAGGCTCCTATGCGAAGTCTGTTTTACGCCATGGGATATACAAAAGAAGAACTGGAACGGCCTCTCATAGGTGTTGTTTCAGCAAAAAGTGAAGTAGTGCCAGGTCACATCCATCTCGATAAGATAGCAGAAGCCGTCAAAGCCGGAGTAAGAATGGCCGGAGGAACCCCTATAGAGGTTCCTGCCATAGGAGTCTGCGATGGAATAGCTATGGGACATATAGGGATGAAATACAGCCTAGCAAGCCGCGAGCTGATTGCTGACAGCGTAGAAACCATGGCTATGGCTCATGCCTTCGACGGTCTGGTTCTGGTACCTAACTGCGATAAGATCGTTCCCGGTATGATAATGGCTGCCGTAAGAATAAATATACCGACAGTAGTCTGCTCCGGCGGTCCTATGATGTCAGGTCTTGTAAAAGGTGAAGAAACCAGTCTTTCCAAAATGTTTGAGGCAGTAGGCGCAAGAAAGGCCGACCTGATTGATGATGAAGAGCTTCTGGAATTCGAAGAAAATACATGTCCGGGATGCGGATCATGTTCGGGCATGTATACTGCCAACAGCATGAACTGTCTTTCGGAAGCCGTCGGAATAGCTCTTCCCGGAAACGGAACCATCCCTGCGGTAGACGCTGCAAGGATCAGACTCGCCAAACACGCCGGCATGGCTATCATGAATTTAGTGGAGAAAGATATTAAAGCGCGTGACATCATAAATGAAAAATCTTTGAGAAACGCCCTTGCTTGCGATATGGCTCTTGGCTGCTCCTCAAACAGCGTACTTCATCTATTGGCAATAGCCAATGAAGCAGGAGTGGAGCTTAATCTTGATATTTTTAATGAATTCAGCGCAAAAGTCCCTAATCTCTGTCATCTGGCTCCTGCAGGAGGCACTCATATGCATGATCTCAACAATGCAGGAGGTCTCAGAGCAGTATTCAGTGAACTCACTAAAAAAGGTCTCATTGACGAAAGCTTAATAACAGCTACCGGAAAAACTGTAGGAGAAAATATTGAGGGTGCCTGCGTCAAGAATTATGATATAATAAGACCAATAGATAATCCATACAGCGAAACCGGTGGAATCGCCATTATGTGGGGCAACATAGCTCAGGACGGCTGTGTAGTGAAAAGAAGTGCGGTAGCTGCAGAAATGCTTTCTCACAGCGGACCTGCAAGAGTCTTTAACTGCGAGGAAGACGCCATCGCAGCTATTTATGCAGGAAAAATAACAGACGGTGATGTAGTGGTAATCAGATATGAAGGCCCTAAAGGCGGTCCGGGAATGAGAGAAATGCTCAATCCTACAAGCGCACTTGCAGGAATGAAGCTTGATAAAACAGTTGCTCTCATAACAGACGGTCGTTTCAGCGGTGCCAGCAGAGGTGCTTCCATAGGCCATGTCTGCCCTGAAGCTGCTGCAGGCGGAAACATCGGTCTTATCAAAGAAGGGGATATCATAGACATAGATATTCCAAATGCCAAGATAAATGCCAGAGTTTCCGATGAAGAATTCAGCAAAAGACGCAAAGAATATATCGCTCCCGCACCGAACGTAACCGGAGGATGGCTGGCCAGATATATGAGAAACGTATCATCATCCGCTAAAGGAGCTGTTATGGAATAAATACCGCAAGAGATGCCTTTTCAGGCACTCTCGCAAAATTCAGACCAACAGCAATTAGTATAAAGGGAGGTTATGATGTGTAAAACAGCATTTACCGGAGGTCTTCTGATAGACGGCACCGGATCAGCCGCCGTAACAAACAGTCTGGTTCTTATTGATGACGATAAGATTACTTATGCAGGCAAAGCCTCAGACATTCCTGCTGAATACGATATTATCGATATCACAGGCAAAACTATAATGCCGGGGCTTGTGGACGCTCACCTTCATTTTTCAGGTAACCTTACAGAGAATGACAGCGACTGGGTCATGGAGGATAATATCCAGAAAGCTGTTGTCGCAGTACAGCAAGCTCATGAGTGTCTCGAATCCGGTCTGACTACTGTCGGCGAGATCTCAAGGTTCGGTATCCACATCAGAAATATGGTGGAAGCTAAAGTAATGAAAGGGCCGAGAATTATTGCTACAGGTCTTGGTTTCTGTGCGACAGCCGGACATGGAGACTCCCATAAACTTTCTATAGAGCAAAACAAAAATGCTCATCCATGGGCAGAATGTGTAGACGGTCCGTGGGATCTCCGAAAAGCTGTAAGGAGAAGAATACGAGAAAATCCCGATGCTATAAAAATATGGGCAACCGGAGGCGGTATATGGAGATGGGAAATAGGTTCTGATCCCCACTATACCATGGAAGAAATCCAAGCTGTATCCGATGAATGCAAAATGCGCGGCATACCTCTCTGGTCTCACTGTTTCGGAAGTGCCGGCAATTCGGTCAAGGCCGGAGCCGACTTCATCATACACGGATGGGATCTTAATGACGAAACCATAGATACTATGGCGGAAAACGGAATAATGCTATGCCCTACTATAAGTTTCCTTCCGGCATGGTTTGCCACTTACCCGCCAAACTACATACCCGAGCTCCATGATAAATTCCCGGGAGAAACCGTTACGGAAAAAGAATTGAACCGAATATATGATAATCTTCGCAAAGCTTTCTCCAAAGGTGTTTTGCTGACTATAGGATCCGACTCCTTTAATTCTAAAATAACGCCATACGGTGATACTGCTATTGGAGAAATTTACGAATTCATAACTAAAGCCGGTATCAGCGAAATGGATACCATCACAGCAGCTACCCTAAATGGGGCAAAAGCATTGCGAGCAGACGATATAACCGGTTCTCTGGAAGCCGGAAAAAGCGCTGATCTGTTGGTGCTTAAAGAAAATCCGCTCGATGATATACATGCTATATCTGTAGAAAATATGGAAATTATAATGAAAGAAGGAGAATTCGTAAAAAGATTATGATATCTCACTGCTTTCCGTCCAATAATACAGCAGGCACAACAAAAATAACAAGGGAGATACCGAAATATGTATCTCCCTTTTATAGACTGTCAGTCTCTATATTATAATATTATCATAATATCCTTAAAGAAAAATTTTATAAATGGAGGTCACTATGCAATACACATCTCATTACACGTCTCCTATAGGCGATATCCTTTTGGCAGCAGATGATATCGGCCTTACCGGCCTATGGTTTGAAGGTCAGAAATATTATGCTTATAAACTGGAAGTTCAGCATAAGGAAAAAGAACTGCCAGTTTTAAAGGAAACAAAAAAATGGCTTGATATTTACTTTTCAGGCAAAAACCCTGATTTCACACCTCCTATCCACATGATAGGCTCTGATTTTCAAACTATGGTCTGGAAACTTCTTCTGAAAATCCCATATGGCAAAACTGTTACTTATGGAGAAATAGCCCATAAGGTAGCGGAAGAAAGGGGTCTTCCTCACATGTCCTCTCAAGCTGTAGGAGGAGCAGTAGGTCATAACGAGATTTCCGTTATTATTCCCTGCCACCGTGTAGTCGGATCAAATGGAAGCCTTACTGGATATGCAGGCGGAATAGATAAAAAAATCAAGCTTCTCACTCTTGAAAAAGCAGATATGAATCATCTGTTTATACCAAAGAAAGGTACAGCACTATAAACCGGTACTTTCAGAAAACAGAAAATGGGAGTTCTTAAAGATCAGCTTAAGTCTCCCATATGTTTTATTATTCTTTTATCTTTCCGTCAAGAGTCATAAGAACCTGATATCTCTCAGGACGTCTGTCTCTGAATGTACATACCTCACGTCTGTATTCTGCCAGTTTATCAAGATCAAATGAAGCTGTTAGAATCTCTTCTGATTTTGTATCGGCTTCAGCGATTTTATTACCCCTGTTGTCAGAAATAAAGGATGCTCCCCAGAATCTTATCGCTGTGCTGCCCATTTCCTCTATTCCGATCCGATTAGATGCCACTATAGGCGTCATATTAGCTGCAGCATGTCCTAACATCACGTTTTGCCAATGATCGTAATCGTCAGGCTCTTTGTGAAGTTCCTCCGGAGGTACGGCAAAAGTCCCGATAGCGGTCGGATACAGCAATATCTCTGCGCCCATAAGTGCCATGGCTCTTGCAGCCTCAGGAAACCACTGATCCCAGCAAATACCGACACCTATTTTAGCATACTTTGTATCCCAAACTTTAAAGCCTGTATCTCCGGGACTAAAATAAAATTTTTCATAATATCCCGGATCATCAGGTATATGAGTTTTCCTGTAAATCCCTAAGTTAGATCCGTCGGCATCTATCACCATAACAGAATTAAATCTGCAGCAGCCGCTCTCCTCGAAAAAACTGATCGGTAAGACTACACTCAATTCCTCTGCCAGCTCAGAAAACCTTTTCAGCATCGGATTATCCTCTGCCGGCTGAGCCAATTTGAGGTTTTCATATTCTACTACCTGCGCAAAATACTGAGTCTGAAATAATTCTTGGATCAAAATGATATTAGCTCCCTGTGACGCCGCCTTTCTTATGAGCCTCTCTGCTACAGCTATGTTTTTCTCCGCATCAGGACCACACGACATTTGAGTGGCCGCTACTGTTACATTTTTCATGCACCTGCTCCTTTCAGATATTTTTATTTTTATAAATTTTACAATATAGATAAGTATTTTAACATACTTATGTTGTCTTCTTTGTTATATTTTTAAAAAATTCTGATTATTCTCATACTATATACATGAATTTTCTTATATGATATAATCAAAAAAAGCAACTAAGACCATTTATTAATTGCAGTGCAAAAATAAGGAGGTATGTTATGCTTCAGGAAATACAATACGAAGATGATCTTCCGGTAAAGGTTCAGGTTCTGCAGATACAGCAATACCCCTGGCATGTACATAACGATATCCAGATAGTATATGTACTGGAAGGCGAAGTGGAACTGAAAATGACTTATGCACGTTATCGCCTTACGAAAAACAATGTTCACTTCATACACAGCGATGATGTTCACGGCTTCCGAACCTTATCCAATAATAACTTAGTTGTTGTCTTAAGTCTTAATATGGATTATTTTTCTAAATATTATCCACATCTGGATGTTCAGGTATTTACCACAAAAGTAAGCGAAAACATCGCCACATATAAAAAACAGCTGGCGCTTAAAGTACATATGTTTTCCATAATTTCTGAACTTCACGGGAAAAAGAAAGGTTATAAAGATAGGATAAAAGAGATCTCCCATGCACTCATAGATGCGCTTTACAAAGATTTCAGAGGTTTCACAGTCAATCTGGAAAGCCGAACATTTGAACATCAGATCTCACATGATCTGGTACAAATAGATCGTATAAGCCGGGTCGTGGGTTTTGTATATATGAATTACCCCTATAAACTGAGCCTGTCATCCATCGCAGAATCCGAAAACATTAACAGTTACTATTTATCCCACCTTTTTCAGCGTCTGGTAGGTGACAGTTTCAGAAATTTTGTCAGCATGGTCAGAGTGGAAATGTCAGAGCCTGAGCTTTTGACTACTGATAATTCCATAGCCCAGGTATCTTCTAATGTGGGGTTTTCCAATGCTAAATATTATGTGGAAAATTTTAAAGAATGGTTCGGATGCCATCCCAAAGAATACAGACAGCTTTACAGAAGCGAAACCATCAGGCAGTCGACATGTCTTGTCAAAGAACTCCCTTTAGACAGTATAAATGACGCTATAGAATCATATGGTGAAATACCGGCTTTCACGGGAGCGGCTCAGCAAATAAAATCCGTTTCTTTTGATCTGAAAAAGGCTTCTCTTCTCCATAGACTGGTGCCTGATGATGAGCTGCCAAAAAAATTCTATCGCAATTACAATCCTCAGCAAGATTGTATAAACTTTTTGAAAACCGTATTAAAAGACCCCGAAGCAAAAAATATGCCGCAGGCATTTATAGACACCGCGGTAAACAGAAACGGGATCTTTACATTCAATAACATGAAAAAACCGCTTTATTATCTGCGCCGATTTCTTTTCGCGCAGTATAATACTGTAGGCGGACACGATGAATGGTACATGATAACAGTCAATGACAGCAATGTTCAGATCTTATTCTTCAATGAAGATGCTGAGAATCCTCAAAATCTTGAATTTGATCTGTTTAATATGCCGGGCAAGTATCAGATAACCGAACATCGCCTCCGAGCGGATTCAAACTGCCTTGACCTATGGAGGCAGATGGAATACAAATCTGATCTGACTGAAAATGAAAAACAACAGATACAAGAGATGTCGGCTCCACGCATACTATGGAAGACCGTCTCTTCCTCAGGAAGTTTTACCTACTCGGCGAAACTTGATCCTCTTGATATAGTATTTACGGAAATTAAAAAAACTCAATAATTTACTTTCGTACATAAAAACGGAACCACAGACACTGGTTCCGTTTATTATATTTTATTTCTTTTTTCTCTGTTTCACACATTCACTTAGCAGGTACTCCACTTGACCGTTTATAGATCGGAAATCCTCTTCCGCCCATGCGGCTATATCGTTCCAAAGTCCTGAAGATAATCTCACGATCATCTGTTTTTTCGTCTTTTCCTTATCTTTAACAGCTTTTTCTCTTTTTTTAATCTCATCTTCCAGCCTCTTGATTTTTTCAAGCCGCTGCTGCAGCTGTTCTTCTTTTTTGTTTATATCATTGGACATCTGATTACCTCCAGGCTATAAACCATATCAAATATTTTAATATATACTTCCGCTGTTTACAACCGGCTGAGGATCTTTGTCTCCGCAAAGAACTACTAACAGATTAGATACCATGGCCGCTTTACGTTCATCATCCAGAACCACAAGTTCATCATCTTCCAGTTTATCAAGAGCCATTCTGACCATACCTACCGCACCTTCAACGATTTTCTCTCTTGCAGCAATTGTTGCGGCAGCCTGCTGTCTCTTAAGCATAGCAGCCGCTATCTCTTCTGCATATGCCAAATGTGTAATCCTTACCTCCAGTATCTCAATTCCGGCGCCTTTCACCTTTTCCTGCAGTTCTCCTTTCATATTCTGAGCAATCTCCAGACTCGATCCCCTGAGAGTCATCTCATCGTTTTCCTGATCTATAGTATCATAAGGATAAAGTCTTGCCGTGTTTCTTATAGTTGAGTCACACTGAGTTGACAGATACTCAAAATAATTCTCAATATTAAAAACAGCTTTGGTTGGATTAGATACGTGCCAAATAACTATAGCACCTATAACAACAGGATTACCCTGAACATCATTTACTTTCTGCTGTCCGTTATTTAAAGTCATTGTCTTTGTGGATACCTTTTTGCTCATGGTCCTGCCTTTTTTATGTCCGTCTTTTTTTGCGGATTCACTTATTTCGGCTATGAGGCCGTCTACAGTTCCGGCCACAGTCGGATTGAACCCTGTAGCAAAAGGATTGACAAAAAAGAATCCATCTTTCTTTATGGTTCCGTAATATTTACCAAACAGAGTAAGAACTAACGCTTCATTTGGATTGACTATCTTGAGCCCTGCCATTAAAATACAAAGCACCACTATCAACAGTATCCCTGCTGCTACAAACACACCTGTCATATCTACAAAAAAAACAGGTCCTGCTATACACAAGGCAACTCCGGCTAAAATACCGATTATAATGATGAAAAGCATTGCCATCCCCGACATAGGATGAAGTTCTTTTTCTGTAATATTGTTCTTGATCAGATTATTGTTAGTTTCCATATTTTCTCCTCCTTATTAGATCCCGAACTTTATCGCTATTATTTAATGATATCATTTTGATATCATCATTATATCTTATTATATCTTAATGTCAAGAGAAATCTTATAAAATTATTTGTTATAAAAAAACTGACAACTCAATGTCAGTTTCTTCATTTCATACCATATATACACTTATCTTAAGCTCTTCCCAATTGATTATTTCCGTAACACAGACACATACCTTACGTTCCAGCCATTTATACAGGTCATGACCCGTCCTAAATCTTACCGTACCTTTGAAATAATACTCATCAGGATCCACGCGATCCCCCTCCATAAGTCTTTGTTCCACACAATCTTCCATATTGAGAAAGGCTCTCATCTCCATTATTATATAAACTCCGTCATCCGTTTTGAGAAGAAGCGTAGACTCTATATCGTTGCTGCCGGCAATGGGTGTATATGTGATTCCCATACCGGCGGGCATAACCTGTCCTTTTATATCTTTTCCTGAAAAAGATCCTTTATCGGAGGGAGAAACTAATGTATCTCCCCTGCACGTTATTCCCATATTTATATCATTTTGCTGAATAAGATTTATATCAAAAATTTTTCTCATGACACCCCTCATTTCAAATATTTTCAAGGCTGCCCTTGATAAGCTTACCGTCAAATACTACAGCTTCTACTCTTATATCTTTGATTTCATCTTCTGAAACTTCAAACGGATCCTTATCAATCACTACAAAATTAGCAAGTTTTCCTGCACTTAAAGACCCCATCTTATCCTGCCATCTCAGTTGTCTCGCACCATTTATAGTATATCCTTTAATAAGTACATCCATATCAAGCCTTGCAGATGCTTCCGGTCTCATACTTTCAGGATATCTAACAGGATCAAGCGGAAATTCAGGATCTACTCTTGTTGCCGCCACCTGCATACCAAAAAAAGGATATGCTCTGTGCATCTCATACGCCGTGACTACATCACTGGAAAAAGATACCATAGCGCCGCTTTTTATCATAGGATTAAACTGATACATCCTGCGCCATTTTTCCTCCGTATAGTAATTCATAGCTTCTTCGCCGAAATATCCTCCCGACCAGTGGCAGCTCCAGTTTATGAAAATACCCAACTTTGCAGGCCTTTTCATATCTGAGGGGTCTACTATTTCGCAGTGTGCAAATACCGGTCTGCAAATCCACGGCTCACCGTTTTCTGCGGCCGTTTTCTGCGCCTCCTCCACAGCGTCGCATCCTACTTTAAATGCTCTGTCTCCCACCATATGTATATGAAGATCAAGACCCTCTCTATTGCAGAGAAGAAAGCATCTTACAAGCTCATCTTTTTCCATCATGATTTCTCCGTAATTGCCGGAATCATGGATATGCTCATGAAGAGAAGCAGAGTTTCCACTTTCATTAGTCCCATCTAAAAAAAGCTTCATGGTATTAAATTTTATATGTTCTGTGGTATAAAGTCTCTGATATTCTCTGAGCTTATCAATTTTCTCAGGCAGATCCTCATATCTCCAAAACCTTACTGAAGCATCATAATAGACAAACAATTTCCCTGCTCTATCCATTTCATACACTGTCTGTATCTGCCTGTCGTTTTCTATAAAGGCATCAAAAATAGCTGTTATACCACTTTCCATCATGAGTTCAAAAAAAGGAGCCATTCTTTCTTCTGTAAGTTCTTCAGGCGGTGCCCATCCTATAGCGTTAAACATGTTATCAGCAAAATGTACCCATGCCATTTCTTTTACCCAGCCTGTCGGATTTCCTTGCCTATCTCTCACAAAGACCTCCAGCGCGCTGGGATTCGGCGTATCCTTATCAACCCCGAGAAGTTCCATCATCTTCGTATTTATCCAGCACAAATGCTCTCCAAAATCCTGACACAGTACAGGTCTGTCTGAAATGGCTTCGTCCAGCAATTCCTTTGTAGGGCCATTCTCATCAAACATTGAAGTAGGATAATATTCAAAGTATATAAAAGGCATCTCCTCCCTGGGATGTTTACGGCCGTATTCTCTTATAAAATCAAGAAGCTCAGTTACATTCTCCGTCCAGGGAAGTTTCACATGCCATGTGCTTCTGGAGCACATACCCGGATGTATATGACTGTCTACAATTCCCGGAAGTACGGTCCTGCCTCCAAGATCATAGATTTTAGATGCCGCTGTGTATTTTTCCGCACCCCTCAGGCTACCCGCATATACTACTTTACTTTCGTCTACAACTATAGCATCTACATTGTTCTTACCTTCCAATGTATAAATTTTAGCATTTTTTAATATGTACATCTTTTCACCGCCTTTTCAGCTTTTATTTTTACGTCGTTTATTCAATGTCCATCTCAGGAGGCAATTTCCTGAATCCTTTAGTTTTTACGGCCAGTATGACAATTCCCACTGCCAGCCAGATGATACCTATTATCTTAGCGGCAGCCGCCATATTAAGCCACAGGTATACACATATAACAGTAGCAATAAGAGGCAATGCGCCATAATTAAAGATGGCTTTTCCTCCCCGAATCCCCTTTTTCCTGAAAAAGTAGAAAGGAACTGAGATATTTACAAGAATAAAACCTGTCAGTGCTCCGAAACTTACCAGCTCTACTCCGCCTAAAATATTATCAGTAAAAAATAATGCTACAAGCCCGATAAGTCCTACGATTATCAAATTATAAAGCGGTACGCCTTTCTTACTCATATGGCCGAATATCTTTTTAGGCAGTATGTTGTCACGTCCCATATTATACATGATACGTATAACAGCGGCCTGACCCGACAAAGCACAGGCTACACTTCCTATATTATCTACTACCAGAAACATGATATCCATATGAGGTATAGTCTGTATTCTGGCAAGGAGCTCAAATATTCCTGAATCCGGATCTGTAATCTGCTGATACCCCACAGGCCACATAGCCTGAGCTATATATGCGATGAGCGTAAACACCAGCCCTGCACCCAGACACACCAGAACAATAGCTCTCGGTATATCTTTTTTCGGGTGCTTAGCTTCTTCCGACAATGTAGATACCGCATCAAAGCCAAGAAATGATACACAAAGAATAGCAGCCGGATAAAGAACAAGCCGAAACTCAAACACATCAGGATTGTAAAAAGCCGTACCGTCAATCAGCCCGTTAGCCGTTCCATCAATACCGCCCCTGGCAATAGTAACGATTCCCACTGCTACAAACAATGCCATCATCAAGAGCTGAGCTATGACTATTACTGTATCAACTTTGGCAGCCATACTTATCCCCATAGCATTGATGACGAAAAGCAGTGCTACCAGAAGGATAACCCATGCCCATGCAGGAACCGCAGGTACATATGTTTCCATGTATATGGCAACACACAAAATACATATCATAGGCAGCAAAAGATAATCTAAGAGCATCACCCAGCCTGCAGCAAACCCGAAATGAGGATTCAGAGATTTTTGCACATAAACGTATGCAGAACCCGACTTCTGGAACTCCTTCGACATATTGGCATAACTAAATGCCGTAAAGAACATAGCTATCGCCGTAATGACGAAACAAGTCGGATACATACCTTCTGAGGCCACGGACAATGGACCATAGTAATTGAATACCACTGTCGGAGCCATATATGCAAGTCCGAAAATGATCAAAGAGCCTAATCCCAAGACCTTTTTGAATTCACCGCTTTGTTGTTTTTCACTATTCACTGTTTTACACCTCCCAGTATTTTCGATATATTCAGAATATACCGAAAGGATCTTTTAAACAATGCCGGTTTATTGACGTTTTTTATATTTTTTACATGAAAACATCAATAAATCTTACAAGTTCAATTCGGGCGGCAGAATTCTAAAACCTTTTGTCTTTATTCCCAGAACCACCAGCCCTACAGCTATCCATGAAAATCCCACAAGCTTACCGGCCGTAGGAAGACTCAGCCAAAGATATATACACACTGCAGCTGCTATGGCAGGGATTACAAGATTCCTTAACACAGCTGCGCCCGATCGCTCTTTATCCTTAACCCAAAATCTCATTATGACACATATATTAGTCAGTATAAATCCCAATAATGCGCCGAAGCTCACTAATGACATGGCATTGGTAAGGCTATCCTGAAAAAGTATGGCAGTAAGGCCAACCGCTGCAGTAAGTAGTATATTTTTAGAAGGTGTTTTGAATTTAGGATGAACATAACCGAAAAACTTTTTAGGAAGAAATCCATCTCTGCCCATCCCCAAGAGAATACGAGCCGTAGCTCCCTGCCCTGCTATACAGCAGCCTATAGATGCCAGTGTATTTATGAGAATGAATATGGTATTCATCCATCCTATACCAATATGAATATTAAATTCTGTTATAGCAGTATCAGGATCATTGATAGCTCCCGGCGCATATGGCCATCCGCAATTCATAAAATATGCTACGATAAAAAACTCTATAGCTGCGCCGACACATATGAGAATCACTGCTTTAGGCATATTTTTTTCCGGGTTAATGGTTTCCTCTGAATATGTAGTCACCGAATCAAAGCCTACAAACACTATAGCCATGATTCCGGCCCCCGTCATGAGCGCGCTGAAGTCAAAAAGCTGAGAATTATATACAGCCTCAGAATAAAGAAGCGTCCCTGATCCTCCGCCTCCCATGACAAATTTAATAATAAATATCACTGTTACTATAAGCGCTATTATAGGAGCCGCAACATTAATGTTATTAACTATAGACGCTATTCCCACGCCGACATAATTGCATATGGCAACAAATACTACTGCAATTATTATCCATCCCCACACAGGAACAGCAGGAATCATTATGTTAAGATAAAGTCCGCATCCAAGGTAACATGTCATAGGCAGCAGTAAATAATCAAGCATCAGCGCCCACCCTGATATGAATCCTAACTTGGGTCCTATGGATTTGCTCACATAACTGTACACCGATCCGGCTACAGGATATTTTCTGCACATTTTAGCATAACTGAGTGCAGTAAGAGTCATAGCAATCCCTGCTACTATCAATGTCAAAGGAAAATGCCCTCCGGTAAGGACATTTATAATCCCATAGTACATCAGTACACATGCCGGACACAAATACGCCAGCCCCTGACATACCAAAGTAGGCAGCCTTAGCACCCTCTTAAGTTCTGTTCTTTCAGCTACATTTTCATTATATCTTGCTTCCATAACAAACCTCCTATACAAATACGCTTTAACATATCTGATTGTCTTTTTCGTAAACAACCTTTCCTTTGAACAAGGTTTTATCTACCTTAACAGCATATATCTCATCTATGGGCACAGCCTCTATATCTGAATCAAGAACAGCTATATCAGCTGACTTTCCGGCTTCTACAGAACCTGTTATATCTTCGGCAGACATTTGATAAGCTCCGTTTAACGATAATGCTTTCACAGCTTCCCATAAAGTTGCCGGTTTTTCATTACCCAACACCATATCTTTAAACTTATGATAATCCGGCGCCTCAGGAAAAACTTTTCTTGTCATGGCACACTGTATTTCCTGCATTGTATCCGGAGGAGGTGTTACAGGAAAATCCGTTCCGAAAGTTACCGTTATCCCTCTATCCAAAAGAGCTCTGAGAGGATATGCATTCTCTGCTCTTTTCTTTCCAATCATAGGCACCATGGCTTCTATATCTGAGTCATATACCATCCACCTGGGCTGGCAGTTTGCTATTATATGATTCTCAGCCATCAATTCCATATCTGCGCTTCGAGTTAGCATGAGATGAGCGATCACATTCCGAAAACCTTCATTTTTGTCTTTCAGAAGAAGCTGAGCTTTACTCAAACATTCCGCACTCTGTCTTACGGCATTATCCCCCATAGCATGCACGTGTATATCAAAGCCTGCTTTCATGGCTTTATATGCTGTTTTCGTAAACTCTTCATCGCTCCAGTAAAGAGGTTCATTATAATCATCAGGCAGCCCGTTTTCTTTAATAAACTTTTTATCGTAAGAATCTATCAAAGAAAACATTCCCTCAGCAAATATCTTTACAGTATCTATACGAAAATCATCGCCTACATTATCCATACCTCTTCTTTTAATAGCTTCCGGCAGTTGGCTGTCGGCTTTTCCCGGCTCCATCAGATAAACACCTCTTATTCTGACAGTAAGCTTTCCTTCCAGAGCAAGTTCTTTAAAAGCAGTTCTGGCATTATCACTATGCATACAATCCTGTACCAAAGTCACCCCGTATTTATTAGCGTAGTCTTTCTGATAGTGAAGAAATGCCTCCTTATACTTTTCAACGGAAAAATCATAACCCGGCACATTAAGTTTAATGAGGTTCATGGCTTCGGGATCATTAAAGATGCCTTCAGGAAATCCATCTGCTTCTCTATATATCTTTCCTGCATATACGTCAGGTGTATTCTCGCTGATTCCCGCTATTTCTATAGCCTTTGTATTAACCCACAGATTATGCTGGCAGAAAGATTCAAGTATAACCGGTCTGTCACTGCATATCATGTCTATATCATGTCTCGTAGGCATTCTGTCTGCCATAAAATTCCCCATCACCCAGCCGGTGCCTCTTATAAGAACTTCTTCCGGGTTTTTATCCACAAAATCTTTCAGTCTTTTCATGTATTTATCTATGATGTCTGTGCCTGATTCTCCCTCCTGTATATATATACCGAAAAGATCACATCCGGAATAGGCGCTTGCCGCTATGGACGGATGGCAGTGAGCATCACACAGCCCGGGAAGGATGGTATTGCCATGACAGTCGATCACCTCTGTGTCCGCAGATATATAATTCTGCAGATCTTTCTCTATTCCCGTCTTTAATATGAGCCCATCCTTTATCAGCACTGTATCGCCGTCTGTTTTCTTCCCGTTTTTATCAACAGAATATATTTTTCCGTTTATCAGCGCTGTATCTGCAAATATCATATTATTAACATCCTTTCTTTCTTTTGTTGGAATAATTTTATTCTTATTTTTCTGATAATTCTATATACTTTTTCGTCTGTCTTTTGTATAATTTAGTAGAAAAACATATATAAATATGGAGATTGTATTTTATGAAACAAAATCAAAACTTTGATATGATCCCGAAGACACCTGCCGGGATATCCATTTACTCAGTGACACAGCAAGCACCTCATCATCATAAAGGATTCCTTGAAATAATATACTGTCTGAAGGGCCCTGTTACCATATACACCAGACTGCAGGATATCACGCTAAAAGAGGGCGATATCATATCATGTGACCCTTTCGACATTCACTACCTTAGTTGTGACAGAGAAAATCTGCTGGTCTCCTTTTACTTTGATTTGACGCATCCTGTATTTGAAAAACCGGATTTGGAAAGAATATATTTTATATGTGAACCCCTTACGACACCACAGTCAAAACAGCCGGAACTTCAAAACCTCAAAAGGCTGCTGCTGACTATGCTGTATTTTTACTGTTTCCCACATCCCGGATTGTCTGTAAGCAATATCATAACGAGATTTGCTGTAGAAGTTATACAAATGATGCTAAATCATTTTCACTACTTCTATTTCATAGCCAATTCAACAGAATACTCTGATGAGATGAAGGACAGATTTGAAAGTATCATAATTTATATTGATAAAAATTACTCAAAAAAAATCACACTGAAAAAACTGTGTGATATCAACCATTTTAATTATAAATATCTTTCCCGTTTTTTTAAAAAAACATCCTTCGTGGGATTTTCCAAATTTGTAAATGACATAAGAGCATACAAAGCAGCAAGTCTACTTCTTGAAACTGACAAAAATATTTCCGATATTGCCTATGAAGTAGGTTTTTCCTCACCGCTCTATTATTATCGAGTTTTTGAAAAATGGAATGTAACGACACCTAATCGATACCGCAGAAAACTGCATGAGCTGAAATCTTCAGCAAAAGAAACCATATACTACAATGTCGAAACAAAAAAAGAAGACCTGGAGCACTTTATCGCCTTCCATTTCGCCAAACTGCAAGTTCCCGAGCTTTGGCTCTCTCCCTTCGTTCCTTATAAAGGGCTTCCCATAGAATAAGACGTAAAATTTATTTTGGACACAAATCCAAATCACAACATAAAATCATCAAAACCTATAATATTTTACCATCAGAATAAAACAGATATGTTTCCATATAATGATCAGTCAGAAGCTTTTCGAGTATATCCTTTGTATCTATGATATCCAGATATCTTATCTTTTCTTCTGATACTTTTCCATACTGTTCTCTAAACTGTTTCGGAGTACACTTATACCACCGCTTAAAGGCCGAATAGTAATACTTGACATCAGAAAACCCACATTCCTCTGATATTTCAAGTATTGTTTTATTAGTTCTGAGCAGGTAAGTTTCAGATTCATTAGCTCTGATATAACTCATCATACCGCGAAACCCTACGGACATCTTTCTCAGATATTCAGACATATATCCTTCCGTAAAATTAAATCTGGCCGCAATATCCCCTATACAAACTTTCTCTTTCATATGACTGTGTAGATAATCATTTATCTCGTGGAGTTTCGCAAGCCCTTTTTTATCTCCGGCCCCGGCTCCGGCGTGAAAAAAGAATATATCAAACCTCTCTACAAACATATCCACGATACGTTCTGAGGCTCCTGCCACTTTTTCCGCAGACCCGTTTTCGGAAATAAATTTGAGAAGCGCAATCAGCATACCTTTGAGCCGCCGATGTTCCTCCCTGGGATAATCCATAGCCGTTTCAGCCAACCCCTCACACACAAACAAGTTATTGCATATAAAAGGATATTTGCTCTTATAACAGGCAAGATCAAAATAAAACGAAACCAGAAGATTATTCCCATCTCCATAAAGATAATAAGCATCTCTGTCAACAGAAATATATTCTCCGGCATGTAATGTAAACTCCTCATAAGCATATGAAAACCTTACTCTGCCTTTAAGGCAAAATATAATTTCCAAAATCCCTCTATCATTTATTTTTGTAGGAGCTTCTTCTACTGAGTAAACACTTATGCTCAAAGGTGTATCCCCAATTCTCCTGATTTTTTCAGCCATTCCTTACTTATCTCCTCCATCTGACAGCTTCTCACAGATATTTTTGAAATACTTACAGCAGGATGATAACATCATAGCTGCGGCAAGAGCTTGCTCATCTTCTGAGAGATCCTCTCCGCATTTTATATGTCTATTTACAAATTCTTCCGCAGCCTCAGAAAGTCTGCCGTCTTCCGCTTCGCAGAAATCATATACCTTCCTGTAGTCTACTGCATCTTCCTGCTGAGGCATCAGCCCTTTGATGTCGCTCAGTGGAATATTCTGTTTAAGATTCATGATGAAGAGAATTTGTATTATCTGCTCCTTACTGTATTTTTTTCCTTTAAGGGGCTTTATTAGATGTTCTTTGCTGTAATTATTTATCATTGTTTTGGTAACCTCTTTCTCTGATGTCAAAGAAAGCAACTGATCCATATAAAGATCTATTTCCGGTATTTTGCTGCTCACAATAGGCTTTTCCCATAAATTCATGTCTTTCGAAATTTTCATGTCTTCGCTCCTTGTTTTCATATCATGCCAAAAATAACATATTAATCTGCCAAATAATTTAGCAGTATGGTTTTGTTCTATATTACAAAAAAAATTATTATTTTGCAATATAGGGTTGATAAAATCATTTTATATGTTACTATAATATGCAATACATAGTTTTAAAAACCATATATCGCATATTATAATTCTATATAAAGGAGTTCGCAAAAATGCCAAAATTATTTTCAAAAGCCAGAGATCCAATGAGCTGTTACACACATTTTATCGGAGCAGTACTATCTGTTGCAGGAATAATCATAATGCTGATAAAAACGGTGCAGCACCCCTTTACTGCGGTACAGTTCACCGGCATTGTATTCTGTCTGTCCTTAATAGGATTATACAGCGCCAGCAGCGTATACCATTATGTATCAGGGCCGGAATCTATCGTGAAAAGGCTGAGAAAACTTGATCATTCCATGATATATGCACTGATAGCAGGATCTTATACCCCTCTGCTCTACCAGATCCTTCAAAATCCGCAGAAAACCATTCTCCTAACTGCTATCTGGGTAATAGCTGCCGTAGGCATAATAATGAAACTCTGCTGGATGAATGCACCAAGATGGCTCAGTACTGTTCTTTATATATTAATGGGATGGTTTATTGCCATAGATTTTTCAGCGCTGAAAAGTCTTTCCGGAGAAACACTTTTCTTTCTTATTTCCGGTGGTGTACTTTATACCATAGGGGGAATCATCTATGGCATTAAAAAACCAAACATCGGGAAAATGTTTGGTTTTCATGAGATATTTCATATATTCGTCGTACTGGGCAGCATATGTCATTATTTTATGGTAATATTCATGATATAAAATCTACTGCGGCGTCTGCTGCTTAGCGTCGGTTCTTTTTCCTACCACGAAAAATCTTCCGTCATCAGTATGATAAGCGCAGGTAGACAGCGTTACCAGCTGATCTCCGTACTCGGCAGTAACTCCTGTATCATAAGCTGATATAGATTTTACGCCTTTTACATATTCATTGAAATCAGACCTGGAAGTTATTCCTGCATACTGATAATATTTGAATTCATTTGAATCTTCGGGATATATCTCCGTATACCCTGCTGCCAGCACCTCGTAAGTACCCTGACCTCCTTTGTATATAGTATCAAATCTGAAGGTCCTATGTTCATTAAAAAATTCTTTGTCCTCATATTTCAAAAGATCATGAAACATCGTTCCGTTTTTCATATTATGTCCGTAAATAAGAAAATTGGATGTCGGTACGAATATATCGCTGGTTGCGTCCATAAATGGAGTCCCCGAAGATGTACTCTCCTTGTCGAACCCTCTTCGGATATAGTACTCCGGATCACTCTGAGTCTGCATCACAGGATAGTCTATCTTCGTATCTTCGACAGTCACCCATCCTATAATATCCCCGTTGGCAAGATACAGATCCGCATATTTTCCCATTACTGTACCTTTGTCAGTGATAAGATCCTCCCTTTCCGTCTGAAGATCTTTCAGATCCTCAAGAGCATTCTGCTCTTTCATCCCGTTAATAAAATAGTCTGCAAGAACACCCGCTGAACCTATAAACACTATCAGACATATTATCAAGATTATTTTTCTTCCTAAACCCATATTTTATGTCCCTTTCATAAAATCTTGCTTTATTTGCTCAATTCATTCATGCTGAACAGTTTAATGCCATTTGATGTCAATACATCTATAGCCTTCTGAGGATCCTCAACTTTTATCATAATTACTGCCTCATCATCCTTAGCCTTGATAGTAGAATAAATATAATCTACACCTATATCATTATCAGCAAGTATCTTAAGAACTTTATGAAGACCTCCCGGTTTATCTTCCAAAGATACTGCCACGACTTCTGTAATGCTGGCAGTAAAACCTGCTTTTTTCAATATTTCCGTAGCCACCTCCGGGTCCGGAACAATGCATCTTAGAATACCGAAGTCAACAGTATCAGCAATGGTACTTGCCTTGATATCGATATTGTTATCGGCTAAAATCTTTGTTAAGTCCGCCAGCCTTCCCGTTGTGTTTTCTACAAACACCGACATCTGCTTAATTAACATTTTAATTCCTCCTTTATCCCTTAAAGGTTTCTCGAATCTTTAACTCTAACGGCTTTGCCTTCGCTTCTCGGCAATGTTCCTTCATTGAGGAACTTGACTTTACAGCCGATGCCCAGCATATCTCTCAATGAGTGATCAAGTCTTCCTCTGAGTTCTTCTATAAACTTTATGTTGTCTATGGCAAGTCCGGAAGCCAGCTCAACCTCAAGATCAAATGTGTCTTTATTATTTTCTCTTCCCACATAAATCATATAGTTTATCGTAAGCTCCTCAAACTTAGATATCACTTCTTCTATTTGTGAAGGGAATACGTTAACTCCCCTTATAATAAGCATATCATCAGTTCTTCCCAGAATCTTGCTCATTCTGACCGTAGTCCTTCCGCAGCCGCACTTTTCCCTCATCAGATAACAGAGATCTCTTGTTCTGTATCTTACCATAGGAAAGCCCTCTTTTCCAAGTGTCGTGAATACCAGCTCGCCTATTTCTCCGTCAGGCAATGGCTCAAGAGTTTCCGGATCTATTATTTCAGGATAAAAATAATCCTCCTGCACATGCATTCCTTCATTCTCATCACAGCTGATGGAAACTCCCGGACCTACGATTTCTGTAAGGCCGTAAATATCATAGGCCTTTATTCCCAGACCTTTCTCTATGCTTTCCTTCATTCCCTGAGTCCACGGCTCCGCACCGAAGATTCCCGCTTTCAGCGGCAGATCAGCCGGATCTATTCCTTCCTTTGCAACACCTTCAGCTATGGTAAGGGCATATGAAGGCGTACATGCCAAAGCCGTACTCTTCATATCCTGCATAAACATTATCTGCTTTTTGGTATTGCCGCTGCTCATGGGAATAACCGTAGCTCCAATGGTTTCCGCTCCGATATGCGCTCCCAGACCTCCTGTAAAAAGACCGTATCCGTAAGCAACCTGAACCACTGATTTACTGTCCTGTCCTGCACTTGCCATAGCTCTGGCTACACATTCTCCCCAGATTTCCAGGTCTTTCCTCGTGTAACCTGCAACTTTAGGCTTGCCGGTCGTTCCTGATGAAGCGTGTATCCTCACTATTTCTTCCATGGGTTTTGCAAAGAGTCCTGTCGGATAATTTGCAGCAATATCCTCTTTTGTTATGAAAGGTAATTTTCTTATGTCGTCTAAGGATTCTATATCCTCAGGCTTAACACCGGCATCATCCATTTTCTTTCTATAGTAAGGCACATTGTCATACTCATATTTTACGGTTTCCTTTAATTTTTTTAATTGCAGAGCTCGCATTGTTTCACGATCTGCGCATTCTATTTCCTTATTCCAAATCATTCTGCAACTTTTCCTTTCATTTGTCTGTCCGCCTTAGGCGATCGTACAGGCTTTTTTAAGATTTATGCGTTTCTTCCCATTTCAAACGCTTTTTTATTCAGTTCTACAAACTTTGGTTTTACATTCTCCTCGATAACCTTGATCCACGCAGCTTCATCAAAAGGAAGATCCTTTGAAGCTGCTCCCAGAAGAACCACATTCACAGCTTTGACACTTCCGCATTCTTCTGCTATCTCAAGAGCATTAAAAGCTTTAATAGTACCGGCCTTTTCCCGAAGTGTCTGCATGATATGCTCCGGGTACTTATCCTGTCCGAGAATCACTGGCATAGGAAGAATTTGCTGTGTATTAACATACATAGTTCCTCCTTTTTTAAGATAAGGCAGCCATCTGTATGCTTCCAACTCTTCAAAGGCAATTATAACATCAGCATCTCCCTCTTCTATTAGAGGGGAATTTACTGTATCTTCACTTATTTTTACATGAGTAACTACACTTCCGCCTCTTTGTGCCATTCCGTGTACTTCGGAAAGTTTTACATCAAAACCCTTTGCCAAAGCGAGATTGCCCAGAAGCACGCTGGCAAGCAATGTTCCCTGTCCGCCTACACCTACTATAAGTATATTTGACTTATTCATGCTATTTGTCCTCCTTTGCTTTTGAATCTATCTCTATAGCGTCGAAAGGACATACCTCTGCACAAAGCTCACAGCCTACACATCTGTCCGGTACTATGAACGGTCTGCCGTCCTTTTCCTCGATAGCAGGACATCCTATCTTCATACACATCTTGCAGTTCTTACACTTATCAGTAACAGTGTAAGGGATATCCGGCTGTTTTACTATAAGAGCACATGGTCTCTTTGTTATTATGACAGATAATTCGCCTCTCTCCGTTTCAGTCTTTATTACTTCTTCCAGTTCCTTGATCTTAAACGGATCTATCTCTGTTATATGTTTCACTCCGCAGGCTCTGCACATTGCCGCAATATCTATCGCCGGAGCTTCATCGCCCTGCGCGTTTTTTCCTGTAGACGGATTATCCTGGTGACCTGTCATGCCGGTGATTCTGTTATCCAAAATTATCACTGTTCCTTTAGATCCATTATAGTTCATATTAACAAGGCCTGTAATTCCCGAATGGAAGAATGTAGAATCTCCCAAGACAGCCACTACATCCTTGCTGTCGCCTATGGCCTTTTCAAAACCGTGGGCCATTGTGATGGAGGCCCCCATGCAAAGGCATGCATCCATTGCCGATGTCGGAGGAAGTGAACCCAGAGTATAACATCCAATATCGCCAAGTACGGTTTTCTTAAGCTTGCTCAATACGTGAAAAAGACCTCTGTGAGGGCATCCTGCGCATAAAAGAGGCGGTCTTCCCGGAACATTGTCGATCTCTATGGTTTCTGCCACAGGCATACCGAAAGCTGCTCTTATCATATTAGCGCTGTACTCACCCTGTATAGTAAACATATCCTTACCGCCGGCCAGCTTCACACCCATAGCTCTTATCTGTTCTTCAAAATAAGGATTTCCTTCTTCTATAACATAAAGTTTATCGACTTTTGAAGCAAAATCCTCTATCAGCTTCTTCGGAATAGGATTGATAAGTCCCATTTTCAGTACGCTGACCTCCGGAAGAGCTTCCTTAACATACTGATAACAGATCCCGCTGGTAATGATTCCTATGGAAGTGTCATTAATCTCCACTCTGTTGATATCCATGGTATTACTATCTTCAGCTATCCGGTTCATGCGTTCTTCCTGGATTATATGTAACTTTTTGGCCATAGCAGGCATGGCAACGTACTTCTGTATATTTTTTTTATATGGAATCCTGTCTTTTTCAACTCTCTGTCCCATTTCAACTATCCCTCTTGAATGGGACAGCCTCGTATTTGATCTCAGAAGCACTACTGTATCATACTTTTCACTGATCTCATAAGCAAGTTTCATATAATCCTTACATTCCTGAGCATTTGCCGGCTCCAGCATAGGAACTCCGGCGCTTCTTCCGTAATATCTTGAATCCTGCTCATTCTGACTGGAATGGCACCCGTTATCATCAGCCACCAGAATCACAGCTCCCCCTGTAACACCTGTGTACGCCGCTGTGAAAAACGGATCAGCCGCTACATTCAGACCTACGTGTTTCATACATGAAAGAGAACGCACACCCCCTATGGAAGCTCCTACAGCAACTTCTGTACCCACCTTCTCATTAGGCGCCCACTCCACATGAATTTCATTGTATTTTGCTAAATTTTCCGTTACCTCTGTACTGGGAGTCCCCGGATATGATGACACGACTTTAACACCGGCCTCATAGGCTCCTCTCGCAAAGGCTTCATTGCCCAGCATAATTTTCTTTTCCATATCTGTATCTTCTACCTTTCTTTTCCATTGAACCGCCGGCGGCGACTTTTCGGACTGCGCCTACCCGGCTTTTCTGTTTACTACTTATGTGTTCTCTTGTCTATTACTTTCTTTCCCTTACCTTCATATCTCGGCAGTGTTCCCGGTGTAACCAATGTTATCTTGGCATCTATATTGAGAACCGATTTTATATTATGCCTTATTTTAGCTCTCAGGTTTTCCAGTTTATTATAATCATCAAGCAGCGAAGCATCAGAGAACTCTATTCTTATCTCTATTCTGTCAAGATAGTCCTCTGTAGTCACTATGATCTCATAAAATGGCTCTATCTCATTCATAGCCATTATCACAGACTCTATCTGAGAAGGGAACACATTGACACCTCTGATAACCATCATATCATCTGTACGCCCCTGTACTTTGTTCATTCTCATGGACGTCCTTCCGCATTCACACGGCTCATCATTCAGCCATGTAATATCCCTTGTTCTGTATCGGAGCATAGGGAAAGCCTCCTTAGTAAGAGTTGTTATAACAAGCTCTCCCTTATCCCCCGTGGGCAGAGGCTCCAGCGTATCAGGATCTATTATTTCCGAGATAAACTGATCTTCAGCGATATGCAGTCCCTTTTTAAGATAGCACTCTCCCGAATATCCCGGTCCCCCCACTTCCGAAAGACCGTAATTTTCCGTTGCCAATATACCCAGCTGAGCTTCGATTTTCGCTCTCATTTCTTCTGTATGACCTTCTCCTCCAAAAAGGGCAAGTCTCAGTTTTATAGTATCCTTATCTATACCTTTTTTCTCTATTTCATCAGCCAGATACAATGCGTATGAAGGGGTTGCTATGAGAATTGTACTTCCGAAATCCTGCATGAGCATTATCTGTCTGTCAGTATTGCCGCTGGACAACGGAACTACCATCGCTCCTATCTTCTCCATCCCGTAATGCAGTCCGAATCCTCCTGTGAACAGGCCATATCCGAAAGCAATCTGCACTATATCATCGGCAGTTCCTCCCGCCGCACAGATAACCCTTGCCATAATCTCTGACCAATTATCCAGATCATTTCTTGTATAGCCTACAATCTTAGGTTTGCCTGTCGTTCCCGATGATCCATGAACTCTTACCACATCTCTCTTTGGCACTGCAAAAAGTCCAAAAGGATAATTGTTCTTCAGATCGTCTGCCGTAGTAAACGGAATATGTTTTAAATCGGTCAATGTCCTGATATGTTCGGGCTTAAGCCCGATCTCATCAAACTTATTCTTATAGAACGGCACATTGTTGTAACAGACCTGTACTGTCTTTTTCAATCGATCGAGCTGGATAGCGTTTTTGGTCTCCCTATCGGCACATTCCATCTCTTTGTTCCAAATCATGTGTTCCATTTTATTTCCTTCTTTATTATTATGTAGGTAACATCATCAAAACCGATTCTGCTCCTATATTAATATACCATAAAATCACCGAAATTCATATATTTTATTATCCGCCACTAAAGGGAGAAATGGTATGGAAACTATTCTAAAAGATAAAAATAAGCCGCTGTATTAATCTCAGTTAACACAGCAGCTTGATTTCAGTAATTTAATTTTCACCCTGAAGTTTATCGTAAACTATTTCTCCGTCAAATATTGTCATGTCAGTTTTAGTAGAAAGCATATTATCTATATTTTCAAATATATTGCGGCTAAATACATTTATATCGGCAAATTTGCCCTTTTCAACAGTCCCCAGTTTATCTTCCATACACATCATATAGGCAGGTCCTATAGTAGAATTCTTCAAAGCTTCGGCAACTGTGAATTTTTCCTGCGGATTCCAGCCTTCTTGCGGCATATCATTAGCCATTCTCCTTGTGACCGCTCTGTAAACAGTGTCTACAGGATCCAGATCAACAATAGGATAATCAGTGCCAAAAGCTACTCTCGCTCCATTTTTTTCAAGAGTCTTTCCTATCCATGACAAACGAAGCCGTTTTTCATCAAGCATGATAAATGCCGGATGAATTTCAAGAGAATCTATAACTATATGCGAAGGCTGTATGCTGGCTATGGTATTAGTCTTTGCAAATCTTCCGATATCGTCTTCATGAATAACTTCTATATGCTCGATAGTATTTCTCACATCTTTCTCCCCATACTCCTTTCTTGCTGTCTGGTAAGCATCAAGAGCCATTCTTACCGCTCCGTCACCGCAGGCATGCAGCCTCATGGCTATATCATTTTTATAACATTGCCGGCTCTTCTCATTAAGCCATTCCTGATCCACCAGAGGCTGAGAACAAAACCCCGGACGATCTGAATAATCCTCAACCATATATCCTGTATATGCCAGAGGCGTTCCATCTATAAAACCTTTCAGCCCTAAAAACCTCAGCTTATCCGAATTATACTCGTCTCTGAGCTTTATTGCCTCTTGTATATCCATTTCCATATGAGGAGCAAAAAATACTCTCATTTTCAGCTGATTCTTCTTTTCAAGACGCCTGCATGCTTTATGCTTCATTATCCTCATTACATGAACAGCCCCAATGGAGGTTATTCCCTTACTGTGAGCAACATCCATAAAAGCCTTTATCATCTCCTCTTCCATAACAGAAGATGCATTGAGGGCTTTTTCCGTCACCATCTCCATGGCAGGCTGTTCAAGAAAAAATCCTGTAGGCTCTCCATCTTCATCTCTGCCTATCGTTCCTCCTTCAGGATCAGGAGTATTTCTGTCAATGCCACACAGCTCAAGGGTCTTACTGTTTACCCATACTGAATGTAATTCATTATTAAAAGCTATTACCGGCCGATCAGGAAAGTACTTATCCAATGACGCCTTACTCGGCAACTTTGCCTCTGGCCATCTGTAATTATGCCATCTGAAACCTATGACCCATTCGTCATTTCGTTTTTTGTAAGCATCATAAAGCATTTTTGCAGCCTCTTCTTCTGTATTTGATTCATATATATCTACAGTTCCGGCATGCAAAGCGCCGAGAAACAAATGTACATGCCCATCTATAAGCCCCGCTGTCACAGTTCTGTCACCACAGTCTTTTATTTCATATTTACAAGGATCGTTATACTTATCTGTATCTCCTTTTACCACAGATTTTATCTTATTTCCCTCAATCTCTATATAACCTGCAAAGGGAGTATCGGCAACACTATCGTAAATACATGAGCTTTTCAATACTAAATTCATTGCGTCTTCCTTTCTGCGGCAGCAGCCGCCAACTGCAAAGCCAGAGGAAAACAACATTCTCTCTGGCTTTCAAAAGCTTATAGTTTATCGTAAACAACTTCTCCGTCGAACACAGTCATCACCGTTTCAGTGGAAAGCATATCATCAGTATCTTCAAATATGTTACGACTGAATACATTTATATCTGCAAGCTTTCCTTCTTCCAGAGAACCCAATTTATCTTCCATGCACATCATATAGGCAGGCCCTATAGTTGAATTTTTTAGAGCCTCGGATACCGTGAATTTTTCCTGCGGATTCCAACCTTCCTCAGGAAGATTATCCTCCATTCTTCTCTTGACTGCCCTGTACACCGAATCTACAGGATCCAAGTCTACGATAGGAAAATCCGTACCAAAGGCTACCTGCGCGCCGTTTTTCTCCAGCGTCTTTCCTATCCACGACAGGCGCACCCTCTTTTCATCCATCATATCAAATATAGGATGCTTTTCCAGCGACTCCATTAACATATGGCACGGCTGTATGCTGGCTATGGTATTAGTCTTTGCGAATCTTCCGATATCATCTTCATGGATTACCTCTATATGCTCGATAGTATTCCTCACATCCTTTTCGCCCAGCTCTTTTCTGGCTATTTCAAAGGCGTCCAGCGCCATTCTTACCGCTCCGTCTCCGCAGGCGTGAAGCCTCATGGCAATATCGTTCTTATAACATTCTCTGCTTTTTTCATAAAGCCATTCTCTATCTACGAGAGGTTCCGAACGAAAACCCGGGCGATCTGCATAAGGCTCTACCATATATCCCGTATATCCCAGCGGTGTTCCATCAAGGAAACCTTTCAGTCCCAAAAATCTCAGCTTATCTGAAGTATATTCTTTCTTAAGCTTAATTGCTTCATCTATATCCATCTCCATGTGAGGAGCAAAGAAAACTCTGACCTTGAGCTTATTCTTTTCTTCAAGACGTCTGCAAGCTTCATTCTTCATTATTCTGAGGACATGAACTGCACCTACTGTGGTAACGCCTTTGGTGTGAGCCATATTTATAAAACCTTCTATCAACTCTTCTTCTCTCTCAGGCGAAACGTCAAGGGCCTCTTTGGTAACAAGCTCCATGGCAGGCTGCTCCAACAGATATCCTGTAGGTTCGCCGTTCTCATCTCTTGCTATAGTACCGCCCTGTGGATCGGGAGTCTCCTTGTTGATGCCGCAAATCTCCAAAGTTTTACTGTTTACCCATACGGCGTGCAGCTCATCATTAAACGCGATTACAGGACGATCCGGGAAATATTTGTCAAGGGATTCCTTGCTGGGAAGCTTGGAATCAGGCCATCTGTAGTTAGACCATCTAAATCCCAGCACCCATTCATCGTCGCGGTCTTTATAAAATTCATACAGCTTCTCCGCAGCCTCTTCTTCCGTATCTGTAAAATAAAGATCTATGGTAGCATTATACAAAGACCCCAAAAACAGATGTATATGTCCGTCCATCAGCCCTGCTGTTATTGTTTTGTTGCCGCAGTCCTTAACTTCGTACATGGACGGATTATTATACTTATCCGTTTCGCCTTTCACCACATCTTTGATCCTGTTACCTTCAATTTCTATGTATCCCGCAAACGGAGTGTCACTGATGCTGTCAAAAATACATGTACTTTTCAATACTAAATTCATAATATCCCCCTATTCTGCAGACATCCAAATGCCTGATGCTCTGTCTTCCGGTTTGTTTTTTTGTAATAATAATATACTGCAATTAAAATTATCCGTAAATTCTTTTATTGCTAATTCTTTTAATATTCAGAAAAAACATTTGTCTTTTTTGCTCCTTTTTTTTATAATATATACACAAATAGCAACTAAGTTCTACAAAGGTCAAGGTGTATTATGCTGAAAAATATAACTTACGAAAAAGACTTGCCCGTTAAAATAGAGATCGCCTCTGTTTCAAACTATCCTATACATATGCATCCCGATATCCAGCTTATATATGTGCTGGAGGGACATGTAGATCTTAATCTGACATTTAAAACATATCGTCTTAAAAAAAATGATTTCCGTTACATACACAGCGAAGATATCCATTCTCTCAGCTCTGAAGACAACAGTAACATTGTACTTATCCTGAGCGTCGACATAGAATATCTGGAAAAAATATTTCCCAATATACGTACTGCCGTCATCACTATGCCGACAGACAAGACGCTGCTGCTTTACAATAATCAGCAGCTCCAGCTCAAATACTGTATTTTTCTGCTCCTAGACGAATTCCTCAAACGTACTGAAGGATTTCACACACGTGTAAAAAAGACACTGAAAACTATATTCGGAATCATTTACCGCGAATTCCGAGGATTTACAGTGGATAGAGAACACAAAGCATTCGTCTACAAAAGGCTTCAAGACATAAGACAAACTGAACGGCTGGGAGAAATAATTGATGATATCTATAAAAATTATGTAGAACCTTCCACTCTTGAAGAGATTGCATCAAGACAAAACCTGAATCCTTACTATCTGTCTCATTTATTTTCTCAAACTATAGGTATAAACTACAGAGATTTCATAAATATGGTCCGGGTAGAAACATCAGAATACGACCTTCTGTCCTCCGATCTTTCTATATCCCATATAGCTTTAAGTTCCGGTTTTTCAAACTCTTCTTATTACAATAAACATTTTACGTTCTGGTTTGGCATGTCGCCCCAGGAATACAGAAAGAAGTATATAGATAAAACCATAGCAAAAATGGAACCCAACATCAAATTTTATAATATAAAAGACTGCTCCGAAGTCATACATAAAAATCTTGACAGCCTTAAGACATCCTTCGGCGACTTACCCACCGAACCTGTAAGCCAGACAATCCAAATAGATCAGATAGATTTCACTGATTCTCTAAAAATTCATACCGGACTTGTCTGCCATAACCCGGATCTCCTCGATCTGCCGGATGATTACTTCTGTCATGATAAATTGCTCAGTCCCGACTTCATAAGAAAATACTTCTCTTCTGTGAAAATAATAATAGACAGCCATCCACACAAAAAAGGAGACAGCATCAAACCGGACATGTACAGTAGTATTAAAAGTACACTAGACAGCATAGTGACAAAACATACCTGCAGTTTCAGTCTGGGGTCAACACAAAATGATGAAACTATCTATACCCTCGGATATATAAAAACTCCCCTTTATTATCTGCTGCGTTTTTTCACTCAAAAATATGAAAGTATATATGTAGACACATACTATATAATATTAAAAAAAGAATCATCTTATCACATTTTATGCTGGAACCTGAATCTTACACATGAAAAGGAACTAACCATAAAATCAGAAAGTATCTCTGCCGGAAATTTCGTTACCATAAGCAAAATAAATATAGACGATTACTCCAGATACCTATCCGAGATACATCGCATATATCCAAAAAAGCACTATGAAGATATGCACTGCGAAACCGTAAAAAGGATACTGGAACAGAAACTGTTTTCCCAGGAGACATCATTTTTTACTGAAGGCCGCATCAATATACCAACCCACCTTCATAGTAAAAGCATCTGTTTCATCAGCATAACATCAACTGTAGAGCAGTAAATCAAAATGCCTGAGATCAGACATAATTTGATCTTAGGCATTTTAATATCTTTATTGCTGTTATTCCTTAGGTTTGAAGACAAACAGCAACATAATACGGGATTTAAAATGCCTGAGATTTAAAAATCGGCAATCCGAATAGCAAGAATAATATATAATTTTCTGAAAACATCTTGTAATCTAAACATACCCAAAGGAGGGGTGTATTTTCCGGAAAAAATAAAACTAATTTCGCCGATATTTTTCATCGGTAAACTTTGTTACATTCAGTCAATATCGCAAAGCGATATTTTCTGCATAATAAAAACTGATATATTTTAAAAAGGAGGAGTAAAATGAGCAACAGATCTGATACTCATACCGAAGTAGCAAATGGCTCTGCCACAATGCATAAAACCAGATTTTCTCTGGCCGGAATAGTATTTCTCATATTTTGTATGTGCGCTGCGGGAGCTTTCGGTGTCGAAGATATGATCCCAAGTGTGGGACCGGGGCTGACTATAGCCTTACTGGTTATAATACCCATTCTATGGGCTGCACCTATGGGGATCTACACAGCTGAATTAGGAGCCTTAGCACCTGTTGACGCAGGTCCTTATGTATGGATGAAAATGGCTTACGGAGAAATGTGGGGATTCTGCATGAACTGGTGGCTCATGCTTGCCATCTATCTGGGACAGGCCGCATATGTTGTTATCGCTGTAGGGTACATAGGGAAAGTTATCGCTCTGACACCTCTGGCCGCCACTATAATAAAGGTAGCCATTGTAGTGATCCTAACTATTGTAAATCTTATAGGGCTAAAGGAAGTCAGCATTCTCAGTACAGTTTTCTCCATAATAATTATAGTAATGTTCGCACTTGTAACCATAGTAGGTTTTGCAAACTGGAACTATAATCCGATAGAACCATTTATTCCTGAAGGTTCTGATATAGTAAGCAGTTTAGGTACCGGCCTCGCCATAGGTATATGGCTGTATTGCGGTTACATACAAATATCAAATCTGGGAGGAGAAATATCCAATCCGGAAATCGTTCCAAAAGGAATGAAAGTATCCATTATAATAATCGCACTCAATTTCCTGTTGCCTACTATTGCAGGTTTGGCTTCTCTGGGAAATTACGCAAACTGGGGAACAGGTATCGAAGAAGGCGCCCTTAATTATTCATCGGTGCTCATACATTATACAGGCCCTGCCTTGGGAATCGCTTTTATGATAATGGCTGTAATATCATCATGTTCAACTACAAATTCTGTTATCGCCAGCGGATCAAGACTTTTCCTTATATTAGCAGAAGACAATTTATGTCCGGGATTCCTGTCTAAGCTAACAAAGAAAAGCAAAATGCCTTTTTGGCCGATAATAATTCTGGCAGTTGTTACCATTATATTTGTCAATTTTGACTTTTCTATGATAGTAAACATTGTTTCTCCTGTTTTATTCATACTTTATGTAGGACTTGCCTTTGCTTTTCTGAAAATAAGGAAAAAGTATCCTGTCGAAGAAAGAACCGTATGGTATGCAAAGGGAGGAAAAGCTCTAAAAGCCTATGTCATAGGAGGAATGTTCCTGATTGGTTTCATCGGTATCATGGTAAACGGACTGGAATTTTTTACATTCAGTTTTCTCATAACCATTTCAGGTCTTATAGCTTATATAGCCTTTAAACGATTGTATGGTGGTCTATACAAAAATCAGCCTGAAAAATATCCGATCAACCCTAAGACAAAATTAGCTCAGGGAGATATATGGAGAATGGGAATCTTTTTCATAATATTTGGACTGCTGATGTTCGCAGGATCCTTCATCATTTCATGGTATGAAGGTTCATGGGGCCCTGCATATTATCTGGAAACATATGGAGAAGGACTGCTGAGTAATTTCTATGGTATGATCTCCATATGCAGATGGTGCGGTCTAGGCGGCGCTATATTAGGAGTGATCCTGTTTATTATTGGCTGCAAAACGGATAAGATTTCTGATACAAAATAAACATATATTTTACAAATTACATTTCTTTGTTTAACTTATATGATATTATACATATATGTATTAACATTCGATACCGCAGCGAGGAGAAAAAGTTATGAAAACAAAGATCTTAACAAAAAAAATTAAAATTCATATTACCGCAGTCACTTTGGCTGCGGTAATGTTCTGTACGATCCCTGTTTTTACATGGACAGGCATAGCACAAACAGTTTCGGCACAGGAAAAAACATCATCCATAGATAAAGACGGTACAGACGGTTATTCCGGCAATTCACTCTTTGCCGAAAATCTCGATTTCACAATAAGCTCCAATGATGAGCTATCTAAAACTCAGCCTCTGGGGATTAATCAAGATCAGGCCGCAGGCTCACCGGCAACCCCCGCAAAAAACACGGCAAATGAAGGCAGATGTGGTATGATGTCTCTTACGCACACTGATTTTCCTGAACTTCAACCGAGCCCACAGAAAAGATCAAAAACCGACAGCTCTTACAATATAGGAGATACTAAAACTATTTACAGTGACTATTATAACGGTCGTCCTGCCAGCTTCCAAATCGAAGTTGCCGCCGTAGGCGATACATGTACCATATGGAGAAGTGTGGAATACAGAAACTTTTTAACAAATGATCAGGCAAAATCTTATGCCGACGATATAGATAAGAAAATCAACAACTCCATGAAGGCTGCTTTCGGTGACTGGAGCCTTGCAGATGTAGACGGAGACGGTAAGACAGCCTTTGTTTTTTATCCCATGGACTTTGCAGGATTCTTTTATGCAGCCGACTTGTTCACGCAAGAAGAATACGAATACGCCACAGGAAATGTTATGGATATGCTCCACATGGGAACAGCCCAGACAGACAGCACAATAACACTGAGCACCCTGGCTCATGAGCTTCAGCATCTCGTGAACTTCGCACAGACCGGAGGTTTTTGCGATTCATGGCTTAATGAAATGTTTTCACAAAGCGCTATAGCCGTTACAGGTCTGGCGACAACCAATTCGGTCTATGAAGTGGATGCGCTTGTAGAATTCACTAATAAAAACGGATATTCTTCGCCTTTTATATATAAAGACTATTATGTTCCCGACAATGAAATGACAGTCTATCCTTACGGAAGCTGGTACCTTTTCGGCAGATATCTTGCAAATCAAACAAAAGGCCTTCCCGGAGGCGGAGATTCTATATATAAAACCATTTTAGACAAACAAACAGGAGAAAACAATCTCGGCCTGAACGAAATCGAATCTGCGCTGAAAGATACAGGATACATCGCAAAGGACGGTAAAGCCTCCAATATAGAAGAAGTAATTACCAATTATAATATTGCCCTGTATCTTAGAGAAGCATCAGGTATCTACTCCCTCAGCAGCGACAGCAAAAATCCATCTAATGTAGACGGTGTGCAGGTAGACAAAATTTTTGAAAGTTCAATAGACCTGAAAGAAATCCCCGGAGGCGGAGCTGCGACACTTCTCATAAATGACAGCAGTTTTCCTATAATTCCCGAATCACCTGGAGAAGATATATGTTTTGCAGGCATACAGACTGAGTTTATGTACGGAGCCTATGCTGAAAATGCAAGAAAAAACATGACATGGGGAGATAAAATAACCCTTGTCTGCATGGATACTGACTCCGAAATACGATATACCACAGATGGAACAGATCCGCTTACTAACGGCAAAATATACAGCGAGCCTGTGACTGTTACGGAGCCTATGATCCTTTCTTTCTGTACAGTAAACAAAACCGGCAATCACTCGCGTACCGAAACAATAAAAATAACAGAAGTTGCAGCCGGAGACGTAAATGCCAGCCAGTCTTCCGGTTTCTTGGAAAAAGGTACGCAAATTACACTTTCCACTAATATGGACGGCGCTGTAATAAGATATACAACAGATGGAAGCACACCTTCCAAAGATAAGGGAACTATTTATAAAAACGCCATTACAATAGAAGAGACAACTACTTTAAAAGTACTTTCATATTCATCTGTTAATGATAAAATTCTTCCCAGCAATATAAAAACTTTTGTATATGAGGTCGGCGAGGGAAAAGGCGACAGATATGAAGCAAATAATACAAAAAATGATGCCACAGCCCTGAGCTTTCCGGGAGAAATCGAGGCTACAATTCATAATTCCGAAGATATTGACTGGTACAGCTTTACACTTGATAACAAAGCAGATCTCAGCCTTACTCTAACGCCTCCTGCAGACATATCTGTCGGTCTTTATCTATATGACGAAACAGGAAAAGAACTGAAAAAATCAGTACATGACAATAAATCACAGAACATACGATATGAGGCAGGCTCGGGAAAATATTTTCTCAAAGTAAAAAGTCTCGATAAAACTTTTTCACAGAAAAATACATATAAACTCAGCCTGAAAAAAGAACTGAACTCTGATGCTATAAAAGACCTTGATTTTTCCGAAAAAAACATGCTTACAGCACTTACAGACAAAGATGGAAGCAGCTACGCTTATAACACAGGAATTAACGGCGGAGGACACTTCCTTATGTCAATGGCTTACTTCTCCAATTGGGACGGTCCTGTAAACGAAAATGATGATCCTTATCCTTCTCCGGGAAAAGAAGAAAGTTCAAACTACGATTATAAAGACTTATCTTCAAAGGCAGAATATCATATCCAAAATGCACTTTATCTGCCAAACGAAACTAATGAAAGCTTTATTGAACATGTTAAAAACGGCGTTTACAATTACGGCGCTGCAGACATTTATATTCTTGCCGCCAACGCTTACTATACACCTGACGGATTGAACTGGTACATCGATGAGGCTTATGAATATCCGACTCGAAATGATGGCGGACATATTGTTACCATAGTAGGCTGGGATGACAATTACAAAAAAGAAAATTTTAAGGGTAATCCGAATTATACCGGGGGCAATGAGCTTCCTCAGCCAAAAAATGACGGAGCCTTCATCGTTAAAAACTCATGGGGAGAAAATACCGGCGATAACGGATATTTTTATCTTTCATATGAAGATGCTTTTATGACAACCAACAACCCTGCAATATTTATTGCCGATGAATCGCCTGATAACTACAATCACCAATATTTCAACGATATTGCCGGAAATGTATCGACAATCTCCTCTGATACAAGCTTTTCAGCAGAAGAACATTTTATCAACGAAAGCAGTTCACCGGAACTTCTGCAGGCAGCATCATTTCAGATATTAAGTTCTGACACACGATATGAGATTTTCATTACTTGCAATGAAGAGACAAAGAAAGTCTGCGAAGGTGTAAAAAAATATGCAGGTTTTTATACAGAAAGACTTTCTGAGCCCATATTGATACCGCCAGGGAGCAATTTTTCAGTAAAGGTTTATCTGGAAAGTACAAAAGAAGACAATAAAATAAGCATGGGCGCAAGTTCAAATTACGGGGACTCCATTTCCTGCATACGTCCTCAATCAAATGTTGCTTTCTTAGAATCAAACGGCAAAAAAGAAGATATTGGCGAATACGGGATTTTTCCTTGCATACGCGCCTATACTCGTAACGTCGATACCGACAGCTATATAAAAACCACACCAAACGACTTAAAAAAGACATCAAAAAATAAAAACACTCAAGATAATATCAATAACAATTTATATGATAATATTTCAAACGATATTGATATCAACCCACTGAATATCAAATCAAAAAACGGTGTTCTGACCCTTAATCTCCCAAATGCCAGCGGAACGGAATCTTTCGACGGAAATCTGCCCGAAAGTTTTGATTTAAGAGATACAGGAACTCTGACGCCAGTACGCAATCAAGGCAATCTGGGAAGCTGCTGGACCTTTGCAGCAATGGCTTCTGCAGAAAATACCGCTGCCAGAAACGGAGGTTTCGCAAAAGATTATCCTGAAAGTATAACCCTTGACTGCAGCGAAAAAAATATACTGCTCACAAAAGATTCTTCCGGAATACCGGTCGAATTATCAGCTTCAATTATCGGCTCCAATAATCCTTCCAGTACTAAAATACACTGGAGTATAAGTGGGGATGCAGACAGTGTGAGCCTCGACTGTACCGAGAGCTTCAGCGGAGAAAAAGCTCAGATTCTCACTGCCCTCAAACCGGGAACAGTAACAGTAACTGCATCAAGTGACGCTGATATGACCCTTAAAGCCAGCTGTACACTGACTATTACTGCAAAAGGAGTTGAAAAAATCACTCTTGATCCGACTGAGATGACCATAAAAAAAGGAGATACCAGGCAGATACACGCGCAGACAAGTCCATCTGATGCGATAGATTCCTCTATCATATGGAAAAGCAGTGATCCTTCAATAGCATCAGTAGATAACAACGGAAATGTCACAGCTATATCCGGCGGCAAAACTGTCATAACGGCAAAATCAGGAAACGCAAAAGCCAGTACTACTGTCACTGTAAAAGGTTCTCCTGCTGTAAATCCCGGAAATTCTGAGAAAAACAGTTCGTCAAAAACCGGAGATAATATAAACATAACGTTATATATAACTCTGGCATTCCTTGCGGTGGCAGCAGGAGGCGCAGCAATACATAAAAAGCGCCGCAGCTGATTATTTTATAATCTATATAAATAAATATATTATGCAAACATAGGAGAATCTTTGATATCTCCTATGTTTTTTTATAAAGCATACATCAAGATTTTTATGATTTATAAATACCGGTTGACATTCTCGTTCAAAACGTGTAGACTCTATATTAAAGTTGATAGAGGTGCGGTAAATAACAGTAATCGAACTGAGGCGGCAGCCAATGAAGTCGGTGAAAGGAGATACCGCCGAAGGATCTTGTCAGGCATGGCGGATTTCTGGGATATGATGATAACACGTCATATACTCCTGCTCACAAAATCTGAGCAGAGGCGCTATCGGTCAACAGAAAAACATTTGCGTTTCTTGTTGCATCGATAGGATGCAACTTTTTTTTACATATTTTTACCTGATAATTTCGAGGAGGAAACAAAATGGCATTATTTAGAGGATGCGGAGTTGCTATAGCAACTCCATTTAATGAAGATGGTTCAGTGGATTTTAAGGCTTATGGTAATCTCATCAACTGGCAGATAGAACAGGGAATCGACGCTATTATCGCATGCGGAACTACAGGAGAAGCTTCCACTATGGATGACGAAGAACACATCGCAACCATCAAATTCTGTGTTGATACAGCAGCAGGAAGAGTCCCTGTCATAGGAGGAGCCGGCAGCAATGATACTGCACATGGAATCAACCTGGCAAAAAGAATAGAAAAAGAAGCAGGTGTCGATGCCTTACTTCTGGTTACACCTTATTACAATAAGTGTTCACAGCAGGGGCTTATAGAACATTACACAGCAACCGCAAATGCTGTTTCCGTCCCTTGTATTCTGTACTCAGTACCGGGACGTACAGGAGTGAATATCGCGCCTTCCACCGTAGCTGCACTTTCCAAACACCCTAATATCGTGGCTATTAAAGAAGCCAGCGGGGATATTGCTCAGGTTGCCGAAATATGCAGGCTTGTTCCTGAGGATTTTGCCGTATACTCAGGAAACGACGATATGGTTGTTCCTCTTCTTTCACTGGGAGGCGACGGATATATCTCCGTAATCGCCAATATTATGCCAAAAGAATCGGTTGAAATGTCCAAGAGCTTTTTTGAAGGAAACATTGAAAGAGCAAGAGAACTTCAGCTTTCTATGAAACCTATCATCGACAGTATGTTCGCCGATGTGAATCCGATTCCGGTAAAGGCTGCTCTTGCTAAGATGGGTATGTTCAAACCGTTTTTCAGACTTCCACTCTGTCCGCCTTCTGAAGCCGTGGATAAGAGAATAGAAGATGAAATGAAAAAAATGGGACTGATATAAAATTCAAAAAATATAACTTTATACAAAACAACAGACTCTTTGAAATCTCAAAGAGTCTTTTTATATGATTATATCAGATATATTAATAGCTCATTTTGTCCACATTGTAAAGAAAAATTTCCTTAAAAACCAATCTTATCTAACGTTTTGTTCTTTATTATACCCATTCTTTTCTGCTACAGTCAATGCCACATCAGGACGGGATAAAGTCACATTTCCATAAGCCATACATAACTTAATAATAGATATGTTTTAACATATCTATTTAAACAGACAGGGGGTAATTTAATGTCTTACAATAATCGGCTCAACGGCCATTCTAATAAATGCCAGCCTCAAAGTTGCCGTCCTCCTCAAAATCTCTGCTGTTCTCCGCATTATATAACAGGGCCTACAGGAGCTCAGGGCGAAAGGGGAGTAGCCGGGCCTCAAGGTCAGGCGGGTATACCTGGCCCTCAAGGTGAGCCCGGCCCTGCCGGACCTCAAGGCGAAGCAGGGCCTGCCGGACCTCAAGGTGAAAGAGGGCCTGCCGGACCTCAGGGCGAAAGAGGGCCCGCCGGACCTCAGGGTGAAAGAGGGCCTGCCGGACTTCAAGGCGAAGCAGGGCCTGCCGGACCTCAAGGTGAAAGAGGACCCGCCGGACCTCAAGGTGAAGCAGGGCCTGCCGGGCTTCAAGGTGAAGCAGGGCCTGCCGGACCTCAAGGTGAAAGGGGATTTGCCGGAGCTCAAGGTGAAGCAGGACCTGCCGGACCTCAAGGTGAAATAGGGCCTGCCGGACCTCAGGGTGAAACAGGACCTACTGGGCCTCAGGGCGAAACAGGACCTACAGGAATTCAAGGTGAAATAGGGCCTGCCGGCCCCCAAGGCGAAGCAGGCCTCACTGGACCTCAAGGCGAAAGAGGGCCCACAGCAGCGACAATACCTTTTTCTTTATCAAACAGCAATTCTACAGGCGCACAGCTGAGTACCGATACGGCTGGAGACCCATATCGAATAGCCTATGTAGGTTTTGGCAATGAAAACGGTTACCAAATGTATCTTGATCCCGGAGAATGGACTTCAGGAGTAATTACTATAAGAGAAGACAGATCCTATCCAGCCTCTTTTGTAATGCCTTTTGACGGTACACTACAAAATTTTTATGGTGTATTTGCCAACCGGGAATCTTTATCATTAGATGCAGGGGTCACCATACGTCCCTTCATGTGTTTAGCTACAGGAGACAATAACAGTTTAATTTTCACAATCATACCAAATAGTATTGTATACTTTCCACCTTATGTTTCCGGAGCAGAAATCCCTAAATATACCATTCGAAGAGCAAATTCAACAGGATTGAATATCCCACTCTCCTCCGGCACCTTAATAGCTATTATTATGGGAATCACGGCAGAAGGGACAACGACAGAACAAAATATGACCGGATCTATCAGTGGCGGTATTTTTATCGAATAACACTATAACATGGGGCTATCGAAACTATTTAATCAATATCGACAGCCCCTGTTCTAAAAAAGGAGTAATATAATGTCTATAAAAAATGAAATCTTAACTCTTATAAAAAGTAAAACTAAGTTATCTTCCTCTGTTACAGAAACAACCCATCTGTATAAAGACCTGCATTTTGATTCTCTCTCATATGTCAGTCTTTTGATGGCTGTAGAAAATCATTTTAATGTTACCATCGGACTGCCTGAAATGGGTCGCTGTTTAGTTGTCGGGCAAATGATTGAACTTGTCGAAGAAAAAATAAGAAGGGAGTAGTTATGATAAGAGACGCTTTATACAAAAGAAAGGATCAGGATATCGCTGCACTTCTGGGAGATCAAGAGTCTGTCTCTTACAAAGAACTCGCACTTCGTGCCGCAAAACTGCAGACCGTTTTCCCGGACACGTCAAATCAACATATTGCAGCTATCTTTATGTCCGATGAAACAGATTTTCTCGCATCTCTCTTCGCTGTTCTACAAGCAGGTTGGACAGCATTTCCATTAAACGACCGCTTAAGCTCAGATGAACTATCCGACCTGCTCTGTTATGTTCCCGTACAACTGATTCTCACCTCAGAAAACTTAAAACAGAAATGCCAGAATGCCATATCGCTTTGCATTACCCCTCCTCAGATTGTTTCCGTAAACTGCTTTTATAATATGCCACAAACATCATCCGAAATAAAAACTGTCGACCCTGATACACCTATGCTTCTGCTGTCATCATCGGGAACTACAGGAAAAGTAAAATTAGTTCAGCTTTCTGAACGTAATATAGCCTTTACAGTCCATGCTTATCTGGAACACATGGGTTATGAAAAATATCAGGATCCTGATCCGCGTTATGCCTTAGGAACACCTCTATTTGGCATATATGGCCTGCTTATTACATTCTCATGTATTATTCGAGGCTTTCCTCTTCTCCCAATGGCCAATAATTTTACACTGGATAAACTCTATCGGTCAGCACAAGAGCACTCCATCAGTCATTATGACGGCGGAACTCTTGCTGCCGTATTGATGGATCAGACTTTAGGCCGTCCCATTCCTTATGATATTTCTACTTTAAGATATTTCGGTTTTGGAGGAAGTAAAGCTCCGGAAGGTACTTTAGAAAGACTCAGTGCTGCATTCCCACAAATACGTTTCTGGTCAGGGTACGGAATGACCGAGGCCTCTCCTCTCATAGCACAGCCTTTTCAGGGTCTGCCTGCTGACAAACTTGCTTCTGTAGGGCTGCCTCTTCCGGGAATTGAGGTTTTATTAAAAACAGAAGAAGGAACTACAGGTGAACCTGACAAGCTAGGCGAAATAATTGCGCGGGGTCCAAATATCATGATAGGCTACTATAATAATAGGGAAGCCACTGATGAAGTCTTGCATAATGGATGGCTCCATACCGGGGATATAGGTTATTTTGACAAAGACGGATATCTCTATATCTGCGGAAGAAAAAAGAATATGATCCTTGTTCGAGGATTTAATGTTTTTCCTGAAGAAATAGAGACTCGGCTGTTAAACAGTGCACTGGTAAAAGACTGTCTTATTTACTACCAGACAGATAAACCGGGAACCGAGACAGTATGCGCCGATATTATCCCTTCCGGGCCTGAGATCACCACAGAAATGATTTATAGATGGTGCGAAGAACATCTGGCAGATTATAAAAGACCACAACACATCAGACTTACAAAAACTTTAGAGAAAACATCCACAGGCAAAACCAAACGCAGTAAGGAGTGATGATCCGGTGAATCTCATACATTTTCATGGACTTAACTGTTATCATGACTGTATGATAACATTAGCCGGTAATTTCGGTCTAAACTATGAATATGCATTTTCTCATCTCTGGTCTGAAAGCGATTTCAGATACGACCCGATCTGTTCCGTATTCCTCACACGCAAACTGCCGGAAATGTTGGAAAAGATGGGAATGAAATTAAAGCAGCCTTGTGTTTCCCAAAAAGAAAAAGATTCAGAATGGTCAAATACCATCAATGGAAAATTTGTTATCATTGGAATGGATGCCTTCCTTATACCATGGAATCCACTGTATCAAATCCAGCACGGACCTCATTATTTTATAACTAAAAAAACATTGTCAGATCAGCAACTCTGTTTTGATCCCACTTATGGATTCCATAATAAAAAATATCCTTCTAAATCTCTTGTTTCAAACTCCTACGCCCTTATTCCGGTCAAAATGAAAACATCTGAAAAGTATCCTCCGGGATATAAGTCAGCCCCGTTTGATCAGGCAAAGGAAGTAATAAAAAATCACCCCAAAACTTTAAACAACTTTCGCATGCAAGCTGACATATGGGTGTCTGAAAATGAAGAAACTGCGCTGCTGCCGGCCAAATTCACAGACGCACTGCTAACCGGTCGTTATTTGTATCGCCATTTTCTTGAAAAAAAATATATTAACTCGCACGCACTTTCTTTATTTCAAGATAAAGAATACTACAGAAAATGGATAGCAGTTAAAAATGGTTTTTATAAAGCTGCTCTTGATCAAAGAAATAACATCGCCTATAGTGAAGCTTTCAGCATTCTGGAAAGTCTGCTGAAACAGGAGATGACATTGGCCGAACAAATTCTCTGTAAATAATAACTACCGGCTAAGGCCGGTAGTTATTATTTTGCCTGAAACTAATAGTAGGATTTTAATCAATTTTAATAAAAATCGCCATTTTGCCGTATAAATTTTAGAAACCTCTAATTATCTCTATACACTACTCTTCCATCGAATATGGTCATAATAACTTTATCGTTTAATATTTCTTCCGGTTCTATCTTGAACATATCTTTTTCAAAGACAGTAATGTCCGCATAGGCACCTTCCTTAAGCTGACCCAACTTATTTTCCATGTGCAGCTGATATGCTGCGTTCACCGTATAGGCTTCAAGGCAGGACTGCAGAGAAAGCTTTTGATTCTCAGGCTCAAGAATCAGCATTTTAGGGTCGTGGAAAAATCCTGCATATCGTCTTGTCATTGCTGTAGCTATTGCTGTTCTCGGGTCATATCCCACTTCATCAGCAGGACGGTCGCTTCCCATGGTCATTATGGCTCCACCGTCCATTATTTCCTTGAGCATGAACTCCTCTTTATGTATCGGCCCCATAATTTCTTCAATTCCGGGATACCAATAGTGCCATCCTCCTGATGTGTTGGCAATGATATTAAGTTCGCCGAATTTTTTTCTATCCTCTTTAGCCACATACTGAGTGTGTGCATTAGTAAGTCTTATATCATCAAAGCCTGCTGCTCTCACAGCTTCAGCTCCATCTATCATAGCCCGGGCTGCACGGTCGCCGATAGCATGTGTATGTATATCAAAACCATAACTGGCAACTTTTTCATACATTCTTTTTATAGCTTCACCTTCAAGTATAGGCTTAACAGGCTCGTATCCGTCTACATATTTATAAGAAACGCTAGCGGACTTAGTTTCAAAGGTTCCGTCTAAGATCACTTTATAAGTATTAACTCTGAACTTATCATTATCATATATCTTGCTTAATCTTATCAATTCTTCAAGGGCAGGTTCCGCACGATCCGCTGTTTCCACAAAAGTACATTCAAAAAATCTCTGTCCAAGCCTTCCACTGCCTGTCATCCTTGCAGGAATCGCATATGCGTCTTCTCCCATCCAGTCATAATTTCCGCAGCCTGCAAAGGAAGTCACGCCGACTCTGGAAAACTCCTCCGACATCTCTTCATAGGATTTTTCCAATATATCTCTGTCAAAGAAATTTACCTTTCGGAAAATCATATTTTCCGGCTCGCACTCTACTACATGGCCCGTTAGCTTTCCGTTTTTATCACGTCCAAAATACTGATATCCCGGAACTGGGTCCGGCGTCGCTTCAGTTATCTGTGCCAGCTCAAAAGTTTTTGAGTTTACCCAGCATGCGTGGAATCCGCTTCCCATCAATATTACAGGCTTATCCGGGCATATTTCATCCAACAGATCAACCGAATACTCCAGATTTTCAAATATAAACTCATTATACCCCATACCTACATATGAGTCTTTATCTGGATTAGCCTTTACAGCTTTTTTAAGAGTCTCAAGTACTTCTTCCAAAGACATTTCTTCATCAAACTGTACAGCCCCCTTAAAAAATGCTGTCATCGCCGGATGGCAGTGAGCATCTATCAGTCCCGGCAGCACCATGGCGCCTTTCATATCTATAACTTCCGTATTTCTCGTTTTAAGCTTTAAAAGTTTATCGCTGCTTCCTACTGCCTTTATAATATTATCTTTAATAGCAACTGCTTCAGCCTTCGGATTGGCGCTGTCCATTGTGTAAACAGCGCCGTTTATCAATATCTTGTCCATAACTTCAATACCTTCTTTCTTTCACTTTTCAGCCTTCATCCTGGTGTTTTCCTACAGAAACCGTAATCTTTGTCGGCATCGCTATTTTCTTATCTTTTTTTCTTGCCACAACACAGAGCAGAACTGCAATAACGATACATGCTATTCCTCCGGACATCAGCGCCATTCTCATAGCATCAAAGCTGCTCAAAAGTCCGCTGCCATACATTTCAGCATAATAAGCAGGTCCCCAATCGCCTTCCATAAAGTCAAAGTAGAAATATCCCACTACTGATACGACACCTATTACAGCCATATATTTTGCAATACGGTACAAATCGCCATACGCCAGTTTTGTATCCGGATTTTTAGGGAAAAGCTCAGGATTCCTTTCTGAATATCCGCCCAGTCCAATCTTTGCTATAGGATATGTAACTCCCACAAGCAGCAGGAATATTTGTCCGTAAAGGAAGTAGTCCATGCCGTTCATATAATACGCTAATACCGCTACGAATGCCGGCAGTACAGTTATAAGGAACAAGCCTACCTTTCCTCCGCTTACCGTATAGCAGTCCTTTCTCAAATCCATAGGAATGACTTTTCTCGCTTTTACAATTATTACAGATACCAGCACCTGCGATACCAGAATAGGAATTACCTGAATGAGAACCAGCGCCTTAAACTCTATCTGCATCATCAGCAGAGTCACAACTGCTATTGAAAGTACGCCTACATACGGAACTCCGCTCTTTTTCGTCACATTGGTTATCCATTTTTTAGGGAACAGCCTGTCGTCTGCCAAAACGAAGAAGGACCTGGAGCCTCCTGCCATGTTGGTATTGAAGCTTGACAATGCAGCAACCATGGCAACCACTACGAAGATAACCTTACCGGCATCGCCGAAGCCCAGCGAAAGGACTGTAGGGAATCCAATACCACCTGTTTCTCCCGGGCTCCACATCTCCCACTGTCCTACGGAAACAAGTCCTGCAGCTGTAGGAAGGAGATATGTAAGGGCTGCGGCAGGTACTGCCAGCTTCATTGCCTTTGATATAACCTGAGGATTAGAAATTTCTCCCGCCATCAGCGTTACTGCGCCGAATCCGCAGTACATCCATATACCAAGGCCTATGCCCATGCTTATACCGGATATAACATCCAGCCCCTCAGGCATAAATGGCTCAAACGGACTATAGCTCCAGTTGGAGAAGCCCACTATAGAAACAACCGCAAAGAGTACTACTACGCATACTGCAAATATCATGCTTACGATACTTACGTCCTTGAGACCTTTCAGGTTTAAGATAGTAAAAATCAATATAATTACGAGTTTTATGATTGTTGCTTCCATCTGAGTCATTTCAATTATGGTGGCCAGATAATTAACCGACATCACTACATATGTGGAGCTGCATACATAAAAGCTTACGGCGCCGTTTATTCCCATCACATATCCCCAGAATTCTCCAAGAGTATGCTTGGCCCAGTAATAATATCCGCCCTCTCCCGGCATTATTGACGCTAGCTCCGCCGTACCGAGGACTACAGGGTACGCCCATACTAATGCCATACCTACCAAGATACATATTGTCATACCCGGTCCGCAGCCGCTGACGATTTCCTCTACGCCGAATGCTCCTGCGCTGGCAGTACAGTAAATCATACAAAATACGGAAAATACGCTATACTTGTTTTTTTGCAAGCTTGATACGCCGCCTACTTGTTCAGTCATTTCTTCCTCCTTTTCGATAAATATATCTGCAATAATTTCTCTGCTTATAAAAATAAAGTATCATGTGCGGTAAATGTCAATTAGTCAAAAAATTTTTTTAATTCCAAAACCTTTAGTGCACCTAAGATTTTATGGTATAATTACTCATAATATAAGGGAGGTGCTTTCAATGAAAATAGGCGAATTTTCCAAGAAATACAATGTTCCCATTTCAACCATCAGATACTACATAGAAGAAGGGCTAATTACCCCTAAGAAAAACGGCGCGCAATATAACTTTGGCGAACTAAACGAATTTGAAATGCAGCTTCTTACAGATTTGCGTGAATCTGCCTTTTCTCTTGAGGAAATGCGCCAGTTTGTCAACATTTCAAGGATTTTTGATGAAAAGGACCCCCTGCGCTATAAGGAGCTTAAGACTCTCTTTGAGGATAAAAAGGACCGACTCTCCAAGCAGATAGAGGCTGCCAAGGCTACCATTAAAACCATTGACTTGAAGCTTAATGCTCTAACATCCAAAGAAGCTGTTCTTGTAGCCTCAAACAATGCTCCGGCCGCAGCGTCACGCAACAACGGCCTGCCCTTGAGATTCCTCACTTATCTGGCCTGTCCCGACTGCGGAGGCTCTCTTGATATGGACAACGTGAAAATGTCCGCCGACACCATAAGCTCCGGTAGGCTTCACTGCTCATGCGGCTACACCGGCCATATTGAAGACGGTATACTCTTTGCAGACGAGGATACGGACCTGGATTTTGACCCGTGCTTCTGCGATGATTACTTTATCGATCTGACCACCCCTGAGCATGAGCCTATATTTTACGAATGTTTTCTTTCAGCGCCTCAGCAATATCTTTCCTTGAATTACGAGGCGCGTACATGGCTTAATGAAGCTATATCCGCACATATTCCGCGCCATGATGTCATATTGTTTCCCGATATTGCATCTGTGTTCCCGTATCTTTACAGCAATGCTCAATACATACAAAACTCGACGCTTGTTATCATGAGCCTTTCCAGAAACGCCGTCACAGCCATACGCAAGCACATAAACGCTCTTGAAACCAATCTCAATATTATTTACATCGTGTCGTCTTCAAACAGGCTGCCGCTTAAAAAAAAGTGCATCGACCTTATGATAGATTATCTGGGCTCATACAATTACGCGTTCTTTTTTGATAAGCCCCTTTATCAATATATCGACCCTTATTTTTCGGACACCGCTTCCATTGCCGGCTGTCTGTCTTATTATGATGACGGCGCTAAGTCCGCCTGTAATATTACAAAGGAGTACAAAAATGCCATGAAGCCTTTTATTACACTGCGCTCATATATGGATGTTCTCCATTCGTGCGGATACAGTATAGTTGCTGATAAGAAGGTAGGCTCCAACACTGTTTTCTCCGAATATTTCCATTATCACGAGTACGGGGAAAAACAGCATCTCCATACATTCCTGGCAGCTCGCAGCAGTCATTAATGCTTTTTGGTTTGCTCGGCTCAAAAAGATATGCTATAATCTACTCAAAAATTTTTTGCACAGATTATTTATTATGCAGCTGAGGTGACAACTATATGAAATCAAAAAAAGCTATTGTTCTGCTTTCGGCAATCATTGTTTTTTCATGTGCTCTGAGAGCTCCCATTACCGGTGTCGGGTCCCTGATAGGGTACATTTCCGATGACCTGAGTTTATCTAATATGTCGGCGGGAATGTTGACAACCATTCCTCTTATGGCATTCAGTGCAGTTTCTTTTTTCATAGGCAGCTTTTCTCACAGGCTAGGCGCCGGCAAGGTGCTGCTGACGGGAATCATCCTTTTATTTGTCGGAATTATTTTGCGCTCTTTCGCAAATATCAGCGGTTTGTTTGTCGGTACAGCTGTAATCGGCCTGGGTATCGCTGTGGGAAATGTTCTGATTCCTGCAGTTATCAAGGCTTTTTTCCCGGCTCGAATCGGCATACTGACCAGCGCATATACGACCACCATGTCGGTCTTCGCAGGTATTTCAGGGGGCATAAGCGTACCTATTGCAAAAGCTTTCGGATGGCAATTTGCCTTATTAGTATGGATTATCCTTGCCTTTGCTGCTCTTATTTTGTGGCTTCCCAATAAAAATCTACAGCTTACAAATGACTTGGGTATCTACGAAAATGCCGAAGGCCGTCGGCCCATTACAAAGGATTCCATGACCTGGTGCGTCGCTTTGTATATGGGTATCCAGTCACTGCTGTTTTACTGCCTTGTGGCATGGTTTGCAACCATATTGCAAAGCAAGGGCTTTGACACCTCAACTGCCGGATATTTTAATTCAATATATATGCTTTTGGGAATTCCCGGCTCTCTAATAATCCCACTTCTGGCCAGTAAGAGCAGGAATCAGTCATTTATAGGCCTCGGCCTGGGAGTGATTTATGTCACAGGGCTTTCAGCAATGCTGTTTTCCGACAATATGGCTGCTCTCATAATCGCTCTTATCTGCTGTGGCTTCTGCTCCGGAGCCACCATCAGCTTTTCCATGATTCTTTTCGGCCTGCATACAGCCAACCCTGCCGACACTTCGGCTTTATCAGGGCTGTCGCAATCAATAGGCTATCTACTGGCTGCGGTGGGCCCTACGGTAACGGGTAAAATATATGACCAAATCGGCTCATGGTCCGCTCCCATCACAGTCCTGCTGATTTTCGCCGTTATGCTCACAGTCCTTGGATATATGGCCGGTAAGGAAAAAATCATAAACGGATGAATGCCAGGCAATCATGACCATCCGTCAAACAGGTGGTTTGCTCATGGCTATAAGCCCTCATTACCTATCCGCGTCTGAAGGCGTGGGCTTTTACTTTGTTCAAGCCTCATTGTATTTGCCTCCTTTGCATTCCCCTGAAGGGGATCTATGTCTTACTTAAAGGGGTCTTCATACTCTTTCACGCTCAACTTATCTAATGCTATATCATGTTTTTCTTGCTCTTAAATGTATTTCTTTTATTGTTGTCTCATTCAATCCTATTGTACTTACATAATATCCTTCTGCCCAAAAATGCCTGTTCCCAAATTTATATTTTAGGTTCACATGCTTATCAAAGATCATAAGTGCACTTTTTCCCTTCAAGTATCCCATGAAGCTTGAACAACCCCATTCTATCAGCTCGGAGAATTTTCTGGTATAGCCATCGATGCCCACCCGCATAACAGGTGGTTTTTGTTTCGCACGTTTTTCGTGCTCAACGAACATAAGACCACATAATAAAAAGACGGTGCTTTGAGGATACTTCCCTCAATGTACCGTCTTAACTTATCTATATTATTTACACTTGCTAAGCAGCTTTTCCCATTGTTCATCGACATACTGCTGGGCTTCATCGATCATCCATTCGCTGCCTTTTTTAAACATATGCTTAAATCTTCCTTGTTTTTTTAGAAATTCTTCTACAGGCAATTTCTTTTTTGGCTCATATGTTAAGTGCCACTGACCATCTACTATTTCATACATAGGCCATACACATGTATCTACAGCAAGTCTGCAGATTTCCGCAAGGTCCTCTGTCTCATATCTCCAGCCTCTGGGGCATGGTGACAGTATATTGAGAAAGCAAGGGCCCTCTGTATATATAGCCTTATGCGCCTTTTCATGAAGATCCTTAAAATTGCCCATAAAGGTCGTCTGAGCCGCATAAGGAATATTATGTGCAGCTATTATTGATGTAAGGTCTTTTTTGTTTTGTATCTTACCCGGGATTTTTATTCCCGCCGGCGATGTTGTTGCATCAGCAAATCTCGGAGTTGACGATGATCTCTGTATACCTGTATTCATATAGGCTTCATTATCGTAACATACATACACCATATCGTGACCTCGTTCCATAGCCCCTGAAAGAGACTGCATTCCGATATCATATGTACCGCCGTCCCCTCCGAAAGCTATAAATTTAAAATTATCCTTTACCCTTCCCAGTTTCTTCATAGTCTTATATGCCGCTTCGACACCTGACGTGGTAGCTGCTCCATTGGCAAAGGCTGTATGTATGTAGCTGTCATAATAAGCTGTATGAGGATATATGAATGTGGAGACCTCCAGACAGCTAGTGGCATTGGTTATTACTGCTTTATCACCTTCATCAAGAGCCCTGAGTACACCGCGTACAGCTATTCCCGCTCCGCATCCTGCGCATAATCTGTGACCTCCGGCCAGTCTTTCAGGTTTTTCTACTTCTCTTTTCAAATTATATGTCATGACTGTGATCTCCTATTCTTCATATCTTTTATGATCGAATCCTCTCTCACCATAACGTGAGTCTCTTACGCCTACATACCTGTAAACATCTCCCGGATCATCTGTTTCATTTATTATGAACAGATCATTATAAATTTCGTAATAATCTTCAACTGTGATATCTCTTCCTCCCAATCCGTAAATGTAATTAATGGCATGAGGTCTGTTGGCAAGATCATAAAGCGAGCTTCTCGCCTCATTAAAGAGCGGTCCTCCGCTGTTGGAAAAACTTTCTGCCTTATCCATTATTGCTACGGCCTTCACTTTACACATAGCTTCTGCAAGAGGAACTCTCGGAAACGGTCTGAAAACTCTCAGCTTGATGAGTCCCACTTTCTTTCCTTCTGCCCTTAGTCTGTCTACAGCTTCTTTTCCTGTTCCTGCGCTGGAACCTATAACTACCAGCGCAACCTCTGCATCATCCATCATATATTCTTCAAAGAATCCGTATTTTCTGCCAGTCAGTTTTTCAAACCTCTTTGCTACATCCATAATTATAGGCATAGCATCCTTCATGGCCTGAGCCTGAGATCTCTTAACCTCCATATAATATGGTGATATCCCGTAAGGACCTACTGCCAGAGGATTCTCTGACTTAAGCAGGTAATTTTCGGGATGATACTCACCTACAAATTCTTTTACTTCATTATCTTCCAAAAGCTCTATATTAGAAACACCGTGGCTTGTAATAAAACCGTCCTGGCATATCATTATAGGCAGCCTTATAGTTTCCGAAATAGGCATAGCCTGAATATAATTATCGTATACTTCCTGATTAGATTCCGCATATATCTGTATCCATCCGGAATCTCTGGCTCCCATGGAGTCCGAATGATCGTTGTTGATATTGATCGGCCCTGTCAAAGCCCTGTTTACCACCGCCATAGTAATAGGAAGTCTTGCCGATGCCGCGACATAAAGCAGCTCCCACATATAAGCAAGTCCTGCCGATGATGTTGCCGTAACAGCTCTGGCTCCTGCAGCAGACGCTCCGATACATACTGACATAGCACTGTGCTCTGATTCCACTGCCACAAATTCGGTATCTACCTCTCCATCAGCTATATACTGAGAATAATATTGAGGAATCTCAGTTGACGGTGTAATAGGAAAAGCTCCCATGACATCGGGATTTATCTGTTTCATTGCCATTGCTACGGCCTCATTGCCGGACATTCTGTCTCTCTTCGCCATTTACTTTTCCTCCTTTACAAAATCTATCGCGTCAAACGGACATACTTTGACACATATACCACAGCCTTTACAATGTTTAAAATCAAAATCAAGACGCCTCCCGTCCCTTACCGGGATAGAACTGTCCGGACAGAATGGTACACAAAGCATACAATGTCTACACTTGTCCTCTTTAAACACAGGGATCATTACTCTCCAGTCACCTGTCTCCACAAGAAGAGATGTTGCAGGTTCATATATTTCAGCGCCTGTTGTAACTTCCTGCCATGTTATCTTTTCATTGATATCTTTAGCTCTCGTTTTCATAATTACTACCTATCCTACCTTTACCTCTTCCATCGCTTTAACAAGCGCTTTCATGTTCCCTTCTATAAGATTCTCCTTGTGAGCGAATTTATGCTGGAAAGATTCTCTCATATCATTTATGAAACGTTCATTATCTATAACATTACTAATCTTGACTACTGCAGCCAGCATAGGAGTATTGGGAAAATTCTTTCCCAATGTTTCCATAGAGATTTTTTCGGCATCTACTACGCACACTCTGCCCTTATAGCCATTCACTAACTTTCTTATCTCTTCAGGGGTCTTTTTACTGTTGATTATGAGCGCGCCTGTTTCCTTCAGTCCTTTAGTCACATCTTCTGATTTAAGCAAAGTTTCATCAACAACCACAACATAGTCAGGAGTATATATATTGGAATGGACTTTACAGTGCTCATCTGTTATACGATTGTATGCTGTTATGGGCGCCCCCATTCTCTCAGGACCATACTCGGGAAACCCCTGTACATGCTTACCTGAACTGAAAGCTACATCGGCCAGAAGAAGACATGCAGTCTTAGCGCCCTGCCCGCCTCTTCCGTGCCATCTTATCTCCACCGCTTCATTTAATCTCTTCATCATTTTGAATTCGCTCCTATATATTCTTATTTCAATATGCAGATACTGTTATTTTGATTTTCAAGGCAAAAAAAGCAGAAAGCCTCTCAATACCTTGTATTAGACTACATTAATAAAGACTTTCTGTCAATAGTTTAGAGCAAACTTTTTTATTTGTATTCACAAAAAAAATAATTCAATTTTGTTTTTATACACAATTTTATTGTATTCTTTTCAATAGTTTTTGTTATCATCGTAAACTGTCTTCCCCTTTCACTTTTTCTGATGTCAAATCCACAATATCCGCTCCGGTAACACGCTGCAAATCTGCAAGACCCATCTCCATCTGCAAACCTACTTTACCGCCGCTCACTATAATGCTGCTCACCGATTCCGCAGATATATCTATAGCTGTGGGAAACTGTTTTTTCATACCTACAGGAGAACATCCTCCTTTCATATATCCCGTAACATTGGTTATTTCTTTCGCAGGTATCATCTCCATCTTTTTCTCTGAGAAATGTCTGGCCGCCTTTTTAAGATCAAGCTCATTACTGACCGGTATGACACATACATAATTTGCTCCGCTGTTTCCTACTGTGACTAGTGTTTTAAACACCATATCCACATTCTGTCCAAGCGAATTAGCTACAGATACTCCATCCAAAAAACCATCAGGAGCTTCATAAGTATACATCTTATATGGTATGCCTTCGGCTTCCACTATTCTCACAGCATTCGTCTTATGATTGAGTTTTTCCTTTTTCTTAGACATCACACCATCCTCGTTTCTTCATATCAATATATTCCTGCCTCATCATGGAATAACACCTTATCTCTTCTATAGTGCCGTCATATATCTTATACGCATAACGCAAAGTCCCCTCATATTCAAAGCCACACTTTTCTATGACACGGCGGCTTCTTAGATTATCTTCTGATGTAGTTATAGAGAGGATGTCCAGCCCCAATACTTCAAAAGCATATTGAATTATCTTCTTTGCAGCTTCTGTCATAAGACCCTTCCCCCAAAAATCCTCGGAAAGAGAGTATCCCATTTCTCTGCTGTGAATATCCGGTCTGAATTTGTCATCCTCAAATCCTATACTTCCAATAACTTTTCCGGTATCCTTATCAACTATAGCCCATGCCATCTTCTGCAGAAAAACTTCGGATATTATAAATCTGGATTCAGCCTGATCAGAATGGGGCTTCCATCCTGCAATAGGGCCGACATTAGGATTTTTCGCATACTCATAAAGATCTGCTGCATCTTTTTTGCTCCACATCCTCAAAGTCAGCCGTTTCGTCTCAATTGTAGGTATTCTGTACTTCTTCATTGTTCCTCCCATTCACTTTACTTTTAATATGATACCCTATGTACCGGGATAAAATCAACAGATTCAAATTCCACATCCGAAAATTTCCATATCTGTCCATACTCTTTTTACTTCCGGATTCTCAATCACAGCGTCAAAAATCTCAGGATATTTCGGGTACAACATTGCTCCGCCGTGTAAAAATTGATATACTAACAGCATGAAAAACACAAAACTTACGAAAAAACGAATTAATATAATTATTCTAATATGTTTTATAGTAATAACAACCGGAGCCTCCATAGTTTTAGCACTTTTAGGCACACAGGTGTACACCAACGCCACTGCCGACAAATCTCAGCAAGCCGCTTATGATACTTTTGCGTATTTTACCGGGCAATTGAGAAAATGTGAAAACTTTTCTCAAGTCAGAACAGCATCTCTGGGCGGAAAAATTCCTGCTCTTGTTATCTCATCTGAGGACAGTAAAACATCAAAAGAAACATGGTATTTTGAATACGAAGGTTCACTCAAAAAGGCCGTTGTCTCTTCTGGCAATACTGTCACGGCTGAATCGGGCGAAGACATTATGGTTTTAAACTCCGCAGATTTCAGAGTAACTAAACCCGGACTTTTAGAAATAAGCATTACCACTGAAAATGGAGATGACATCACCTTTAACATATCTTTTGCCAACAGCGGAGGCACTGACAATGAATAAACCTTCATCAAAAACTGTTTTTTTTATCTGTGCAGTTACTATAATAATATTATTCACTGCCGCCATACTGGCATGTGTCAGCTTATTTATTAAGGCAGACAGATATCAGCAGAAAGCCCGTCTTCTAAATCAGGCAGTAATAGAATCAACATCTATATCTGAAACTTTGAAGGCTTCCGGCGGTGACTTATCGAAAACCGGTCAACTTATGAAAGAACATACGATGTTCGATGTTACTGACAATAAACTTACTTTTTATTACGATAAAGATCTAAGAGCAAATTCAAGATCTGAAAGCCCATACAAAGCCGTTATCACAAAAACTTCTTTTGAAAACAGTTTTCAATATGACATAGTTTTTTTTGAAAGTGAAACCGGTAATTCCTTTTATGAGTTTTCCTTTAAGGCTGTTCAGACAGGGGGTGTATGATGAGACATCATTACAGAAGGCGGACATCTGGCAAAATTTATAATATCATAGAACAAAAAACACCCGTCAAGCTTTCTCCAGCCGTTATAGCCGCTGCCTTATGTATTATGTTTATTATGTTTACGGCAACTTGCTTCGCTGCTGTTATCTTCAGTACCGCATCCATTAAACTTGATACAGCTTACAGAAATGTCACTGCCTGTAAAGAATACTATGAAGCAGAAACAACTGCCACCGACATACTTTCTGTTCTTGCAGCTGATGACGGCAATTCACTGACTGACAAAAACGGAGAGCTCAAGTATAGTTACAACAATACGGAAATAACTATTTCACGAAATGGCGGCAATTTTTCTTTTGACGTTCCTATTTCAAAAAATAAGCAAACTCTTCATGTCATAGCTCAGATTGAAACCGGTAACATCAATATAATCCAGTGGTACATAAAATAATTTTGCGATACTAAATCAAAAGGCAGGAAAAACCTGCCTTTTGATTTATATTCTTTTTATAATCTAAAAAATTTTGATTATCCCGAAAAACCCTTGAAATACAAGCACATTCGCAGGATTTCAGATTGATTTTACTACCAATTTACTACTTTTAACGGATTGCGCCTTGATATGCCGGAACATCTTGCGAGCATGAAACAACCCAATACAAACGCGACGCACTGGCGGCGCGGCACGTCGGCAATCACACAATTTCATATAGCACCGCACTGGCGGCGTTACCTTATCCCAACCGGGAAACAAGGAACGCCGCTATTTTTTTACCCTCATGTTACGCAGTAGGGGCAAAAAGAGTCTTGCTACACAAGGCTTTGCGGGTACGGTTTTCACAGGGTAAGGGATTGATACCTAAACCCTTAAAATCGCTGTTCTACCGCGTAACAAATATGCAGCAAAGGAGTTGATGAAGCTATGGCAGTTTTCCGCGTGGAGAGAAACACAGGATATACGGTTATGAGCAACCACCATTTACGCAACAAAGAACTTTCCCTAAAGGCAAAAGGGCTGTTATCGCAAATGCTGTCCTTGCCGGAGGATTGGGACTATACCCTTGCGGGACTGTCCTATATCAACCGGGAAAAAATCGACGCTATCCGCGAAGCTGTCCGGGAGCTTGAAAGAGCCGGATATATTCAGCGTTCAAGGGAGCGCGACGAGAAAGGACGCTTGCGGGGAACTGATTACATCATCTATGAGCAGCCGCCTAACTTGGATTTACCTACATTGGAAAATCCAACATTGGGAAATCCAACATTGGAAAATCCTACGCAGGAAAAACCTACGTTGGAAAATCCAATGCAATTAAATAAAGATATACAAAAGACTGACTTACCAAAAAAAGAAAAATCAAATACGGATTTATCAAGTAACCATTCCATTCCTATCCTTTCCCCTAACCCCTCTCCTTTGAGGGAAGAAACGGCAGAGCCGGAACGGAAAGGAACGGAAGCGGCAGACGCATACAGCGTGTATGAGGAAATCATCAAGGACAATATCGAGTATGAGCATTTTATCAAGCATACCAACATTGACAGGGAACGCTTGGACGAGATTGTGTCCCTTATCCTTGAAACTGTCTGCACCAAACGAAAGACAATTCGTATCGCCGGGGACGATTATCCGGCAGAGCTTGTCAAAGCAAAGTTTATGAAGCTGAACAGCAGCCACATTGAATTTGTCTTTGACTGCATGAAAGAGAACACCACGAAAATCCGTAACATCAAGCAATATCTGAAAGCGGTACTTTTCAACGCGCCCAACACCATTGACAGCTATTACACCGCCCTTGTCAACCACGATATGTACGGCGGCTATTAAAAAACAGGAGGATTTTAATATGACACAGAAAACAGGAGCTTTGATTTTTGATGAAACGGCAGACCGTTACGACATTCGCTTTGACCTTAACGACTACTACGGAGGATTGCATTGTGGGGATTGCCTTGAAGTGTTTGTACGCGGCAAATGGAAGCCGACCCGCATGGAGTACGGGGACAACTGGTATCTTGTCGGTGTGAGGGCTTCGGATTTGAACGGGCTGCGGGTGCGTATCTAAAGGCGGCATGAAAAATGTACGCCTTATTTTTATGCCCCGAAGCGGCACACCACCCTAACCAAACTATGAAAGGAGGGATTTCATGCAAGATGAAGTCAATGAAAAAGTCGTGTCTTTAGCAATCAAAACATCTAAGCTGACCGCCGAAGTGCTGCAAAAGGCTATGAAAGCCCTGCTTGCCAAAGGCAAAGGGCAGCTAACCAAAGCCCCGCATGGGAAAATCACTATGCGGCAGCTTATGAAGCAGGGAGAAAAGGTTTCCAACATTGAGATTACCGACCAAAATATCAAAGCCTTTGACCCTATCGCAAGGAAAAGCGGGCTTGATTACAACGTCAAGAAGATTGAGAACGGCAAGCCGCCGACCTATCTTGTGTCTTTTAAGGGCAAGGATATTGACGTTATGACCGAAGCGTTCCGGGAATTTACCGCAAAGAAATTAGGCAGGGATAAAAAGCCCTCTATCCGCAAGCTGCTTTCCACTCTGAAAGACAAGGCGGCAGCTCTGGACGCACAGAAGGACAAAGTGAAGAAAAAGGACAGGGAGGTATCGCTATGAAGCCGGAACTTAAAAAGCTGCTTATCCTAAATGCCCCCTATCTGCTCTTTGTCTATCTCTTTGACAAAATCGGACAAGCGGTACGCCTTGCGCCGGGGGCTGACCTTTCCGGCAAGGTGCTTTCCCTTGCAGACGGCTTTTCCGCTGCCTTTGCAACCCCGCTTCCGAGCCTTGCCCCTATGGATTTGCTTATCGGTATTGTGGGGGCTGTCCTTATCCGGCTTATGGTGTACTTCAAAGGCAAGAACGCGAAGAAATACCGAAAAGGTATCGAATACGGTTCAGCCCGTTGGGGCAACGCCGAAGATATAAAGCCCTATACCGACCCGGTATTTCAAAATAACGTGCTTCTGACACAGACGGAACGGCTTACCATGAACAGCCGCCCGAAGCAGCCGAAGTATGCAAGGAATAAAAATATCCTTGTTATCGGGGGAAGCGGCAGCGGCAAGACGAGATTTTTTGTGAAGCCCAACTTAATGCAAATGCACTCAAGCTACGTTGTAACTGACCCGAAAGGTACGGTTTTAGTCGAGTGTGGGAAGCTCTTACAGCGCGGCGGGTATCGGATAAAGGTGCTGAACACGATAAATTTTAAGAAATCCATGCGTTATAATCCCTTTGCCTATATCCGCAGCGAAAAAGACATTTTGAAACTGGTAAATACCTTGATTGCCAACACCAAAGGGGACGGGGAAAAAGCCGGGGAGGATTTTTGGGTAAAATCGGAACGGCTCTTTTACTGCGCCCTTATCGGCTACATTTGGTACGAAGCCCCGGAGGAAGAAAAGAACTTCACGACGCTGCTTGAAATGATAAATGCCAGTGAAGCCCGCGAGGACGACCCGGAATTTCAGTCCCCCGTTGACCTCATGTTTGAACGGTTGGAGGAAAAAGACCCGGAACACTTTGCCGTCCGGCAGTACAAGAAATTCCTGTTATCTGCGGGAAAGACACGAAGCTCTATTCTCATTTCCTGCGGTGCGCGGCTTGCCCCTTTTGACATTAAGGAGCTGCGCGACCTTATGGAAACCGACGAAATGGAGCTTGACACCATAGGCGACCGCAAGACCGCCCTGTTTGTTATCATCAGCGACACCGACGATACTTTTAACTTTGTCGTGAGTATTCTTTACACGCAGCTTTTCAATCTGCTTTGCGACAAGGCAGATGATGAATACGGCGGCAGGCTGCCCGTCCATGTGCGCTGTCTGTTAGACGAGTTTGCAAATATCGGGCAGATACCGAAGTTTGAAAAGCTCATAGCCACCATACGAAGCCGGGAAATCTCCGCGTCGATTATCTTACAGTCGCAAAGCCAGTTAAAGGCAATCTATAAGGACAACGCCGATACCATAGTCGGCAACTGCGACACCACCCTTTTCTTGGGCGGCAAGGAGAAAACCACCCTCAAAGAAATGTCGGAAATCTTGGGGAAAGAAACCATTGACAGCTTCAACACTTCCGAGAACCGGGGGCGCGAGGTATCGCATGGGCTGAACTATCAGAAGTTAGGCAAGCAGCTTATGACGGAAGATGAAATAGCGGTTATGGACGGCGGGAAATGTATTTTACAGCTACGAGGGGTGCGCCCGTTCTTCTCTGATAAGTACGACATTACAAAGCACCCCAACTATAAATATCTTTCCGACTATGACAAGAAAAATACTTTTGATATGGAAAAGCATTTAAGGCGCAGACCCGCCCTTGTGAAGCCGGACGAAGTATTTGACTACTACGAAATCAGCGAAAGCGATTTGCAGGAGGACACCGACCATGAATAGACGTATCAGAAAGAAAAAGGACAAGAAAATCACAGAAGCCATAAACGGGCTTGTTTCGATTGCTGAACGACGGGAACAGCAGCGGCAGGCTGCTATCCGGCAGTTTGTGAAACGGTGTGAAGCCCTGTATGAGCAGCAGCGAAAAGAAAGGAGGAATTGACGCAGTAACAAAGAAAAAGACAACTTGCATGATACGCGCCCCTACAAAAATTCCTATCGCCCACACTGACAACTGAATACCGCCGCGCAGCAGACATTTAGGCAGCGCGGGGACTTATGACCGCGGCAGTTTGAAAACTGACCGCCGTTTTTTATGCCCTTTTACGGGCAAGCCGCATTTGCGGCAGAAAGGAGTTTTATGGAATTTTTCAACAGCGCAATCGGCGTATTACAGACTTTGGTTATCGCTCTTGGAGCAGGACTTGGCATTTGGGGCGTTATCAATCTCTTGGAGGGCTACGGAAATGATAATCCGGGCGCAAAATCACAGGGCATTAAGCAGCTCATGGCGGGCGGCGGCGTTGCCCTTATCGGCACTATCCTTGTACCTCTGCTTTCCGGCTTGTTCGGTTAAGCGCGGGTAGCTGCCTATGCAGAGCATACTTGACGCGATTAACGAATGGATAAAGGAAATCCTTATCGGAGCGATAAACGGTAATCTGTCAACTATGTTCGGGGACGTAAACGAAAAAGTCGGGACTATCGCAAACGAGGTAGGACAGACCCCGCAGGGTTGGAACGCAAATATTTTCAGCATGATACAGACCCTTTCTGAAAATGTAATCGTTCCGATTGCGGGGCTTGTCATTACCTATGTCCTATGCTACGAGCTAATCAGCATGGTAACGGAAAAGAACAATATGCACGACATAGAAACATTCATGTTCTTTAAGTGGATATTCAAAGCCTTTGTCGCGGTGTTTATCGTAACCAACACGTTCAACATCACAATGGCGGTCTTTGATATGGCGCAGCATATCGTTTCCGGCGCAGCGGGGGTTATCGGCGGCGATACGAATATCGACGTTGCCGAAGCCCTTGCCGCCATGCAGGAGGGGCTTGAAGATATGGAAATCCCCGAACTGCTCTTACTTGTGCTTGAAACAAGCCTTGTAAGCCTTTGCATGAAAATCATGTCCGTACTGATAACCGTTATCCTCTACGGCAGAATGATAGAGATTTACCTTTACTGTTCGGTATCGCCTATTCCATTTGCGACCATGACCAACAGAGAATGGGGACAGATTGGAAACAACTACCTAAAAGGGCTGTTCGCTCTTGGTTTTCAAGGCTTCCTCATTATGATATGTGTCGGTATTTACGCCGTACTGGTAAACGATATGATAATCGCAGACAATCTGCACAGCGCGGTATTTTCCCTTGCCGCCTATACGGTTATCCTCTGTTTTTCCCTGTTCAAATCCGGCACACTGGCAAAATCCATATTCAACGCCCACTAAGGGCAGAAAGGAGGTATTTTCTTGGCGTATGTACCTGTACCCAAAGACCTTTCCAAAGTCAAAACAAAAGTCGCTTTCAATCTGACAAAGCGGCAAATCGTTTGTTTTGCGGCGGCTCTCTTAATCGGACTGCCGCTGTTTTTTTTGCTCAAAGGCAGCGCAGGGACAAACCTTGCGGCTATGGCGATGATTGTCGTCATGCTCCCCTGTTTCCTGCTTGCCATGTATGAAAAACATGGGCAGCCCCTTGAAGTGGTGGTAAGAAATGTCGTTCAGACAAAGTTTACCCGCCCAAAGGAGCGACCTTACAGAACCGAAAACCTATACGCTGTCTTGGAAAAGCAGCGAAAACTTGAAAAGGAGGTATCAGCGATTGTCAAAAGGACAAACAAAAAAGACGCGGGAAGCCGCAGGAAACAGGCGTAAGCTGACCCGCGCCGAAAAGAAACAGATTGCCGAAGCTATCCGAAAGGCAAAGGGGGACGGCAAAGCCCGCACCGCACAGCAGACCATTCCTTACCTTGCCATGTACCCGGACGGTATCTGCAAGGTTACGGAAAAGAGATATTCAAAGTGCGTCGTGTTCGAGGACATCAATTATCAGCTTGCACAGGCAGACGATAAGACCGCCATTTTTGAAAACTGGTGCGATTTCCTCAACTACTTTGACGCGAGCGTGAGCGTGCAGCTTTCTTTCATCAATCAAGGGACGCAGCGGGAACAGGCAGAAAAAGCTATCACTATCCCGGCACAGGAGGACGCTTTTAACTCTATCCGCACCGAGTATTCGGATATGCTGAAAAATCAGCTTAGTAAAGGCAACAACGGGCTTGTGAAGCACAAATACATTACCTTTACCGTTGAAGCCGATAACAAGGCGGCTGCAAAATCAAGACTTTCCCGTATCGAAACCGACGTGTTTAACAATTTCAAGGTGCTTGGCGTAACCGCCCGCCCCTTATCCGGCTATGAACGCTTAAAGGTGCTGCATGGGGTATTCCACCCGGAGGGCGAGCCGTTCTCCTTTTCCTTTGACTGGCTTACCCCGTCGGGGCTGTCTACAAAGGATTTTATCGCCCCGTCCTCTTTCCGTTTTGGCGAGGGCAGATATTTCCGCATGGGGAAGAAAATCGGCGCGGCGAGCTTCCTTGAAATCCTTGCGCCGGAGCTTAACGACCGTATGCTTGCCGACATACTGGACTTGGAAACAGGGGTAATCGTCAATTTACATATCCGCAGTATCGACCAGTCGGAAGCAATCAAGACCATTAAGCGCAAAATCACAGACCTTGACAAGATGAAGATTGAGGAACAGAAAAAAGCGGTTAGAAGCGGCTATGACATGGATATAATCCCGTCCGACCTTGCCACCTTTGGCAGCGAAGCAAAGAACTTGTTGCAGGACTTACAGAGCCGCAACGAGCGAATGTTTCTCCTTACGTTCCTTGTGGTAAACATGGCAGACACGAAGCGGAAACTGGAAAATGATATTTTCGCTGCGGCGGGTATCGCACAGAAATACAACTGCCGCCTGACACGCCTTGACTATCAGCAGGAAGCAGGGCTTTTATCCAGTGTGCCGATTGGGGAAAACCTTATCCCGATACAACGGGGGCTTACCACATCAAGCACCGCTATTTTCATTCCCTTTATCACGCAGGAGCTTTTTCAGACGGGGCAAGCCCTGTACTATGGCTTGAACGCCCTTTCTAACAACATGATACTCTGCGACAGAAAGCAGCTCAAAAATCCCAACGGGCTTATATTGGGAACGCCGGGAAGCGGAAAATCTTTTGCGGCAAAAAGGGAAATGACAAATGCTTTCCTCATTACCGACGACGACATTATCATCTGCGACCCGGAAGCCGAGTATTTTTCCCTTGTGCAGCGTCTTAATGGGCAAGTGATACGTCTTTCCCCTACGGGCAGGGGCATTGACGGCAAGCCCCAGTATGTAAACCCTATGGACATAAACCTTAATTACAGCGAGGACGACAACCCCCTTGCGCTGAAAAGTGATTTTATCCTTTCCCTTTGCGAGCTTGTTATCGGAGGCAAGGAGGGTTTGCAGCCTGTCGATAAGACCGTCATTGACAGGGCTGTAAGAAATGTGTACCGCCCGTTCCTTGCAGACCCCGACCCGGCAAAAATGCCTATCTTGGGCGACCTTTACGACGAGCTGTTAAGACAGCCGGAGCCGGAAGCTGCCCGTATCGCGGCGGCATTGGAGCTGTATGTTTCCGGCAGCCTTAACGTATTCAACCACAGAACCAACGTGGAACTTTCTAACCGCCTTGTCTGCTTTGATATAAAGCAGCTTGGAAAGCAGCTTAAAAAGTTAGGTATGCTCATTGTGCAAGACCAGACATGGAACAGGGTAACGATAAACCGGGCAGAGAAAAAGGCGACCCGCTACTATATGGACGAATTTCACTTGCTCTTAAAAGAGGAACAGACCGCCGCTTACAGCGTGGAGATTTGGAAGCGTTTCCGTAAATGGGGCGGTATCCCAACAGCCATTACGCAGAACGTCAAAGACCTTTTGGCAAGCCGCGAGGTGGAAAATATCTTTGAGAACAGCGATTTTGTCCTCATGCTCAATCAAGCGCAGGGCGACCGTACTATCCTTGCAAAGCAGCTTAATATTTCCCCGCAGCAGATGAAGTATGTTACCCACACCGAAGCGGGCGAGGGGCTTATCTTCTATGGAAATGTGGTGCTGCCTTTTGTAGACCGCTTCCCGAAAGATACCGAGCTTTACAGGGTAATGACGACGAAGCCGGAGGAAGTTTCCGAAAGCGGAAAGTGAGGTGCAGACCATGAAGCAATATAAATCCCGCGATAAAATCACACAGAAAATGACCCGCGACGGGCTTATTGAGGTAAACGAAACACAGCAGACCGCCGAGCGTATCAGTAAACGGGAACAGGACGCGGATTTTCAAAAGTCCCCGGAGCAGCAAGCGGCGCAGGACGGGACGCAGCTTCAAGGTGTAGCGTCCCAAACTTCCCCGTTACCCCACGCACCGGGAGCTTCCCCCGCAAGGGACACCGCCACAGCAGAGCGCGTTATGGAGCATATCGAAGCAGCACAGACCCGCAGAGCCAGTAAAAAAGCGGTACATAAAGCACAGGAGGAAGTTACCGTACAAACAACATCTTCCCGCTTGCAGTTTACCGAGGAAGAACTTGCCGTCCCGGAACTGGAATGCTATATTGAGAAATCAAACAAAGCCGCTGACCGACTGGACGCAGCAAAGGCAGCTATCCCGAAGCAAAAGAAACTGGTTAAGGAGCGCACCTTTGACGAAGCCGCAGGAAAGGCAAAGACCCGACTTCACTTTGAAGAACAGGAAAAACCGATACCCGGCGGCAAAAAAGGAAACCCGCTGTCCCGCCCCGCACAGGAAGCAGGGATTTTCGTCCACAACAAGATACATTCCGTTGAAAAGGACAATTCCGGCGTTGAGGGGGCGCATAAATCGGAGGAACTTGCCGAGCGCGGCGCGAAATACGGGGCGCGGAAGTTAAAACAGGGCTACCGCAGCCATAAGCTGAAACCTTACCGGGAAGCGGCAAAGGCAGAAAAGGCAGCATTTAAGGCAAACGTCAACTTCCAGTATCACAAAACCCTGCACGACAACCCGCAGCTTACTTCTAACCCGCTTTCCCGTTTCATGCAGAAACAGCAGATAAAACGCCAGTATGCAAAGGCGGCAAAGAAAGGAGGGGCAAAAGCCGCAGCGGAAGCCACAAGAAAGACGGCGAAGAAAACCGCCGAGGAAACGAGGAAAGCCGCCGCATTTGCGGCAAGACACCCGGCGGGCATTTTGATTGCAGTTGCCGCGCTGCTTCTCTTTATTATGATTTCCGCAGGGCTGTCCTCTTGCGGGGCTATGTTTTCGGGCTTGACAAACGGGGTGCTTGGCACTTCCTACACATCCGAGGACAGCGACCTTGTGGCAGTTGAAAACAACTATGCCGCATTGGAAAACGGGCTGCAAAGTGAGATTGACAATATCGAAAGCACCCACCCCGGCTATGATGAATACCGCTACGACCTTGACAGTATCGGGCATAACCCCCACGAACTTGCGTCTTACTTGACCGCCCTCTTGCAGAGCTACACCCCGCAGAGCGCACAGGCAGAGCTTGAACGTATCTTTTCCATGCAGTACACCTTGACGCTGACCGAGGAAGTGGAAATACGCTACCGCACCGAAACAAGCACCGACCCGGAAACCGGGGAAACCACCACCGAGGAAGTCCCTTATGAGTATCACATCTTAAATGTGAAACTGACAAACAAGCCGATTTCAGAGCTTGCGGAGGAACTTCTTACGCCACAGCAGCTTGAAATGTACCGGGTGTATTTGGAAACAAGCGGCAACAAACCGCTGATTTTTGGCGGCGGTTCTCCCGACGGAAGCCCGTCCGAGGATTTAAGCGGTGTGGAGTTTGTAAACGGTACGCGCCCCGGAAATCAAGAGCTTATGGAGCTTGCAAAGCAGCAAGTCGGAAATGTGGGCGGCTACCCTTACTGGTCTTGGTACGGCTTTAACAGCCGCGTGGAATGGTGCGCCTGTTTTGTATCATGGTGCTACAATCAAGCCGGAAAAAGCGAACCGCGCTTTGCGGGCTGCGAATGGCAGGGTGTCCCTTGGTTTCAGTCAAGGGGACAATGGGGCGCACGCGGCTATGAGAATATCGCACCGGGCGACGCTATCTTTTTCGATTGGGATTTAGACGGCGTTGCCGACCATGTGGGGCTTGTGCTTGGCAGGGACGGCAGCCGCGTCTATACCGTTGAGGGCAATTCCGGCGACGCCTGCAAGATAAAGAGCTATGACCTTAACTATCAATGTATCAAAGGCTACGGGCTGATGAACTGGTAAAGCAACCCCAAAAAGAAAGGAGAAATGACCTATGGCAAACAATAAAATTGACCGTATCAATAAGGAAATCGCAAAGACCCGCGAGAAAATCACAGAGTATCAGAACAAGTTAAAAGGACTGGAAGTGCAGAAAACCGAAGCGGAAAACCTTGAAATCGTGCAGCTTGTACGAGCTATGCGTCTGACCCCGCAGGAACTGAACGCTATGCTGTCCGGCGGCGGTATTCCCGGCATGACTGCCGCACCCGCAGAAGAAAACGAACAGGAGGAAAATGCAGATGAAGAATAAACTGAAAAAGACCATGACTGCCCTTTGTGCCGCCCTTATCCTTATGGGCGGTTTTTCTGTCCCTGCCTATGCACAGGGCGCAGCCACAGAGCCGCCCGCCGGGGACGCGACCAACGACAGTAATGTAGTTGTGGAGGAAAAAGAGGAAACGCCGCCCCTTACCCCAAAGGGAAACGCTACACTGGTTGACGATTACGGCGGCAATAAGCAACTTATCACTGTTACCACCAAAGGCGGCAACTATTTCTATATCCTCATTGACCGCGCCGCCGAGGGCGAACAGACCGTACATTTCCTAAATCAAGTGGACGAAGCCGACCTTATGGCACTGACCGAAAACGGCGAAGCTGCCAAAAAGCCGGAAATCTGTAACTGTACGGAAAAATGCGAAGTCGGAAAGGTAAACACGTCCTGCCCGGTATGTGTTACCAGTATGACAGGCTGCACAGGCAAAGAACCTACCCCAACACCAACGGAGCAGCCGGAAGAACTGAAAGAAAAAGGCGGCAATCCCGGTGTGGTGCTTGCCTTAGTCCTCTTTGCCCTGCTTGGTGGCGGCGCAGCGTTCTACTACTTTAAGTTTCTAAAGCCGAAGCAGAATGTAAAGGGCGATACCGACCTTGAAGATTTTGAATTTGAGGACTACGACGAGGACGAGCCGGAAGCAGATACCGGGGAAACTCCCGAAGATGAAGAAACGGAGGAAGAAACCCTATGACCCTGTTTACCAACAATCCCTTTGAAAAGATGATGATACAGAAACCGAACGGGCGGCGTGATAATGCGCCGCCTGTTCCTTATCCCCCTGCTTGTGCTTCCTGCCCTTACAAGGGACAGTCCCCTTGTGTGGGGTACTGTCTGAAACAGGTACAGGAGAAAAAGAAAACCGAGCCGGAACGCTGAAAGGAGGAACTTATATTTGATTTTAGTTATCGCAGAAAAGCCCAGTGTGGCACAGACAATCGCTGCCGTACTGGGGGCAAAGGAAAAGAAAGACGGATTTCTCACAGGAAGCGGCTATATCGTTTCTTGGTGCGTGGGACATTTGGTAGGGCTTGCGGAAGCTGCCACCTACGGGGAACAATATAAAAAGTGGAGCTATGACAGCTTACCGATTTTGCCGCAGGAATGGAAGTACACCGTTGCTTCTGACAAGGAAAAGCAATTCAAAACCCTAAAAGAGCTTATGCACCGGGCAGACGTTTCCGAAGTCGTCAATGCCTGCGACGCGGGGCGCGAGGGCGAACTCATTTTCCGCTTTGTCTATGAAATGGCGGGCTGCAAGAAACCTATGCGCCGCCTTTGGATTTCTTCTATGGAGGACAGCGCAATCAAAGAGGGCTTTTCCCGTCTGAAGAACGGCGAGGAATACGACGCGCTCTTTGCTTCCGCATTGTGCAGGGCAAAGGCTGACTGGTTAATCGGTATCAATGCCACCCGCCTTTTCTCTGTCCTTTACAATCATACCTTGAACGTGGGACGCGTACAGACCCCGACCTTAAAAATGCTTGTTGACCGGGACGCAGCGATTACCACATTTAAGAAAGAAAAATACTACCATGTGCGCCTTGTCTTATCCGGCGCGGAAGCTGCAAGCGAAAAACTATCTGACCGTTCCGAAGCTGACAAGCTGAAAGCTGCTTGCGAAGTGTCAAAAGCAGTCTGTGCTTCCCTTGTGAAAGAGAAAAAGACCGCAGCCCCGCCGAAGCTCTTTGACCTTACTTCTTTACAGAGGGAAGCAAACCGCCTGTTCGGTTATACCGCAAAGCAGACCCTTGACCTTGCACAATCTCTGTATGAAAAAAGACTTCTTACTTATCCGAGAACAGACAGCGCATTTCTGACCGACGACATGAGCGACACAGCGGCGGGCATTATCAAGCTGCTTTGTGGGAAATTTTCTTTTATGGCGGGAAAAGACTTCACGCCGGAGCTTGGAAAGGTGCTGAACAGTAAAAAGGTATCAGACCACCATGCCATTATCCCGACTATGGAGCTTGCAAAGACCGACCTTGCCACGCTGCCGGAAAGCGAAAGGAATATCCTTACCCTTGCCGGGGCGCGTCTGCTCATGGCGACCGCTGCACCGCATACCTTTGAAGCGGTTACAGCAGTTTTTGAATGTGCCGGACAGTCTTTTATCGCAAGGGGAAAAACGGTGCTGTCCGACGGGTGGAAAGAGATTGACCGAAGATACAGGGCAGCCTTAAAGAACAAGCCCGAAACGGACGACGCAGACAGTGACACAGAAAAGACCCTGCCGCCATTTACCGAGGGACAGACCTTTGAAAATCCGACGGCAAAGGTAACGGAGCATGACACAACACCGCCAAAACCTCACAACGAAGCGTCGCTGCTCTCTGCTATGGAGCGCGCCGGAAGTGAGGACACCGACCCGGACGCAGAACGCAAAGGGCTTGGAACTCCCGCCACCCGCGCCGCCGTCATTGAAAAACTGGTAAAGGGCGGCTTTGTGGAGCGAAAAGGCAAGCAGCTACTTCCCACAAAGGACGGTATCAATCTTGTGTGTGTCCTGCCGGACACCTTGACAAGCCCGCAGCTTACCGCAGAATGGGAAAACAATCTGACGCAGATTGCCAAAGGCAAGGCAGACCCCGCCGCATTTATGGAGGGTATCGAGGATATGGCGCGGGAACTGGTAAAGACCTATCCGTTTCTTTCTGATGATAAAGCGCAGATGTTCAAGCCGGAACGGGAAGCGTTGGGAAGCTGCCCCCGCTGCGGTTCTCCTGTCTATGAGGGAAAGAAAAACTACTATTGCAGCAATAAGGAATGTAGCTTTACCATGTGGAAAAATGACCGTTTCTTTGAAGAACGAAAAGTAACCTTTACCCCCAAAATTGCCGCTGCACTCTTACAATCCGGCAAAGTAAATGTGAAAAAGCTCTATTCCCCAAAGACGGGCAAAACCTACGACGGAGCTATCGTATTGGCTGATACAGGCGGGAAATATGTCAACTACCGCATTGAACTGTCGAAGAAGAAATAACTGAATAGCAAGCATAGGAAAAGAGTACCCTTTTCCGTAAAATCCCTGCTTTCTCTACCGAGAACGGCGGGGATTTTTGCTTGTTGGGAAGTTTCCCAAACCCTCTGTTTTATGGAGGGTTTTACCCTCTGAAACCGAAGAAAGGAGGTTACACATGGCAAGTTTACGGGACACCGTAAAGGACTATCAAGAAGAATTAAGGGACGGTATCGCTTGGGTGGCGTTTTGGAAAACGGGACGTTCTTGGAACGCCGAATATTTCCACCTTGAAATGAGCGACTACCTTTACCCGGAGGACAGAAGCCGCATGGAAGAAATCAAACAGGCTGACCCTGCCGCCGTTGTGGTAAACGGCTATTATTCCGGCTATCTTGGCGAGGATATGAACCTTGACGAGCTGACCGCCGGGGTGCGCCGCCACTACGAAAACGGATATAGCAATATCGGGGAATTTATCGAAGCCCACGACGACAGGCTGCCGCCGGAGCTTATCGAGGAAGCAAGAGCCGCCGCCCACGCTGCGGGGCTTCCTTTCTCTGAAAAAGCCTACCGGGACGGCGAAGAACCCGACCCCTATATTTTTGACGGGAGCATGAGCATGGAGGACTACGAACTTATGCACCGTATGATTGAAAACGAAAGGAGCGAACGCATGGTAGAAACGATTTTAAGCGGGTATCTTTCTAATCTTGGAAAGTACACCGAGGGCAGACCTGCGGGCGAATGGGTATCATTCCCCACGACTGCCGAGCATTTGAAAGAAGTCTTTGACCGTATCGGGATAGACGGCAAAAACTACGGGGAGCTGCATATCACAGAATACCAGTCCTCTATTGCAGGACTGGCAGGAAAATTGACCGAGCTTGAAAGCCTTGACGAACTGAACTATTTGAGCGAACTTTTGAAAATGCAGTTTGACGACGACCGGGAAAAATTTGTTGCAGCTATGGAATACGGCGACCATACAAGGGACTTGCAGGATATTATCAACCTTGCACAAAACCTTGATTGTTACTGGCTTTACCCGTCCGTACAGAGTGAGGAAGATTACGGGCATTATCTGATTGAAGAACTGGACGAGTTGGAGCTGCCCGAAGAAGCAAAAAAATATTTCATGTATGAGGAATACGGGCGGGACGCTGCTATCAATGACGGGGGCAGCTTTACCGAGCAGGGCTATATCTACAATAACCGCAACACCTTTACACAGTGGTACGACGGGCGCGACGTGCCGGAGGAATACCGGGTAACGCCGCAGCCGCCAGTACAGGAAAAGGAACAGGCAGACCTTGACGCTTCCGCAGCCATACAAACCGCCGCCACAGAGCAGCCCCCGGTTCTCCCGATTATCCTATCTTCTGAAAAGCCCGCCGATAAAATGAAAGAGATTACCGACCGACTGGAACAGGGAATTTTAGGACTGTATGAAAGCGACCGTTACGCCGATTATCTGCGTACCATGTCAAAATTCCATGATTACAGCCTTAACAATACAATCCTTATCGCCATGCAGGGCGGCAATCTTGTGAAAGGCTATAAACAATGGGAAAAGGAATTTGACCGCCATGTAAAGCCCGGAGAAAAAGCTATCAAGATACTTGCACCGTCCCCGTTTACCGTCAAGAAGCAGGTGGAAAAAATCGACCCGGACACCCAAAAGCCTGTTTTCGATAAGGACGGAAAACCTGTTACCGAAGAAAAAGAAATCAAGATACCCGCTTTTCGTGTAGTATCTGTCTTTGATATTTCACAGACCGAGGGAAAAGAACTTCCTGCCCTTACCTATGAGCTTACGGGCAACGTGGAACAATACAAGGATTTTTTCGCTGCCCTTGAAAAGACTTCCCCGTTTGCTATGGGATTTGAAGCACTAAGCGGCGGCGTAAAAGGACGCTGCAATTATGAGGAAAAGCGTATCTTCATCAACGAGGGCATGGACGAATTGCAGAATATCAAGACCGCAATCCATGAAATCGCCCACGCCACGCTGCATGATACCGCCCTTGCCATGCCGGAACGCCCCGACCGCCGCACCCGCGAGGTACAGGCGGAAAGCGTCGCCTATGCGGTCTGCCAACATTACGGGCTTGATACGTCGGACTATTCTTTTGGGTATATCGCCGGGTGGAGCAGCGGAAAAGAACTTGCAGAACTGAAAGGCTCTCTTGAAACAATCCGCAGCACCGCCGCAAATCTGATTGATACCATAGACGGACATTTTGCAGAAATCCAAAAGGCACAGGATAAGGAACAGACCACCGAACAGGCACAGCCCGCACAGGAAGCCGCCAAACAGCCCGAAACAAAAGCAGCCGCGCCGGAGCTTCCCGAAGAAACAGCCCCGGTACAGGAAAAAGAAGCACAGCCGGAACAGGCTGCACCCGCCGCCCCTTATTATACTATCAATGAAGCTGCCGCCAAACGTGCAAAGGATATGAACAGTTTTTCCGATTATAAGCAAGGCAGCGCGACGGCTGAATACAGGCACTATGTAGATGAAGCCGTACAACTTGCAGAAAGGCAGAAACAGCGGGTAGACCCGATGTACCATGAGAAAATCGACAGCCTGCTTGACACCTATGCCCGGAAACTGGCGGCGAACATGAATAAAGGCTATGAGATTGACGCGCGTGTTCCCTCTATCCTGATTGCGGGCGGCTCTAACTTCCCCACAAGGAAGAAAGAAAAGCAGAACGCAGCCCGCGACAGCAATTACCGGGAATGGCAGGACATACAAGGGCTTCTTGATAAAATCCGCAGTACCGGCATGGGCGGTATCAGCGCAGACGACCCGCAGGCAGTACAGAAGTTAGAAAAGAAACTGGAAAGCCTTGAAAAATCACAGGAAACCATGAAAGCCGTAAACGCCTACTACCGCAAGCATAAGACCCTTGACGGCTGCCCGCATTTACCGCCGGAGGAACTGGAAAAATTGAAAGCAGACATGGCGAGCAGTTGGCATTTGGAGGACAAGCCCTTTGCGACTTGGGCGTTATCCAACAACAGCGCAGAAATCCGGCGCGTGAAAGACCGTATCAAATCCCTTTCACAGCAAAAAGAAATCGGTTTTGTAGGTTGGGAATTTGACGGCGGCAAGGTGGAAGCAAACACCGAAGCGAACCGACTGCAAATCTTCTTTGAGGATAAGCCGGACGAAGCCACGCGGGAAGCCTTAAAAAGTAATGGCTTCCGTTGGTCGCCAAAAGCCGGGGCATGGCAGCGGCAGCTTACCAGTAACGCCTACTATGCGGCTGATTATGTGAAAGCGATTGCTCCCCTTACCGGGGAAAAGCCTACCGAGTTACAGCGGGCGCATATCCGGCAGCAAAAGGTAGCTGCACAGGAACAACCCGCACAGGAGCAGCCGGAGCAGGAAGCCCCACAGGACAAAGACACCTTTTCCATTTATCAGATAAAAGGCGGGGACGAAACAAGGGACTTGCGTTTTGAGCCTTACGACCGTCTGATTGCCGCCGGACACCGGGTAGACCCGAAAAACTATGCCCTTGTCTATTCCGCACCTCTTACGCCGGGGACTTCCCTTGAAGATATTTACACCCGCTTTAATATCGACCACCCGAAAGATTTTAAGGGACACAGCCTTTCTGTTTCCGACGTAGTGGTGCTTCATCAGAACGGGCAGGACACCGCCCACTATGTAGACAGCTTCGGTTATAAGAAAGTGCCGGAATTTTTGCAGCCGGAAAACTATCTGAAAACTGCCGAGCAGACCACCGAGCAAAACTACAACATGATTGACGGGCAGATAAACAACACCCCGACCGTCGCAGAATTGGAAGCAAAGGTAAAGACAGGAGAAACCATTTCCCTTGTTGACCTTGCGGAAACTGTCAAGGCTGACAAGGAACGTGGCAAGGCAGCAAAAACGGAAAAGAAGCCCTCTATCCGGGCGCAGCTTAAAGCAGCGAAAGAACAGACACCGAAGAAACAGGCAAAACAGAAAACACAGGATTTGGAAAGGAGCTGACGCATGAATAAGTTTGAAAACGTGGATATTTTCGCTTCTCTTGACGCTATCATGCGGCAGAATACAGGATTTTTCCAAAGTGATTTTGACATTGACAAGGAGATTATCGCAAAAGCAGCGGCAAGCCCTAACAGAGAGGATAAGACGCTGCTATGGTTTTGCCGCCCGTCCGGGACGCATTGTTTTAAGGAGCGCGACGTGTTCCTAAAGGATACCGCCGCCCACAATACATGGTGTTTTTACAAAGAGCAGACCTGCGACCGCGTTCTTGCCTATGCCGTCGAGCTGACGGGCAGGGAGCGCGGGAAAATCAAAGGCAATCTTTATGAGCTTGACTATGCAAGGCAGTATGAGCGCGTTAAGGACAATGCGCTTGCCGCCGACACAGTCAAGTTGATTTATGAGCATGGGACAAGGGAGATACCCGCCGGACAGCATTTTAACGGAAATCCCGATACTTCTTTAGGGAAGTTTGAACACTTTGAAGCAGTACCCAACGACCCGGACGCGCTACAATTCCTTTTACGGGAAGAAAAGCAAAAACGGGATAAACTGACACCGGGCGACTTCAAGGAACATACCGCCGCCCTGCGTGCTGGGCTGATTGAAGCCGAAGCGCGGCGCATTGTGCAGGAAATGAAGCGCAGGGACACGCCCAATAGCCCTAATAGGACACATTTCATGGTGGAGCTGTCCCCGACATTTATGCAGCTTGCGTCCTCTAAGGACACCGACCGTCTGTTTTCCATGTTGCCCTATAAGACACTTTCCTTTTCCAAAATCGAGGGCAGACATGGAACATACGCCTTGATTGATAAAAATGAAAACCGGGGCACAGATATTCGCAGGGTGCGCCCCTCAATCCGGGCGCAGCTTGCCGCTGACAAAAGAAAAGCCGCCCCGAAAAAGGCGGCTGTAAAATCAAAAAATCACGAATTGGAGGTATGAGCATGATTAGACTGACAGTTGAAGAAACAAACCTGTTGAGCATTTACAATGAGGACGGCAAACGTGGGCTTACAGAAAACATCAACGCTGCGCTGCCGTTCATGGACGAGGATATGCGGGAACTGGCGAAACGCACCCTTGCGAAAATCGCACCTCTGACAGAAAATGAGTATGCGGAGCTTGCTATTTTCGCCGCTGATGAGGTATGACCGGGATAAAGCGGCTTACACCACCCCAAAGCCGGAAAGTCAACAGCCTTATAAAAAAGGAGTGCTGCAACTGCGATAACGGACACTGTATTTTACTGGACGACGGGGAGGAATGTGTCTGCCCGCAGCTTATTTCCTATTCGCTTCTTTGCAAATGGTTTCAGACCGCCGTATTGCCCCTTGACAAGCTGCTGTATGCAGAGCTTTTCAAGACCGAGGATAAAAAGCGTTGTACCGAGTGCGGAACTTCTTTTGCGTCCACCTCTAACAGCGTCAAATACTGCCCGGACTGCCGGAAGCGTATTACCCGCAGACAGGCAGCGGAGCGCATGAGAAAACGGCGCGCCCTTGTTACGTAGTAGGGGCAAAAAAAGCCTTGATTTACGGGGATTTCAGTGCTTGAAAATGACGCGGCAAGGGTTTTATACCTTATCCCCTAAAAATGACGTTCTATTGCGTAACAGATACCAAAAACGCACCTACATAAAACAGGGCGCGGACAGTCTTTTGTTGGCTGTCTGCGCCCTGTTCTTTTACTTTATTCGTGCAGTTCTTCTATATCCTTTATTCGGTTTTCCAATAGGATATACAGCTCTCCATTCTCTCCCCTTATAACCAGAGTATCATTTTCATCGGAATAAGTTCCATATTCCACACATTCTATATATCCGATAAGTGTATTTCCGTCCTCAAAAGTAATTTGGATTTTACTGTCTGCGTTAATATAAGTTTCTACGCCATAACTGCCATTTTCTAATGTTATTCTGTAACATGGTGTAATACCAACCATTTTCATAATTATTCCCGTTCCTTTCCTTTCTTCCGTTCCGGCTCTTTGCCTTGCCGCAAAATATTGTCTATGTTCTGTTTGATAACGTCGTATTCCTTGACCTGTTTTTTCAGCTTGCCATAATCAGCGTAAAGGGCTTCTTTTTGCGCTTGTAGTTTCCCGTATTCTTCCTGCATGGCGGCAAGATTGGGGAGTTTAGTAACGCCCGCCGCTTTCAGTGTCTTTACTGCCGCTTCATGGAGTATCAGACTGCTTTCCTGCTTTGCCCGGTATGCGTCCTTATCCTTTGCCCTGCGGTATGCTTCATAGACAGGTTTTGTCTTTTGGTAGGTAGTAACGTGCTTCATCAGCACCGCCATATCTGCAAGACGCTTTTCCACGCTCTTTAATGCGTCTGCTGTCTTTTCATTTTCCGCATTTACTTCCTCAATCCGGCTGACTAAATCTGCGTACTGCTCAATCTTATGTTCTGTCAAGAAATTCATAGTCTTTGCAGCCAGTTTCAGATTATGGATTTTCGCCCACTGTTCATAGCCCCGGCTCTCTTGTGCCTTGATACTGTTTTCAATGTCAATAAGCAGCGATACGCCGCGCTGCTCTTTGGGAGCTTTCGCTGCCTTTGTGCGTTTGCCCTCTATCCGTTCTCTTATGGCTTCCTCTGTATAATCTGTACCGAGAGTTTTCAGACGGGTAAAGCGTTCCTGTCCGGGAGCGCGGCAGGAGATATATTTTCCCGGCTTTATCTCATAACCCGCTGCCTGTAACCGCTGCAACAATTCTTCAAAACTTGCTACTTGGGGGATAAGCGTATCAACGGCAATTTTCAGCTTGCCTTTCCAACTTGTACCGACCTTTTCCGCTTGATATTCTGCATAGCTTTTTCCCTTGCTGCCTTTGCCCGGAACGACAACAGACAGCCCGTTTTCCCGGCACAGCTTATCGCTCATGTTCCGTATGCCGTAGTAACTGCGCTTATTGGAATTGTACTTATGGTAGTCAACAAAATTGACCGCACAAAAAATGATATGGTTATGGATATGCCCTTTGTCTATGTGGGTAGTTAAGACGTATTCATGCTGTCCCTTTGTTACCGCGTCGGCAAGCTGCTTTCCGATTTCGTGGGCTTTCTCATAATCTACTTCTCCCGGCTCAAAGGACTGTATCAAATGGTGGGCGAGATTGTTTCCCTTATCTATGGCTTGTGCAAGCGTAAATCCAAACTCAATATCTGCCGTTTCATAGCTGCACCCAAAGGAGGACACAAGCATTTTCCCGTCTGTTTTATCCGGGTTTTGGATATAGTCAAGGGCTTTGCTCAACGTGCTTTTAATAGGCTTAATCTTTGTAACCGCCATATCTCCGCAAGCACCCCCTTTATTTCCTCTATGTCCTCTTGGTAAACGCTGCCTGTCGCATTGACACGCTTTGCAATCTGATTGATGTTGACCCCGATTTTCTGTATCTCTGCTGTCATGCCTTTTATATCGCTATGGTCTGTCTGAATGATATACCCGTCAATGGCAATCTTGCGAAGATACGCCGCCATGTTCCGGGTAGGGACAAGCTTCATTTTCTGTTCAATCAATGCCCTTTCTTCCTCTGTTACATAGAATTTGATTTGTATTTTTCTTTTGCGTCCGTTCATGCAATCGCTCCTTTCCATTCCGAGGGTTTGGGACACTTCCCAACAAGCAATTTTCAACCGACGCACCGCAGGACGGGAGGGCGAAAATACGGAAAAGGGTACTCTTTTCCTATGCTTGCTACGAAACTTTATCCCTTACTACCTACAACACCGGGAACGGCAAATTTGACGAACTTTCCCAAAAGAAAAACGCCGCAATCTGCGACGTTTCAATCACTCTATATAAACAAAAACGAGAGAACTTTATTCCCCCGTTTCGTCGTTGTTGGCTTCCTCTATTCCTTTTGCAGTAGCAGACAGGATTTTCAAATCTTTTTCGCTCATACCGTCAAGCATAGTATCGAGCTGACGGCGGCGCGTGGATTTCTCCTGTTCCCGTTCCGGGAAAAAGAACTGGTCTACTGATACATCAAGCAGGGTTACAAGCTCATATAAAATCTGTAAACTTGGGTGCTGCCCGCTGTTCTCAATGGACGCGATATATCGGGGCGCAATATTCAGCGTATCGGCTAACTGATTGCGTGATATTCCCTTTGCTTTTCTTGCTGCTTTAATGGCTTGCCCGAAAGCCTTAAAATCAAATTTTTCTTTGTTCTGCTTCATAGTCATTTCACCCAACTACATTGTATATTTCATCTTCCTTTCGAGATATGATTACACACAGCACATTATTGACTGAAATAGAGCATATCATATACTTGATATTATTCGGCTATCCGAGTATAATTATACTGGTAAAATTTGAGGAAAGGGCGTTTTGATTATGGAATATATGTCTTGTCCCGAAGCGGCAAAGAAATGGGGAATTTCTGAAAGACGAGTACAGATACTTTGTAGCGAAAATCGCATACCGGGCGTTTCAAAACTGGGGTATATGTGGCTGATACCAAAAAACGCGGAAAAACCTTTTGATATGAGAAAGAAACAACATAAAATGCAGATACAATAAACAAACAAATAAACCTTACAACAACTGTAAGTGGTGTGGTTGCTTCTTATGCAGTAAAATTATATTCGTAAGATAAGCGTAAGCAAAAAATGTGAGGTGTGAGATATGAATGATACAAAAAAACTATTAGAAGTACGCGACTTGCACAAAGCATATTCCAAAGAGGGGGTTCCAACAAAAGCACTAAACGGAATTACCTTTGATGTTCTGAATGGCGAATATTTGGGAATTATGGGAGCCAGCGGTTCTGGAAAAACAACATTGTTGAATTGTATTGCTACGGTCATTAAACCAACCTCTGGACAAATTTTACTTTCAGGTGCCAATATAAGCTCTTTTGATGGCACGAAGTTGGCTGAATATCGTGGCAACAAGATTGGTTATCTATTTCAAGATTTTGCTTTACTTGATAATCTAACTGGTAAAGAAAATATTATATTGCCTTTATCAATTCATAATATTGACATTGTTACAGCGGAAAAAAAGCTAAAAGATATAGCAGATTTTCTTGGAATTACAGACGTTCTTTCTAAATTTCCGTCACAAATGTCGGGCGGTCAAAAACAACGCGTAGCTGCTGCACGTAGTTTGATTTCTGACCCCGATATTATTTTGGCTGATGAACCTACAGGTGCATTAGATACAAAATCAGCACGTTTACTCATGGAGAAGTTACAGGAAATCAATCTTAGGCGTGGACGCACAATCCTAATGGTCACGCATGACCCTAACGCCGCGAGTTTCTGTTCTCGTATTTTGTTCATTCAAGACGGTGTTATTTTCCATGAGTTACGTCGTAAAATTCCAAATGAAACACAGGAAGATTTTTATGCACGTATTTTACAAGTGATGGCTCAAATGGGGGGAGGAAGTGCAAATGTTCTTTAATCTCACATGGCGAAACGCCAAACGGAGCCGTAGCGAAAACCTAATTTATTTTCTGACAATGATAACAGCCGTAGCAATGTTTTATATAGTGCTTTCTCTTGGACAACAGGACGTAATACGTTTTTTAAGTGAAATTGAGAGCGACGCAGTAGAACGGTTGCTTACTAATCTTTTACCGACGGTTTATCTTTGTGCTTTATTATTTGTGTTCTTTCTCGTAGTATTTGCAAACAAATATCAACTTGAATGTCGTAGTCGAGAACTGGGGCTTTATTTGATGTTTGGAATGACAAAGATTAAATTATTTATTCAAATAATGACAGAGGGGCTAATCACGTCGTTTTTAGCTCTTTTAGGAGGGCTTGTATGCGGTGGCTTTTTATCCGAAGCTATAAGTCTTACAACCGCGCGTTTAGTAGGGCATGGTATCATTACACACCAATTAAGTTTTTCTGTAAGTGCCGCTATTTTCACATCGTTAGGCTTCTTGATTATTCAGTTTGTAGCATTGTTTGTTCTATGCGGAAAGCTGTTCCGTAAAGAGCTACATCAACTTGTTTATGGAGAGATGGCGAAAAAGCAACGCACAGGGAATCCATATGTAAGTTTCGTATCGTTTGCTATAGGCACCGTAATTTTGCTTGTCGCGTACTGGATTGTTGTAGAGCATTTTATGGCTGCGAGTGGGGCAATGCTGCTTATTGCCGTTTTACTTGGAATTATCGGAACAATTCTATTTATTCGAGGACTTGCAAGAATTTTGAGTATATGGGCAGCTTCTATAAAACACAAAGCCACAAGAGGACTTTATGTATTTACTTTACGGCAGTTGCATGAAAATGTCGTTAATAAATATATTTCAATCAGCGTAGCGTCCATTCTGATGATGCTTACTATTATGTTAATTACCGACGGCTCAGTGCGCATAATGTCATATGGGAGTGAATTGACACGAGGTACTTCTGTTTATGACTTTACTGTAATGGGCAACGACCAAATTGTTGAGAAGTATCTTTCCAACGAACAAATTCGTCCTTATGTATCAAATCTGAACCGTATGGAAATAGGAAATATAAAATCCACTGCTTCGGATGGGATAAGTTCTCCTGTTGATTGGTCGAAATTTAGGAAACAAATCGTGCAGCATTTACCTCAAGATGTAGTAGACCCTGCCACACAAGAAGATGGTATGTATAGTTTTGGCTCCGACCAACCTGCTGCCTTAAACCTTTTAGGTCTTATTGATACTGGTAGTTCTTCTCCTTATTTGCTTCCTGTATCTTCCTATAATCGGTTATTGGATGCCGCGGGAGAAAAACAGATTAGCCTTGGGAACAATGAAGTTGTCTATTATCTCAACCCAGATTTTTTAGGTAATGCTCAAGATGAAACGGTTACACTGTTAAATCAAATTGCAGCAGACGCACAGGCGAATAATGAAGCGTTGCTTTCTATCAACGAAAGACCATTTTATCTTGTTCCCTCTGTACCGATGAAAGGGTTGACCGCAGATGAAAATATCAAGATTATAACTGCATTGATTGTTTCAGATGAGATATATTCAGAATTTGTAAATTCAGACACTTGTATGGTTTATTGGAACTTTTGTATTCCTAATGAACTTGTTGAAACAAAAGGTTTAATGTTACCGATTATGGAAGCTCGTGATTTGTTAAAACCATCTGGTCTATATTACGAAAGCTATCTTAATAATTTTGGGCGACAATTATTTTATGTTATTTCCGGAAGTTATACAACACTATACATGGGATTTATGTTTTTGATTATTGCGTGTGCATTACTTGCCCTGCAATTCTTGACGCAAATGCAAACTACAAAATCAAGGTATCTAACACTCTCTATTTTAGGAGCACGACGTGAACAAATTAAGCGTTCTATCAACCAACAAGTATTATGGTATTTCCTGCTTCCTCTTATATTAGCGTGTATCAGCGGAGCAGTAGGGATATATGCCATGCAGCTATATTTATATTCAGGAGCGGCACACCTTGAACAGTCCTATCCTCTTTTAATTGCTATGGCTGTTATTGTTGTTCTTGTTATGGTAATTTACGGTGTGGCTGTTGCTCGAACAGCTAATCGTGAAATAGGAAAGCTCAATTACAAGCCCAATTCTTAACAGGCTTATAAATATTATGGGAAAGGAGGCGGACATATTGGCAAAGATAGTTGTGGTTGAAGATGATGTTTATATGCGAGAAGAACTGTTGAACTTATTAGAAAAATCGGGATATGATACGATTGGATTATCGGATTTTGAAAACGCAGTATCAGAAATAGCAGCATATTTTCCCGACTTAATTTTGCTTGACATCAATCTTCCCTTTCGTTCGGGTTTTGAAATATGTAAAGAGTTGAAAGCTAAACAGATTGGTACGGTACTCGTATTGACTGCAAGAGATAAATTGCAGGACGAACTGCACGCATTAGACTTGGGGGCTGATGACTATTTAACAAAACCTTGTAATATGTCACGTTTACTTGCCCGAATTAAAAATCTTCTTCGACGTAAAGAAGAACAGGTACAGCAAGGGTTACTTGATGGAGGTGGTTTTTTACTTGACCCGAATACCTTTACAATTTATGTAGGGAATAGCTCTTACCTTATGCCACCGAACGAAGGAAAAATATTACTTGCTCTCTTGAAAAATAGCCCTAAGATTGTTTCTAAAAAAGAATTATGCATTAGACTATGGGGAACAGAAGAATTTATAGACGAAAATGCATTACAAGTAAATTTTACTCGGCTGCGAAAAACGCTTCGTGAATTTGGTCTTGAAGAACGTATAGAAACAGTGCGCGGTCAAGGCTACCGCTTGAAAGAGCAGGTGCGCTTATGAATAAGTTGAAAATACTTTTAATCTATATTTCCTCTAACCGGGTATGGATTATTACACTTGCCTGTTTGGACTTGTTCTTTATATTTCTTGCTTGGTTGGCTAACCCTGATTATTTTATAAATTATGCTGCATTGATAATTTTTGTGTCATTTGCCGCACTTGCTATTCCTCTTGCTATATCAATCAGAAAACGTAACAAGGCAGACGCTATTTTTCGGCGTTTTCTATTAGAGCCGGACGATACCAACGAATACTTACTGTGTGAAGCTGTTCCCGCTGTAATACGCCCTCTTATCTGTGAATTGGGAAAACATTTGAGGACGCAGCAAGAATATATCAACGAACAGAAAATTACAGTTACAGACTATGAACACTATGTTGAAAATTGGGTGCATGAAATCAAAAAACCACTATCCCTTATGACCTTGCTACTGGATAATCGAAAAGATGAAATGTCCCCTTTGGTTCATACTCGTATGCTTTATGTACGCGACCATACCCGACAGGATATAGAACAAATTCTATACTTTTCAAGGCTTGGGGCTACACATAAGGATTACTCTTTTGAGTCGCTTTCAATTCTTGGAACTTGCCGTGAAGCAGTTGAAGATAATTTAACGCTTCTTGAAGAAGCCGGATTTTCTATTGAATATACCGAAAACGATTATCAAGTGATTTCTGACAAAAAAGGTCTGATGTTCATTTTAGGACAGATAATCAGTAATAGTGTGAAATATGTGGGAAACAACCTTGCCCCACGGCTCATATTTTCCATAGCTGATAGTATGAATAGTGAACAGATTTCTTTATCTATCAAAGACAACGGCACAAGCATACCATTGTCTGACTTACCCTTTGTTTTCGACAAGGGGTTTACCGGAGATACGGGCAGTTACCTTAGTCGTTCTACAGGTATGGGCTTATACCTTGTTCAGAAAATGGCAACTGACTTATTTATCACGGTGGAGCTTAAAAACAATTCATACGGTGGAACAACCGTAACCTTGACGTTTCCAAAAGTGTAACGTCTATTTGGGAGGTAGTGAAATGCAGTTACAGAATGAAATAGTAAAAAAGCACACGCCAATAAAAAGCTTGCTCATTGATTGGTTAATTATATTTGGAACGTATCTTTTTATCCGCATATTCTTTGCCCTCTTTGGGCTTCATCAGAATATTGTCCTCTTGGGCTGTTGCCTTGCGATATTGCCCTATCTTTTTGGGGCGTTATATTTACAGAAATCCCACAAGCAATGTCAATTATGGCTTGCTGCATTGGCTATTTTAATACCGTCGGTTGTTGAAAAAGCAGCAATATATTTATTTGGTGCGTACTTATACAATTTAAGACCGATAAATGTTGTAGGAGTTATGGAAGCGATTAAGAGTAACGCACCATATACAAACTTCATAAAAAATCAATCAGCACAGAATTTAATAAATCTATCATATTTTAATTGGACATATATTCTATGCAGTATAGCTATTTCTGTTTTGGTTATCCTGCTTTTACATAAGACAAAACAAAAAAGTAATAAAGGATAATGAGAAATTTTTGAAATTGACATAGTATAGAACATCTGCCGGACGACGGCAAAGAAAAAAAGCTGTCGCAACGCAGACAGGTTTTCACGCGCCTATTCTATTTCGGCGGCTTTGATTTTCAGAGCCGCCGTTTCTTTTTATCTATCTAAATTCTAACGATAACTCTCCTACTAGATAAAGACATGGCGGTATCAAGGAGGTATCGTCATGTCCTTTTTCCTATGCCCTAATAGACTGTTATCAAAAAAAGCCATTACCCGCCAACGGGTTATTCTGGCTACATAGATGAACTCACAAATCATACATATACTTTTGATAATTCCTTTGCGCCTGTCTGCAATTTGCAGACGGGCGCATTTTGTATTTTATCAAAAAACTTTTTCAAAAAATTTCTAAAACCAACGTCCATTTTGAAGTGCGTTGGTTTGAGGGTTTACGAAAGGGGACATTTCAAACTCCACCGCTTTCGCGGCAGCGAAAGGAGGTGAGAACATGAACGAGCTTATTCGTACCCAATGGCAAATCCGTTGTGCTTTTAACGGCTTTTGCAAACTGGCGTTGAAGCGAGAAGCTATGAATGCCCACAGGGACACAAAGCAGCGACAATTACGCGAGGTTACTTTTTCTGACCTGTCGCCACTGGAAGAAAAACAGCTCTACGTCTGCGACGAGTATTTTGCAGATGATGAAGCAGAACAGTCTTTCGTTGTCGGCGGCAAAGAAATTACTGCGAAGCTGCTTGCCGAAGCCCTGCACAGTTTGCCGGAAGAAAAGCGGGAAACCGTACTGCTGTATTATTTCTTTGACATGAGCGAACGCGAGATTGCAAAGTTTTGTAATCTGTCAAGGACAACGGTACAGTCCCGCCGGACAAGCTCAATGAAGCTGTTAAAACGCTATTTGGAGGAAAAAGCCTATGACTGCACAGATTAGTAAATCAGAACAGGACGAACGCGGCTTGTTGCCTTACCCGGTAATCATAGCCGCTACTAAGGGCGACCCGGAAGCTATGAACATTGTCGTACAGCATTACGAAAGCTACATAGCGTCCCTGTCTATGCGAAAGCTGCGTGATGAGCGCGGAAATATCTATTGGGGCATAGATGAGGATATACGCGACCGCTTGCGTTCGCGTCTTATGCGGGCTGTCCTTTCATTCAAGGTTTGAGATAACCACAAGCAGCGTCCCCCTTTCCGCTGCCTGTTGACTTGACCTTACTTGCTCTTTGACAAAGAAAGCGACGCAAGATAACGGCGACGCAGTATAGGGCAAATCGGATACGTCCTTTTTGCGTTGAGCCATACGGCAGGTGCGCCATGACGCTTTTCTTCTATTGGAGAAAGTCGAGCGACCACCACCACGCCGGGGAACAAGTGTAGCGGCTTGTGGGCGACGACACGCACTAAGGGTAGACAAGCCTTTATAGCCATAGTCCGAGCGTTAAAAGCGTCGCAGGCATTGGGTAGAGCTGCCTTAACGGGCAGGGGTGGAACTCCCGCGAGGTTGTGCTAACAGCCGTCCGATTAAAGCCCCTTTTACTATTCACTTTTCCTAATATTGAAAGGGGGACGATACTATGAGTAACGCCGACGTGCCTATTTGGGAAAAATACACGCTTACGATAGATGAAGCAGCTAAATACTTCCGTATCGGAGAAAACAAGCTGCGTAAATTAGCCGAGGAAAATCCTGCCGCCGGGTGGGTTATTATGAACGGCAACCGTATTCAAATCAAGCGCAAACAGTTTGAAAAAATGATTGATACCATAGACACAATCTGATAGTGAAATTGAGCCTTGAATGTGCTATAATGGGATAAGCATATCAAGGCTCTTTCCGTCTTGGAAAGGAGCATTGAAAAATGTCAAAGAAAAGACGTGACAGCAAAAATCGAGTTTTGCGGTCGGGAGAGAGCCAGAGAAAAGACGGAAGATATGCTTACAAATATATAGATACCTTTGGTAATCCGCAGTTTGTGTATGCGTGGAAGTTAGTACCTACGGACAAGACCCCTGCCGGAAAGCGTGAGGATATATCCCTACGAGAAAAGGTAAAAGAGATACAGAAAGACCTTGACGACGGGATAGACACCATAGGCAAGAAAATGACGGTCTGCCAACTTTATGCAAAGCAGATACGCCACCGGGGAAATGTAAGGTACAATACGAAAAACGGACGCAAGCGGCTGATGAAGCTACTGGAAGAAGATAAACTTGGGGGCTGCCCGATTGACAGCGTGAAGCTGTCCGACGCGAAAGAATGGGCAATCCGCATGAAAGAAAAAGGAATTTCCTATAAGACTATCAGTAATGACAAGCGTTCCTTGAAAGCTGCCTTTTACACAGCGATACAGGACGATTGCATAAGGAAAAATCCTTTTGACTTCCAGTTAAACACTGTCATTGAAGATGATACAGAACCAAAGGTTCCGCTAACACCAGCGCAGGAAGAAAGTTTTTTGTCCTTTGCTCAAAATGACAAAGTTTATCAGAAGTATTATGACGAGCTTATTATTTTGCTTGGGACAGGGCTTCGTATCTCTGAACTTTGCGGGCTGACCGATACTGACATTAACTTTGAGAATAGGATAATCAATGTAGACCACCAACTTTTAAGAAGTGCGGAAACAGGATATTACATTGAAACACCAAAAACGAAAAGCGGTATTCGTCAAATTCCAATGAGCGAAAAAGTATATGAAGCATTTAACCGAGTGCTGAAACGGCGCAGGGGTGCAAAAGCTGTTACTATTGACGGTTACAGCAACTTCCTTTTCCTCAACCGGGACGGCTACCCGAAAACAGCTACCAATTATGACGGTATGTTTAGGGGGCTTGCAAAGAAGTACAACAAGTACCATGAGGAAGCTCTACCGAAAGTAATGACACCGCACACCTTACGTCATACGTTCTGTACCAACATGGCAAATGCCGGAATGAACCCGAAAGCATTACAGTACATTATGGGACATTCCAACATTACTATGACGCTGAACTATTACGCACACGCTACTTTCGACAGCGCAAAAGCTGAAATGCTGCGGATAGCAGCTTAGTAGTAAATCAAGGTTTTACTACTTCTTTACTACTTTTGAAAGCAAAAACCTAAGCGGATATAAAAATATATGTGAGTTTCTTCCGATACGAAAAATGCCGGAAAAGCCTGTAAATACGGGCTATACCGGCATATAAGAACTTCTAAAAAGATAATCAAAATTCATATCTAATTTTCTGTGGAAAAGTATGCGTTCCATAAGCAAAATGATTTCCATGTTTCAAATCTTTCAACATCGCATCATCTCCCCGTTCCTCAGCACCATTGACTGCAGATTTAACAACAGAAGCAAGCCTAACCGCTTTTCTTCCCAAATCATACGCTACAGCCTTTCCCTTCTCCTTATCTGATGTTTTTCCGTAAGTGGCGACCCATCCGGCGTCAATAAAATTATGACAGCTGTAAAAACTCTGCATTGCCTGCAAAGTACTGACAACACCTGCACTTCCGCAGGTGATAGCTGACACAGTAATCTTTCCATCCCCAACCGGCATATATGCCAGCGCTCTGTCCATTATAGCCTTACACTGAGCGGAAACGCTGTAAAAATATACCGGTACGCCGAATATCACAATATCTGCAGTTTCTATTTCATCATAAACATCTTTTATGAAATCATCTCCGCAGACACATTGTCCTGTCTTGGCGCAGGCCCAGCAGCCTCTGCACATTTTAAAATTTTCAGCAGCCGCATCACATACTCCCATCAGCTTCGTACTGACATGAACTCCGCCGTCTGTATTCATCGAAAGGCAGCCTGCCAATACCTCATCAAGAAGCTGTTCTGTATTTCGCCCTTTTCGGGGACTTGTATTTATGGCAAAAACTTTTATTCTTTCCATTTGCTTTATTCCGTTGTGCTCAGAATCTCCTTATTTTTTTCGACCTGACTTATCTTCATCTTTGAAACATCTTCAGGATCAACTTCCTCCTTCAAAGCCAGTATAGTAGGTCCCAGATATACCGTACTCAATATCTCTCCATCCAGGGACACTTTACTGTATTCAGTGAAATTCTGCCCCTTGATATAATAATTTTCTCCGATCTTAACTATTTCATCTATTTTGATATCCTTAACACCCATCTTGAGATTTGTAGCCTTATATGGATTTTTTCCTCCATAAATATACTGCTTGCCATACAACATATCATAGGCCAGAGATTCAAGACCGCTCAGATAATCATTATCATCTTTATGACTTTGTTGATATTTGTTTATCATTCCCACTGATATGCCGAGTCTGTCTAAAACTTCCGATGTCAAGTTGTATGCATACAGATCCTGATCTTCTTTTTCCATGCCGAAGTTATTCCATATTATATACTGAGTCTGATACAAAGAACCGTTTTTCATCATATCTTCCGTCATATCCAGTGCCGGAAGATGATCTCCATACATTACCAGAATAACATCTTCATCATAATTAGCCAAAGTATCAGTCAATTCTTTGACGAATAAATCCATCTCGTATACCTGATTAGCATAATACTCATATGTCCACTTCTGTTCTTCTGATTCAGCCTTGGTAACTGTAACAGCAGGATCTTCTATTACCTGTTCCGTCGGATACTTTCCGTGACCTTGAACCGAAATAGTATATATATAATCTGATCCGTCCGTACTTTCAAGAGCATCCATTATCTGTTCTGTAAGGATAGAATCTTTTGCCCAGTTCTTAGGAGTCTTCATAACATTATTCATATATTCCAAACTTGTAAAAGTATCAAACCCCATATTTGAAAATACTTTATTTCTTCCGTAGAAGACACCTCTGTGATTATGTATAGCATGAGACGAATATCCCAGAGTTTTCAGATCATTAGGCGTAGTCTCACACGTTGTCTTTCTCAATATTTCCTTATATGGATATTCCCCGGGTCCAAAAAACTTAACGCTGATGCCCGTCATAACTTCAAATTCCACATTAGCAGTACCTGCTCCTACAGCGGGTACTGTCAGATATCCTGAAGAATATTCTTTCATAAGCTGCCTGTAATTAGGTATAGGATCCTTTGAATATTCAAGCCCTTCTACCAAAGTAGGGTCGATGAAAGATTCAAGTTGCAGAAATAAAATATTAGGTTTGCTTTTCACGTCCGTATTATCATCTTCTCCCGGCGTATATATATTGTCATCTCCTAATTCACCGTCCTCAAAAATACTCTTTATCTGATTTTCAGAATATCCTGATGGTTTGCTTACCCCCTTATCCATCCATGTCACAAGAAAACAGTAAGGCACTCCATTATCTCTGTATCCATAAGCGAGATTTCCAAAGAAAGTATCCAGTACTCCTGTTCTTATAGCCAGCTGAAAAGCTCCGAAAGTACCAATGGCAATTATTGCTATAGCTGCGATTGCCTTTTTATAATTCACTTTATTCTTAAGCTTTGGGGCTTTTCTGTATAAAAATATTATTGCAAGAACTAAGGCCAGTACCCCTGCTATAGCCAGCACCAAAGTCGTCACGGAAAAATAATTGGAAACAATGGATAGCCCATCTTCCAAACTTTTCAGATCATATACAGTAAACGGCGTCATTCTGTTAGACAATATCACTCCGTTTACTATCCCCAGCGTAAGCCATATCAAAGACAGCATACACATGGCAAAAACTCTTCTCCTAAAAAGCAATGCCAAAGATATAACCGCCCATATCATTAATACGTTGCATAAAAATACCAAAGGACTCTGTATCATAAAGGCAATGCTGCTTATAAGAGAATGCCTTGCAAGAGTTTCTATAATAAGATTTAAGACCACTGCTGTAACAAACAGCAATACGATATAATTTTTCAGATATTTATTGTAAAACGCTTTCAGTTTCTCCATCTGTCTTATCTCCCATAACAAGCAGCCACGCTGTTGGCGATGGCAGCAAATTCTTTTATATCCAGGGTCTCTGCCCTTCTGTTAAACTCAATTCCTGTTTCTGATAATATCTCTCTGATCTGATCTTTAGACAGCCCGCAAACTCCTGTGAGAGAATTTAAAAGTGTTTTTCTTCTCTGCCCGAATCCATGCTTTATACAGGAAAAAAAAACCTTTTCGCTTATTAAATCCACCGGCCTCTCTTTTCTTACGGAAAGCTGCAAAACTGTGGAATCAACCTTCGGCCGAGGAACAAATACTTCCTTGGGAACAGAAGTTACCTGATGGACATCGCAATAATATTGCACTGCTACAGACAGTGCCCCGTAGGTTTTCCCTCCCGGAGATGATTTTATCCTGTCAGCTACTTCTTTCTGCATCATTATCGTTATGCTGTCAACAGACACGCCTCTTTCCAGAATACTCATAATAATAGGCGTAGTAATATAATACGGCAGATTTCCTATTATCTTGACTCTGCCGCTGAAAGTTCCGGCTTCTTTTTCTTCATTTATTATTTCATTTATATCTGTCTTCAGGATATCTCTGTTTATCACCTTGATATTGTCGTACCCGCCAAGTGTCTCGGACAATATAGGTATGAGTTTTTTATCTATCTCCACAGCGATAACTCGCGCAGCTGATTCTGCAGCTGCAGCTGTCAAAACGCCTATTCCCGGACCTATCTCGATCACAAGATCGTCGGAATTTATTTCCGCTCCGTCTATGATCTTTTCTATCACATTTCTGTCTGTTATGAAATTCTGTCCTAAACTTTTTGATAGTTTAAAATCGTGTCGTTCTTTTATATCCTGTATTGTAGAAGGTGCATATAATTTCATCTATATCTCCCGGATAGCCTTATAAAGTTCTTCTTTAGTGATCCCAAACTTATTCAGCTTCTGAAGAAAACTTTTTCCGTTACTGTATCCTATGCCAAGCGATTTGCCTGCAAACTGTCTTCTAAGCGCCGAATCCGCTTGTCCCACAAGACCTGCCGCTACCATATCATCAATGGTAAACTCCTGTCCTCCTACAGATTCCTCCAGTAAACAATGCGCCTTCTCAAGAGCGCTTCTTATACTTTCCGAAGATGCATTTTCTATGCCTATGTCTCCATTTTTTTCTGCGTCACTTCTGTCTAAAAACGCTTCTTTGGCATCGGGGAATCTCTTCATAAGTCGCTGTCTTATCTGTCTTCCTGCGTGATCGGGATCTGTAAATACTATTATTCCTTTTTCTCGATACGCTTTCTCTATAAGAGACCAGGTCTTTTCTGTTATACCATACCCATGTGTTTCTATTGTGACGGCATCTACACTTTTTTTAATGGCAGCCGTGTCATCACGTCCCTCGACGATAATGATTTCTTTGATCTTCATATCCGAAGTCATTTATCCTATTCCTCCGTATCTTCTGCATCTTTGTCCGGCTTTGTTATATCATCAGGAAATATGTAAATGGTCTCTCCCGGTTTTATCAGTCTCAGCTGATCGCGAGCTTGTTCTTCCAGATTTTTCAAATCATTAGCCTGCTCCAGCTCTTTTTCAAGCTGCTCTTTTTCATCCTGGAGTTCCTGTTTCTGCTCCTTCATATCATGTTGCTCTTTCTTAAGAGAAATTATATTTATAACAGTAAATGAAATCAGCCCGATTATGACCATAACAACAATGCCTATCATCAGTCTCCGTCTGTTGCGGTTTCTTCTGATAGCCATTTTTCCTCTTGTCTTCTGTCTGGCGGATTCCTTAGCTTTCGCTTCTTCTTTTTCCCTTTCCGCCCGTCTTTTCTCCAGCCGCTGCCTCCTAGCTTGTTCCATGTCGATGACTTGGCTGTTATTTTTGAATTCTTTGCTGCGTCGTCTTTTACCCATGTCCTGATTATAACACAGCATATTTTTTTCCACAACAACAGTCCTGCCGAAAAGCCCAAAACAGCATGAAACGTGATTTTTCCAAAAGCGCAGTAATATAAAAATGCAGAAAGGGCAGCTCCCGAAGCCACCCAGAAAATCAATTCCTCCACGATCCGCAATCCACGTCCGGTCGCTATATACTGCAGCCTCTTTTTGATTTGCCAAAGAGTTTCCGTAAAAATGCCGGCACAAAACATTACTGCCGTGGTTTCTGCTTGATGTGCGATAAGCTCTGTAAATTTTATCATCATTTCATAAGCTTGGCGAAAAAGCCCTTTTCTCCTTTTTCTCTTACTTTTACATACATTAATGAATCTATGGTGCCGACTATTACCGCGCGGCCTTCATTAAGATCCAACATCTGAATATGGAGTTTGGAACCTTTCACTATCATTGCGCCCTTGCTGAGAGTTGCTCTCACCTCATCTTCATCAAAGCTGTCTATTTCCTTTATGTCTGTTACTGTGATGGTCTCTCTGTTATCTATCATGACTGTATGATTCTCCATAAGCATACCTCCTTTTGAGAAAATCGGTCCCATCTGCAGCGGGCCGGTATATATTAAAATATATTTATGTTGCATGCCTGTTAGAACCATTCATATGACAAAGTACGCAGTATCAATTCTTTTCAGCGTACGGCATTATATCTAAACAAATATAAAGAGCCGCATAAACGGCTCTTTATAAATCATCTGCATATAAAATTTTTCCCAATATTTACGGTAGATAGTTTATCGGATTCTTTGCCACACCATTAACTCTTATTTCAAAATGGCAATGAGGTCCTGTACTTCTGCCGGTATTCCCTGATTCTGCAATATGCTGACCCTGATAAACTTTATCGCCTTTACTTACAAGAAGTGAACTGTTATGAGCATATCTTGTTTCCATACCATTCTGATGGTCTATGATGACAAGATATCCATACGCCCCGCTGTATCCGGCATATGTAACCGTACCTCCATCAGCGGCTAAAACATTACTTCCTACAGGACATCCCAAATCTATGCCTTCATGGCTTCTGCCCCATCTGGAACCAAAATTAGATGTAAGAGTATATCCCCCTGATAATGGCCAGATATACTTGCCTGACCCGACAGTAGGCGGCTTTTCTTTGGTTCCCACCATTATCACCTCTGTTACAGGTTCCTTCTTCACCGTAGTTACCAGAGGAGTCTCTTCTTTTTCCTCGCCATTTACCAGAACGATTCTCGAGGTTATCTCACTGAGACCATTTTCACCCTTCTGATGAGTTTCAGTATATCCCTCATACAAATCAGCATCATCTTTTTCCTCAACCTCATATTCTATCTGCTTCTCATAAGTCACAAGCTCGGTTATCTTCACGGTGAGAAGAGGCGCATGCTGCTTTATCTTCAGTACGCTGCCCACTTCCAGTTTTTTCTGATCTACATTGGGGTTTTCCTGAAGGATATCCTCTTCTGTCATAGAATAAAGTTTAGCGATATCCGCAAGAGTTTCTCCTGCTACAACTTTATGCATCTTCTCTGTCTCTCCGCTGGTACAAAGCTTTTCAACCATCTCTTTTTCAGAAAGAACATCTTCCAGATCTGTATTGCTCTGCTTGACATCTACTTTTTCTATGAATACAGCTTCTTCTATTTCGGCTCCTTCTCTGCCGCTTGTATATCTGTCTTTAATATCCTGCATTACATCGGCCGCAGCTTCTTTACTTTCTACAGCTCCGACCTTCTTTCCATTGACATATATTCCGTAAGCTTTCACATTAAGATTACCCATATATGAAAGTCTTTTGAGAACTTCTTCAGAATTGTCTATTTCCACATCACCCAGAGCAGATACTCTTTTAAACTCTATATCATCTTTAGCATCGATTATTACATCAACATTCTTATCTTCTGTCAAAGCGCCCTGAACCAGATCAGTAATCCTCAAGACTTCATCTTTCTCCTTAACCAGTCCCAAAGTCTTACCGTTATAAGAATATTCATATGCGGTACAGTAATTGAAAACACCTGCAACACCTACAAGAAGCATTATAAATACAGAAAACAATGTAAGCAGCGGCGCTTTATGATTATCGCAGAACGTCTTAAGGCCTTTCATCCTTTTTCCCAAAGGGCTGTTTTCATAATCAAGCATTTTCTGCTTCATAGAAAGCTCTACCGCTTCCCTAGCCTCTTCCCGGCGTTTTTCGCGTTCCTCTCTCATCTGTTGAGTTTTTTCTTCTGATGATTCTTTACGCTCTTTTCTGTCTGCGACTCCCAGAAGATCTTTTAAAGAAATGGACATAGTATCCTTTATCTTTGTATTGATCTGTATGCCTTTTACATTCACAACGCCTCCGCCTAATTCTGCATCGGCAATACTCTTCTGCTTCAGTCTTTCCTTCTCGAGCTTAGCTCTTTCGGCAGCTTCCCGTTTTTCTCTTTTATGACGCTCTTTGGCTTCTATCCTCTGGATCTTCTCATCTCTTTTTTTCTTTGCCTTAGCTAATTTTTCTTCTCTGGCTGCTTTAGCTTTCTCTTCTTTTATAAGTTTTTCTACTTTTGTTCTCTGTTCTCTCAGAGCTCTCTCATTTTTTTCCCGTTCTTCTCGAGCCAATCTCTCTGACTTATGAGCCTCTAAAAGATCTTGAAGCTTAGCCTGCTCTTCTTTGAGAAGCTCCTGCTGCTGCGTAAGTTTTATCTGCTGCTCAGCCGCCAGTTTTTCTGTATGTTTCTCTGTCATCTGGGAAATAGTCCCTATCTTTGCATCTTGCTGCTGCTGTGCTGAAAGGAGTTCCTTCTTAGCCTCTTCAAGGCCTTTCATCAGATCCTCTGGTTTATCTTCATCAAAAAACTCTCTGATTTCTTCCGGCGTAGCTTCAGATTCTGACGCTGTATTATTTTCACGAAGCTGCTTATTCTTTGCCTGTATCTCAGCTTCCATAGCATCCAACGCCTGTTTTCTGGATATGGCCTTAGCACGTCTTTCAGCTTCTGCTGCTCGACGACGTTTTTTTTCAGCTTCTTCTTCTATTAACGCAGCACGTTTTTGAGCTTCCAGAATCTCCTGCTGAGCCTGTTTCTTTTTAAACTCTCTTTTGAGGGCTTCCTCTCTCTGAATTCTTTCAGCTTCTGCATCTCTTCTCGCTTGCTCTATTATCGCCTGTTTTGCTGCAATGATCTCCTCAGTATCTTCCAAGACTATGTCTTTACTTTCTTGCCGACTGCTGCCCGAATCGGGCAAAATATCCATATCATCTGTCTTAAGAGCCTCAACACTTTTTCTCAGACTCATGATGTCTTCGTAAATCTTTTTAGCTTCTTCATCCTGAGAAAACAGTTCTTCTCTACTCATGGCTTTATTTTCAGTCCTATCAGATTTCTGTTCTTTTGAAGATGTTACTGATTCATTAAGCTTATCTTTTCCTTCGTTATCTCTCGGAAACATTGACATTTCTCTCCTGTTTCAAGCATTCCGGTATCCTTACATTTCGGACACCTGTATCTTATATCCATAAAATCCATCTCAAACCCGTTATCCGTAAGCAGAAATGCCTTCTCCATATTAAGAGAATCCAGCCTGCCTCTTATCTCTTCCAAAGCCTGTTTTCTGTCAGCCCTGTCAGAAATTATTATTTTTGAAATCTCTTTACTCTGAGTACTAATCTCATCTTCTATCTCTTTGATCCTCGGCACTTTTTCGTATACCTGCTGCCTTCGCTGCTGAGCTTCTTCCTCTTCCTTTCGTACCAGAGCATCATAGTACTTCATTATATCACCGGTAGTAAGCTCCTTATTCCCTCCGGAAGATTTGCCGTTCTGCTCTTCATACCAGTTTATCAATATTTTGTTAACATAATTGATATTAGGACTGGATATACCTGAAGTCTTACTACATGCCGTAAGAACTTTATCAAGAGAAAACCCCATAGTTTCAAACCATGTATCTATAATGCGCTTCTCTTCTTCCGTAGCATTTCTGGCAAATCCCAATGCCTGAAATACCCTTTTATACAGATGATGCTTTTTATCATTCTCGCTCAGATGCTTTTCTACGGCTATTACATCCGTCAGACCTTCTTCTGCCCATTTTTTGATAACCGCCGTTATGTATTTAATATTTTTTTTCTTTTTCTGCACGCAATAAGAATATCCATATACTATAACTTCCGGCGCAGCATTAAAATCATTTATGAGAGAAAGTATCTCCATCATCTCAGTCCCACTTATAACTTTTCCTGCTATCTTTTCTATCTGCGTGAACATATTCTGTATCTCTTTATCAGACATAAGAGAATTAACATTGCTTTCAACAGTTATACTCTTCGCCTTTGTCTTTTCACCGTAAAGCTGCTCTTTAAGGCTTATAAACTCTATATCGTAATCAAACTTATCATCAGGATTATTCCTTATCTTCCTGACTACGCCCATGCGCTCCCAATAGGTCCATGCCTTAAGAACATCCTCATGGTCTATACCCAGATGTTTTGCTATATCCTCATTGGTAATATCCGTCTCCAAGCAAGAATACATATGGGCAAACATATATACCTTAACAAACTCGCCCGGAGCTGAAACCATGTATTCATTTATAAATATATTTTCCACGCTGGTATCCAGCAAAAAATAATCTTTTCTCTTTTCTCTTTTAAAGCCCATCTATCCTCCAAATCAAAAGCCGGGGATATTATTTCCGCCCATACTGTCCACAAATTTTGTAAGCTTATCCAGCCATGTGACTTTAACGGTTCCTGTAGGTCCGCTCCTCTGCTTGGCTATTATGACTTCACACTCTCCGTGAGCTTCCGAGTCCTCATTATAGTACTCGTCTCTGTATAAAAATACAACTATATCGGCATCCTGCTCTATGGATCCTGACTCTCTGAGGTCGGAAAGCATAGGTCTGTGATCAGTTCTCGTCTCCGGGGCTCTTGACAGCTGTGAAAGCACAAGAACCGGACAGTCCAGCTCTCTTGCCAATAATTTTAAGTTCCTGGATATCACAGAAATTTCCTGAGTTCTGGAATCCGCCTTTCCCTCAGGATTCATCAACTGCAGATAGTCTATTACAACAAGATCCAGACCTTCCTCGGCCTTAAGTCTTCTACATTTGCTCTTCATCTCCATTATATTGACTCCGGCAGTGTCATCTATATGTATATTTGCTTTAGACAATACATCTAATGCTATATTAATATCATCCCAGTCTCTTCTTTCCAGTTTGCCGGTTTTCAAGCTCTGCATAGGCACTTTAGATTCCATGGAAAGAAGTCTCTGCCCCAACTGCTCCTTAGACATCTCCATACTGAATACCATGACAGATGCTTTTCCTTTTACCGCTGCATTAAGAGCCAAAGAAAGAGCGAAAGCCGTCTTCCCCATAGCCGGTCTTGCCGCCAGTATTATCAGATCCGAGCGTTGAAGCCCTGATGTCATTATATCAAGATACTTAAATCCGGTAGTAATTCCGGTGAGTCCTCCGTCCATCTGAGAGGCCTTATCTATTATCTCTATATTTTCCAGAAGCACATCCTTAATGTGGGCATACTGTCCCTTTTGTCTGGACTGTGATATTTCAAAGATACCACTCTCTGCATAATCCAGCATCTGAGCAGCTTCCATAGCTTCTTCGTATCCTTTTGCCATTATATCGTCTGCCGTATCTATCAGCCTTCGTATAGACGCCTTTTCCGCAACTATTTTACCGTATTCCATTGCATTTGACGTAGTCGGAGTTCCGGAGGACAGAGAAGCGATATAAGCTCTGCCTCCCACCATGTTAAGACTGTTTTTTTTCTTAAGTTCCTCTGATACTGTAAGTGCATCTACAGGAATATTTTTTCTGTGTAGCTCCAACATAGCTTTAAATATCTCTTTATGATTATTATCGTAAAAATCATCGGCTTTTACCACTTCGACGACATCAAAAAGAGCATCCTTTGAAAGCAAAGCTGCACCAAGAACAGATTTTTCCGCCTCTATACTGTGCGGAGGAATTCTTCCTTCCATATTCTTCTCCAACAATTAAACGGTTACCCTAACCTTAAGCGTTGCCGATACCTCAGAAAAAAGCTTTATATTAACTTCGGTTTCTCCCGCTTGTTTTATCGGTCCTGATAACTCTATCTTTTTTTTGTCTATTTTTATATTCTCCTGCTTAAGCAGTGCTTCTGCTATATCTTTAGATGTTATTGATCCGAAGAGCTTACCGGTTTCTCCTCCCTTTGACTTTATCTCCAAAGTTATGTTTTCTATGGTCTTAGCCTGCTGCTGCGCAGCTGCCTTTTGTTCTTTATGCTTTTCTGCGGCTATAGCTTTCTGTTTTTCAAGATTTCTTATATTCCCTTCTGTTGCCTCCTTGGCAAGTCCTTTAGGCAAAAGCATATTTCTTGCATATCCGTCGCTTACTTTTACGACCTCTCCGGCTTTTCCTGTTCCCTTAACATCCTTTGTCAGTATAACTATCATAATTTTAACCTCCTATTGTGAAGTTCTCACGAAATCTGTTTTTCTAATACTTCTCTTATTTTTTCCAGCAGTTCATCAGGAGAAAGCTCCGACTGTGCTCCGGCTGTATTAAAATGACCGCCGCCGCCAAAAGCTTCCATAATCACCTGCACGTTTATATCTCCCAGAGATCTGGCGCTTACCACTGTAATTCCCTTCTGGTTTTTTCCTGCTACAAAGCTTGCTTTTATACCTTTTATGGCAAGTAATTCATCAGCCACCTGGGAATTGACGATTTGAGCATCATGATGCTGTCCCGGGCACACAGACATGGCTATGCCGCCATCAAAAAATTCGGCTCCGGCAATACATGCTGCCCTAATACGGAAACTCTCTGCATCAGTCTGAAAATACCTTCTGACATTCTCAAGATCTGCTCCTGCCCGCTTGAGCCACGAAGCCGCCTCAAAGGTACGCACGCCTGCTTTTACTGCAAATCTGTTAGTATCCACCATAATCCCTGCCAATAATGCATCCGCCTCCAGCTTTGTCAGAACCTTCTTCTCACAGGCGTACTGGACTATTTCGGAAACCAGTTCTGAAGCCGACGACGCATATGATTCCATATAGGATAATATGGTATTGGGAAGGCTTCCTTCTGTTCTTCTGTGATGGTCTATGACCACCGTCCTGTTGACTTTTTCCAAAAGTTCCATAGATTCAACAAGTGTCGGTCTGTGAGTATCCACCACCACACATAAAGCCGTGCCGTCCGCAGCGGAAAGAGCTTTCTCTGTTGTAACAAACTCATAAGTCTCAGTTTCTTTTGCATCTTTTACAATATCAGAAAGAGTATTATTGTATGAATTGAGAACAATATACGCATCTTTGCCTACAGTTTTGGCAATTCTGTATATCCCCAGTGAGGCTCCAAAACAATCCAGATCCGGATTAACATGCCCCATTATAAAAATTTTCGACGACTGTGTCATCAATAGTTTCAAAGCATGTGCTATGACTCTGGATTTCCCTTTATATCCCTTTTCAACACTCTGAGATTTTCCTCCGTAATACTCAAAATTCTTTACATTCCTGACCACTGCTTGGTCGCCGCCGCGTCCCAGAGCCAGATTAAGAGCATCCTGAGCATAATCTTCACTTTCGGCGATGGTTTTGCCGCCCACACCTATTCCTATACTAAGCGTAACGGGAAAGTCCATATTTGTGTCTATTTTTCTGACTTCATCAAGAATACAAAACTTATTATTCACCAATTCTTTATAGTTTTTATGAGTTAAAAGCAACTCATACATATGCTCTTTGTATCTGGAAATGGCCGCTCCCATTTTATCTGCCCATCCCCTTATGAGCTTGTCTATTTCGGTAGAAACCTCCAGTTCATTTTCTTCTTTTCCGCTCGGTGTCATTTCTTCCAGATTATCTACATTTATTAAAGCTATACATGGCTTCTCATCGTTATAAAGATCTTTGAGATTTTCAAATGAAGTGACATCTATAAAACACATCATTACTGATGCGGATTCTCCTTCCCCGATAAATCCGGTAAGAATCTTAAAAGCCTTGTCATTTCGTTTGATAAGAAGAGCTGAGCCTTCTTTTGCAGCGTTCATTATTTCCGGCAGTTTTATTCCCGTCAGAGCAAAGATGTCTCCGTCTATAATGCCATCATATTTAAACACCTCAGCAATCTTTTTGTTGGCTCTGGAAACCTTCCCGAAAGAATTGATTATACACATAGGCACTATGGTATAGTGAGCCAGCAGCCTTTCTATTCTTCCAACGTACATATCCTTCTCCTAAAATTATATTGATGCGATCTATCTTCGGGCGCTTCTGCCCTGTATCTTTCCTTTAATTCCAAATATCAGATCGAACATTCCCACCATGAGCAATACCAATCTGCCAAGATATATCATCCACATAACGATAGCTATGACGACACCTATGGGTTTAGGTATCCGCTTCATATGGCAGAACATCAGAACCACCGAAACTCCCTGTACAGAAAATACAAAATTAAATAAAAGATCCACATTCATATATATCATATTGTCGCCAAAGACCCCTGTCTGAGTCAATATCCATGATATGAGATACATTCCCATAACAGCCATAAAAGCTCCGTTTGGCCATGAGAATTCTCTCAGCTTAGGCATTTTGCTTACCTGTGTACGCCTTCCCATTATCTTGGCTATAATGATATATTCTATATATGATACTACCATTCCCAAAATCATAATACATGCAGGCATAACAGCAAAGGTACTATTATAGAGGTTTTTAAACATCTCTGTACGTTCCGCTTCTCCCACAGCTGCCAGATCAAAGGCATCTGCCACCATAGGGTTTTGGGCGAGATCCTTTGCCATCACATCCACAAGTTCCTTTATCTGTGCAAAAATCCCCTTACCTGTCATAGAGGCAATCATAAAAATCACTACCGTTGCAGCAGCTATCGTTATGGCAGAGTACATGACAACTCGATATGGCGAAAGTTTTCCTGCTTTAATTGCCCCCGGCATTACAATAATTGGTATAATCAATATCAAAAAATAAATCAGCAATAGATACATTAAATTTCTCCTAAAAATATTTATAAGTATTAGTTATTATACCATACTTGTACGGTTAAAACAAATGCAAAGAGTTAGTTTGTAGGAACCTGCTTTTTCGTCAGAATATCTATATTTTCACAATAAAAGGAAGATCTTCATAAATCTTCCTTTTGACAATATACATTACGCAGGTTTATTTTCCCTGCTGTGATAACGGGGATTTACTTTTATCCGTTTCCGTCGCTTCAACAATACCTGTAAGAGCACTGGCAAGACCTGCCATTGACTGTATTTCTGCCGGGATGATAATTTTTGTAGCTTTCCCGTCAGCTGCCTTTTCAAAAGCTTCAAGACTTTTCAAAGTCAGAACTTCTTTTGTCGCCTCCGCTTGACTGAGCATCCTTATACCGTTTGCAGTAGCCTTTTGTACCATGAGTATAGCTTCGGCTTCTCCTTCCGCTGCCTTTATAGCTGCCTGTTTTGAAGCTTCTGCTTCGAGAATAACAGCTTCTTTATTTCCTTCAGCTATGAGCACGGCTGACTTTTTCTCACCCTCTGCCCTAAGTATAGCTTCCCTTCTTTCACGCTCTGCTCGCATCTGCTTCTCCATAGCCATCTGTATATCTTTTGGAGGGTTGATGTTTTTCACTTCTACACGATTTATCTTGATCCCCCACGCATCTGTCGCTTCGTCAAGAACCAATCTGATCTTTGAGTTAATATGTTCACGGCTTGTCAGGGTTCCGTCAAGCTCCAGCTCTCCGATAATGTTTCTTAAGGTTGTTGCTGTAAGATTCTCAATAGCAGCCATAGGATTCTCTACACCATAAGCGTAAAGTTTAGGATCAGTTATCTGAAAGTATACTACGGTATCTATCTCAATAGTTACGTTATCTTTTGTAATAACGGGCTGGGGAGGGAAGTCTATGACGTGTTCTTTAAGAGAAACCTTCCTCGCCACCTTGTCTACCAAAGGTATTTTAAAATGCAGTCCTACCTGCCATGTAGTATAATACGCTCCCAAACGCTCCAATACATAAGCATTTGCCTGTGGTACAATCCTGATATTTGTTACAATAAGGGCGATTATCAGGATTATCAGAATGATGATCGCCACGATCGTTCCTATAGAATACATTTTATTCCTCCGATTTCTTTTCTTCTACCGTCAGAGTTACTCCCCTGACATCTTTTACAATAACGATTGAACCTTCTGCTATCTTATTTCCCGGTGAAACTGCAGTCCACATTTTACCCCCTACTCTCACCTGACCACTTCCGTAGACAGGAATTTCCTTTTCTACAATCCCTTCTTTTCCCGGTATAGCTTCCACATTAGTCCTCTCTACTTTAGCATTAAACCGTTTCTTAGCAATGGGTCTTGTCACGGCCAGCAGCACAATAGAAATTATTAAAAATACTATGACCTGAATAACTACCGGGGCTCCAAGCATAGCTGCTATTGATGCTCCTACCGCTCCTCCGGCAAACCATATACATGTAAGGCCTAATGTTATTGCTTCCAGAATCGACATGATCCCCGCCACAAATAGCCAGAGAACAGCCGCGCTGAAAGTAATTCCTAAAACAGTCATTATCTCTCTCCTTTTCTGCTGTTATAATGCTGATGTTTCTCTATCATCTCATTCATTTCCGTCTTCGTCAGAAGCCCTGATTTATAAAGAGTCTTCAAGCTCTCCATATATCCCTTTTCAATTCCTGATACCTCCTGTGAAGTATATCTTACAGACGTGGATCTGTCATCTTTTTCCAAACTCCTTTTCGGACTTTTTCCTACTGAAACGTTTCGCTTTTTCTTCACTTTATTATTTGCAAATGTCTTTATATTTACACCGCTTCTTCGTCTTCTGACAATAACCGCTGCTATTATCACTACTATAACGGCAACAACAATAAATGGAGATATCCACGCTATGATATCTTCTGCCGAATAATATGACTTAAAGTCTTCATCATTATAAACAGATTCTTCAGTACTGCCTCCTGTTATTTTCTCACCATATGACATATCAAAAAATCCGTCAGCTACGCTGTCCATCATCGACGATATCTGCGGATCCTGATACTCGCCTGAATCATTTTGGAATATAAGTATATTATTAACGATATACTGCCAGTTATCTGTCGTCTGCGCTGTGATATAAACTGTGTGGTTTTGCGTCTCGTTGCTGCCATCGCCGTTTATATCCGCACTGATGCTGACAGGAATCTTGAGGAATCCATCCCACTCACCGTCAAAAAATACCGGTTCTCCATAAGTCACCCCCTCATTTTGATCTGTTTCCCGCAGCATTGTATCATATATCTGACTGACTGCATCCCTGCCATATGTATCATAGTACTCCATAGCCTGTTCTGCATCACCATGAAAATAAACATACCCGTCATCTTCCATTTCTCCCCAAGAAAAATATATATCAAGCTGAAGCGGATTTTCTGCTTTCTTTTCCTTCGCAGACATTATATGCTCATAAGGTTTGCCCTTGCTTTCATCAGCACTTATCTCAGTCACTTCCCATCCATCCGGCATCTCTATACTTATATTGCTGTCCCTGACATAATAATATTCCTCTGCATAGGAACAAATAGTCATCAAAAAAATCATGAGCATAGTAAACAGAACTGCTGCCGCATGCCTTAAAACCTTCTTCATCTGACACCTCCCAAATATAAACATATTATATCATATATGGCTTATTATATTTGACGAATAATCTCTCAAAACATTCTTTCCGCAACAAAAAACTGCCTCACAATTAAGCAAAGCAGTTTTGAAACATATTCTGTAAAAATATCAGTCAGCTGTATAAGGCAGAAGCGCAACTATTCTCGCCCTCTTTATAGCTCTTGTCACTTCTCTCTGATGAACTGCGCAGGTTCCTGTGATTCTTTTCGGAAGAATCTTTCCTCTTTCAGTTACATATTTCTTGAGCTTTTCTATATCCTTATAATCTATAGTTTCTGTCTTATCGGCACAGAACTGGCAGACTTTCTTTCTTCTCATGCCGCCGCGTCTTTTATTATCCATGATTCAGTCTCCTCTCTTTTAGAACGGGATATCGTCATCTTGGATCGCCTGAAATCCCTCAGGAACACCCATATCTTTGTCGGCAGAACCGGAACCTGACGGCTGATTCTGATATCTTCCGCCTCCTGCTCTCTCGTTTCTGTCGCCCCATTCTAAAAATTCTACTCTATCGGCAACTACATCCGTAGTATAGACTGTAGCTCCGTCTTTATTGGTATAACTTCCCGTCTGAATCCTTCCCTGGACTCCGACAAGTCTTCCCTTAGCCAAGAATCTTTCGCAGTTTTCAGCTTGTCTGCCGAATACTGTTACTCTCGGAAAATCCGTCTTTTTTTCCTGTCCGGATCTCACCGGTCTGTCGATAGCCACTGTAAATGTAGCCACCGCCATCTGGCTTTCGGAAATATACCTAACTTCGGGGTCTCTGGTTAATCTCCCAATCAGTACAACACTATTCATACCGCACCCCTCTCTATTTCTCGTCTTTGTTTATTATCATATGTCTGATTACGTTGTCCGAAATCTTAAGCCTTCTGTCCAGCTCTGCCGGCAGAGTAGGCTGAGCCTTAAACTCTACAACAACGTAATATCCCTCAGTCTTCTTCTGAATAGGATAAGCAAGTTTCTTCATTCCCCAAACATCTACATTGCCAATCTCGCCTTCAGTTTCGATGATGCCTTTAACAGCTTCAACTGTAGCGTCTTTCTTGTCGTCTTCCAATGTTGGATCAATGATAAACATTAATTCATAATTAATCATTCTTTTCACCTCCTTGTGGACTAAATGGCGGTAAGCGTTTCTCACCGCAAGGACTGCACACAAAACCGCATGCTTTTATATTATACATCAACTGTGTTCAAATGCAAGATTTAATTTGCCTGATTTTCATTATTTTGCAACGGTCAGAGCAATTCTTCGCATACTTTATCAAGATTTTCTCTGATCCTTATGTGCTGAGGACAGGCCTCTTCACATTTGCCGCATTTTATACATTGATCTGCCTGTTTTTTTCCGTGATTTTTTACCAGCCACTCTTCCTGATGTCTGGCAGCATCTTTATCTCCATAAAGTGTAAGATAATTTGCTGCGGTAAAAGAACCTGAAATACCTATATTGGCAGGACAGACCTTAGCACAGTAATCACACGTGGTACAAGGAATCAAAGGAATCTTAGAAAGAGCTTCCTGTGCTTTTTTAATCGTATTTCTCTGACTGTCATCAAATCCTTTAAAATCTTTCATAAAAGAAATATTGTCATTCATCTGTTCTTTATTGCTCATGCCTGAAAGTACTGTTATTATTCCGTCAAGATCAGCAGCAAATCTGACAGCCCACGAAGCCACAGAGGAATCGGGTTCCGCCCTCTTTAAAATATCTTTAACTGTGTCCGGAGGCGTCGCTAACATGCCTCCTTTTACAGGCTCCATTATGATAACAGGTTTTCCGTGTCTCCTTGCCACTTCGTAACACTCTTTTGACTGTATAGCCGGATTATCCCAGTCGGCATAATTTATCTGCAGCTGGACAAACTCCATTTCGGGATGTGCTGTCAATATTTCATCAAGCTCCTGAGGATTTGAATGGAAAGAAAATCCTGCATGCTTTACAAGTCCTTCTTTTTTCTTTTCCTGTATCCAGTCCCACAGCTGAAAATCATCAAAAAAATGACTTCTTCCCTCTCCCAGATTATGAAGCAGATAAAAGTCGAAATATCCGGCGCCTGTCTGCCGGAGAGAAGTATCAAACTGCGACACGGCCTCTTCTTTTGTTTTGCAGTTTATCCATGCGGCATTCTTTGTAGCAAGCTGATAGGATTCCCTCGGATACCGTTCCACAAGCGCCTGCCTTATGGCATTCTCACTTCCTTCATAAGCCCATGCAGTATCAAAATATGTGAAGCCGGCATCCATGAACAGATCAACCATTTCTTTGGTCTGCTCTATATCTATGATTTCTCCGTTTTTAGGAAGCCTCATAAGACCAAAACCCAACTTTCCTATTTTTTCACCTAAATACGCCATTATTTTACCTCCTTTTGAATACTTCAGCTGACCGGCATTTGAAGATTGCCTAAAACATTTTTCATCAAATCATCGGTCATTATTATATTCCATCCATAATAACCATCGTTGACCATAGGAACAAAAACGATAGTTTCCAACACAGCTCCGCTTTCTGCAGCTTTTTCCACCTGCTGTACATAAAGCTGCAGGCACTGTGCATTGAGTTTCTCCTTATCAGCTATATCATCAGTATATAAATTATCTGTCACATATTGATAGGAAACTTTTTCATATTCTGAAAGAACTTTACTGAAATCTCCGGATTTTATCGATACCTTGGCTACAGCAACATCATTTTTTTCGATGATTTCCTTTACTTCATAAGAAAAATTCCTAAAGAGAGCTTCATTCATTCTGGCAACAGTGTCTTTATCTCCCTGAACATTAGCAATGAAATTCACATAGCTGTCATCCATATATTTTTCCATCACATGTGTTTCTCTGTTCTTAAGACCATCCATAAAATCTGTCACAGACTCATGAGGCGTCGTGGATATCATGTTCATTACTCCCATCTGCATCATGATGGATATTATTATACTTATTACAGTTTTTGCTGTATACTGCACAATCACTGTTTCTGACCTCCGCATCCAAAACGGTTGTTTTTTACTGACATATTAATTATAATATATCAGTATTCATTGATTTTCAAGTAAACGGAGTCACTTATGGATAACAAAAGGAAAATATGTGAAATAAATATAAAACAGCGTCATTCATTCAAAAAAATCGTTCTTCTTATTCTTATAATCACAGCTGCAGCTGTAGGATCCGTATATGCTGCTATGCATATAAAAATAGAAACCATACGAAGCGATGCTGCAAGGGCAAGCAAAATACTTTCGGAAGAGGGCGCTGCTTCAGCTGAAAAGATAGATCTCGCCAATGCGCTCAGAACTTCCACAGTAAATGAAGTAATAAAAGGCGAATCCATACCGTCATATTCCACTTCACAAATAATGGATCTTGATGTAAGCAAACCCAGTGGAGTTACAGTTTCAGATCTGAAACTTGTTACAAAGGGAGGTCTTTCTGGTCTTGAAGAAGCATTTTATAAAGCTGAACAAGACTATGGTATCAACTGCCTGTTCGTCATGGCTATTGCAGCGCATGAAAGCGCTAACGGCACCATGTGTTTCAGACCCAATAACATGTTTGGATTCGGTTCAAGCGGTTTCTCTTCCAAAGCTGAAGGAATTGATGTTGTCTCAAAAACTCTGGCAAACAGCTACCTTTCTCCCGGCGGCAGTCTATATTCAGGGAAAACAATTTCATCCGTCAACAAGAAATACGCAGCAAGCACCACATGGGATGACAAAGTAGCAAGAAATATGGTGAACTATTATTCTATCATAAGCAAAAAACACAATGATGCATTGAATAAACTCAAGTAAATTTCTAACGATCAGATCAAAGTCATAAATTTCCCGATAGATAAAGCGCAGCTTCATTCAAAGCTGCGCTCTTTTAATTTGAACACCTATATTAATCTGCCTCAAATCAGTTTCTTCGTTTACGCCTCATAAGCAAAGCAGCGGTTATACCTATGAGAGACATGGTCATTAAAATTGTCGGACCTCCGAAATTCATGTCGTCTCCTGTTTTGGTATCTTTTGTTATAGTTGTATCCTTACTGTTAATGAAATCTGCATTCATTTCATCTCCGGCTTGTATCACTCCCGAAGCGCCTTCAGATGTAGTGCTATATCCGTCAGTATTTGCTTCTTTTTCAGTCACTGTGTATTCGATATCCGCCGGAAGTCCGCTGGCTGTCTTGCTTTCTCCATCCTTTAATGTCACCTCAGCTTTACCTTCGGTGAATTCTATCTCTCCATAAAGTCCGGTTATATTCTCATCAAGCTCTATGGTGAAATGAAACGGCTTTTCAGTATCTCCTGCATTACCTTTTACTGTCTTTGACACAGATAATCGGCCATGCCGTTTGTTTTCCACAATAAATCCGTCATCTTTATCTCCGCTTACAGAAACATCATAATCATCAGGAACATCCAGCTCTTCTATACGGTATTCTATCCTTTTTCCATCTTTATCATATTCATCAAGATTTTCAAAAGTATAGGACCATTCATCTCCGTCTCCGCTGATTTCTTTTCTTGCTACTTCCTTATCATTGCCATACACAGCTACAGTCACTGAATCCGGTCTGTAATGATATTTATCGTCTCTGTCCTTCCAGATCTTTGTAACAGGTATCTCTACCGTTCCTGTAAGGGTATTAATCAGATCATATTGATTCTGGCTAACCTTGTACTGATCTCCTTCGATCTTGCTTTCAGCTAATTTTTCTTCTACTCTGTAACTGTACTGATTGCCCTCATCATCTGTTTTCAGAAGGCCTTTATACTCATACTTCCATTGATCTGAAGCCTTGTCAGTCCAGCTAAGTACGGCTCCTTCTTTGGTGAGAGTATGGATATCTACTACTTCTTCCTCTCCGTCCTTGATACTTCTGTAAAGAGTCAGCTCTATATCATCCGGTCTCGTTTCGTATTTATTGCTGTTGTCCTTCCATGTTTTGGTTCCGCTGATATCCATCCGCCCTATATTTGCTATTTTGGTAGAGTAGGTATCGTTGTTTCCATTCTGATCAGTATTAACTATATAATAGTTAAAATCTTCCACAGGCTCGCCGCCTATAGTAAGTTCCCTTGCGTAATAAGTGTAAAGCTCTCCTTTTTGGCTGTATTTAGGAAGATTGCTGAAAGTTCCTTTCCATTCTCCTGCCTTTGTCAAAGTAGTGGTTTTCTGTACGCCGGTATTGTCTGTCATTACTTTTTCAGAATTCTCATCGCCGATCTTACCTGTAGTTCTCCACAAACCGACTGCAATATCTTCCCAGTCTTCTGACGCGATGCCATACCATGCCTTTGTTACTTCAAGAGATGTTTTTTCATTATTTTCAAATGTAAAGAGGAAATATTCTCCGTCGTTAGGTATCTTTATGGTGCTTTGAGCTTCTTTTTCCAGTATATATCCGCCCGGAACTGTCTCTACAACTTTATATTCAGTTTTCCCGTCTGCATTAAGCAAACTTCCCGGCATAACTTCCGGTATATTTTCCCACACAGCTTTCCATTCACCATATTCATAATACGGCAGATCCGTAGTATCATACAAAGCCGCCCCGCGGGAAGCCATTATTGAAGTATTACTTACATTCTTGTCTTTCTGCCCGTCCAGTGTTACTTTGGCAGGATTTCTGAAAGACTTCCATTTACCGTCAGTACCTTTATACTTGAGTTCTAAAGTTACTGATTTTTTAACAGCGCTTATGTTCCAGTCTTTTTCAGCATAAACTTTGACGTATTTCATCTGGTTAGTTGCTGAAACAGCAGAATCATATGAAACTTCGTAAGCGTTATTGTAAATATTATTATCGGGTTCTCCTGTTATGATCTCTGAATTATCTATTCCGTCATCAGGTTCATAATCATGCTTTAATTCTTTTGCTGCATATTCATAAGTCTTGCCGTTTTCATCTGTAACAGGCAGTCCCGATATAGTTGCTTCTGAACTGTCATCTGAATTTTGACCATACAGAGTAACTGTCAGGTCCTGCTTGATATCCTGTTTATGTACCTTAACATTTTCCCAAGTATGTCCGTTATCTGTACTCTTCTGGATAATAAAGCTTACCTGCCAATCCTGATTTTCTCTGTCTGTATCTGTTCGTGTTCCATAGATATTCTCAGCATCATCTTTCCAGAGTTTGCTTACTTTCAGATCTGTTGTCTCCAACTTATTATATATGTTGCGGTCGGTGGTTTTACCGTCATAACTGCTGTAATATCCCTTTCCTCCCGGTGTATATGTTGAGAATATGCCATCACTGAATTTATATTCATATCTGGTATTTTCATGATCTTTTACCTCGGTGACATTTACAGTCTGAGTCTTACCATTATAAGTGATTCCCGTTTCTGCAACCCTGTATCCCATTTTCTTTTCTGCACTGTTTTTATCTTTGATAAATGAAGGCAGATTTGAGAAATATGCTGTCTTCCATACGGAAGTATCACTTATTCTTCCTGTTTTTTCTGCAGTGAACTTATAGTTACCGTTTTGGAAAACTTTATTATATGCTTCTTCTGTCAGATTATCCTTAAAATATTTGGAAGCACTTTCCCAGTCTCCTTTAGGACTTCCGTTTTCATTAAGTTCAATTGCCTGCAGTTCGAATCCCACGGTTACATCTGCGTCCAAATAATCATTAGTGAGTTCCTTGCCGTCTTCATCTACCCATTTCTTCGTGTAAGGTATGCTGACTTGTATAGAATTAGTCAGATCATTCATGGTTATTTCATCGACATCTGCTTTTTTCTGATTGACTTCCGCAGGTGATCTGGTATATACGCTGCCGTCAGGAAGGGTTTCTTTTATTCTGTATTTCCACGGCATTCCGTTAGGAGCATACTTTTCCAGCTCATTAACTTTATTTCCTTCAACTTTATATACCCATTTATCTGAAGTTGACCAGTCTCCTTTTTCCCATGTTATATCATAAATATCTTTACTGATCTGTGTATAGGCGATACTGTTACTCTGTCCCGGCTGTGAATCCGCTCCTCTGTAAACAGTTATATAGTCATCAATGTTCTCAGGTCTTTCATGGAAAATATTACTGTAATCTCTCCAGTTTTTATTTCCCTGCAATATCACAGTTTCTCTGTCTTTATCCTGAGCATTGGCAAATGTGGCAGTAACGGCTACATCTTTTTCGGTCCCACCTCTTCCGTCATTTTTATTCTCAGTTATCTGAAGTCCATCTGCAGGAGATATTATATCAGTCTCAGTACCGTTTTGCTTTACTTCCACTGATGTCCTGTCCCCTTCTATTGCCCATGTAGTATACCCGCCGAGATTTTCTTTCACTTCCCTGACAGAATACTTGTATTCTGACCCATTAGGAGCATAAATATCGAGATTTTCAAAGGTTATGAGCTTTTCGAGAGGATCTTGTTCAGTTCCTACATCATCCAGATCCTGCCTACTTATCAATGCCTTTATTTTATTAACAATTCCTTTTGACTGATCTTCATAAGCCTTCTTGACCTCTTCTGAAGACCATGTTTTTCTCTCCACTACTTCAGATGAGGTTTCATCTCCGTTATTATCCACATATGTTCTTGTCAATTCAAATGTCACTGCAGGATAAGCTTCCGGAGTATCATCGTCTTTCATAGGAAGCTCCAGATATTTTTTTATAGCTAAAGCACCCTTGATACTATCATAATTGTTGTCTGCGATATATCCGTCAAGAATATCAGCTCCCGTAAACCCTTTAAATACATCGGACGGATCTGCATTTGTCTCAACGTCTTCGTCCCATTTTATAGATTTTTCCACCAATGTATAATGGTATTTCTGACCACGATCATTATAAGTAGGAAGCGGTTCCCACTCATCTTCCGGTACTCCTGCCGGGCCGCTGGCAGTTATATCTTTGATATTTCCGGATCCGTCTCTTTCCACCTTTACAGTATTCTCGCCTTTATAAAGTATCTTAAAGAGATATGAACCTTTATTAAGAATATCTGCCCAGTCCGATATAGTAATAGTGGAAACAGGATCTCCTATGCTGTCAGGATCATCATTTTCGCTTGTATTTTTTTGATACAGTTCAAACGTTACGACAGGCAGATTTATGCTTTTATATCCCGAAGGCAATGATGACCATATCTTCTGTCCCTGTATAGTTATATCACTATACAGATAGTTTACGAAAGTTCCCCCTTCTGAAAGTGCATATTTTACTTCGCCTTTCTGTCTGGTTACATTACCTATATCTATCACATATGATCCGTATTTCTGTACATTCTCTTCAGTGATATCTTCTTCACTTCCGATATATCCGTCCTGATCTATCGTGCCATTATCATTGGTATGATAGTATTGAGCCGGCATGTAGTCAAAATCTGATATCTGTATTTCTGTGTTCTCCACCGCATAATATTTTATTTCATATCCGTAATTATCATATTTCGGCAGGCCTGATAAAGTAGCATGCCAGTGTTTCGTCTTATCACTGTAATCCTCCGGATTATCTATACCGGTGTCATCGAAGTCCTCATTATACTCCCATTTATATTTTTTCTGGTATACACTTGTTTCCGTACTGCCGTCTTCTTTATGCTTAACCTGGTATATATCAAGATATATGTCAGGTCTTGTACCGGATTCATATGCATGTTCATCTCTCCATGATTTATGCCAGAGTATATTTTTCGTATATGAGAGTTTGTTTTTTATAGTATACTTCTGTTGATCATCTGTATGATAATCACCTACTGTATATGTTTCTTCGCCTGTGGAAGAAGAATACTCTTTCCAGATATCATATACCTCTTCGTAATCTTCTTTGAGATCTTTCCTGCTTACTTCCTTTCCGTTCTTATCCAGCCACACTTCCTCAGCTCTGTAATTTACTACTTTGCCTTCTTTATCATATTTAGGCAGCTGATGGAAATAATACAGCGATGTTTTTTCGTCAAACCTTATTGACTGTATCGCAGAAGCGTTATTTTTGCCACTGTTGTCTTTGATATCCACAGGTCCGCCGGGATTCCCCACATCAACAGTATCACCTGTGTTCACATCATTGTAGGTTATCTTATAATCATCCGGAACCGATATGGTTTCTTCATCTGATTTCGGCATACCATCATCAAAAATAAGCTTCATAGCCAAAGTAAGATCAGATTTTTCAGCAGCTTTTTTAAGATCTTCTCTTTTCTCACCATCTCCGTCCAGCCACTGCTTGGTAACAGTCAGATCTATATCCCCTATACGTCTGTTGCTGACAGTATAGACAGTCTGCCCGTCTATAGTCTCTTCCCCATAAGTCGCCTCATACTTATATCCGGATTCTTTAGGTTCTGTCTGATAGGCTACCTTGGTACATTTATCATAATTTTTTCCGTTATATAAAGTAGGCCCGTTTTTCAGCGCTTCTTCCGGATGTTTACTTTTTACATCTACAACACCGGTATCTTTATTCCCTATTTCTTCTTCAATTATATAAACATCATCAGGATCAAGCTTTCCTATACCTACAAAATCATTCCAGATACCGTTCTGTAGTGTGGCTTCTCCGATCCTCTTATTTGTTCCCTTTTCATATACTCCTATAGTAACAGGTTTTCTGTCCATGACATTACTGTCATCAATCCAGTATTTCTGTACGAATATCCAGTTTTCTTCACCGGGAGCATTTATTACGGTTGCAAAATAATTCCCGTCATCATCTTTAGTCACATCATATTCTGCTACATATCCTTTATACAGATCATTTTCATAAATGAAATAACTGTATTGTCTCCCTTCGCTGTCATATTCATCAAGATCATATATGGTTAAGTTCCACGGTGTAGTCTCCTTAGCGTATATCCCCAGTTCCTTATTAACAAGAACTTTTTCCTTATCTTCTGTCCCGTCAAGTGTCACTTCACCGATTTCATCACCTAAACCAGAACTTCCTGCACTTCTGTACAATGTGAATTTTACTTTGGCATCCTTTGGAGCATTCGTTTCATCTCCATGGCTGTCATACCATTTTTTTACTATATTGTAATCAACTTCATTAGCTATAGAATTTGTAATAACTGAATTTCCCGTTTCTTCATCAAACTCCGATACCGATTCATATTTAACAGTTTTTTCTTTGCCTTCTGCTATCTGCTGAAGTTCAAATACCTGTTTACTGCCGTCTGCGGATACCTGCTTTATCAGATTATCTCCATCTGCCTGATAAACACCTGTCTCTATCCATCTATATTCAAGTTCCTGTCCCACCATGTCATGCTCCGGAACTTCAAGAGATAATGACCTTGTGAGATATTCAAGCTGAAAGTCATCTATCTTCTTTTTTATAACTTTTCCCTCTTCATCTTTTGCTTCTATCCACTTATCATTACTTCCCTTTTCACGGGATTGAAGGGTTAACTCCACATCCACATCTTCAAACTGAGTCTGAAATGCAGCCGCCTTCCATGTCTTTACAGCTTCTACTTTTACATTTCCTTTTATCTTATTGGACAGGGTTCCTCCATTATAAAGGAAATCATCATTAGCATTATCATCCGTTCTCTTTCCGTTAAAGGATTTCGGGTTATCATATTTTCCGGTCTCACCATTATATATAGTATCAGTAACTGTTATATCACCTGTATCTTTATCTCGTTTTACAGAACCGAAAATCTGTTCATAAGCTGAAGCATTGCTTCCTTCAAGATATTCTCTGAGAACATATATGTATTCACAGCCTTCCTTATCATATTTTTCAAGACCGTCAAAGCTTATATCCTGCTGATCCTTATTTTTATCTAATTTTACAGTTATTATATTACCTTCATCATCTCTTACAGCAGCTGCTGTGCTGTAAGATTCTCCATCTCTGTATCTCCACAGCTGGAATTCTCCGTCCGGACGGTCATCTCTGTCATGGGTCTTTGTGTCATCCAGCCATACTTTCTCTGCTTCATAATCCTTTTCACCTGTAAGTGTCAGCCATATAGAACCGCCATTATAAACTTTGTCTGTAACATCTCCTACATTTGGCGCCTGACTGTTATCGTATGATATAGTAAAATAATCGTCTTTATATTTCTGCAGGGCAGTGCCATCATCTCCTATATCCAATTTTCCTGTAGGTTTTATATTATTGTTGCCTTCCACCATGTCATATGACATTCTTGAGTTGTCTAAATTATACTTCCACAGATTTTTAACTGTTAATGTAGCAGTCTCTGATATATTGGTCAGTACAATTTCATCTCTGTTATCTTCCAGCAGGCCCCAATCTATCAGCTGTCTCAGGCTGTACGATTTATAATTATCTCCGTAATTTATCTCAAAGTAAAACTTTTCTGCCATATGACTGTTGAGAGCAGCATCTATAGCGGCTCTCAGATCAGCGTCACTTCCTATTCTGTTTCCCCATCGTATTGCTATCTTTACTTCAAATGAAGTATCAAGCATATAATACCAGCCTAAATTATCACCAACGGAATTATAGTCTTCTTTATTTTCTTCAGTTACATTTACAAGGTGATATCCGTCAACTTCCGACGGCTGTATTTCCCAGCTGATATCATATTCTTTAGTTTCTTTATCATCCGGTCCATAGTTATAAGTTTCTCTGATTTTTGTAGGCAGTGTATTGGCATTTACTCTGTAGGTATACTGTCTCTTTCCATCCTCAGTTCTCACATCAGGTTTAGGTACACTGTCCATACCAAGCTTTTCCATATTTTCTTCGTCAAGAACTCCCGATGTTACAATGTTGTCGCCATCTTTTACAGTAAACTTTAAAGAAGCGGGATAATCTGCTTTATATTTATCAGTTCCCGGCCTTATGGATTCCTCATCATTATTATCCGACCAATATATAACATGATCTATATTGTTTTTTTCTCTTTCTAATATCGTTATTTCAGGCTCAATACCTTTTGGGGATACTTTCGAAAGTACAGCATCGTTCTTTTCCTTATTTTTATTTTCCTTATCTTCTTCGCCGGACTTTATGTCCCACTCTAAAGTAAAGCTTCCGCCTTCCCTCTCGATTATGGCATCTGCGGTATCCTCTCCTTTATATGTATCTACGGTAATGTCTTCTTCTGTTATTTTTATTTCATGGGTCCCTTTTTCAGGTGATATATCCTCAGGTACGCTAAACAAAATGTCTTTTTTCAGCTCGGCGTTTTCTTTATCGATTATGAATTTAATGAATGCTTCTCCTGATTCAGAAATCTCAAGCAAGACAGGGATATCATCATCTTTATCTTCTGCCTGGAGAGTTTGCTCAAAATTACCTTTTTCATCTTTGAATGAATTGAGGAATTTGAGATCCTCTTTCTTCAATTTTATTTTAACTTCTGCTGAAGTCACATCTTCCTGCTGTTTATTCAAAGATGCCTTAAGCGAAACGGTATTCTTATCTTTACTCTCTTTATCATCTTTATCCGTTTCCCACTTAACAGATACAGCGGTATTATTTTCGGCAGTTTTATCTTTGTTTTCAGCCGAAGCTTCCAGTAAAGAAAATGGCATCATAGTCACAATCAATATGACTGCCATCAAAAAGCTTACTGTCCGCTTTTTTACTTTAGCATTCCTATTCATATTCTTTTCCTAAACCCTTTCTGTACATAGATACAACCGATTATATTTCTTTACATAATACCCCCCCCCCCCGATAGATTAAGTCAAGTATTTCTATTCAATTTTTTCATTTACTCTACTTTTTTTATCCAATAAGTAAAATTATAACAATTATGGGATTTTGTAACTTAAAGTTATAATACATTCTTCTCATAGTTCAAAAAGTTGCATACTTTTTGCGACAAATTCCTACATTTACCAAATTTAAATATTCTCTAAAATAAAGATATGCTTGATGACTTTTTATAAGCACAAAAAAAGACGGTTTACAGAAAACCGTCTTCATCTAAATCTATTTCCATAATTTATCCGGATACATTCCTTTATCTTTCATTGCTTCCAAAGCATTTTTGACATCTTCCTTGTCTTCTTTATACGTAACGCCATACCATCTGTCATGTGACGTCAAAACTTTTACCCGTGCTTTTCCTTCCTGTATCAATCTGTCCGCAGCAGCCGGAAGATAATATTCTCCTTTCAGAGGATTTTCCTTCACTGTAGTTTCAAAAAATTCCGGAAGACCTTTCTTAAGCTCTTTCATCATACTATGTGAAAATCCCCAGAAATTCATGGAAACTATAGTGTTTTCAGAAAGCTTTATCCATGTATCTCCATCATCTTCCGTATATGAAATACCTTGATCTTTACGCATTATTTTTGTTCTTTCCGTAACTTTTTCAAGATATCCTCTCTCATCTATATCACATATCCCTCTGGCTACATGACCGTTTTCTGTAACAGTATTTTCCAGCTTATATCCTACCATACAATAGCTGTATTTTTCTCCGTCCTTATGTTCAATAAGGTAATCATACAGATCTATAAATCCTCCGGGGCCATAATAATCATCCGCATTTATAACAGCAAAGGGTCCTTTAATCAGATGTCTGCATGCCAAAACCGCGTGAGCCGTACCCCATGGCTTTTCTCTGCCCTCGGGAATCTTTTCACCTTTCGGTATATCGTCAAGCTTCTGATAGGCATACTGTATTTCCATATATTTTCCTGCACGTTCGTCCACCAGCTCTTTAAAAAGCTGTCGATGTTCTTCTTTTATTACAAAAATAACTCTGTCGAATCCAGCCATCATGGCATCATACAGAGAAAAATCAAGTATTATCTCTCCGGCATCAGTTATCTTATCGACTTGTTTAAGCCCTCCGTATCTTGAACCCATACCTGCAGCCATTATAATTAACGTTGGTTTTTCATTGTTTTTCATGATGATCGTCTCTTTCCTTTTTATTGTAAATTAAGTGCGATTTTTTTAATTATATCAAATTTAACGTTTTTTACAAAGTTTTTATGATGAATCACATATATATGATATACTGTGGCTATCAATACTTACGGAAAGGAAATATCATGGAAAAAGAACTTATTTTTGTAACCGGCTACTTTGGAGCTCCCATAAAGAAAACAGCGGAAGATATAGCAAACAAAAAAAATTATGATCTCATATCTTTGGATGATGAGATAAAGAAATCAGACGGCCGCTCTGTAATACGTATCTGCATGATTATGGGAGAACACGAATACAGAAATAAAGAATATGAATTACTGTTAAAATTAACAACAGATATCCCTAAGTGTGACAGCGATAAAAAAGGTATTGTCATATACTGCGGCGATGGCGTTCTTCACGATGAAATGTCTAAGAATATCATAGAAAAATATTCTGTAATTATTGCAGGAGCCGATATGACAGCAGAAGAGCTATGGTCAAAAGCAAAAAACATAAAAGATTCAACCCATGCTTTCATGTATTTTGGCGATGAAGAAACAAAAAGGCGGTCATTTGACGATCTGTATTACAGACAACACACTCTTTATACTTCTCTAAACCTCCGGCTCTGATGTTATCTTCAAAATCTTACTATAAAACATTACCTTTAAAAATATTTATCCATAAGACCTTTCGATTTATCTTCATTTGTCCCTTAAATATATCTATATTGATTTTGATATTTTTAGCATATATAATATATTAACAAGGAGGAACGATATGTTGTATAAAAGAGAAAATGCAGCCGAAAAAGCTGCAATGCGAGTAGCTCAGCAGATGGTGGCAGCAGCAGTTACCGCTCCTAAAGGCTGCGGTATAGACAATATAGAGGCTGCTGTTTTAGACGGCGAAGATAAAGACACTCTGTCACAGATCATGCGTGATATAGCCAAAGAAACAGGAGCTGATTTCTTTTTAAGGGATGCAGGCAATGTAGACGACAGTCACTGTATAGTCATCATAGGCGTCGATAACGCCCCTATTGCCCTCGAAAACTGCGGCCTTTGCGGTTTCAAAAATTGCGGTGAAACTTCCAAGGCAGGCGCAAACTGCGCTTTTAATACTGTAGATCTGGGTATAGCTATAGGATCTGCTGTTTCTATAGCTGCGGACAACCGTATTGACAACCGCATCATGTTTTCTGCGGGCAAAGCAGCTATACGCATGGGGATTTTTCCTAAAAATGTAAGAGTCTGTTTCGGTATACCTCTCTCCACTACAGGAAAGAGTATATTCTTTGACAGAACTTCATCTGAAGATGATGAATAAAAAAATCAAGACTCGATATCGTAAAATTTTTTTGCGATACCGAGTCTTTTTATTTATATTTTTTTATTCTTTCCGGTAATTCTTTCAATTATCTCAATAGCAAACATTATTACTGCTATACCCAGGCACCAACCAGCCAGCACATCGGTAGGATAATGAACTCCAAGATAGATCCGGCTTAATCCTATAAATATTGTCGGAATAAATAAAATAACAGTAAGAATATTAGCTGTCATACCTTTCTTTACATTGTTTCTGACAAGGTATATAAGCATTCCGAATACAAACATACTTGTTATTGAATGACCGCTGGAAAATGAGAATCCGCCTTCATCTATAAGTCGAAAAATTTCATCAGGCCTTGGCCTTTGAACAGCTGTCTTTATAATTTTATTCATCAATGTGACAAAAACCGCTCCTAATGAAACAGGTACACCATACGTCATTCTCAGAGGTTTTATTATAAGAAGAATGATACATAATATAACTATGGAATGCCAATTTCCCATATATGTTATAATTTTCGCCGCCCAAGTCAGCCATTCGCTTCTCATATCATAAAAAAAGAATCTTACAGAATCATCAAAATTTTGAGACCTGCCGGTAACCACAGTAAAAAGAATAGCAAAAAATACTGCTATTCCTGCAGCTGCAACTATAATCCTTATTTCATGCGACTTTTTTTCTCTAATATTATTTAAACCCATTTAAAAATTCCCCACTATTTAGTAATACAGTATTATATCATAATTTAAAATCATGTGATATAATATATTCATCTGTAAATACAGATCATCTATATTGAACTGCTTAGGAGGAACTGATGAAGATATTTGCCAATATTCCCGGTGCTTTGAAACTTGTCAACTGCCTGAAATATCTTGAAGTAAACAAAAAAGCCATAGAAGATGCTAAAGCTTCCGGAGATTTTGAAAAAGAACGTGAATATATTCTTAAGTCAACATCTTATTGGGGGCCTATGGTTCTGAAAATGTTTGGCAGCACGCTTAACGTAAAAGGAATCGAAAACCTGCCTGATAAAGGTCCTGTAGTCCTTGTAGGAAATCATCAAGGTTACGCTGATATATTTGCTTACTGCGCTGCCTTTAAAAAATTTCAATTTGCTTTTGTTGCCAGAGAAAATTTAGGTAAACTTCCTTTTTACGGTAAATGGATAAAAAGAATCAGAAGTGTGCTCATAAAAAGAGATGATCCTCGAGCTTCTCTCAAAGCTATAAGCGAAGGCATAGAGTATCTCAATAACGGATTTTCCCTTGTCATATTCCCTGAAGGAACAAGAAGCAAAGGTCCTGTTCCGGGAAAATTTCACAGAGGTTCGCTGAAGCTTGCGACAAAACCCGGAGTTCCCATTGTACCTGTTTCTCTCAACGGAAGTTATAAAATGTTCGAAGAAAAAGGATATTTAAGGGGAGCTGAGATAGATATCATAATACATGAACCCATACAAACAAAAAATATTACTAAACATGAAGAAAAAGCTTTGGCAGAAAAAGTTGAAAAAATCGTCGTAGACGGAATAAAAGAACTTCAAAGCCGATAGCAGCATAAGCTGTCAATATAAATAATTTTTATTTACGAGAAGAAGGAGAAAAAACATGAAAACTTCAAAGAAAATTTTAACATCAGGTGTCATCCTATCATTAATCTTGATTATGGCAGTAGTATTCTCCGGATGTGGCGGTCCGAAAAATCTTGAGGAGTATGTCAATGACAATACTGAAGCCAAACAGTCAATAGATTCACTTTCAACAAGCGGAATGACCGTAGATGTAAAAGAGAATACTCTCACATACACTTATGAATATGATCAGACATTTGATTCATCTACTATGGCGCTCATGAAAACTGAAATGGAGAAAGCCATGAGTTCAATGGATTCAACTTTTGAATCAGTTGTAGATACTCTCGAAGAGGGCTCCGGCATAGATGGTATTACTGTCAAAGTAATTTATAAAGATGCTGCGGGAACTGAAATACTCAGCAAAGAATATAAATAAAAGCTGAGAGTCTTATTAAACCGAACATAAATAATAACTGTGAATATTAATAATCTTATTATTCACAGTTATTTTATTTTTATTGATTCCTCATAAGTTTATACATACCATCCTTAAGACCATCTATGGAAAGTCTGAACATAGGAAATATCTTATTTATTTCTGTAAATGATTCAGACATCCATGCAAGATTTTCTTCTCTCTCCTGAGGATGAAGCCAAATGGAATGTTCATACTTTTCACTGAATTTTTTAAACCATGTTATTCCATCAAGATCGGTATTGGATGACCTGCTGTAAGAATTATTATCCACTAATTCATGCATTGCCATATCAGCATCTCCTACAAAAATCACCTTATAATCACTTGATACGTTTCTCAATATCCATTCTGTTTTTACTGTTTCCTTTATATCTATAGAAGGATCTGTATACAATTTTCCCTCAAGACAATTATGAAAATAATAAATTTTAAGATCCGAGAATGTATTAGCTTTATTTAAAGACTGAAACAGCAAACTGCAAAGCTGTTCATAAGGCTTCATAGAGCCTCCCGAATCAATAAGAACCATTAATTTCAATCTGTTTTTCCTGGGAGGCTGCATTTTTATATCAAGGATACCTCCTTGCCTGCAGGTATGATCGATAGTCCCTCTTATATCAAGTTCTTCTTCATTTGTTTCCAATTTACGCGACAATTCTCTCAGAAGACGAAACGCCATCTGATACTGTCTTGATTCAATGGTACAATCAGTACGCCAGTCCCTGAATCTACGGTTTCCCGGTGCATGTACTATAGATTTGCCTCCAGCTCCCTGAATCATAGTTCCGTTTCCCGGTCCGGGGCCGGCCCCTTTCCCTGCAGACACACTGCTGTTCATTACCCCTTCTGCATTTACAGCAATATTTTCTCCATATCCTTCTTCAGCTGCATTAATACGCATCTCAATTTTTTCCATCATTACCTGCGGTTCAAGCTTTCTCTGATCCATGTAACTTTTAAAAATCTGTTCTGCTCTTTCCGGCTGATTTAAAAGTTTTTTTATTTCTTTTTTTAACCTTTGAGAATTTACACTTTTAAAATATTGATAAAATAGTTCTTCAAACTTATCTAAATCATTCTCTTTTTTCACAAGTAATGCTCTGCTGAGAATATAAAATCCTTTAAGTGTCTGGCCATGCAGACCCATATATATTCCTTCTATTATAGAAAGCCATTCATCAAGTGATACTTTAAGTCCTCCTGCACGAAGAAAAAGCAGAAAATCCAAGAACATTACCTGAGTCCTCCAAAGCTTTTCTTTACTGTTTCCAGATCTTCATCTTTTTTTAATAAAAAACTGACAAGCGGAAGATCCTGTCTGAGATTTTCTGTAGATAATCCACTTAATTTCAATGCGCTGATCCAATCCAATAATTCACTTGTACTTGGCTTTTTCTTTAACTCAAAATATTCCCGTACATAAAAGAAAGCATCGAGTACCTGCTCCACAATTTTATCTTCTATATCAGGATAATGAGCAAGTATTATATCATTCATTAGTTCTTTATCAGGAAAATCAATAAAATAAAATGCGCATCTTCTCAAAAATGCATCAGGCAGCTCTTTCTCAGCATTAGAAGTTATTATGACAATAGGAGGATTCTTAGCCTTAACTGTTTCATCAGTTTCGGGAATATAAAATTCCATACGATCAAGTTCCCATAAAAGATCATTTGGAAATTCCAAATCCGCTTTATCAATCTCATCTATAAGAAGCACACATTGTTTGTCTGACGTAAAAGCTTCACCCAGCTTACCCATTTTTATGTATCTTTTAATATCGTCCACACCTTCGTTGCCAAGCTCACTATCGTAAAGACGGCGAACTATATCATACTGATAAAGCCCATCCTGCGCCTTAGTAGTAGATTTTATACTCCATACGATAAGCTCCTTATCAAGTGCTTTTGCTATTGATTCAGCCAGCGCTGTCTTTCCTGTTCCCGGCTCTCCCTTTACAAGCAAAGGCTTATTCATTTTTATTGCAATGTTCATCGTCAGCATCAGATCGTCATTTATTATATAATCATCAGTACCTTGAAATTGATAAACAGTTTCACTCATATTTTATGCTCCTTTTTTATTCAAGTTATTAGAAAAGAGCCGGCGCGTCAATGTTTTTTATTATACTGATGCGGCAGCTCTTCTTATCATATAAGACATATATTTTTTCCATATTGCCAGATGTAATAAAATTTACTCTTCAATAATAGCCCAAAAAAACATTTATATTCTTATATCTAAAATCCTAATCCAAAGTTATTTTTTACTCTCTTTATGGTTTTTTCAGCAATAGTGTTTGCCTTCTCAGCTCCGGCACGAAGTATATTCTTAAGTTCTTCTGTTTCTCTTATATCATTAAAGTTCTTTTTGATAGGAAGAAGCGCTTCTTTTGTTACCTCAACCAGTTCTTTCTTGAAATCTCCATAACCGCATCCTGCAAAATCAGCTGTTATATTTTCAATGCTCTTGCCTGACAAAGCACTATATATACTTAAAAGATTGCTGACACCCGGTTTGTTTTCAGGATCAAATCTTATCTCACCGTCTGAATCAGTTGTAGCACGCATAATAGATTTTTTTATTTTGTTATCTTCATCTAAAAGAGATATTCTGCTGTGAATATTCTCGGCACTTTTGCTCATTTTACTTGAAGGATCATCCAGCGCCATTATACGCGCTCCTGTTTTAAGAAATCTTCCGTCAGGAATCACAAATGTATCTTTATACTTATTATTTACTCTGATTGCTATGTCCCTGCATATCTCAATATGCTGTTTCTGATCATTCCCAACAGGAACTATATCTGTATCATAAAGCAGTATATCAGCTGCCATAAGTATAGGATATGTGAAAAGCCCTGTAGGCGCTGATTCTCTTCCTTTACTCTTATCTTTAAACTGAGTCATTCTTGAAAGCTCTCCCGTATAGGAATTGCATGTCAGTATCCATGACAGCTCTGAATGTCCGCTCACGTCTGACTGAACGAAAACTGTGGATTTCTTGGGATCTATACCTATAGAAAGATAGAGTGCAGCTACATCGAGTATATTTTTTCTCAATTCTTTAGGATCTTGAGGAACTGTTATGGAATGAAGATCTACAATACAGTAAATACATTCATTTTCATCCTGAAGCTCAACAAACTGCTTCAATGCTCCCAGATAGTTTCCCAAATGGATATTTCCGGTAGGCTGTACGCCTGAAAAAACACGTTTCATAATATCTCCTTGTGATTATATCTTCATCTTTGTCTGCTCTGAATCATTTTCTTTCTTTTCAGCTGCTCTTTTATCTGCCTTTTTTTCCAGAGCAAGTTTTGTATCTATTTCATGTTCCTCTTCTCTTATTACCCTTGCTATAGATATGATGTTCACATCATCATCTGCCCTCATAATCTTTACACCCTGAGTTGCTCTTCCCAGTTTGGACACATCAGCTGCAGCAATTCTTATAATAGTTCCTTCTGAATTTATAAGAAGAATTTCATCATCATCATCTACTACAAGAGCACCTACAAGCATACCGGTTTTCTTAAATTTACTCTTATCGTATGTCAAAAGTCCTTTACCGCCTCTTGCCTGTATTTTGTATTCTTTGACTGATGTCCTTTTTCCGTATCCTTTGCTTGTAACTACCAGTACTTCTTCGTGAGGCTGAACAAGCTCCATTGATACCACTTCATCATCACCTTCAAGCTTAATGGCTCTTACGCCTCCTGCTATTCTTCCCATAGGACGCACATCATCTTCTGAGAAGCATATACACTTTCCTTGTTTTGTTATGATTATGACATTATCGCTTCCGCTGGTCTGCTTTATAGCTACAAGTTCATCTCCATCTTTAAGATTGATAGCTATAAGCCCTGTTTTTCTGTTAGTATCAAACTGAGATATGGCGGTTTTCTTAATAGTACCGTCTTTAGTAACTGCCATCAGATATTTGTCATCTCTGAATTCTTTAAACGGTATGACTGCGGTTATTCTTTCTCTCTGCATCAGATTAAGGAAATTTATAGCAGGCGTTCCCTTAGCTGTTCTTGTAGCTTCCGGAATTTCATATGCTTTTATCCTATGGACTTTTCCTGTGTTTGTAAAGAACATTAGATTATCATGAGTTGACGTCATTATAAGATCGTTGACAAAATCATTTTCTCTCGTGGTAAGTCCCGTAATGCCTTTGCCGCCTCTCTTCTGGGTCTTATAAGTATCTGCAGGAATCCTTTTAAGATATCCCAGATGAGTCAGAGTTATAGCCACCTGCTTTTCCTCTATGAGATCTTCATCATCCATATCACTCATATCAGCTACTATTTTAGTCTTTCTTTCATCGCCGTATTTTTCTTTTATTTCAAGAAGCTCATCTTTTACAACACCCATAAGCTTTTTCTCATCTTCGAGGAGGCTCTTGTAATAAGCTATTTTTTTCTGCAGTTCTGCATATTCGTTTTCTATTTTTTCACGTTCCAGACCCTGCAGCCTTGCCAGTCTCATATCAAGTATAGCCTGAGCCTGTATATCTGAAAGTCCGAAGCGCTCCATCAGCTTGTCCTTGGCATTATTATAACTTGATCTTATTATCTTTATGATCTCATCTATATTGTCAAGAGCTATACGCAAGCCTTCCAGTATATGAGCTCTGGCTTCTGCCTTATTGAGATCATACTGAGTTCTTCTCGTTACAACTTCCTTCTGATGTTTCAGATACTCTTTTATTATATCATACAGATTCAGAAGTCTCGGCTGACCTTCAACCAGCGCGATCATTATCATACTGTAATTTTCCTGAAGCTGTGTATGTTTATAAAGTCTGTTAAGAGTTATCCTCGGATTGGCGTCTTTCTTCAGCTCTATCACTATACGCATCCCATTTCTGTTGGATTCGTCTCTTATAGCTGAAATACCTTCTATCCTTTTATCCTTTACAAGCTCTCCTATCTTTTCAAGAAGTCTTGCTTTATTAACCTGAAACGGTATTTCACTAATTATAATCTGTGAGCGGCCTCTGTCAGTTTCCTCTATATTGGCAACTGCGCGTACCATAACCTTTCCCTGTCCTGTCCTGTAAGCCTCTCTTGCTCCTTTTTTACCTAAGATCTGAGCGCCCGTAGGAAAGTCAGGGCCTTTTACTATTTCAACAAGATCCTCTACGGTACACTGATCATCATCTATCATCCTGACAGTAGCATCTATTACTTCTCCAAGATTATGAGGAGGTATAGATGTAGCCATACCTACGGCTATACCGTTACTGCCGTTTACCAGAAGATTAGGAAATCTTGCCGGAAGTACGACAGGTTCTTTTTCTTCTTCATCAAAGTTAGGCATGAAATCTACGGTATCTTTATCTATATCCCGTATCATTTCAAGAGAAAACGGAGACATCCTGGCTTCCGTATAACGCATGGCTGCCGCGCCGTCACCGTCTACTGATCCAAAGTTTCCGTGTCCGTCCACAAGAAGATACCTTGTAGAAAAATCCTGAGCAAGTCTTACCATGGCATCGTAAATAGAGTTGTCGCCATGAGGGTGATATTTACCCATTACTTCACCGACTATACGCGCTGACTTCTTGAATGGTTTATCAGGTGTTATTCCCAGACTGCTCATTCCATAAAGTATTCTTCTGTGAACAGGCTTAAGACCATCTCTTACATCAGGAAGAGCACGTCCTACAATTACACTCATGGCGTAATCTATATAGGAGTTTTTCATCTCATCATGTATCTCATGCTGGATCATTTTCTGATCTTCAATTAAATTTGCCATCTATCCAAACTCCTCCCATCTAAATATCCAGAGTCGCAAGAGCCGCATTCTGCTCGATAAAATGTCTTCTTGGCTGAACTTTATCTCCCATTAGAGTAGTAAATATCTCGTCTGCTGCAGTAGCGTCATCAATTGTTATCTGTATAAGAGTTCTGTTATTGTAATCCATTGTAGTCTCCCAAAGCTGATGAAAATCCATTTCTCCAAGACCTTTATATCGCTGTATATCAGCTTTTCCGGGTTTATCTGCCAGTTCTTTCATAAGTTTTTCCTGTTCTCTTTCAGAATAGGTATAATAAACTTCCTTACCCTTTTTAACTTGAAAAAGAGGAGGCTGAGCAGCGTAAATATAGCCTTTTTCTATAAGAGGAGTCATATATCTGTAGAAGAACGTTAAAAGAAGTGTTCTTATATGAGCTCCGTCAACGTCGGCATCTGTCATTATTATTATCTTATGATATCTCAGCTTTGACTCGTCAAAATCAGGACCTATGTTGCATCCAAAAGCCGTTATCATATTCTTTATCTCATCTGAGTTCAGTATCCTGTCAAGACGTGCTTTTTCAACATTAAGTATTTTTCCTTTCAGCGGGAGTACAGCCTGTCTCAATCTGTCTCTTCCCTGCTTAGCGCTTCCGCCTGCAGAATCACCCTCCACAAGAAATATTTCTGAAAGTGAAGGATCTTTTTCCGAGCAGTCAGCTAATTTTCCAGGCATGGAAATACCATCAAGGACACTTTTTCTTCTTGTAAGTTCTCTTGCCTTCCTTGCCGCTTCTCTTGCCCTTGCTGCTCTCAAACATTTATCTATGATTATTTTCGCCTGAGTAGGATTTTCTTCAAGAAAAGCCATAACATTCTCTGCTGTAGCTGTCTCCACAAATCCTCTCATCTCACTGTTTCCCAACTTAGTCTTTGTCTGTCCTTCAAATTGAGGTTCAGTGAGTTTAACGGAAATTATAGCTGTCAAACCCTCTCTTACATCATCACCTGAAAGAGCATCGTCATTTTCTTTAAGAATTTTGCTTCTTTTGGCGTAATCGTTTATAGTTCTGGTAAGAGCTGTTTTAAATCCTACCATATGGAATCCGCCTTCTGTTGTATTGATGTTATTAGCATAAGAGAGCATCATCTCGCTGTATCTATCAGTATACTGCATGGCAACTTCGACTTCTCTGTCCTTGTCTGCAACTTCAAAATACACTACATCAGGATGCAGAGGCTCCTTATTGGTATTCAAATGTTTTACGAATTCTTTCAGACCGCCTTCATAATGAAATACTTCTTCCTGCTGTTTTCCTTCTCTTTCATCTTTTAAAATTATTCTTATCCCCTTATTGAGAAAAGCCATCTCTCTCAGCCTTCTCTCAAGAGTTTCATAATCATACTCTATTTCGTCAAAGATCTCAGGATCAGGCCAAAACGTGCTCTTTGATCCTGTCTTTCTCGAGTTTCCTATATCTGTAAGGGGACTTGTGGTTTTCCCTTTAGCATAAGTCTGTTTATAAACTTTTCCGTTTCTTTTTATTTCCACTTCCATTTTCGTAGAAAGAGCATTTACTACAGATGCGCCTACGCCGTGAAGTCCTCCTGAAACCTTATATCCCCCTCCTCCGAACTTTCCTCCGGCATGAAGAACAGTGTGTATTACTTCCACTGCAGGTATCCCAAGCTTAGGATGATTATCTACAGGCATCCCTCTTCCGTCATCTTCTACAGTAATGGAATTGTCTTTGTGTATAGTAACATTTATATTATTGCAAAAACCGGCAAGAGCCTCGTCTATACTGTTATCTACTATTTCATACACCAAATGGTGAAGCCCTCTGGAACCTGTACTTCCTATATACATTCCAGGTCGTTTTCTTACAGCTTCAAGACCTTCTAAAACTTGTATCTGCTCAGCTCCATACTGCTGCAGCTTTTCGTCTTTCGCCATCATCTAATCTCCTTTTCCTTAAGTTCAGTTATAACGGCTTATTATATCATATATTTTAAGTTTTTACAAACTTTTATAAGGTTTTGGAGTTTTGAGTCAATTCAACACCTGTAAAAGCGTGAGATTTAAAATTTGAGCCTTTCAAAACCCTGTTTATACGCCATATTAATAAAAAAACCTGTAAACTTTTTAAAATCATGTTTACAGGTATTTTTTCAGATTTCTATTTCTATTTCTCCTGAATTTATTTTAAAAATCTTTCCTTCCGGAAGTGATCTGGCCACTTTTCCTGATATGTCAGTAGTAGTTATAAAAAGCTGATTTCCTCCTAAAGAATTTATAAGATAAGTCTGTCTGTCGTTATCCAGCTCAGAAAGAACATCATCCAGAAGCAGTATAGGTTTCTCTCCCATTTCTTCTTCTATGAGCTTTATTTCCGAAAGTTTCAAAGAAAGAGCTGCAGTCCGCTGCTGCCCCTGTGAACCGAATTTTCTCAAATCAATACTATCAGCCGATATTTTAAGGTCATCTTTATGGGGCCCTCTTCCTGTATTCCTGTTCTTTATATCATCTTCTCTTACATCACAAAGCAACTGATAAAAAGACTTTTCCGTATTATCTGAAACATCTATATTTGACTCATACTTTATATCAAGAATTTCTTTGCCGCCTGATATTCTGCTGTGTATCTGTCTGCTTATATCGTTTATCTTCTTTATGAATTCATTACGCCTTACTGCTACTCTTGCCCCGTATTTAGCCAGTTCTCGGTCCCATATATCGAGGATCGACACATCTATAATACTTTCTTTAAGATAAGTATTTCTTTGTTTCAATGTTCTTTTATAATCACTGAGATCACTGTAATATCCGGGTTTTATCTGACAAAGCTCTCTGTCGACAAATTTTCTTCTCTTTTCCGGTTCATCTTTTACAATTTTCATATCTTCCGGAGAAAATATTATTATAAATACACGATCTAAAAGCTCAGATGTTTTTTTGATTTTAACGCCATCCAGCTTTATTCCTTTTTTTCCTTCTTTATTTACAACTATTTCATTAACATGATCATCTCCGTCAAAATAAGCTGTAGTTCTTATTTTGCAAAATTCCTTTCCAAACCTTATGAGTTCTTTGTCTTTAGAGGTTTTAAAAGATCTTGCCATAGCATTTAAATATATACTTTCAAGCAGATTGGTTTTCCCCTGTGCGTTATTGCCTATAAATATATTAACATTTTCATTAAAAACCACGTCAAGTTCTTTATAATTCCTAAAATCTTTTAATTCTATTCTCTTTATATACATTTTACATCGAAGGTATTCTTACAGGAAGGATTAAATATTCATATGAATTCCCTTCTACAGGTTTTACTACGCAAGGGGATGTTCCTGTTTTGAAATTCATAGATATTTCTTCATCGTCTATTGCTTTTAATACGTCTATAATAAATTTTGAATTAAATCCTATTTCAAGATCATCTCCTGTTTTTTCCATTATTATTTCTTCTTTCACATTACCTTCTTCAGATCTTGAAGTTATCGTAAGCAAATTATTTTTTATAGTCATCTTTATAAGATTATTTTTTCCTTCTTTAGCTAAAAGTGATGCTCTTTCTATACTTTCAAGTAATATTGATTTTCCTATTATGACATTTATATCGTTGTTTTTAGGTATTATTTCTTTGTATTTTATGAATTCGCCTTCCATAAGTCTGAGTATTACTTCTGTTGTTCCTATGTTAAATACAGCTTTTTTTTCTCCCATCAATATTCTGATATCATCGTCTGTTTCATCATCAGAAATGATTTTACTTATTTCATTCATAATTTTAGCTGATATTATAAATTTATTTTCTTCGGCACTCGTCATGTTTTCATTGGCAAGAGCAAGCCTAAATCCATCAAGAGCTACCATGCTGACCTTTTCTCTTCCTATTTCTGTAAGTATACCTACTAAAATGCCTTTTGATTCATCTATAGAGGCTGCAAAAGAGGTTTTTCTTACCATATCTTTGAATATCTCTTTATCAAATATAAGATCATCTTTTATTTCTTCTTTTTCTCCTATTTTAGGAAATTCATCTACAGGAAAGCTTACTACTGTAAATTCAGATGAACTTGTTTTTATCAATACAGAGTTTTCTTCGTTTGATTCTATAGATATTTCTTCATTGGGAAGCTTTCTTATTATGTCTCCGAATAATTTTGATATAACAACAATAGAGCCTTCTTCTTCTACGTAAGCTTCTGTTTCTTTCTGTATACTTATTTCAAGATCAGAAGCAGTCATAATTAATTTTCCGTTGGCTTTAGCTTCCAGCAGTATTCCTTTTAAAATAGGCAGAGTAGTTCTGTTTGAAACTGCTTTTGAAACTGTATTTAGCGCTTTTGTCAGTGTTTGTTGATTGCAAGTAAATTTCATAATATCCTCCAAATGAAAAAAATCTGTTTATTATATTTATATATATTTATAGTAGTTGTAGTAGTAGGGCCTGTTGAAACTGTTGATAACTTATAAAGCCCTTATAAATACTTGTTTTTTTGTTCTTAAAAAACTGTGGATAATTTGTTTTTTTTGTTAACAGATAGTGTGGATAACTATTGTATATCGTCTTTTATGCGTCTTATTTCTTCAGCCATCAGGCTGTTGGTTTTTAATTCTGCAGAGATTTTTTCGTAAGCATGCAGTACTGTGGTGTGGTCACGGCCGCCGAAATATTCTCCTATCTTCGGAAGCGATGAATCGGTCAATTCTCTGCAAAGGTACATGGCTATCTGCCTTGGGTGTGAAAATTCACGTTTTCTTTTAGCTGATTCTATATCTGATATTTTTATATTGTATTTTTTGCAGACCGTTTTTTTTATGGTTTCGCATGTTATGTTAAAGTCACTGGTTGAAAAAATATCGTTTAGATTTTTTCTGGCAAATTTTACGGTTATACGTTCATTAAAGATTCTTGAATAACTGATAATTCTCGTTAGAGCGCTTTCAAGCTCTCTTATATTGAATTTGACTTTTTCAGCTATAAGATCTATAACTTCAAGCATATCATCATCTTCAACGTCGACATTTTCCTGTTTTGCTTTATTTCTTAAGATTGCTACTCTTGTTTCAAAATCGGGAGGCTGTATGTCTGCTATTATATTCCATTGGAATCTTGATCTTAAGCGTTCATCAAGATCTGTAAGTTTACTTGGATGTCTGTCGCTTGATATAACTATCTGTTTTTCAAATTCATAAAGAGCATTGAATGTGTGGAAAAACTCTGCCTGGGTACTTTCTTTACCTTCTATGAACTGTATATCGTCTATCAGCAATACATCTACATTTCTATATTTTTTTTTGAAAGCCCTCATTTTACTGTTATAGTTTTTTTTATCTTGTATTGCTTTTATAAGTTCAGATGTAAACATTTCGGAGGAAACATAAAGAACTTTGGAAGAAGGATTGTGTTCAAGTATGTAGTGTCCTATGGCATGCATGAGATGAGTTTTTCCGAGTCCTGATCCTCCATATATAAAAAGAGGATTGTAGACTACTGCCGGTGATTCAGCTACAGCAAGAGCTACAGCATGGGCATAGTTATTGTTAGATCCTACGACGAAATTATCGAAGTTGTATTTTGGATTGAGAAAGTATTCTTCTCTGAATTCTTCTTCAGTCTCTTTTTTTTCCTCGATCTGTGTGTGTTTTCCGGAACTTCCTTTAAGAAAGTTTTCTATTTCTTCTTCTGTTTTTTCTTTTATAACTACCTTGTATTTTTTTCTGAATACGCTTTCTACAGCTTGTTCAAATATTGAAATATAACGGGTTTTCAGAATTCCAATGGCAAAATCATTAGATGATGCAACGTAAAATACTTTAGCATCTTCATCCACTTCGAGAGGCACTAATGGAGCAAACCATGTCCTGTAACTCACATCTGTAACGTTTTCGTTTATTTCTGAAAGTATATCTCTCCATTTTTTTTCTTCAATCTTTTTCTTCATAAGTTTTTCCTCTCTCTAAGCTGTAGGTATATAATATCAAAAAAAGTTATCCACAGGCAATAGGTTAATAAAATTTGTTGAAAAAATAAAGTTAAATGAAGTTATCCACTACTTGTGGATAAAATTGTGCAAAGTTTCAACAGGCATAACTATATATTGGTGTGATACTTATTATTTGTAATATTTTTACATTAATGTATTTAATGACTATGGGTGTTATTTTAAAATCAATTGACACAAGTTTAACTGGAGGGTATAATAGTAAAGCGTATGGCATAAGTTGAAATTTAGATTTATGCACTTGAATTGATATAATTTACAGAAGGAGGAAGAAACGGATGAAGATGACATATCAGCCGAAAAAAAGACAGAGAAAAAAAGAGCACGGCTTTAGAAAAAGAATGAAAACAAAGAACGGTAGAAATGTTTTAAAAAGAAGAAGACAAAGAGGAAGAAAAGTTTTATCAGCATAGAGACCGCAAGTGTGGTCTTTTTGTTATAACCTGATAATTATTTATGAAACATAGAGACCGCAGCTGATAAATTCAGCTGAATGCGATTTTTATACCGATAAATTTGGTAATGTTATGCTAAAAAAGGATATACTGAGAAGAAAAGATGATTTTACTTCTATATATAAAAAAGGAAGATCCGTCGGAGAACGGTATATTGTACTTTTTTATAGGAAGAACGATCTTTCATACAACAGAATAGCATTTTTAGCAAGCAAAAAAGTAGGAAACAGCGTTGAACGAAACAGAGCCAGAAGGCTCATGAAGGAAAACTATAGATTTTTAAAAGATTATATCAAATCGGGGTATGATCTTATATTCATTGCACGGAAAAATATAAACGGAAAGAAACTTCGAGATGTGGAAAAATCTATGGTAAATTCTGTATCTAAAGCAAAATTGTATAAGAGATAAGAGGCATATAGATGAAGAAGATATTGATTCTTGTAATTAAAGGATATCAGAAATTCATATCTCCTCTTTTTCCGCCAACATGCAGATTTTATCCTACTTGTTCTACTTACTTTATACAGGCATTGGAAAAGTACGGATTTTTTAAAGGCTCTTTTCTCGGTATAAAGCGATTGATGAGATGTCATCCTTTTAATCCGGGAGGTTATGATCCTTTAAAATAGGAGGAAATTAATTAATGTATACAATATTAGGAGTAATAGCAAAGCCATTGGGATGGCTTCTCGGTTTTCTGTATAACTTTTTAAGTGATTATGGAATTACTATTATTTTGTTTACTCTGATAGTTAAGTTGTGTCTGTATCCTTTGTACATAAAGCAGACTAAATCTACTGCTAAAATGGCAGAGGTACAGCCTAAAATGCAGGCTTTACAGAGAAAATACGCAAACGACAGAGAAACTTTGAATATAAAGATGGCAGAGTTATATAAGGAAGAAAAATTCAATCCTATGGGTGGATGTCTTCCTATGCTTATACAGATGCCTATAATTATGGGGTTATTTGCTTTACTGAGAAACCCTTTGAGGTATATGGCAGATGACAGTATGATTTTTGCTTTTCATGAATCTTTTATGTGGATAAAAGATTTAAGTCAGCCGGATCCATGGATACTTCCTATAATTGCGGGCGTAGCGACATTTATTTCATTTACTATGAATCAAGCCTTATCTGATAGCGGCGGTGCCAATAATCAGATGAATGGCATGATGAAAATGATGAAATATATTTTTCCTATTATGATTTTGTGGATGGCGAGATCATTTCCATCCGGACTTGCTCTTTATTGGGCAGTCAGCCAGATTATACAGATATTCTTCAATATACATATGGCTACTCTCAGAAAGAGATTAAAAAGAGAGGCACAGAAAAAAAATAAAAAATAGATCTCTATAGTTTTGGAGGAAAATTTAAATGGATTATTCGGAAAAATGGGGGGTTGACGTTGAAGAAGCTGTCAAACTTGCCCTTATGGATCTTAAACTCTCCAGAGATGAAGTTGAAGTTACGGTTTTGGAACAGCCTTCAAAGGGGTTTTTCGGTATAGGCTCTAAACTTGCAAAAGTAAGAGTAGAAAAGAAAAAAGAGGAGAAAAAAGAAATCCCTGCTGCCGAGATTCTCGAAAAAGAGGAACATGAAGAAAATCTTCAGCAAGAAAAATCTGAAGAGCCTAAAGAAAAAACTGACAATAAAGAATATAAGAATAACAGGAAGAACAGAAATAAGAAAGATAATAAAGCTGGCACAGCTGAAAATAATGAAGAAGAGAGCAGCTTGAATATCGAAGTCGTAAATAAAAGCGAACTTGAAGATGTGGAAGAGCATGAAGCTCTTGATTTTCTGAAAGATGTAACAGAAAAAATGGGTCTTACACTGTCATTTGATGTTAAAGCAGGTAAAGATATAGTTTATATAGAGATGTCAGGCAAAGATTCAGGCACTATTATAGGCAAAAGAGGACAGACGCTGGATTCTATTCAGTATCTTACAAGTCTTGTGATAAATAAAAACAGCGAAAAGTATATTAAAGTAGTTATAGATGCTGAGAATTACAGAGCTAAAAGGCAGAAGACTCTTGAACAGCTGGCCAATAGACTGGCGGCAAAGGTAATAAGAAATAAGAAATATGTAAGGCTTGAACCAATGAATCCTTATGAAAGAAAAATAATTCATGCTACTTTGCAGCAGAATCCTGAGATTAATACGAGGAGCGAAGGTGAAGAACCTTATAGAAGAGTTGTAATAGAGCTTAAAAAGTAATTTTAAGAGTCCGCAAGTTTATTTGCGGACTTTTGCGATTATTGGGGAGAAAAAAATGGAAGATACTATTGCTGCAGTTGCCACCGCTTACGGAGAGGGTGGAATCGGCATTATAAGAATAAGCGGGAACAAAGCTTTTGATATTTTAAAGGATATATTTGAACCCGGAGGAGAATTTGCTGAAATAGTAAGCCGAAGAATGACTTATGGAAAAATAGTAGATAAAGATAACAATGAGATAATAGATGAAGTTTTAGCAGTGTATATGAAAGGTCCTAAAACTTATACGGCGGAAGATGTTGCAGAGATAAATTGCCACGGCAGTATAGTGGCTTTAAGAAAAACTCTCGGACTTGCGCTTCGAAAAGGAGCGCGTATGGCTGAACCGGGTGAATTTACTAAGAGAGCTTTTTTAAACGGCAGGCTTGATTTATCTCAGGCTGAAGCTGTTATAGATATTGTGAAGGCTAAGACTGATAAAAGCTTTGATGTGGCTATATCACAGCTTGAAGGAGGACTTTCTCTTAAAATTATGGAGATAAGACAAAAGCTTCTGGATGTTCTTGTAGATATAACAGTCAATATAGATTATCCTGATGAAGATATAGAAGAGCTTACTTATGAAAAATTGGAAGAAAATATATTGCTGATAGGCGAAATGATTGAAAAACTATTGTCTACAGCTTCTACAGGACGTATGATAAGAGAAGGAATAAGAATAGCTATAGTAGGAAAACCAAACGTGGGAAAATCTTCTCTGATGAATAGTCTTCTAAAAGAAATACGCGCTATAGTTACAGAAATACCGGGTACTACCAGAGATACTATTGAAGAAACTCTCAGTATAAGAAATATTCCTGTTTACCTTGTTGATACTGCAGGTATAAGAGATACTTCTGATAAGGTTGAACTTCTTGGGATAGAAAAATCTAAAGAAGCTTTTAATAATGCGGATTTTATAATATTTATAACTGATGGAAGCCGTCCTATCTCTTCTGAAGATAAAGAGATAGGGAAATATCTTAAGGAAAAGAAATCTTTGATTCTTATAAATAAAAGTGATCTTGGCAGAGTATTTGACGACGATGAAATAAGAGAAATAGCGGGAAACCATGATATAATAGAAACCTCTCTACTCAATGGCAAAGGGATAGAGGATATAGAAGAATTTATTGAAAATATGGTTTATGGCGGACATCTATCACAAAAAGACAGTATGATGGTTAATAATGTTCGTCATATAGAGCTTTTAAGAAAAAGCAGAGGATCTCTTGAAGATGCTCTTAAAATGATTGCTTCCAAAGAAGCTCTGGATTTTATAGAAATAGATGTTAAAAACACTTATGAATATTTAGGTGAGATAATAGGAGAAACGGTATCGGATGATATCATAGATGAAGTATTCGCCAGATTTTGTCTGGGGAAATAATTTTTCTTTTTTATATACGGAGGCATGTATCGGCAAATGGAAAAATTTTTAATGGGAACATATGATGTTATAGTAGTAGGAGCGGGTCATGCAGGGTGTGAAGCAGGGCTTGCATCGGCCAGAATGGGGAAAAAGACGCTGATGTTTTCCATAAATCTTGAGGCTGTTGCTATGATGGCGTGTAATCCGTCGATAGGCGGTACAGGAAAAGGTCATCTTGTAAGAGAAATAGATGCTCTGGGCGGAGAGATGGGAATAAATATAGATAAGACTTTTATCCAAAGCCGTATGCTTAATACTGCTAAGGGTCCGGCTGTTCACTCTCTTAGAGCTCAGGCTGATAAAAATCAGTATCATATTGAAATGAAAAAGACTATTGAGAATGAGGATAATCTTCATTTGAAACAAGGTGAAGTTATAGACATAATAATAGAAGAAGGAAAAGCCTGTGGAGTAGTTTTAAAGACTGGCGCATGTTACAGAGCTGAAGCTGTAATATTAGCAACAGGAACTTTTCTTGCCGGAAAAATATTTATAGGCGATAGTGTTTTTGAAAGCGGTCCCAACGGTCTGGCTCCGTCTGTCGAGCTGGCAGAACGTCTGAAAGAGTATGGTCTTCCTATGAGAAGGTTTAAAACTGGTACTCCTGCCAGAGCTTTAGGTAAGAGCCTTGATTTTGATAAGATGATACCGCAGCACGGAGACGAGGATATTGTTCCATTTTCATTTATGAATGACAGTTTAGAGAAAGATCAGGCAGATTGCTGGCTTACATATACCAATGAAGCTACGCATGATGTAATAAGAGCGAATTTTCATAGGTCAGCTCTGTTTGGCGGTCATATAGAGGGTGTCGGTCCGAGGTATTGTCCTTCTATAGAAGATAAGGTAAACAGATTTTCAGATAAAGAAAGACATCAACTTTTTGTCGAGCCAGAGGGAATTTATACTGATGAGATGTATATACAGGGAATGTCGTCTAGTCTTCCTGAAGATGTACAGCAGGAATTTTATAAAACTATACCGGGACTTGAGAATTTAGAAATAGTAAGGCCTGCTTATGCTATTGAGTATGATTGCATAGATCCTGTAGATTTAAAAATATCTCTTGAAAATAAACATATCGAAAACCTTTTCTGTGCCGGCCAGTTCAATGGAAGTTCCGGATATGAAGAAGCTGCAGCGCAGGGACTTATGGCGGGAATAAACGCTGTTCGTAAAATAGAAGGGAAAAATGAATTTGTTCTTCAGAGAAACGAAGCTTATATTGGCGTTCTCATCGACGATTTAGTAACTAAAGGTACTAATGAACCTTACAGAATTATGACCAGCAGAGCAGAATATAGACTGGTTCTCAGGCAAGACAATGCAGATTTACGTTTGACTGAGAAGGGTTATGAGGTTGGATTGGTAAAAAATGATAGATATGAGAAATATTTGAATAAAAAAGAAGTAGTAAGACTTGAGACAGATCGCTTAAAGAAAAAAGTATTGAAACCTGAAAATGTAAATGATTTTCTGGAAAGTAAGGGAAGTACACCGATAAAAAGTCCATGCTCTCTGTATGAGCTGCTGAGAAGACCTGAAATAAAATATGACGAATCCTTTGTTATAGACGAAGAAAGACCTGTACTTTCTTCACATCAAAAAACTATGATGGAAGTACAAATAAAATACGAAGGGTATATAGACAAACAGAAGCAGCAGATAGAAAAATTTAAAAGACTGGAAAATAAAAAGCTTCCTTCTGATATTGATTATCACAGTATTGATGGGCTCAGAATAGAAGCGAGGCAGAAACTGAGTGATTTTAGACCGCTGTCTGTGGGACAGGCATCCAGAATATCAGGAGTATCTCCGGCAGATATAAATGTACTTCTTATTTATATGGAAAAGTTTCGCAGGAGAAAGAGCTGATATGGTTATGAAAGAATTAATAAAGATATTTAAAATATTAGATATAGATTATAATGACGAGAAAGAAAAGAAATTTTATCAATATATGAGTGAAATACTCAAACTGAATCAGCAGATAAATCTTACTGCCATAACTGAGAAAAACGAATTTATACAGAAGCATTATGTGGATTCTCTTCTCTGTGCAGGCTTAGATGAGTTTAAAAATTCATTTTCGATTATAGATGTAGGAACGGGCGGTGGTTTTCCCGGAGTACCTCTCGCAATAGCTTTTCCTGATAAGGAATTTGTGCTTATAGATTCCCTGAATAAAAGAATAAAGATAATTAATCAGTTATGTGAGTCTCTTGGAATTTTCAATGTAAAGGCGTTTCATGGAAGAGCAGAAGAAATGGGCAGACGTAAGGATATGAGAGAGAAGTTTGATCTTTGTGTTTCACGTGCAGTGGCTAATATGAGTACACTTTCCGAATATTGTATTCCTTTTGTAAGGGTTGGAGGAAGTTTTATAGCATATAAGGGGCCTGACTGCAGAAAAGAACTGGAAGATGCGATTAATGCAGTGACTGCTCTTGGAGGAGAGGTAATAAGAGAAGAAAGTCCTGAAATAACAGGGATACCTTTTGATCATAAATTTATAGTTATAAAAAAGAAAAAAAATACACTGTCGAAATTTCCGAGAAAACCCGGAACTCCGTCAAAAGAGCCGATTAAATAGCATAAATCGGCTCTTTTTGTGTTATGAATCATCTTTTCTGAAGAAGGACAAGTTGTTAATATATATGTAGGAAAGGGGGTAGGGATGATGTTTATTAAAAAGACTACGGAAATACCGATAAATATGATTAAAACTAATTCACAGCAGCCCAGACAGATTTTCGCAGAAGAACAGCTATTGGAACTAAGAGATTCAATAAAAGAATTTGGGGTGCTGCAGCCTTTGATTTTAAAAAAGGAGGCTAATGGAGAGTATCTTCTTATAGCCGGGGAGAGAAGACTTAGAGCGTCAATAATGGCAGGACTTGACAGAGTCCCCGCCGTTATAAAAGAAGCTAATGAGGAAGAAATAAGCTTGATAGCTCTTGTGGAAAACATACAGCGTGAAAATCTCGGATACATAGAAGAGGCAAGAGCTTATAAAAATATAATGGAAAAATATGGCATAAGCCAACTTGCTTTATCGGAGAAATTAGGAAAAAATCAATCTACTATATCTAATAAGATCAGACTCTTATCTTTACCGGAAGATATACAGAATATGTTGGTGGAAAATAAGCTTACTGAACGTCATGCAAGGGCCTTACTTAAAATCGAAGACGATCAGTTGAGAAGAGTCATAATAGGCAAAGTTTTAAAACATGGATTTAATGTTAAACAGACGGAAAAGCTTGTGGAAGATTACCTCACACAAAAAGAAAATCAGGAACGTGAGAAAAATAAAATAAAGCATATAAGTTATAAGCTTTATCTCAATACACTGAGAAGAACATTTAATGATATGGAATTAAATGAAAAAGGCGCCACTTTTAAACAGGAGGATACAGGAAATGATCTCAGAATAACAATTACCATACCTAAAGAAATACAAGGAATGGTTATATGATATACTCCTTAAAATAATGTTTCACGTGAAACATTATTTTTTTTGTAAAGAAATGCAAAAGTTATAGTAAAAATTATAATGATGTTATATAATGTTTAAAGCAATATAAGAAATAGTCAATGTATATTGATTAAGGAGGAATAAATTGGGTAAAGCTATAGCTATTTTTAATCAAAAAGGCGGGGTAGGTAAGACTACTACCAATATAAACCTTGCGGCATGTTTGGCTATAAAAGGGAAAAGAGTGCTGATATTGGACATTGATCCGCAGGGAAATACTACCAGTGGGGTGGGGATTTCAAAAAAAAATCTGGAGATTACTACTCACGAGATACTAATAGAAGATAAATATCATCCTGAAGAGGCAATTTTACCTACAGGTATTGAGAATCTTGATATAATGCCGGCCAGCGTTCAGCTTGCAGGGGCGGAAGTAGAAATGATAGAGCTTGCAGGAAGAGAAAAAAGGCTTAAGAGAGCAATAGATATTCTTAAGCCTAAATATGATTATATTTTTATAGATTGTCCGCCGTCTTTAGGAATACTTACTATAAATTCACTGACTGCTGTAGATTCGGTACTTATACCTATACAATGTGAATTTTATGCTCTTGAAGGTGTAAGCCAGCTTATGAGTACAATAGACATAGTAAAAAGAAATATGAATCCTAATCTTGAGATACAAGGTGTTATTCTTAGTATGTTTGATGGAAGAACTAATCTTTCCATACAGGTAGTTGAAGAAGTGAAGAAATATTTCAAGGAGAAGGTATATACTACTGTTATCCCCAGAAATGTTAGATTAGCTGAAGCGCCAAGTTACGGTATGCCTGTAATACAATATGATCCCAGATCGACAGGAGCGCAGGCATATATGGAATTTGCAGATGAATTTTTAAGCAGCGAGGAGGAAGAGTAAATGGCAGCGCCGAAAAAAACGCGAGGCTTAGGAAAAGGTCTTGATGCACTTTTCGGAGATGCGGAAGTATCCTTAAGCGTAAAAAAAGAAGAAAAATCGGAAGGTAACGAACAAAAGAAAGCCAAAGCAAATATAAATGAAGAAAAATTTCCACAAGAGGCCGGAGGTATAGAATATATAGATATAAACAATATAAAACCAAATTCCGGACAGCCGAGGAAAACTTTCGATGAAGAAAAGCTGCAAGAACTCGCTTCATCTATAGAAGAGCATGGGCTTATACAGCCTATCGTTCTCAGAAAAGCCAAGAATGGGTACGAAATTGTAGCCGGTGAAAGAAGATGGAGAGCTGCCAGATTAATAGGAATAAAAGAGCTTCCTTGTATCATCAGGGATCTCACTGATGAAGAAAATATGCTGCTTGCTATTATAGAGAATATGCAGAGAGAAGATCTTAATCCTATAGAAGAAGCTGAGGGAATCAGTCAGATGATGAATACATATGGTCTTACTCAGGAACAAGTTTCAAAGAGTCTCGGCAAGAGCAGACCTTACATAGCTAACAGCTTAAGATTGCTTAAGTTAGCTGATATAGTAAAAGGATATTTGTCAGAAGGATTACTTACTTCAGGGCATGCAAGAGCTCTCGCAGCAATATCTGATGAAAAGAAGCAGATAGCTCTTGCAGATATAGCTGTTAAAGAAGGACTCTCTGTAAGACAAATGGAAAAGTTAGCTCAGGAAAATAAGAAAGATAAAGGAACCGCCAGATCGAGAGACAAAGCAAAAAATGCAGATGTTAAAAGAGTAGAAGAAGATCTAAAGGAAATCCTCGGAACTAAAGTAAATCTTAATCGAAGAGGGAAAAAAGGCAAGATAGAAATAGAATTTTACAGTAAAGAAGATCTCGAAAGATTAATAGAATTGTTGAAAACACTTAATTAGATAGGATTGTTTCATGTGAAACATAATTGAAAACTATGAGACCGGAAGATGTAAACAGTAATTTAAATATAGTAATAAAGCAGGCACAGGAGTTGAATATTCCTGTGCCTGATAATATATGTGGTAAAGTTAGAATAAATCCAAGACCTAAAAGTCGATTCGGATGCTGCAAAAAAGAAAATGAAAAATTTCAGATTGAAATAAGTCAGTTTATACTTCAATGTCGTGAGGAAAAGATAAGAGAAGTGTTGGCTCATGAAGTTTTGCATACTTGTAAAAACTGCTATAATCATGGAAATATATGGAAAGAATATGCTGAAAAAATGAATAAAGCATATGGATATAATATAAAACGTGTTTCTTCATTCAAAGATATGGATATAACTTTAAACAAAGAAGAAATAAAATATGTAATAAAATGTTATGATTGTGGAAGAGAATATCCAAGGCATAGATATACGGCAATGATGAAAAAAATATCCTTATATAGATGTGCATGTGGAGGCAAACTGAAAGTATTGAAGAAAAAGAGTTAAGATTGACAAAATAAGCAAATTAGTAATGGTTTACACCCTTGAATAATATTGTCAGAAGCCTATAATTATTTATAGGAAAAATAAATTAAATACAATGGAGGAATCATGAATTTGTTTAAAGACTATGTAACCGATATCAGAAATGAATTTAAAGGTTATAACGGCAAGAGGTTTTCAAAAGATCTGATGGCAGGTATAACTGTTGCAGCTGTTGCGCTTCCTCTGGCTTTGGCCTTTGGTGTAAGTTCGGGAGCTACTGCTGCGGCCGGACTGGTCACTGCTATTATCGGAGGCATTGTCATAAGTGTTTTATCGGGAGCATCTTTTCAGATATCAGGACCGACGGGAGCAATGACAGCAATACTGGTGACTCTTGCTGCCAAATATGGCATGCAAGGTATATTGATAGCTTGCTTTTTTGCGGGAATAATGCTGATAGCAGCAGGAGTGCTGAAATTGGGAAGAATAATATATTATATACCATCTTCCGTAATTACAGGATTTACTTCAGGTATAGCTGTAATAATAGCATTAGGACAACTTGATAATTTTTTTGGAGTGACATCTAAAGGCAATCTTGCTATAACCAAGTTTATTTCATATTTTACGGAAGGTTTCCATCCGGATATACCTACTATGTGCATAGGGTTAGCAGTTATTGTCATTATGATTATATGGCCGAAAAAGCTTAATGAAAAAATACCGTCATCATTGGCGGCCTTGATAATCATTCTTATAGTAAATCAATTTTTGAAATTAGATGTAGCAATGGTAGGGGATATACCTAAAACATTATTCCTTGATGAGAGACTGTCTATATCAGGATTTGATTTTTCTAAATTTTGGGATTTATTTGTTCCTGCTCTGTCCATAGCTGCGTTGGGAATGATAGAGAGTCTTCTTTGCGGAGCTTCAGCCGGGAAGATGAAAAAAGAAGAGCTGAATGCTGACAGAGAGTTGATAGCACAGGGAATAGGAAACATTGTTATACCATTTTTCGGAGGTGTTCCCGCAACTGCTGCTATAGCAAGAACCAGTGTAGCTATAAAAGCAGGATGCGAAACAAGACTTACGGGAATAATTCATGCGGCTATACTGCTGCTTTCAATGTTTGTATTGGCTCCGGTTATGTCTGTAATACCTCTTTCTGCCTTAGCAGGAGTCTTGATTATTACGGCATGGAGAATGAATGACTGGGCCAATATACGTTTTATATTCAGCCATAAATTCAAATCGGGTATCATTAAATTTATTATAACTATGGGGGCTACCGTAGTTTTGGATCTGACACAGGCTATAGTTATTGGTGTCGCCGTTTCTGTAATACTTATATTGATAAAACTCACTGATATAGAAATCAATGTAAGTGATATAGATGCTGACAGGCTTAAAGAAGTAGGTATACATCTTCCTAAAATTTCGGGAAAGGTAAGAGTTGCTTACCTGACCGGCGCTATATTTTTTGCTGTAGTAGATAAATTAGTGAAGAAACTGCAGGAGCAGGAGGGAGTAACAGAAGGACTTATACTCTCTATGAGAGGTGTTCCGGTTATAGATCTTTCCGGCATACAGGCACTTATAGAACTTGTAGAAGAGCTGGAAAGCCATGGAACAGAAGTATATTTGACCAGCGTGCAACCTAAAGTTCTTGAAGAGATGGAACGAGGCGGACTCATTGACCTGATAGGAGAAGAGTATATTTTTGATAGTGCAGAAGAAGCTATCATTGTAGCTCAGAAAGAACACATGTAAGAAAGTAGAGCAAAGTAGTAATGCATAATATACATAATTGTTATTGCAATGGAATACCAATATGATACAATAAAAGAACTCGGCACAGAAGTGTCATAAGATCTCAGAAGAGATCATGAAGCAATACTTTAATAATATTATTGTTTAAAAAAGTTTATCTTCAAAAACTTAAAATCACAGGAATACTTGTCCAGGAAGGCTATAAAACTATTAGAAGTAGTTTTTTAGCCTGTCTGGATTTTTTTATGAACTGATTTCATCGTAATTGTAAAGTAAGCAGGAGGAAATATGAAAAATAAATCGTTATTGAAAAAAGGTATTGGTATTTTGCTGCTATTAATAATGTCAGCAGGGGTATTATCCGGATGCGGAAAAACGTCTTCCGAAGAAGAGGGGATATCTGTATATATAGGAGGAACTATATTCGATGGAAGCTTGGATCCGGTAAAAGGAGCAATGTCCTATGGATACCCGTTTACAAATAATGCACTTACCAAGGTGACGCCGGAATCTGAATATACCGGAGACTTGGCCTCTGACTGGAAGATAAGCGAAGATGCGCTGACTTATACATTTAATTTAAAAGAAGGTATCAAGTTTCATGATGGATCAGATTTTACGGCTGAAGATGTGGTGTTCACATATAATGAAGTTAAAAACAATCAGGGAAATAATGAAAATGTGGATCTGAGCCGTATGGAATCAGCAGAAGCAACAGATGATTATACTGTAACCTTTAAACTCAGCGAACCATATTCATCATTTCTTGATCAGACTGCCTGTCTGGGAATAGTTCCCAGTGATGGTTATGACAGTAAGACTTTTGATACAGTTCCTATAGGAACAGGTCCATGGAAAGTAATACAGTATGATACAGCTCAGAAAATTATAGTACAGGCTAATGAGGATTATTATGGCGGAGTGCCTTCCATAAAGCAGGTTACTATTTTGAATATGGAAGAAGATACGGCTATTGCTAACGCCAAATCAGGCGAGCTGGATGTAGTAATGGTAGATCCCAATTATGCTGATGAAGAAGTAAAAGGAATGCATATAGAAAATCTTGAAACTATGGATGTACGTCAGATAGGCCTTCCTGTAACCGCTGAGACAAGTTATATAACAGAAGATGGACAGAAAATAATAGTGGGTAATAATGTTACTTCTGATAAAGCAGTAAGACAGGCTCTCGCCATAGGTATAGACAGACAAAAGATAATAAACGATGCTCTTAACGGAATAGGAAAACCGGCTGAAGGCTTTACAAGTAATTTGGTCTGGGGGAATACAACATCATATGAGGATAACCGTAAAGATGAAGCAGCTGAATTATTGGAAGCTGCAGGTTGGATCAAAGGTGATGATGGAATATATGAAAAAAACGGAAAGAAATGTGAATTTACTATTCTCTCGCCAAGCGGAGATACAGCGAGATATCAGCTGGCTGCTGCTGTAGCTGAAGAAGCAAAAACTTTGGGAATCAAAATAGATGTAGATCAGAAAACATGGGATGAATTATCAACAGCAGCAGCTTCAAATGGCGTAGTATGGGGATGGGGGCAGTTTGATCCTGTAGTTCTCAAAAATCTTTTTTACAGTGATTCTTTTACCGGAAACGGAACCTCAAATACTATAAGATATTCTGATGCGGAAGTAGATAAATTGGTAGAAGAAGCTTTAAATTCCAATAACAGAGAAGATGCGGTGAAAGCGTGGAAGGAAGTACAGACAGCTACAGCAGATGATTATGCTTATCTTTATATAGTGAATATAGAACATAGTTATTTTGTAAAGGATGATCTTGATATTTCTGTAGATACACAGATACCTCATCCACATGGCCATGGTGCTCCTGTGATTAATAATATGAACGAGTGGACGCTGAAATAAATAAACATTATATAATAAACTGTTCTGTCTCTGAGGCAGAGCAGTTTATTTCGGAAGATATTGTCTTAGAAAGGATCTTATTTATGAACAGAGTGAAATATATTTGTTCCACTACAGCAAGAATGCTGACACTTTTAATAGCTGTCAGCATATTATCTTTTATACTGATATCGGCATCACCTGTAGACCCTTTGAAAGCTTATGTAGGAGCAGAATCTACGCTGTCTGAAGAGGCTAAGGAGGAGGTGGCAGAATACTGGGGGCTCAATGATCCTCCTGCGGAAAGATTTCTCACATGGGCAGATCACACGCTTCACGGTGATCTCGGTCAGTCCATCACATACAATATGCCAGTATCAACTGTAATAGCGGATAGATTCAAATATTCAGTTGCTCTTATATTGGCAGCATGGGTATTGTCAGGGATTATAGGTTTCACAGCCGGTATATTTGCGGCTGTAAAGAAGGGAAGCATTTTTGATAAATGTGTAAAGACATTTTGTCTTATCTTACAGTCAGCTCCTGTTTTTTGGTTTGGTCTTCTCATGCTCACAGTGTTTTCAATAATTTTGGGATGGTTTCCTATAGGACAGGCAGTTCCGGTGGACAAACTTGCAGCAGATGTGACCATATGGGACCGTATATACCACATGATACTTCCTGCCGTCACTTTGAGTATTCTGGGTACTGGAAAGATAACACTTTATACGAGACAGAAGCTTATTGAAATAATGCACAGCGATTATATATTGTTTGCCAGAGCCAGAGGAGAATCTGTAAAACAGCTTGTAATAAGACATGGACTTAGGAATATCGCAATGCCTGCTATAACTTTGCAGTTTGCATCATTTAGTGAGTTATTCGGAGGAATTGCACTGGCGGAAACAGTTTTTTCATATCCGGGAATAGGAAGTGCTGTTACTGCTGCGGCTCTTAATGCAGATGCTCCTCTTTTAATAGGAATAGCCATGTTCAGTGCTCTGTTTGTATTTGTCGGAAATTTTATTGCCAACGTACTTTATGGAGTTGTTGATCCCAGACTGAAGGAAGGAGGATACCGTGCATAATGATTCTATATTTGCTGCAGGAAGTCCCCGCTTGAAATCTTCCGGCATCAATACCCGAAAAAAAATGATAATATATATAACAGCAGCGTGTGTATATCTGATTGCAGTTCTGATTGCGGGGCTTGTCATGAATCCTGATCTTTATGGCGTGCATTATGAAAATAAATTTCTTACACCATCATTTTCACATCCTTTCGGAACGGATTTTATGGGAAGAGATATGTTCTGGAGAAGCATAAAAGGTCTTTCCAACAGTATATTAGTAGGTTTGGCTGCATCTGCGGTGAGTTCTGTTATTGCGCTTATATTCGGCGTTGCCGCTGCTGTAGCCGGAGGAAAAACAGATAAGATTATAACCTGGCTTGTTGATTGTTGTATGGGGATGCCCCATATCGTGCTTCTTCTCCTTATTTCTTATATGATGGGAAGGGGAGGCTTTGGTGTGGCCTTTGCTGTGGCTGTAACTCATTGGCCTGAGCTTACGAGACTGGTAAGAGCGGAGGTTTTACAAGTCAAGAATGCTCAGTATGTACAGGCCGCTGTGAAAATGGGAAAATCAAAAACTCGGATAGCTAAGGAACATATAATACCACATGTGCTTCCGGTATATCTTATAGGGCTGGTATTACTTTTCCCGCATGCCATTATGCATGAAGCCTCTCTTACATTTCTCGGATTCGGATTTTCGGCTTCAACGCCTGCTATCGGCGGTATATTGTCAGAAGCTATGAAACATATAGTTACAGGAAAGTGGTGGCTTTGCTTGTTTCCCGGACTGATCCTTCTGGTAGCAGTGATGCTGTTTGATGTTATAGGAGATAAGCTTAAGATGCTTCTTAATCCGGGAAGCGGCAATCAATAGGAGGGGGAAATGGGAGTATTAAATAATAATAAAGAATCTGTTTTAAAAGTAAAAAATCTGACTGTTTCATTCAGTCGTTATGACCGAGGCTGGAATAAGACAAATCTTCAGGTCATTCACTCACTTGATGTAGAAGTTTTTTCCGGTGAAATTTTAGCAGTCGTGGGGTCCAGCGGCTCGGGAAAAAGCCTTCTGGCGCATTCGGTTTTAGGTATATTGCCTGATAATGCTACAATTACCGGCAGTATGGAATTCATGGGAAAACCATTGACTGAAAAAGATCAGAAAAAGCTGAGGGGAGAGCAGATAGTATTGATTCCTCAATCAGTAGAGTTCCTTGATCCGTTGATGAAGGTAGGCAAACAGGTGAAAGGAATTAAAGGAACTGTGGAAAAGATGAGAGAAGCATTTAGAAGATATGGTCTTTCTGAAAATGTAGAAAAAATGTATCCTTTTCAGCTTTCCGGAGGAATGGCCAGACGTGTTCTCGTATCTACAGCTGTGATGGAAAAATCAAAACTTATTATTGCCGATGAACCGACGCCAGGGCTTGACATGGAAATGGCTATGGAAACCCTCAGACATTTTCGTCAGCTTGCAGATCAGGGATGCGGAGTAATGCTTATTACTCATGATATAGATCTGGCCCTTAGTGTAGCTGATCGTATAGCAGTATTTTATGCGGGGACTACTGTGGAAGAATGTCCTGCAGAGGACTTTATAAAAGGGAAAAAGGCTTTAAGGCATCCATACAGCAGAGCATTTATAGATGCTTTGCCTCAAAACAGTTTTAAACCTATAAAAGGTACGCAGCCTTATGCGGGAGATCTTCCAAAAGGGTGCCTGTTTGCTGACAGATGTCCCTTGAGAACAGAAGAATGCGGCGGAAAGATACAGATGAGTTCTGTAAGAGGCGGAAAGGTCAGGTGTGTTCATGCAACTTAAAGCGGATAATATAAGTTTTAGATATAATGATAAAAGTCCTTGGGTTTTGAGGAATGTGAATTTTACAGTGGAATCTGCTGATCGTATAGCGTTGGTAGGCCCGTCGGGATATGGGAAGAGTACTCTTTCTAAGATATTGTCCGGCTATCTGAAACCAACAGAAGGGAAGGTATTGTTAAACGGTGAGCTTCTTCCTGAAAAAGGGTACTGCCCTGTACAAATGGTATATCAGCATCCTGAACAAGCGGTTAATCCAAGGTGGAAAATGGATAAAACGCTTAATGAGTGCTGGAAACCCGATCAGAATCTTCTTGATTCTATGGGAATAGAGAAAGAATGGCTTAAAAGATGGCCGTCAGAACTTTCAGGAGGTGAACTGCAAAGATTCTGTATAGCAAGGGTATTGGGACCTGATACAAAATTTCTTATCTGTGACGAGATCAGTACAATGCTTGATGTTATAACTCAGGCGCAGATATGGCAATTAGTATTAGAGATATCAGAGGAAAGAAATATAGGTCTTGTAGTAGTTACACATAATATGGCTCTGGCAGAAAAAGTCTGTAATAAGATTGTTAGACTACCGGAAATATCAGTACAAAAACCGGAAGAAAGAATATCAGTATAAAGCTTTTTAGGCAATTGAAAAAGGCAGATACACTGATGTATCTGCCTGAAATTAAAATTTTTTTAATTATTATTATCTGTCCAGCTTTCAAAGTCCCAGCTAATAGTGTCTCCGTCTTTGATAATGTACTCATCTGCTGATTTCATCACTTCTTTATCGTTTACTTCATATACCCATCCGGCTGTTTCTGTAGCGGCAACACCATTTATGCTGGTAACATAGGGACTGCCGGAAGATTTGTCAAGCAGGATTTCTCCTCCGTTTGAATCTGCATAAGCTTCAAGAGCCCCTAATACACTGCTGCCATCATTTACGGTAAGCTTAGCGCTATCAACATCTGCTGCATTTGAATCATCAGGAAAATCTATATCTATAGTTACAGTAACTGTTGTCTTGTCCTCTGATGCAGCGGACGGATCTGAAGCGGCATTGTCGCTTCCGCATGCTGTAATCGTAAACACTATTAATATACTAGCCAGTAAAAGTGATATTTTTTTCATTTTATTCACCTCAAACCTTTCTGTATTTAGTATTTGGATATAGGCGTTTAATATACGTATACCTTTGGAAGTCTTTGTCCAAACGCGCATAGTATTTCATAGTTTATTGTTTCAGTTGATTTGGCGATGTCATCTGCCAGGATTTCGTAAATTCCATCTTTGCCCATTATGGTGACCTCATCTCCCAGACGTGCATAAGGAACATGAGTAACATCTATCATACATTGATCCATACATATATTACCGGCTATGGGAGCAAAAACACCGTTTACTATTACTTTGCCTTTAGATGAGTAAGGCCTTGGGAATCCATCGGAATATCCGAGAGGAATCGTAGCAATAAGACTATCCTGTCTTGTTGTAAATTTTCGTCCGTAACTTATTGAGTTGCCTGCGGGAACTTTTTTTAACTGAATTATATTGGCTTTTACTGACATAACGGGCCTGAGTTTTAGCTGGCTTTTATCTACTTCGTTTGAAGGATAGCAGCCATACAGTATGATACCGGGACGTACCATTTCATAATGTGTAGATGATAATTCCATAATTGCAGCGCTATTGGCTATGGTTCTGCATGGAATATTGATGTTGGCGTTGACCAGTTTTTTATAAAATACCATAAAGCGTTGTTCCTGAACTACCGAATAAGTTTTATCGGCTGAATCTGCAGTGGCAAAATGTGAAAACAGTCCATTTATCTTGAACCCGGGAAGGTTCTGGATCATTTTGATGTCATCTACAGATGCAGAATTCTCAATATCGTAACCGATTCTTCCCATTCCGGTGTCAATGGCTATATAACCATTGATAATTATGTTTGCTTTTTGAGCGGCTTTTGATATAGCTTCTGCACTTTTAAAATCACAGACAACGGGGGTAAGCCTGTATTCAATTATAGTATCTGTATAAGGCTCGGGAGTTAGTCCTAAAAGAATGATTTCTTCCAATATAAAACCTGCTTTTCGAAGCCTGATGGCTTCGGAAAGCGTGGCTACGCCAAAGGAATCTATACCGTTTGCTCTGAGAACCGTGGCAACTTTTACAGCGCCGTGGCCGTAAGCATCAGCTTTGATGATTCCGGTTATTTTTTTGCCGGTACCGACTTTTTCTTTGATTTGTTTTATATTGAAATCAAGATTTGTGATATTGATCTCTGCCCAGGCAGCTCTGAGCGCTTCTTTGTACATTCTTTATAAACCTCCGGTTGTCAAGCTTTACAGTTTGGGGACTCTTTTTATGATATCTTCTCTTCCCGGTCCGTTTGATACATAGGTGATAGGGAATCCGATAAGCTTTTCAATTTCGTTTACATAATTTTGAGCTTCTGGCGGAAGTTTTTCAAATTCGCGTATACCTGTGATATCGCATTTCCAGCCGGGCAGCTTTTTTATTACAGGTTTGGCTTTTTCTAATTTCGCAGTGCAAGGGAATCTATCGGTTATTTCACCGTCGATTTCGTATCCTATGCATACGGGTATTTCATCCAGATATCCCAATGGATCCAGTACAGTGAAGGCAACTTCTGTGGTTCCTTGAGTCATACATCCGTATTTGGTGGCTACAGCGTCAAACCAGCCTACTCTACGAGGCCTTCCGGTGGTAACACCATATTCCCCGCCGTCTCCTCCGCGTTTTCTCAGTTCTTCTGCTTCTTTTTCGTCAAGTATCTCACTGACAAAGGCTCCTCCGCCTACAGCGCTGGAATAGGCTTTTACTACTGTGATGATTTCTTTGATTTCATATGGAGGCACTCCGGCTCCGATTGCGCCGTATGCTGCAAGAGTAGATGATGAAGTGACCATTGGATAAATACCGTGGTCAGGATCCTTCAGAGCGCCCAGCTGTCCTTCAAGGAGAATATCTTTTCCTGCCTTTATAGCTTCGTCAAGGAAGAGAGCGGTATCGCACACATAAGGTTCAACCATTTCTCTGTATTCTGTCAATGTTTTCATGATATCATCGGGATCCAGTTCTGGTTTATTATACAGGTACTTCAGCAGGATATTTTTCTGAATTATAATTCTTTCTACCTTTTCGCGCAGAAGGGCTTCGTCCATAAAAAGTTCCTGTACTTGGAAACCGATTTTTGCGTATTTGTCCGAGTAGAATGGGGCTATTCCTGATTTTGTGGAACCAAAGGCTTTTCCGGCAAGACGTTCTTCTTCATATTCATCAAAGAGAATGTGATAGGGCATTAATATCTGTGCTCTGTCAGAGACCAGGATCTTAGGCTTTGGCACTCCCTGTTCTATCAGTGAATTGATTTCTTTTGTCATATAAGGAATGTTGAGAGCTACGCCATTTCCGAGAATGCTGGTTGTATGGTCGTAAAATACTCCTGAAGGGAGCATGTGAAGGGCAAATTTGCCATAATTATTTTTGATGGTATGACCTGCGTTGCTTCCACCTTGAAATCTGATTATGATATCAGCGTTCTGTGCGAGCGTATCAGTGATTTTTCCCTTTCCTTCGTCGCCCCAGTTAGCGCCTACGATTGCTTTGATCATTTAAATCTCCTTTCATATGTCTGACGCTGAAGAAAATCGGCACAGCCGTCTTTGCCAAGCGTTAGCAATGTTTTTAAAAGTTTTATACATTTATGTCAGCGTGCATGCCGAGGGCTTCTTTATTGGCCTTGAGTATCGGAGCGACTTCTGTTTTTAGGAATCTCTCGGTTTGGCTTTCGGCACAGCCTGTAAAGTTTTCAGGTTTCATAAGAGCTAAAAGCTGCTCTTTTGTCATGTTGAAATCAGGATCGGAAGCTATACGGTCGAGAAGATCATTGTCGGCGCCTTCTTCCTTTACACGTTTTCCTGCTTCCATCGAATGCTGTCTGATTTTTTCGTGAAGAACCTGTCTGTCTCCTCCCATCTTTACGGCATCCATCATAATATTTTCAGTTGCCATAAAAGGAAGTTCGCTCATCAGTCTGGCTTTTATGACTTTAGGATATACTACAAGCCCTGATGTTATATTCATGTAAAGTTCAAGAATACCGTCAGCAGCCAAGAACGCTTCTGAAATACTAAGACGTTTATTTGCCGAATCGTCCAGAGTTCTTTCGAACCATTGTGTTGAAGCTGTTATGGCAGGGTTTAAAACTCCGGCGATGACAAAATTGGCAAGTGCTGCTATTCTTTCTGAACGCATAGGATTTCTTTTGTATGCCATTGCGGAAGATCCTATCTGATTCTTTTCAAATGGTTCTTCTATTTCCTTAAGGTGCTGGAGAAGTCTGATGTCGTTACTGAATTTATGAGCGCTTTGGGCAATACCTGAAAGAACATTGAGTACTCTGGTATCTACTTTTCTTGAATAGGTTTGACCTGATACTGCATAACAGCTGTCAAAACCCATTTTTTCTGCGATGAGGGTGTCCAGCCTGCAGACTTTTTCTATATCTCCATCGAAAAGTTCGAGGAAGCTGGCTTGAGTTCCTGTAGTTCCTTTAGAACCAAGAAGCTTCATTGTACCCAGTATATGATCCAGATCTTCCAGATCCATAAGGAGGTCTTGGAGCCATAAAGTAGCTCTTTTCCCTACTGTCGTAGGCTGAGCAGGCTGAAAATGTGTAAAACCTAAAGTAGGCAGAGCCTTGTATTTTTCGGAAAAGTCTGCCAGATTGGATATTACATTTATCAGTTTTTTTCTGATAAGTCTGAGTCCTTCGGTCATGATTATGAGGTCTGTGTTATCGCCTACGTAACAGGATGTGGCGCCAAGGTGTATTATGCCTTTTGCACTCGGACACTGAAGTCCGTAAGCATAAACGTGGGACATGACGTCGTGTCTTACTTCTTTTTCACGCTCCTTTGCCACATCGTAATTTATATTATCCGCCGCTGCTTTAAGCTCAGCTATCTGGCCGTCTGTAATTGGAAGGCCCAGTTCCTGCTCTGTCTCAGCAAGGGCGATCCAAAGTTTTCTCCATGTTCTGAATTTCATTTCCGGAGAAAAGAGGTATTTCATTTCTTTGCTTGGGTATCTTTCAGATAATGAACTTGTATAGTTCTTTGTATTATCCATAATCTCTCCTTTTTTCGATGGTAAAATTTGTTTTGAACATACATATATTAGTATACCACAAAAACGGAGAGTAGTACAAGGTTCAAAGCATTGATAATTAAAGGGCGACAAGAAACTGTATATCAAAAAAACATAGATTTGTCTGTGAGTTTCAGTTTAGTGGTCTTGATTATAAAAAATATATTATTGTTAATTTGTTTTTGATTTTCTGCTTGAAAAAATATAGGTTAGAAGAGCAGCAATGATGACAAGGCTGCAGCCTATGACAGATGTCATATTAAGGATTTCACCAAGGAAGATATATCCTAAAATAATAGAGAATACGATTCCGGAGTAATTATATATGCTGATTTCAGCAGCGGGAGCCATTCTGTAAGCATATGTAAGAGCAATTTGTCCAAACCCTCCGAAAACACCTATGAGAATAAGCATAAGAAGCTCTTTTAAGGTCGGTACAGCGAAATCAAAGATCATAAAAGGTATACAGGCAAGGACGCAGAAAGTAGAAAAGTGCATGATTATGGTCATACCGTCTACTTTGTTTTTAAAATATGCCAGCAGTGTATAGGAAACACTGGAAAAAAATGCACATAAAAACGCCATGAATAAAGGAAAAAGATTGGAATTAAAAGCAGGGTTGGCTACAAAAGCAGCACCCACAAAGGCTATAAGCAACGCGGGGATTTGTATTTTTTTGATTTTTTCCTTGAGAAAGACAGCGGCCCATAATGTTATCATAAAAGGAGAGAGCTTCATAAGCGTTGAAACATCTCCCTGATTGGCATGTGCTACAGCGTAAAATTGAGTTATAAGGCCTAAAAAGCCGAATAAAGATCGTACAAAAAGAAGGGGCTGATTCTCTTTCTTCCCGAAAAGGGATCCACCCGATCTTTTTATCAATATGAAGCTGAGAAAAAGTGTTACGATATTTCTGAAGAAAACCTGTTCCATGATGGGAATGGAGGTCCCGGACATGTTTATAGGTATCTGCATGGCGGAAAATAAGAACGCCGATGCACACATTAATATCGCGCCTTTTTGTCTGTTTGGCATTTCATTTAGAGAAGCCATATTAACATTTCACCTCATTTACGAAAGCTGTTCCATATCTTCTGCCGAACATGAGCAGCTGCCAAGAGAATGTTTCACACGATCTGCTTCTTCGGCTGCTTTAGCGTCATTCCAGTTATCCATAGTTCCTACAAGATATCCGGTTATTCTTCTTATTCTCTCGAATGGAACGTGAGAAAAAGTGTAGTTGAGATCTGCATAGTCTCCGTCGATTTGAACATCTAATGAATCCAGCTTTCTGCTGTATTTTTCCTGAAGATAATCCACATATGCCTGAGCTTCCTGTGGGCTTGCATTTCCTGTTATTTTGATAGACATATTTAATCCTCCTTTTAACATCATCTGGGCATGATTATACACCTAAGTACTATATTTTGTATATAGTAATAAGAAAAAAATACATCAAAAAAACAATTTGGACTAAAATAGTCTAATGCCTGAATTCTTTTTCCTTTATTCTTCTTCGGGATATTTCATTCCCCATTGCTTTCGTATCTCAGTCATGATATCCATAACATCTTTTGTGTACTCAAGGTTCATAATATTTTTGTTTCCGCAGACAGCTGATTCCATGTCTTCGATCTCATAGGATATGGCGTTGTCTGTATCACCGTCAGATATAGTTTGCTGATAACCGGTATCAGTATAAGTTATGGTTGCCCGGCAGGCACGCGGATATTCCATTATTTCAATGAATCCTTTGTCAAAAGAAACAATTCCTCTTTTAGGTTGCTTGGCATGGATAGACAGCATAACAGCTGCCATTTCATCATGAGGATTTTTTAACAGAATGCCGGCCTGCTCGTCAACACCTGTTGGAGCGTATTTTACTTGAGACAATATCTGATTTGGTTTAGAGGTCATGAACCATCTTATGAATGAAAGAGCATAGACACCTATATCTAACATTGCTCCTCCGGCCAATTTACGGCTGAAAAATCTGTTTTCCATGTTGTACTCTTTATAGCTGCCGAAACTCATTTGTATGAGTTTAAGAGAACCGAGCTTTCCGGAACTGATGATTTCTTTCAGCTTTTTATAAATAGGCATATGATAAATAGTCATGGCTTCTGCCAGAATCAGATTATTTTTTGATGCAAGATCTGTCATTTCACGAAGCTGAGAAGAATTCAGTGTTATAGCTTTTTCACACAGGACGTGTTTTCCGGAATTAAGAGCTTTTCGTATATAGTTTATATGTGTATTATGCGGCGTCGAAATATAGATGATATCTATATTCTCATCTTCAAAAATTTGATTGATGTCAGTATATACTTTATCTATATTATATTTATCTGCAAAAGCTATCGCTTTATCGTACGTACGATTGGCAACTGAATATAGTTTACGATTCTTTTTTGCCATAGCCTGCGCCAGTTGGTTGGCTATCACACCGCATCCCAATGATGCCCAGTTATATGATCTCATAAATAATTCCTCTCTTTTTGGCAGTTAATTATTTGCATTTAAATTATAAATTTAAAAAACTGATAATACAAGTGATATAGAAATTTTAGAAAGTAACATTTAAATAAAAAAGAATAAATATATGTTATCTCTTGAAAATAAAGTAGAATGTATGATATTATAATGAAGCTTATATGCCTCTATAGTTAAATGGATATAACAAACCCCTCCTAAGGGTTAGTTGCAGGTTCGATTCCTGCTAGGGGTGCCACTAACGAAGCCGAAAATTCTTGATTTTGTAAGGATTTTCGGCTTTTATATTTTCTGAAATAAATCGAAGCCACAGCAAAATGTAATTAGCAGAAGCGATTTCTGCTAATTAGCTGCTGCCGGATAGAAACAAAACTAATGATTTCCGTCACAAATTGGTCTGATAATGAAAAAGGCATGACAAATTACGGCACCTTCTTTGCAGAGGGTGTCGTAATAAGAAGTTTTTTTAATAATTGTTAAAACTCAAGGCAGCTTTAATGAAGTTTTCTAAAGTACGGGAAACATATTTAGATTCTTTCCAAGCTATAGCTATGGCTGTATCCATTTCATCCTGACGGATATCTTTGCATATAATGGAATTGTTTTCAGTGTTGTATATAGCTGATGGCGGCAGAATCGCTATTCCCATTCCTTCTTCAGCCCATGACAGACTTGTCCTGGCATCATCATTGATACAGATATATTTAGGAGATACATTCTTGCTTTTAAAATAATTTTTAAGGAATGATTCCCATCTTCTGTAAAGAATGACAGGTTTATTTGAAAGATGTTCTATATTAAAGTCAGTTTGATCTTCCGAAAAAAATTCGGGCCGAGCGACAGCGATCATCCTTTCTTTGGTGATGATTTCTGAATGAAATGAGCTGCTGTCGGGAAGAGGGCTTCTTAAAATAGCTATCTCAATGATATTTTTTTCTAAAAGTTCTATAAGTTCAAATGTATTTTTTTCAAATATCTGATATGTTATTTCCGGATTTTTTATGGAAAAATCTTTTGAAATAATGGAAAGCAGGTGATGGCTGCAAGATGATGAACATCCTATTCTTAAAGTTCCCTTTTTGCCTTCTGAAAAATTACGTATATCCTGCATTGCGATATTAGAAATATCTATTATAGACTGAGCGTATTCATAAAGTTTTTTGCCGGCATCAGTAAGGGTTATATTTCTGGGACCTCTTTCCATAAGAACGGTTCCCAGTTCTTCTTCAAGATTTTTGATTTGTTTGCTTAACGGAGGCTGCGTCATATGTATTTTTTTTGCAGCAATGCTGATATTGCCACACTCTACTATTGTGACAAAATATTGCAGCGTTCTTATATCCATATTACAGCCTCCTTTCTATTTAATTCTATCATTATTGTTATCCAAATAATAATATTCTTTGCATTCCAAAAGTATACAAAAAAGGAATAGTGCGTATATAATTTAAGAATTTTTAATTTTCTGAAAAGTATGATATAAAGGATTTAACAAAATGGAAAGAAGGGGAAGATAAAAATGTTGCAATTGATAATGTCATTGTTTCCTATAGTTTGTTTGCTGGTTTGCCTGCTTGTATTGAATTTAACTGCGATAAAAGCAAGCGCTTGGTCGCTTCTGCTGGCTGCAGCTATATATTTTTTTTATTTCAGATCCGGCAGCGGTATCGTTATCTCAATGTCAAAAGGTTTTGGCCTTGCGATATTTGTTGTTCTCATAATATGGGGAGCGATGCTTCTTTATAACATGGTCAAGGAAACGGGAGCGCTGGAGGTAATTAATGAAAAGATAGAGTCGTCCATAGAGGACAAGCTTATACAGTTTTTGCTTCTTAGTTGGGTGTTCGCTTCTTTCCTGCAGGGGATTGCAGGTTTTGGAGTTCCTGTCATAGTTATTACCCCTATACTGATATCTCTTGGATTTGCTCCTGAGATTGCAGCGGCATCTGTACTTATAGGGCATTCATGGTCTATAAGTTTTGGATCAATGGGTTCATCTATATATGCCATAAATATGGTTACTGACACAGAAATCGGCAATATTGTACTGAATATGAGTTTATTTGGAACGATAGCCATGGTCTGCACAGGAATTTCAGTGTGTTTTGTGTTTGGTGAAAAAAAGGTTCTGATGAAAGGAATTATATACGTTCTGATAACATCTGTTTTTATGGGGTTTACGCTTTATATCATGGCTTATTTCCAGATGTTTTCAATAATCGGTCTGACTACAGGAGCTGTAGGCTCTGCCGTTCTTCTTACTATAAACAGAATAAGTAAGAAAAAAAAGATCGAAAAGGAAAAAAAGTATTTATGCGGATCAAAACGTGCTTTTGGAATCGGATATGCGGTGATGCCATACGTTCTCATAGTAGTATTGTCCATAATGTTCTTTGTAATAGATCCTAAACTGCAGCTGTGCTTTGATTTTCCGGGGTATGAAACAGCAGAAGGGAGGATTATTCAGGAAGAAAATGATTATGTGTCATTTAATATCTTTAAATTTCCTTTAAGCATAATATTGATGTCAACTGTAATAAGCGGTATTGCTTTCAGGAGTAAAAAGGCTTTGGACTGTCAAAAGCTAAAATTGATTTTGAAAAATACCATAAAAAAATGTACTTCTACTACAATGACGATAGTATTTCTGCTGACTATGGCTGTAGTGATGATGGATTCGGGCATGATTGAGAATTTGGCATTGGCTATGGTAGCCGTAAGCGGAGATATATATCCTGTATTTTCATCATTCATTGGGCTTTTGGGAGCTTTTATCACGGGAAGCAACACCAACTCAAATATAATTTTCGGTAATTTTCAGGAAATAGCAGCAAATTCACTGGGATACAGCGCAGCGGTCATATGTGCGGCGCAGTCAATCGGCGCATCAATCGGCGGAGCCATCGGGCCTACGACGGTAGCTCTGGGGGCCACCGCCGCTCATATACAGGGTAAGGAGTCGTCGATATACAGGAAAACATTGGTACCAATTCTTGTTTCGACACTTATCTTGGGAATAGTTAATTTCTTAATGCTGAACTGAGTGTGAAAGGAAGGGATATGTCAGGTAGCAAAGTATTGATCGTACTATTTATTGATTTTGTTTTTCTCTACACAGGATGTACCTTTGATAGTGGGCTGATGAAAATGATAGGCGGAATATGCCTTTTGTTGCTTGCTTTTGCGACGGTACTGCCAATAAAGGGAAAAAATAAAGAAGGAGGTAAAAGATGGCGGAGAAGTTGTTGATCAAAAACGGTGTTTTATTTGATGGAGTCGATTCAGAAGTGAAGGCAGGACTGACACTGGAGATAGAGAACGGAATAATTACTTACATAGGAGCCGAGCGTCCCGCCAGCAGTGATGTGAAAGTAATTGACGCAGTAGGTAAATTCATAATGCCGGGTATAATAGACTGTCATATGCACATAGGAGGAATGATAGGCGCAAGCGCTGTAGATCGGGTACTGGAACCTAATATGCAGCAAGCTATGGTGGCGGTAAAGCAGGCGGAAAAAACTATCCGCTGTGGTATAACTACTGTGTGCGATGTTTCTATGGCAGGACCTTATTTAAAGCGGCTGATAGACGCAGAAGAGATCATAGGTCCGAGACTTCTCCCGTGTGGACAGGGTTTTGCGATGGGAGGCGGAGGTCCGTATGTTGATCCTGAAGGTCTTTTTTCAGTGGATTTTCTTAAAGCCAATCATCCGTGGGGAGAACCATGCGACGGCGCAGATAACCTGAGGCACGGCGTAAGAATGAGACTTAGAAACGGATGTACTGCCATCAAAGTTTGGACCACCGGCGGCGGCCTTAATGAAAGGGCCGGAGATACCGATAGAATTTACACAGATGAGGAGATATTGGCTATTTGTGATGAAGCTGCTATGGCAGGCATCCCTGTTCTTTCCCATTGTGAAAGCATAGAAGGTACGAAGGCAGCTCTTCGCTGCGGTATCAAATGTATACTCCATGGAGTTGAATTGGATGAGGAGTGTATAGAGCTTTTTATTGAAAAAGGCGCATGGCTTATGCCAACGTTAAATGTAAACTTGAATTGGGCTGATTCCGATGAAGATCTGATGAGAAGAAAAGATATTTTCGATTTTGAAGGAGAGTCGCTAAAAGAAAAAGAATGTAGCCGCCTTCTTTATGTTTTCAAGAATGCACATGAAAGAGGCGTTAAGATTGCAATAGGCAGTGATACTTATTGTAATGAAGAAACACCGTATGGAGAATTTACGATGGATGAAATAAAAATATTTGTAAAGCGTGCAGGCATAGATGTTATTGAAACTTTGAGAGCTGCGACAAAATATCCGGCAGAAGCACTTGGGATATCAAATAAAGTTGGTACTTTGGAACAAGGTAAACTGGCAGATATCGTTATTTTAAAAGAGGATATTACAAAGGATATAGATCTTTTGACCAGAGCTAATATAGATATGGTTTTTAAGGAAGGAAAACAAATAGCTCTTTAGATTATTAAGCCGGAGGAATATATGAAATATTGTAAAGTATGCGGTTATCTGGATTCACAATATGGATGTGAAACAGCTTCTAAGCTCAGCGGAATAGGAAATGAAAACAGTTTGATGGGTTTTAGGAATGCAGGCAGTACAGGTGAGAAAAAAGCTGCCATGTACATCGAAGATGAAATGAGAAAAATAGGACTTAAAAATGTGAATAGATATCCTTTTGAAGTGGATTCATGGGAGTTTAGGGGAGCAGTTATTGAATTTAGCGACCGAAAAGGTTTCGAATATTCCTATGCCTTATCATCATTTGCGGGACTGCCGGGGACAGGCAGTAATGGTATTTCAGCACATATGGTGGATGCAGGATATGGTACTTATGATGAATGTAAGGATCTGGATCTCAAAGGTGCTGTAGCATTTATACGATTAGACATGGATCGTGAATACTGGCTTGGAGTACCTGTGTATCAGTTGGAACTTATGGGAGCCGTAGCTGTCATAACTGTGATGGAGGGGGATTCATACGGGAAGTATAATAGAGCTTTAAATTCGGCCAATGGGGCGGCAAGAACCAGTATTCCTGTCTTAAATATATCCAGAGAGAATGGTCATACCATTGAAGCGCTTTTGAAAAATCAGGTACTGGAGGTTGACCTAAAAGCGGACATTACAATATCAAAAGGAGAAAGTTGCAATATAACGGGAAGTATTCCGGGGCAGTTAAGTGACCGATATATTCTCTTGGGCGCTCACTATGACGGATATTTTAACGCATATATCGATGATGCATTGGGCATAGGTGCAGTTTTAAATATTGCGCAAGCAATACTGAGAAGTGGGGTGATACCGAAATATACTATTGTTTTCATAGCTCATGGCGCTGAAGAATTCGGTGTGTGTGACAGCCATTATGATTGGTGTATAGGTTCATGGAAGCAGATCACCCAGCTGAAACCGGATTGGAAAGAAAAGGTGAGACTGTTTTTGAATATCGATGCAGCTAATCCTGACTCAAAAGAGTTGCTTGTTCAGGCGTCGCCACAGATCCATCATTTTTTAAATAAATGTTTAGCTCAGAAAGAAGACGAGATAAAAAGGGAATGGAGGTATGGTTTTAAGGTAAATGATGTGAATGGAACATGGTCAGATGATTTCAGTTATTATATGGCGGGAATTCCTGTAGTGATAGCTGGAAGGGGAAAGTCAGAATGGAGAAATAAATATTATCATACGGATTTTGATACCAACGAAAGTCTTTATCAGGTGTTAATGAAAAATATCAGCGAAATCTACAGTTTGATTTTATGTGAATACGATGAAGCTGAGGATGCACCTGTTGATGTTAATGAGGAAGTGCTTATGTTTGAGAACACATTGGATAAGGATCTTTTGAAAGGAGAAGGGATAGATATAGGGCGGTTGGATAATCAGATTGCAGCCTTGAAAGCAAGAAATGGGTTTTCTGCTTATATGAGTAATAACTTAATAAAAGCCATTAGAGCAATTGATTTTGATGACAATATAATTTTTAAGCTGGAAGAAAAACAGAAAAACATCAAGATTCTTAATAAAATATCACAGCATTTAAAAGAAGGTGACTTTGAGGAGGCATTAATGGCGATGAAAATGTTTTGCGGCAATAGTGTCATAGAGCATTTTCAAGATGAGGTCTATCAATACTATTATGTGGATGCTGTTGATGACAGTAAAAAGCCTTTGCAATGGGGTTTTGGAATAATAGAAAAACCACTGGATATAAGAAGGCTGTTTAGAGTTTTTAAGAGAAATGATTTTGATAACGTGAGGACAAATGAAGTGCAGGAGGAAATAAGAAATCTTAAAAATAAGGAAATAGAAATAATAAAAAATCATTTGAAAAATACAGTAAAGACTTTGGAAGCATTAATGATGTAGGAGGTCAAAAATGAGCGCAAACAATGGACAATTAAAGAAGACCAGAATAGGTCTTTTAGGAGCGGTAGGTATCATATATAGCCTTGCTGCCGCAGGGGCATATGGAGTAGAAGAGATGATATCATCCTCAGGTCCCGGCTTAACAATCATACTACTATTGCTGCTACCTATTTTCTGGGCATTGCCGCAGGCGATGATGATTTCCGAATTAAGCTCCGCCATGCCTGTAGAAGGCGGAGCCTATAAATGGATACAGAGAGCAATGGGAGAATTTTGGGCATTTCAGTTTGGCTGGAGCCGTTTTTTAGGGAACTATCTGGGTACACCGGCTTTTGTAGTTTTGGCAGGAGATTATGCTGCATCGCTTATGGGATTTAACGGTGTTGAGAAATATATATTTGAAATCGTATTGGTAGTAATTATAGTATGGATAAATATCAGAGGGCTAAAAGAGGTTTCAATAATAAATACCATTATATCTATTTTAATAATAGTAGCATTTGGAATGGTGGCTATAATTGGATTCATGAATTGGAACAGCAATCCCTTTGAGCCGATTGTTCCAGAGGGACAGGGTGTAGTTTCCAGCATGGGAGCAGGCCTTGCCATAGGAATGTGGATGTACATGGGTTTTTATTCTATATCAGCGGTAGCAGGAGAAATGGAAAATCCGCAAATCATACCTAAAGCACTATTTATCACAGTACCTTTGATGGTTTTGACATATTTGCTTCCGACTTTAGCAGGTTTGTGTTCTGTAGGCCAGTGGGAATTGTGGGGCTCTGACGGTGTGTCGTATGCTGATATAGCTATTACATATGGCGCTCCTTGGATGGGATTGTTCTTTGTATTCATAGCCTTGATTTCACAGATTTCTATGTATAATGGGTATACGGCAACATCTCCAAGGGAGTTTTACATAATTTCAGAGGATTGTTTGGGTCCTAAGATTCTTGCGAAGATAAGTCCTAAATATGGCACTCCTAAATATTCGATATTGCTTATGGGTGTGTTGTCAATAATATGTTGTAATTTTGACTTTTCATCGTTGGTAATACTCACAACATTTTTATTAATGTTCTGCATAGTATTGATTGCTATTGCTGCGATTATATTGAGGTACAAAGAACCTAAGATGGCAAGGCCTTTTAGAGTGCCCCTTGGAAACGCCGGATTTTCAATAATGTGTCTGATTCCTATATTAGTAGCTGTTGTAGCACTTTATCTAAACGGAACGGACTATTTCGTATTCGGGCTGATAACGATGTTTTCGGGAGTGATAATGTATATTTTGATGAAGAGAATATATGGAGGGCTTTATAAAGTGGACCCTGAAAAACATCCTATTAATTTGAGAACAAAACTTGCAACAGGAGATCTAAATAGGATATCTAATTTGATGCTGATTCTGGCAGCGATAGGAATCATAGGTGTTTTCTTCCTGCCTTATTATGAAGATCCAACGTATTATACAGACACATATGGGGTTCAGAATATATTTGATATGTTCATCAAAGGAATTTTATATACGAGTATAGGTTTTGCGATAATAGGAATTGTGACTCGCATCATAGGAAAAAAAATAGACTCATAAAATATAATAAAACTGATCTTCTATTGATTTATCTTTAGGAGGTCAGTTTTATTGTACAGTGAAAATACTTATAAATATTTATAATCTCGAGTCTATTACCGCTATATCAATGACTTCTTTCAAGGTATGTACCTCATAGTCTGGCGTAATCCCCGAATTGTTTCGTTCTCTTTCAGGATTGAACCACACTGTTTTAATGCCGGCATTAATTCCTCCCTGTATATCAGAAGAGAGGCTGTCTCCAATTATTATTGTTTTTTCTTTGTCTGTATTGTTCATCATGGAAAAACAGTAATCAAAAAATTCCGGAGCAGGTTTATTAAAGCCGATATCTTCAGAAATAAAGATATTTTTAAAGTACTTTATAATATCCGCACTGGCAAGGCGCCCTCGCTGCACAGAGGCAGTGCCATTTGTAACTAAGTATAAAGATTTATGTTGGGAAAGCGTTCTTAATACGGATTCTGCACCTTCAATAAAATAATGACCGCTACTTAGTTTGTTCTCGTAAAATGCAGCGGCATCTTTTGCAGGATAGTTTACATTTAGCTCATCAAAAAGATTCTGAAATCTGTTAATTCTTAATTCAGCCCTTGTTGTCATTTCTTTTTCAAGGAGTTTCCACTGCTGCAGATTCAGCTGGCTGTAACGTTTCAGTATCTCAGGTTTCGGTTCTATAAAGATATGCTTCAGTGTTGATGAGATGGCGTCTTCTTCCGCTTTGCTAAAATCTAAAATAGTGTCATCCAAATCAAATAAAATATTGTTATACATATAATGATAGGTCCTTTTTTATATATTATAACATGATTTTTTTGAAAGGAAAATCAAACAAGGATTCTTTCTAACCGTTCTCCCAGTCTGCTCAGGATTTCGTTGGATATGGTTCCTGAAGCAGCTGCAACCTCTGCCGCACTGATATAGTCTTGGCCGGAGTGCCCTATTATAACAGCGATATCGCCGGAGCATACGTCTGGGATATTGCTGATATCTACAAGAGTCATATCCATACATATACGTCCGATTATAGGAGCTCTGCGTCCATTTATGAGTACATAACCTTTCATGTTGGACAGATTTCTGGGCAGCCCATCGGCGTAACCTATGGAAAGTATCGCAATGTGCATTTTTTCAGTTGATTTAAAGTCTAACCCATAACCTGCATATTCGCCTTTGTCAAGATTTCTCACAGAAGCTATTCTTGCTTTCAGAGAGAGAACCGGAGAAAGAACCTCATAATAATGTTTGTTATCTTCATATGTACTAAGTACTCCATAGAGGGCAATTCCTGCTCTGGCATAATCTTCTGCAAGATGAGGATAGTTTAATATACCGTAACTTGCCAGTACATGTGTTTTAGGGATATCATAGCCTTTTGATCTCAAAACACTTATCATATGGTCAAAGATATGTAACTGCATTCTTGTAAAATCACGGGATTTTTTATCAATACCATCTGAAGCGCATAAATGCGTAAATATACCCTGTATCTTAAGATTCTTAATTTGCATAATATCACATAATGAATCTATATTCTGAGCTGCTGTTCCTAAACGGTGCATACCCGTATCTATGGCCAGATGTACTTTTAGAGGTTTTCCGTATTGGCGGAGCTGATGTGCATATGTACTGTCCAATACTGCCTGAGTCAGATTATACCGGCGCAGCAGGTCAAATTGTTTGGGATCTGTATATCCTAATATTAATATATCGCCTTTTATTTGATTTTTTCTAAGCTGAATGCCTTCATTGAGGCAGGCGACACAAAAGTTTTTGATGCCGAGATGATTTAGCTCTTTTGAAATTATGACTGCGCCATGACCGTAAGCGTTGGCTTTAACAGCCGGCATAAGGCTGCATGTTCCGGGCAGGTTTGAAGTAAGGAATCGTACATTTTGTTCCAGTGCAGTTTTACTTATCTCTATCCACGCTCTGCCTTTTGGATCGGGTTTTTCTTTTGAGCGGAAAAAGTCTGACAGCAAAGCAGAGATAAAAGCTGTGAGAACAGAAAGAAGAACTACTGCAAGATAATGAATAATACTGTTGTCAGTTATAAAATCTGTAAGACCGGACAGTCGTCCCAGCATTCTTACAAGGACTATCATTGCAGGATGAATGATATATATTTGGGCAGAAAACCTTCTGGCAAATCGGTTTTCCGAAATATCCCATTTCAGCAGCAGTTGATAGAGAAAAACCATCACAGGAATCAGCATTATGTACATGCTGTCATGGCGCTGCAGATCGTTTATATGCAGAAAAAATCCTTCCGCTGTCATAGCCGAGAAAGACAGGATAAGTCCCCCAAAAGCATTTTTGCGTTCAAAACAATTTCTTGTGTATCCGCTCCATGTACCAAGTATTAAAAATACAGGAGAAAAGAAAAGTCCGTTGCGTGTGTAGGAAAATATAGTAAAGGCTTCCATATATATTTTGTTTATTGCCGGAATATTTGATGTAAGACCGTAGTAACTGTCTCCCATAAGCCCTATGGCATAAAGAAGAAAGCAGACTGCCATGACTGCAGCAGGGGATATAAAGCGACGGAGCATTATTATTAGTAGTATTCCCATTATGCAGGCAGGAAAATACCAGAGATGATAAAATGTGCCGTCAAATATAAGAAGCTTTATGACCTCGTAAATAGTTATGTTTTCATAATACCCTGCATATATGCCTATGGGAAGATATAGAAGTATGCAGAATCCATAGACAAAGCAGGTCTTTTTTAGGAAATAAAATACTCTGCTGTATTTTATTTTACCTTTTTTAAATATATCGGAAAGAATAAACTGACCTGTTACCATAAAGAAAAACGGTACGGCTACTCTTGCCAATATACGCGTGAGAAAAAAGTCGGCGTCAGTGCTAATTGTAGTGAGTGGTGAGGTATGGATGGCTATAACAAGAAAAGATGCTGCGAGACGGAATCTATCCAGACCGCCGTTTTTGCAGCAGTTGTTTTTTTTATCAATTTTCATATAGACTCCTCCATTCTGTTATGATATATCCATCAGCATTGTTTCCTGATATTACGCAAGGAAAATTTCCATTTATTAATGACTGTATATCAGTTTCCTTTTCTGAAGGAATGTAGTATATCTGTATTTGACGATCTGAACTTAAAAGAGTATAAGGTGTTTTACTTTTACAGTATTGTTTAAGGAAAGCAATATATTCTTCAAGAGTGAAATCGTGTTCTTTCATGATTTTAGCGTGAGGAACACCTACATAACGAAAATGCCAAGGCTCATGACTTATCCCGGTAATGTTTTCTTTGTCGGCTGGGTAGCGTTGGATGAATCCATAATCAGCAGCAAGGCTGCGAAATTTCTGGCATATTCCTGTGTATGGGAATTCAGGACAAATGAAATCTATATTTTTCTGTTTCAGGCCTAGATCAATGGCAAGTCCGCTTTGGTGTTCACTGTGTCCGGGAGCGGCAACAAACTTTTTAGTAAATTCCGGACCGCTTTTCTTTATGGTATCATTCCATATCTTTGTCTGTTCTTCAAAGGATCTCCAGCCGCTTACAGGAACTATGTAATTCCATCCGTTGATACTGTCCATGAGTTCTTTCAAAAAGATTGCCGCCTGCCGTTGAAGAAGAATATTCGAGTTTTCGTCCACTAAAATAAGCTCTGTATCTTCATCTGTATTGAGGCTGTATATAGAATTGATTAAAATAAGATTTCCCTTGCATATAGATGTTTTTGTTGTAATATCATTTTTCATCATATCACCGCCTGTTTCAGTATTTTATCGAGCATTTCTTCAAAGGTGAGTCCCGCCGCTTTCATCATGGCAGGATATCGGCTGTGTTCTGTAAAACCGGGGATGGTGTTCACTTCATTAAAAATGATTTCGCCATCAGGAGTAAGGAACATATCTACTCTGGCAAAACCTCGGCATCCTAAAGTTTTGTATATGACTTTAGCTGTTTCTTTTATTTCGGATATTTTTGAGGAGGTTATGCGCGCAGGCACATGGATAGAGGAGGTTTTGAGGGTATATTTTTCAGTAAAGTCAAAAAATCCGGAAGACAGCTGGATTTCATCTGGCTCTCCTGTTATAAGTTGTTTGTTTCCCAATACAGCGCATCCGACTTCAAAACCTTCTATATTTTCTTCCAGAATAACTTGATCGTCATACATAAAGGCTTTTTCAATAGCATCATTAAGTTGACTTTTTTTAAAAATTTTGGTAATACCAAAGGATGAGCCGGCTTTTACCGGTTTGACAAACAAAGGCAAACCCGTCTGCTCGGCAAATGCTTCGGCTGATTCAAGTGATGACGATATATTTATTACCTTGGAGACAGGTACTCGTATTCCGGTCAGAGATACAAGTTTGTGAGCGAGGTCCTTATCCATGCAGACTGCCGAAGCCAGTATCCCACAACCTGCCAGAGGGATACCGGAAAGAGAGAATAGGCCCTGTACAGAACCATCTTCACCATTTTTGCCGTGGAGAATCGGGAGAGCAGCATCTACAGATATGCGGTATGTACCTGAGGGATCTAATATTATTAAATCTCTGCAGCTTCGATTAGGAGAGATGACAGCAGGAGTGCAGTACTTTTCGCAGCACCATGAATTATTATGGATGCTCTCAACAGGGCCGTTGTAATAGTACCAGTCTCCTGATCGGGAAATGCCGATAAGAACTGGTTGGTATTTTTCTCTGTTAAGATTTTTAATGACAGCAGAAGCTGATTCAAGTGATACGATATATTCTGCGGAGTAGCCGCCGAAAATCACAGCAATATTTTTTTTAGTTGTATCTTTCATATATAAATCCCCTTTCCTTGGACAAAAAATGCCCGTTTTGGTACTTTAAATGTATCAAAACGGGACATATGATGTTTTCGGGAATTCTATATTAAATATTGTGATTATATGCGTTAATTCTTACAATTTTATGACGAAGCAAAGGCTGACTGCTTGTAAGGAAGAGTTACAGTGAGAGTTATCATTTCGTTTTCACTTGAAGCTGATATAAGTCCGCCGTGAAGCTCTACTATTTCTTTGGAAATAGCTAAGCCTAAGCCAGAGCCTCCTGTTGATGTGGAGCGTGAAGAGTCCAGACGAAAAAATTGCTCGAAAATACGGTCAAGTTTGTCGGCAGGTATAGTTTTGCCGTGATTGCTTACTATTATATCGATCCCGATTTTGCCGGGAGACATGGTGAGATTTATTCGGGTATTAGGATAACTATAATTTATGGCATTGCGGATAAGGTTGTCGAAGACACGTTCCATTTTGTTTCTGTCACATAGAATCTCAATATCGGGTGCGATATCAGTATCCAGTGAAAGATTTTTCTCAGATAGTATAGGATTAAATTCATAAGAGATCTGTTCCAACATACGGGAAAGATTTGTAGGCTCTTCTTCAAGGGCAGGAGTGGACAGATTGAAGCGGGTAATGTCAAAAAATTCGTTGATGAGGTCTTCAAGACGCTGGGCCTTTTCCAGTGCTATTCCTGTATACTTTGCTCGAATGTCAGAAGATATTTGTGGTTCATCACGCAGAAGACTTAAATATCCTATGACGCTGGTAAGCGGTGTTTTCAGATCATGAGCAAGATAGACGATCAGATCATTTTTCCGTTGCTCTGCTTCTCTTGCAGCGCGTTCATTTCTCAGAGCCTGTTCTCGGAAAAGGTTCAGCTCGTCTTGGACATTTTTCATAGGAGCGGCAAGTCTTACAGGGGTATCTTTTGATGTGATCATTTTTTCCGAGGCGTCTATTACATCATCAAGATACCGAAGAGGCTTTGATACAAAATAATAACTGATAAGCGTCATACCCGAAATGATCGGAAGCCCTGCAAATATCAGTATATACTCTCTTATAAAACTTAACAGCCGGTAAAGAGGATCCTCAGCAAACCAAATATTGTTAGATACATATCTTGATATTGCATAAGCTATAAAAAACAGCATGATAAAAAAAATTGTCATGGACAGAAAATATCTGAATATTATTTGTCTTGAAAGTTTACTTTTTTGGGTTTTTTTGTTTTCTTTATTCAATTGTATAACCAACCCCCCATACAGTTTTTATGAATTTTGGTTTTCGTGCAGGTTCTTGCATTTTTTCCCGGAGTCTGGCTATATGAGCCATTACGGTATTGTTGTTATCAAAATATTTTTCTCCCCATACAGCTTCAAACAGTTCCTCTGAGGCAACTACCTTTCCTTTTGAGTTACAAAGATACCATAGGATAGAGAATTCTATAGGAGTCAGAGATAAGGCTTTTCCGTTAAGCGTACATTTATGTTCTGTTTTTGAAATGTGTAGACCTCGTATATCTATTTCTTTCGGTTCAGGAGTTTCTAAAGCAGCATTAGCGCTGTTATAACGTGTGTATCGACGAAGCTGGGTTTTGACTCGCGCCATCAGTTCCAGAGGATTAAAAGGTTTTGTCATATAATCATCTGCTCCCAGAGTCAGGCCCGTGATTTTATCCATGTCTTCCACTTTTGCCGTAAGCATGATGATGGGATAAAAGTGATCATTTCTGATGTGGTGGCACAGGGAGAAACCATCCATATCAGGAAGCATGACATCCAGAATAGCTAAATCCAGATCTTCTTTTTTTACGCATTCCAATGCATCTTTTGCATTATAAAATTTAAAAACTTCGTATCCGTCATTTTTAAGATAGACTTCCACAAGGTCTGCTATGGCAGTTTCATCATCGACTATTAGTATTTTTATTTTTTTTATGTTAGTCATTATCGGGCCTCTTTGTATTATTGATATCAGTATTCAGTATATCAGAGAGGAGATGTAAAAGCAATTTTCAGTAAATATGAGAAAAGAGAATCTTAAAGATTTTACATAGAGGACATTGCGGGATATGTGAATAGTAGTATGCACTTGTTAAAATTATAGCTTTAATTATAATCAATCGCAGAATGTATTAACGGAGCTATAAGCTATTTTTAGTTTGATTTTTTAGGGCTTTTTAAAATATGTTGTCAGAGGGAAAGAACATTTTAATAGTTACTCATGATATAAAAGCAGTTAATAATTGCCCAAATTTTAGGTGGTATTTGGCATGATTGAGCCGTTTAAAAAAGTGATTTGTTTTGGAAAATAATCCGGTTTGTATAGGGGAACTCTTTGATTGCAGAACAGCTTTTGTATAAAAAACATAATATGAATAAGTGAGGAAAGGAGTTATATGCTAAATGAAATATTGTATGTGTAATTGTGGCAGATGTTGTTTATGTTCTTCTGCAAAAGATGACTGTAATGTTATAAAAGGTCCGACAGGCCCGACGGGAGCCCGTGGGGAAAAGGGTGAGCCGGGTCCGGCAGGCCCACAGGGCGCAGACGGAGTTGCAGGGCCTAGAGGAGCAACTGGTCCGCGAGGAATGAGAGGATTTGTGGGACCTCAGGGGCCACAGGGCCTTCCCGGGGAAAAAGGTGACCCCGGAGAAAAGGGTCCGCAAGGTGAACAAGGTCCAATCGGGCCGCAAGGTATTCAGGGAATACAGGGTTTACAAGGTCCGCAAGGCGATAAGGGAGATCCCGGTGTTACAGGTCCGACAGGAGCAGTTCCTGAAATTTTAATCGGAGAAGTTGCATCTGGAAATTTTGCCAGTGTTATCGCAAATTCTATTGATTCGGGGGTTTCTTTGGATTTTGTACTTCCTATTGGAGAGACAGGATCCAATGGAAGGCAGGGAGAGACTGGAGCATCTGGAGCGACGGGTCCGAAAGGGGAAAAAGGAGAGCAAGGAGCAACGGGCCCGACGGGAGCCACAGGAGAACGAGGAGTAACTGGTCCGACAGGAGTCACAGGAGAGCAGGGGGCGATAGGTCCAACAGGAGCCACAGGAGAACAAGGGGCGACAGGCCCGACAGGAGTCACAGGAGAGCAAGGAGCAACGGGTCCGACGGGAGCCACAGGAGAACGAGGAGTAACTGGCCCGACAGGAGTCACAGGAGAGCAGGGGGCGATAGGTCCAACAGGAGCCACAGGAGAACAAGGGGCGACAGGCCCGACAGGAGAAAAAGGAGAGCAGGGAGCGACAGGCCCAACCGGGGCTACAGGCGAGCAGGGAACAACAGGTCCAACCGGGGCTACAGGCGAGCAAGGAGTAATGGGCCCAACAGGAGCCACAGGAGAACAAGGGGCGACTGGCCCGACAGGAGTCACAGGAGAGCAGGGAGCAACAGGCCCAACCGGGGCTACAGGAGAGCAAGGAGCAATCGGTCCGACAGGAGCCACAGGAGAACAAGGGGCGACTGGCCCGACAGGAGTCACAGGAGAGCAGGGAGCAACAGGCCCAACCGGGGCTACAGGCGAGCAAGGAGCAATCGGTCCGACAGGAGCTACAGGAGAACAAGGAGCAACGGGCCCGACAGGAGCTACAGGAGAACGAGGAACAACGGGTCCAACAGGAGCTACAGGAGAACAGGGAGCAACAGGCCCGACAGGAGAAAAAGGAGAGCAAGGAGTAATGGGCCCAACAGGAGCCACAGGAGAGCAAGGAGCAACGGGCCCGACGGGAGCCACAGGAGAGCAAGGAGCGATAGGCCCAACCGGGGCTACAGGAGAACAAGGGGCGACGGGCCTGACAGGAGCCACAGGAGAACGAGGAGCAACGGGTCCAACAGGAGCCACAGGAGAGCGAGGAGCAACGGGCCCGACAGGAGTCACAGGAGAGCAGGGAGCAACAGGCCCAACCGGGGCTACAGGAGAGCAAGGAGCAATCGGTCCGACAGGAGCCACAGGAGAACAAGGAGCAACGGGCCCGACAGGAGCTACAGGAGAACGAGGAGCAACGGGTCCAACAGGAGCCACAGGGGAACGAGGAGTAACGGGCCCGACAGGAGAAAAAGGAGAGCAAGGAGTAATGGGCCCAACAGGAGCCACAGGAGAACAAGGAGTAATGGGCCCAACAGGAGCCACAGGAGAACAAGGAGTAATGGGCCCAACAGGAGCCACAGGAGAACAGGGAGCGACGGGCCCAACAGGAGCCACAGGAGAGCGAGGAGCAACGGGCCCAATAGGAGCCACAGGTAATCAGGGGGCAACAGGGCCAACGGGGGAAACTCCTCAAATAACAGTAACAGAGAATACAAAAACAAGTTATAAGATTAATTTCAAAACCAGCACACAAAATATAACAAGCCCTAATTTAAAATCTAATATGGAATATTATAATTATAATTTATCTACAACAGGAAGCACAGCAAATATTCCGATGGAAAACTTAACATTGATTCTTCAAAATACTTCATCAACAAGTATGAGGATTTCTATACAACCTCAGCAGGCAGGCACATCTGTTTTAGCTGATATACGCCGTGTGAGTATCTATGATGCTGCCATTGATGTTCAGACTAATAACAATGTTACAGTATCGTCAAAACTTGTTCTTGATGATATTGTTTACACTATGTCTCAGGAAATGCATTGGATGAGGATAAGACAACAAGATCCTAATACAAAATTATGGTCTATGTGTGAGGTTCACACTTTTGCTTCCCAAAATGGTTCAAGAACTACAGTAAGCATTCAGTGGATTTATACAGGAAGTACATTTGTAACGCCTACATGATTGAGATATACTAATCAGATAGTAATAAAAGAGATAGCTGATGTTTTACTCTAAAAAGAGGGGAATGCCGTTTGATTTAATAGGTGGGTTATCCTCTCTCTTTTTGTTTTTCTGTAATTTTTTTATGGATATCAAGATTAAATTTATCACGCTGAACCTCCATATATGTTTTGCTGTTGTTCAATAGTTCATCACAAAAGGAAGCTACATCTGAACCTGTTATTTCTAATATTTTTTTGCCTCTTTCAGCGCTTTCCTCGAATAAATCGAGAAGACTTGCAAAAATCGACATCATATCCATGCTGGAGGTGCTGTCTGCTGCAAAACTCCACATGTATTTCTGGATCTTGTGATATACGAAGCTATATTCTTCGGGAAGGGCTTTTGCACGGCGCTTCATTTGCTTCCATTCTTTTTTCTCGCCTATCATTTTTCTGAAAATATTAATCATTAATTCCCTCCTTTAGTTCATTTATCTTTGAAGATATGAATTCCCATCTTTTCCAGAAGTCGCATAATTCTTTTCGCCCGAGATTATTAAGTGAATAAAATTTTCTTGGGGGTCCGAGAACAGATGGTTTTTTTTCTGTGGTTACCAGCTTGTTTTTTTCAAAGCGTATCAGGATTGTATATACTGTTCCTTCTACTACATCTGTAAAACCTAATGAATTGAGCCGTCGTGTTATCTCATAGCCATAAGTTTCTTCTCTGTTTATGATTTCAAGGATGCAGCCTTCAAGGATACCCTTTAACATTTCAGTGGTATTCTCCATGTTTATATCTCCTTTGTATATCTATGCTCAGGTATTAAGTGTTACTGATTACTGCTATATAGTATTACATAATAGATATGGTGTCAATAGATATGTGCGTTTAATTAAATATACCATTCCGGTCAAAGGTATTTGGCTGAAATGGTATATTTAATATTTTTATTTATTATTCTTTAAGCAACTTTGAATAATAGGCGTTAGCTTGGTATAAAGCGGCTACTGGGTTATGTGCTAACACGCGGTCTTTTGTTACTAAAGTGGTACACAGCGCGTCGGAATATTTGAAGAACATGCTGTCATGGCCGACACAAAGGCCTATGACTATGTTGAGATCAGTTTTTTCTTTATTCAAAAGCTTTGCCTGTAAAATGGGGTTGCACATATTTTTTCCGACTGATTCACAGCAAGGGGGTATTCCTACTGATGTTTTTTCCTGAGCTCCGATTTTACAACTTACACCGGCAACATCAAACCCTTTTTTTCTAAAAATCTTGGCTGCTGTACGAGCTTCTGAAAGCAGACCGACACATGTAGCGATACCCAGTTTTTGAGCTTTGATTTTTTTTGCAAATTCCATAATTTCTTCTATTCTTGTCATTTTACAGTAATTTTCAAACTCAACTTCTGCTGCGGCAATAGTTATACGATTGTTTTCATCGTCTTCTATATAAAGTTTCATAGTATCTTCAAGAAAACGATTATCCATATTTTGTGTGGGACAAAAATCTGGATAGACTGAATCTTGTTTATTACAATTGGAAGTACTACAGTCTATGCAGCTTCTATTTGTATCCTTTTTTCTCATTTTGTCACCTCTCTTGTGACTTTATTATACTACATAGCAACCAATGACTGAATAGTTTGTCTGATTATTTTGATTTTGTCATATATCAGGGGTTGTTTCAGACTTATAGATTCAGTTCTCTTTGAAGTCGTTTTTTTAGCTGATATGCTGAACAGGATTCGCTGTTGTCAAATGTGATATCAGCAGCGGCTCTGTATATAGGTAGCCGTTTTGTTTCCATTTTATAGAGTGCTGCTTTGCTTTTAGAAAGTGGTCTGCCATTTGTCGGAAGGCAGTCAACGGGTCTTTTGATATGTATGATAATTCCGTTTTGTCTGAGTGCGTCTACATTCAAAGGATTCAGAACGGTACCCCCACCTGTGGCTATTATGAGTCCGTGTTTTTTTCCAAGTCTTTCTGCAGTTTCTTTTTCTCTATTTCTGAAGTACTCTTCTCCGAAGAAATCGAAAAGTTCGGAGACAGACATACCTTCATTTTTTTCGATTTCCTGATCCATATCTATGAAAGTTCTGCCGGTCTGTTCAGAAAGAAGTTTCCCTATAGTGGATTTTCCGCTTCCGGGCATGCCGATAAGAATGATATTGCGTATTTGTTTCTGAAGCTGTGAAATTATTCGTTCATTCTCCTTTTCAAATGTCCCCGGCATACCGAGAAAATATCCGGCTGCGGCTGTAGCCTGAGCCACAAGCATAGGAAGACCGTTAGAAAATTTCAATCCTGCTTTTTCGGCTTCCAAAATCAGACGGGTCTTAAAAGGGTTATATATTACATCTATTACTGAATGACATCTCGGAAAATCTGCAAGGTGTATGATACTTTGCAGATTATGGGGGTATGTCCCTACAGGTGTAGTATTGATTATAACGTCAATATCAAAGGCAATATCCGGCAGATCTTTATATGTAAGCTGCTGTATTGGACAAGACAGAAAAGTTTGTTGGGCTTTCTGTCTGTTTGCTGTTGCAGAACGGGAAGCTATATATATTTGCGAAGCGTTGTTATCGGATACGGCTTTGCAGACTGTCAGCGAAGTGCCTCCTGTACCCAGTATCAGTATAGTTTTGTCTGAAAAGCTGATACCTGCTCGTTTTGCGGCATATAGGAAGCCCTCATAATCTGTATTGTGTCCTATCAGCCTGTATTCATCTTTGCCGGAGCCGGATGATTTCCAATATAATGTATTGACGGAACCAATATCTTTTGCAAGCGGCGATATCTCATCACATAGAGACATCACCGCTTTTTTGTAGGGAATTGTGACATTGAGTCCGTTAAAATCACGGGCATTTATAAATTCCGGCATTTCTTTTTCTGTAAGGCTGAACAGATTATATTCATATTTTCCAAGAGCTTCATGTATTTCCTTAGAATAGCTGTGGACCAGCGTTTTTCCTATCAATCCGTATTTCATCATATCAATTCCGTATAACAACCCAAGAATACAAATGTTTCAGGCTGGTTTTCCAATTCGCTGAGGAGATTGATCAGAGCAGGAGAATATACAGACGCTTCAAGATCAAAGTAAAACATGAATTCAAAATCACTGCCTGGGATAGGTCTGGATTCTAATTTTGTCAGATTGATACCCAGAGCTGCAAATTTAGCTATAGTATGATAAAGCGAGCGCGGAACATGAGGCAGAGACAATATTAGACTGATTTTGCCTGAGCCGGGATAAATCTCTAGGTTTTTAGATATGCAGATAAAGCGAGTATAGTTGTTGTCGCTTACCTGAATGTGTTTTTTCAATAGCTCTAATCCGTAGAGGTCAAGGCATTCTTTTGAAGAAATGGCAGCGACATCTGTTCTGTCGCTCTCGGCTACCATTTTGGCTGCCAGTGCTGTATTTTCACATACAGTGACTTTCACATCTTTAAGAGTTTTAAGGAATTCTCCACATTGGCCAATGGCTTGTTCATGGGAGAATATTTCCTTTACATCGGAGAGCTTTGTACCGGCTTTTGCCATAAGATTGTGACTTATGCGCAGACGTATGCTCTTTACGATATGAAAATTATAGTTTTGCATGAGATCGTAAACTGCACCTACTGAGCCGTATGAGCTGTTTTCAATTGGCAGAATTCCGTATTGACACAATCCTTTTTCAACAGCATTGAAAACACCTTCAAAGCTGTTGAAATACATTATACTTGGTACTTCGAACAGTTTTTCACAGGCAGCCTGAGAATGTGACCCGGCGACACCTTGGCAAGCCACGACAGCTTTATTGGGAAAAAGCTGAGGAGTCTGTTCAAGCGCAGTTTGGATTCTTTGTGCCAGATCCGATTTTCTTGCAAGGAAGTTGTTCTGGCATGATCTGCTGGCGTCAAAGATGGTATTGAAAAGCAGTCTTGCGTATCCATCAAAAGGCTCTCCGATTTGTTCTGAGACTTTGTGAAGGACTTCTTTTTCACGGGTATCGCTGAGAACGGGAATTCCATTATCTTTTTTATATTTTGCGATCTTTAGAGAAGTTTCCATACGTTCTTTGAACAGATCGGTAATTTTTGAATCGATACTGTCGATATCTTGTCTCATTTGTTCCAAATTTTTCGTTGTCATTATTTTACCTCCATAATACAATCTAAAATTCCTAAGGCCATAGCTGCTTCCGCTATAGGGACAGCTCTTATGACGACGCAAGGGTCATGTCTGCCTTTTATTCTGAGTTTTGTGTTTTCATGCTTATCCAGATCCACCGAATCCTGCTCTTTTGCTATAGACGGAGTTGGTTTAAAAGCCAGTCTTGCAATTAAAGGCATTCCCGTAGTAATGCCTCCCAGGATTCCCCCGTGGTTATTGGTTTTTGTTTTGACTGTACTGTCATCGTAATAAAATACGTCATTATTCTCAGATCCGGTAAACGCTGCTGCCTGGAAACCTGCGCCGAATTCCAGCCCCTTTACAGCAGGAATGCCGAAAAATATGGGAGCAAGGACGCTTTCCAGCCCGTCGTACATGGCTCCGCCAATACCGGCGGGGACATTCAGCGCGCAGACTTCTATGATACCTCCTACTGAATCTTTATCTTCCATAGCCAGCCATATTTTTTTTTGCATTTCCAGCTTAGATTTATCTGAAATGACGGCCATATCTTTTTGCTTCAGTGATTCGAGAAGGCAGGATGTTGTGCTGACCGGGTCAAAAGGGGTATCTTTGGCGTCAGATATGGAATATATATGGGCGCCTATTGATATTCCTTGTTTTTGTAGTATCTGTAAGGCGATACCGCCCGCTATACACAGCGGTGCTGTCATTCTGGCTGAAAAAGGACCCCCTCCAGCCATATTAAGATTTTTTCCGTACCGTATCCTTGCTGTATAATCAGCGTGTCCCGGTCTTGGAATTGACCGCAGGAGCTTGTAATCCCGGGAACGGGTATCGGTGTTTCTTATTTCCAGGGAAATGGGATCTTCCGTAACGATCATTGTTTTCGTTCTGCTTGTGCTGTTCAAAGGAGTAAGACCTTTTAATGGGACAGGAATATCAGGTTCTTTGCGTTTCGTGGCAAAAAAGCTGTTCCCCGGAGCTCTTCTCTTAAGAAATGCTTCAAGCTGATTCATATCTATTTCGGTTCCCGGCGGTATGCCGGTTATCTCTACACCTATGGCGGGTTCATGGGAGCCGCCCCAGATGCTTATTTTCAAATGGTTTCCTATGGTGGATTTCATGCTTACACCTCGTATACTTCCCCGCCTAAGGCAGCGAAATCTTCAAAAAATGTAGGATATGATTTGTTTACGGCTTCTGCGCCATATATTATTACAGGGTGGTGGCAGGCACAGGAAGCGATGGCAGCAGACATAACAATTCTGTGATCGTTATGTCCTGATATCTGCCCTCCTATCAGTCGTCGGCGCCCAGTAACAGATAGTCCCGAACCGCCGTCAGTTATATCAGCGCCCAGTTTTGACAAAACATCAAAAACTGTATGGAGGCGGTCTGATTCTTTTATCCTGAGCCTCTCAGCATTGGTTATAAGCGATGTTCCTTCTGACAGGGACATCACTGTAGCAAGGATAGGAACCAGATCAGGTATCTGTGATACATTTATTTCGCAGGAGGTAAGATTATGCCCTGTGCATTTTATTGTGCTTAAGGAGTCATCTGTTGTTTGTATTTTCAGCTCTGCTCCCATATTTTCAAGTATGCCGGCAATTTGTTTATCTCTTTGGGAAGAAGCAAGATCGAGCCCGCATAAGGTCACATCGCCGCCCAGTGCGCCGCCGGCCAGCCAGAATGCAGCATTTGACCAGTCACACTGAATAGAGGTTGTTTCCGGTTCTTTGTAAACTTGCTTCCCGTCTATTACATATATATTGAAGCCTTCTGTTGACAGTTTTTCGGTGATTTTTATTCCGAAAGCTTTAAGTACATCAAGAGTTAGATCTACATATCCCGCTGATTCCAGTTTTGTGGTGAGTGTCAATGTACTGCGGCCATCAAGGAGAGGCAGAGCGAAGAGAAGACCCGTTATAAACTGTGAGCTTACATTACCGGCAAGTCTGTAGTTTCCCGGCATGAGTCTGCCCTTTACGGTACATATTTCTCTGTATTTATCCTGTGATTTGTGGAAGCGGTTCGGCGTAATGAATGTACAGCCGTGCTTTTCCATTTCTTCCTTAAGAGGAGAGATAGGTCTGTCGGGTAACTTGCCTGTTCCTATGAATACTGCTTCGTCTTTTAGGGCCATGGCTACCGGAAGCATGAATCTTAATGTGGAACCGCTTTCCTTACAGTCGAGAAAGGGCATGTTTTTATCCATTTGGCTCAGACAGTTTTTTGTCGCCTCTATGTCTTGTGAAAAAGAGGGTATGTGTTGGTTTCTGTTATCTCCGCTTTGAAGGTATGCTAATTTCTGTGCTATAAGGAGCCTGTGTGCATGGGATTTTGACGGAGGGGCGTGAAGTGTTCCTTTTAATTTTTTAGGGATGATTTTTACATTCATGTGTCACATTCCTTTCAGAGCATCCATGCCACAGGTTATAAATTCTTCAAGATCGTCTGTGGCAATAGTTTTTAAGCGGCATTTTCCTATTGATTCAGGAATTACTAAAGTTATTTTATTACCTCGTATTTTTTTATCTTGCAAAGCAGCTTCCGTAAGCTGGGAAGGTGAATATGGACAGTCAAGAGGAAAGTTGAATTTTTTTAGGATTTCTAAGATTTTGCCTGCGCATGGAACTGATGTCCATGCCATTTCGTCTGCAGCAGCGGAGACTATAGCCATGCCTTTAGCTACTGCGTGGCCGTGGCTTATACGATAATTACTGCATTTTTCTATGGCATGAGCCAGAGTATGCCCGAAGTTGAGGAGCTGCCTGCTGCCATTATCCCTTTCATCTTCTTCTACGACTTTCCTTTTTACTTCGACAGCTTTTGCTGCCAATTGTGTAAGAAATCGGTTATCGCCGATAGATATATTGTTTTCTGCTTCATCAATAATAGTTTTGTCATTGATGAAACCGGCCTTGATTGTTTCGGCAATACCATCAAGAATCATATGCTGCGGCAGACTTTGCAGAACCTGAGGATCAAATATAACCAGAGAAGGCTGCCAGAATGCACCTGCCAGATTTTTCCCTGCTTTCAGATTTACGCCTGTTTTTCCCCCAACCGATGAATCTACCGTGGCAAGTAATGTAGTAGGTATTTGTATATAGTCAATCCCTCTGAGAAAAGAAGCGGCTGAAAAACCTGTAACATCACCTACAATACCGCCTCCCAGCGCAATCAGAGCATCACTTCGTGAAAATTTATTGTCAGCCAGATAATCCAGTATTGCTGTTACGGTACTCATAGTTTTATTGGATTCGCCGCCTTCAAAAACATATTTGTAGAGGCGGAATCCTGCTTGTGACAGGTTTTGCCATAGTATGCCGGACTCTTTGCCGTAGAAAGAATTCACCGTTTTATCTGTGATTATACATAGTTTTCTGTCGCTTTTTATCTCTGCTTGGCTCAGTAGCTCTGCTGCCTTGTTTAAAGCATTCTGTTCCATTATAACGTCATATTTTTTTGATGCGGAAACAGTAATCTTTATCATAAAAATCTCATAGCCTTTCTGCCCACATGTAAGTATATCAGGATCTAAAAGCGCTTATAGTGGGCATATAAGGCAAGATCCATATACGGAACAATTAGAATATTTCCCCGTCAATAACAGCTTTTTTTTCTCTGCCGTCTTTTAGCAGGGCCTTTAGGGTCTCGCTGTCTTTTGATTTGATTGCGTCGCTGTATGCTTTCAGATTATCTATCAATGTATCTATCTCATTTGTAAGATTTTCCGGATTCTCAAGAAAAAGTTCAGTCCACATATCTTCATTAAGTTTTGCCACTCTGGTAAGGTCTTTATAGCTTCCTGCCGAGAATCCTGAATGTTCCCGAGCAGTAGGACTTTTTATATATGCGTTGGAGACTACATGGGCAAGCTGTGAAGTGAAAGCGATTTTCCTATCGTGTTCTTCAGGGGTGGTTATTTCTATATTAGTGAAACCTATGGAAGTAAACAGATCTTTCAGCTTGCTCATGCTTTCTATCGGACCTTTAGTAGTGGTAAATACCATAGATGCATTGTTGAACAATGATTTTTTGGCATAAGTAAATCCCGAATGTTCCAGACCCGCCATGGGATGACCGCCTATAAAGAGGAATCCTTTTTCTTCCGACAGAGGTATAAGTTCATCGCAGACAAGTGTTTTTATACCACAGCAATCTGTAACAATGCTGCCCTTTTTAAAGAGATCTGCGTGATTTTTTACGTAATCCACAGCAGCTTGCGGATATAGCGCTACGATAACAATATCGCACTGCGGCAGCAGTTTGTCGGTCAAAGGCTGTTCTATGGCGTTGACAAGCACAGCCTTTTTGACTACCTGATCGGAAATATCATATCCGTATACTGTATTATCCGTGTTCTGGCTTATAGCTTTGGCAAGAGATCCTCCGATGAGACCTAATCCTATTATTCCTATTTCCATAATAGCACCTTATCCTTTGTAAGCCAGAGGTCTTATAAGATTTACTGCTTCCATGACGTCGGCAAATGCTTCCGGAGTAAGGGATTGTGCACCGTCGCAAAGGGCGGCAGACGGATTATTGTGTACTTCTATCATAAGACCGTCAGCGCCTGCTGCCGTTGCTGCCATAGCCATTGGTTTTACGAGACTTGCTATACCTGTAGCATGACTCGGGTCGACTACGATAGGAAGGTGGGTCATTGTTTTGAGAAGAGGTATGGCTGCGAGGTCAAGTGTATTTCTTGTAGCTGTTTCAAATGTTCTTATGCCTCTCTCACAGAGAATGACTTTTTCATTGCCGCCTGCCATGATATATTCGGCACTCATGAGAAGTTCTTGTAATGTATTGGCAAGACCTCTTTTTAATAAAATAGGTTTATTGAGGTGTCCTACTTCTTTAAGCAGTTCAAAGTTTTGCATATTTCTGGCGCCGACCTGTATTACATCTACATTTTCAAAAAGCGGGAGCTGTGAAATATCCATGACTTCTGTTACGATAGGAAGCCCTGTTTTTTCTTTAGCCTCCATGAGAAGATCGATGCCTTCTGCTCTCATGCCCTGAAAGGCGTAAGGCGAAGTTCTCGGTTTAAATGCGCCGCCTCGAAGAAGTCGGGCACCGGCAGTCTTGACTTCGCGGGCAACAAGACAGATCTGATCTTCTGATTCTACTGAGCAGGGACCTGCGATGACCTGAAAATTCCCACCGCCGATTTTGATTCCACCTGCGATCTCGACTACAGTATCTTCAGGATGGAATTTTCGGTTTACGTTTTTATAAGGTTCCTGTACACGTTTTACTGTTTCTACTATATCAAGAGAGTTGATGAGATCCATGTCCACTGCGGCGGTATCTCCTACAAGGCCCATGATGGTAGCAGACTGACCTTGGCTGAAGTGTATGTCAAGTCCCATACTCTTTAGCCATGATACTAAATTATCCAATTGTTTTTGATCCGGGTTATCTTTTAATACAACAATCATTTTTTACCTTCTTTCTTTTATACAGGAAATATCTGTTTCGATCTTTCCGTAATAATTGTGTTGTTTTTCGTTAAAAAAAATCCGCAAGTGAATTTCACTTGCGGAAGCTTTGTAAACTAAGTTTCGTTTTAGTCCAGACCAGCTATCTCATTGCAGCGAAATTCACCTTACCTCTAAAGAAAGTAAAGTAAAAGTAAAAATATTCAGCTGCAAATGATCTGATTAACATAATTCTGTCCTCTGTATAAATATTTATGCATGAAATATGGTTAAACATACATCATGTTTGTAACGATTTTAACACTTTGAAAATCCGCTGTAAAGGATTTTTTAAAAACTTTTTTAAAATATCGCAGACCACTGTAAAATTTATAGATGTGGGCCGCGCCCGTATATATATTTTCGGCAAACAAAGACTCTGCCATTAAGTTAGACATTGACTTAAAAAACCGTCAGGGCTATAATCGTGACATAAGTCAGAAACCTCATGAGGAAAGGTGGAATAGATTCATGCCAAGACCTAAGAAATGCAGAAGAATATGTGCTATACCGGAGAACAGGGGATTTGGTCCGCTGGATAAGGACCCTGATGATACAGTGGAAATGACACTTGATGAATATGAAACGATACGTCTTATAGATCTTCTTGGTCATACCCAGGAGACTTGTGCGCAGCAGATGGGTGTGGCAAGGACCACAGTTCAGGCCTCATATAACGAGGCGAGAAAGAAGTTGGCGCAGGTTTTAATAGAGGGTAAATTTCTTGTTATAAAAGGGGGAAACTACGTGGTTTGCCCAAAGGCTGCAAACTGCAGGAATAAACGAGGCTGCGGTAAAAGCGGATGCTGTGATAAATAGAGACCGTTTTAAAGAGATAAAATAATTTGAAAGAATTGTTTAATAAAGAATCTCCCAAAGCAATTGCTTTGGGAGATTTCCTATCTTATGAAGCCGTTTTTTCTTCAAGTTCCAGAGTTATATCCATGGTCTGACCGTTTCGTATTATTGTGTATTTTAATTTGTCTCCTACTTTATGAGATGTCACTATAGATGAAAGCTCATTGAATGAAGTTATTTCCGTTCCATCTACCGAGACTACTCTGTCTCCTTTCTGAAAGCCTGCATTCTTTGCGTTGGTACCGTCAACTGAAGCGATGTACACGTTAGCAGTACTCTGGCTGTTGTTGAACAGTCTGTCAACGCTGTTTTGGCCTGATGATTCAGTATATGACATTCCCGTAGACGGCTGACCGCTGACATATCCTTTATCTATGATCTGCTGGGCAACGTCTGCCGCTTTGTTTATCGGTATGGCGAATCCCAGACCTTCAACGTCAGAACCTGATGATTTGGCTACGACGATCCCGATGAGCTGCCCATCTCCGTTAAAAAGTCCGCCGCCTGAATTGCCCGGATTTATAGAACTGTCTGTCTGAAGAAGGGTCATGGTTTTTCCGTCTATTACAAGTTCTCTGTCAAGGGCGCTTATGATTCCTGCTGTGACAGTACCGCCAAGCTCACCCAGAGGGTTTCCGATGGCAACTGCCATATCGCCTACAGCAAGCTGATCACTGTTGCCATATGTGGCCGGTGTAAGACCACTGGCATCGATCTTTAGAACTGCTACATCTGTTATGGAATCAGTACCTACAAGTTTAGCCTCATATTCCTTTTGATCTGCTGTAGTTACGACTATTTTGCTGGCGCCTTCAATTACATGATTATTGGTAACGATGTATCCGTCGTTTGTTATTATTACACCGCTTCCTGCGCCTTCAGTAACGTACTGCTGCATCCATGAGTCAGAGGAAACGCTTTCGGTTTTTATTTCCACGACGCTGGATTTGGCAGCTTCAGTTATTTCCTGAACTGTCATGTTGCTGCCTGTGGCATCCTCAAGCGTATATCCGGTAGTTTTGACGCTGCCGGTTTTTTCTGCGGGAGAATCATCAAAAATAGCGTTTCCCAGAGCAGCTCCGCCGAATCCCAGTGCCGCCGATAAAACAAGACAGCAGGTTATGATCAGAGCAAGGGAACGTCTTGTGAAAGTTACCGGCGGAGACGGTTTATGGGTTCTTTTCTTTTTGTGTATTTTTCCCAGACCGTTCTGATTGTCCCATGAGGCTGAGTCACCCTGTTTTGAATAATCGGGATCTCGATAACTGCTGTAATTATAATTAGTATAATTGTAATCGGAATCGATACTGTCTTTTCTGAAGTTGTCTCGTGGATCTCTGAAGCTTCCTGGCTGACGGCTGCTTTGCTGAGAAGCTGTTCCGTTCATTGTTGATTCCTGTGAGGCAGTTTGGCTGGAAAATGCTTCATTTGTGGTAGATTCCTGTGACGTTTCGTGTTCGACTGTTTCCGGATCGGGATCTTTCATTACGAAGTTAGGCTCGTAACTGGAGTTGTCTTTTTTGTAATCGTCCATATATATCACCTCATCTGCAATATTGATTGTTCTTAACCTAAATATACAAATTCATTATGTGGTTTTAGTGTTGAAAATATGTGAATATCTGTAGAAAAAGTTAAACATTTGCTACATAATATGATAAAATCGAAAGAGTATAATAAAAGCTGAAACTAATTGGAGGAAACCGTAAAATAATGAGCAAAGCGATAATCGGGATAGATAAAAGTAAGTCTTACAGAGTATATATTACTATAACTACAGATATGGTGCAGAAAGCAGTGGATATTCACAATACAACTCCGGTGGCGTCCGCAGCGCTGGGAAGAGTTCTGACGGCGGCAGGGCTTATGGGTATCATGCTTAAAAATGACAAAGATAAACTTACTTTGAATTTCAAGGGCGACGGACCTGCCGGACAGATTCTTGCAACGGCTTATGGTGACGGAAGTGTCAAGGGCTATATTGCTAATGCATATGTAGATCTTCCTCTTAAAGAAAATGGCAAACTGGATGTCGGCGGATCACTGGGAACAGGAGAGCTGACGGTTATAAAAGATCTGGGCCTGAAGGAGCCGTATATAGGAACAATCGCCCTTGTAAGCGGAGAAATTGCAGATGATCTTACCGCATATTTTTTTGTTTCGGAACAGCAGAACTCATCAGTTGCACTGGGTGTAAAAGTGGAAAGGGACCTTTCTATAGGCGCCGCAGGAGGAATGATCATCCAGATGCTTCCCGGAGCAGCGGAAGAGTCTATAGATATTCTTGAAAAAATGATAGGAGGTATGAAGCCGCTTACTTCATCTATAAGTGCTGTTATGGAAAATTCGGCAGGGCTGACTGAATCAGGCCTTGTCAGAAAACTAACGGAACATATTTTTGCGGAGGTACCCGATGAATATGCCCCTCAGATTCTGGAAGAAAGAGATATAAACTGGAACTGTGACTGCAGCCGGGAAAGAATGGCCAGCGCACTTGCCACTATCGGTAAAAAAGATATGAGTGAGATAATAGAAGAAGACGGGCATGCTGAACTGCAGTGCCATTTCTGTCTGAAAAAATATGATTTCAGCAAGCAGGAACTGACTGAAATATTAAATAGTATGTGATTGGGGAGATAAGAAATGAAAGAGATAATGATTAGGATAAAAGGCCAGCAGGCTAATGGCGAAACCGGAGAAGATTCAATGGAATTCGTTACAGAGGCCAAGCTTTATAAAAGGGGAGAAGCCATATACCTGATCTATGAGGAAAGTGAGCTGTCCGGGATCCCGGGCTGCAAAACAAGACTGAAACTCAAGGACGGTAAGGTTCAGATGAAGCGATTCGGCGAAGGTGCAGGGGCCGGAAGTGAGATAAATTTTGAAACCGGGAAACGATATACAGGGTTTTATGAGACTCCTTTCGGCGCCATTGAGATGGAAGTCTTGACTAATAAGCTGGAGAATACTTTATCGGAGCAGGGTGACGGCTATATAGATATAGACTACAGTATTAGTTTGAAGGGTTTGCTTGAGGGCAGAAACAGACTCAACATTACATTGATGTAATAAAGTCAGGAGGTAAGAGGTTATGATGAGTAAAAAAGCTGTCATGGTAGTCGCCATAGCTATTATAGTGACGATGGTGGTGACGACCGTAACGTGTGCTATAGCATATTTGTAAAATAAACAACAATAGAGGAGGAGAAGATGTCACAAATAGGTTTCAGTGCAGAAAAGTATATTGAGGAACAGTCGAAGTACATATTGGAAAGGATAGATAATGGCGACGGCAAAAGACTTTATCTGGAGTTTGGCGGAAAGCTGGTTCAGGATAAGCATGCTATGAGAGTTTTGCCGGGGTTTGATGAAAACGCCAAGATAAAGCTGCTTCAGAAAATGAAGGATCAGGTGGAGATCATAATATGTATCTATTCAGGTGACATTACTACCAATAAAACAAGACAGGACTTTGGTATAACTTATGATCTTGAAGTGCTGAGACTTATCGATGTATTCAGAAAGTATGATCTTGAGATAAACAGCGTGGTTGTGACAAGATATGAAGATGATTCTCCTGCTGTAGACAAATTCATAAATAAACTGGAAAACAGAGGGATTAGGACATATAGACACAGATTTACAAAGGGATATCCCACAGATGTGGATACTATAGTAAGTGATGAAGGATATGGAGCAAATCCGTATATAGAAGTGAGTAAGCCTCTGGCAGTGGTAACAGGACCCGGGGGAGGAAGCGGTAAGCTGGCAACATGTCTTTCACAGCTTTATCATGAGTTTAAGATGGGGAAAAAAGTAAGATATGCCAAATTTGAAACATTTCCTATATGGAATATACCTCTTAAGCATCCTGTTAATATAGCTTATGAGGCTTCAACAGCTGATCTTAAAGATGTAAATATGATAGATTCCTTTCATCTTGAAGCATACGGAATACAGGCGGTAAACTATAACAGGGATCTTGAAGTTTTTCCTGTGGTGAAAAGGATAATAGAAAAAATTACTGGAGAGGAGTCAGAATATAAGTCGCCTACGGATATGGGAGTTAACAGGGCAGGTTTTAGTATCGTAGACGATGAGGTGGTCAGAGAGGCTGCATGTCAGGAGATAATAAGAAGATATATTATCGCTCAGTGCGATTATAAGAAAGGCAAGATAGATAATGATACACTGGAGAGAATCAAGCTTCTTATGGATGAATTATCCCTGTCTTCCGAAGACAGAAAAGTCGTAATACCTGCAAGAGAATACGCCGAACAGAAAAAAGCATGTGATGACAGATATGTAAATGTGGTGGTAATGGCTATGGAAATGGAAGATGGTACCATAATAACGGGAAGAAGTTCCAGAAGAATGGTTGCCGCTGCTGCTGCAATATTGAATTCAGTAAAATATCTGAGCGGTATGGCTGATGAGATACATCTCATTTCTCCCAATATACTGAGAAGTATACAGGAACTTAAAACAGAAGTTCTTATGTCGGACAAGTCGAGTCTTAACTGTGAGGAAATTCTTACAGCTCTTACGATTTCAGCTGCCACCAATCCTTCTGCCGAGGCTGCGCTTGGCAAACTTAGCTGCCTGAGAGGATGTAAGGCACATTGTACGGCCATTCTCAGTGATAAGGATGAGACTACTTTGAAAGCACTCGGGATAGATGTTACAAGTGATCCGGAATATATAACAAATAATCTTTATTACGGTTAGAGCGTACTTGAGGGAGTCAATACAAATGTACGGAAAATACTTTGTACTTTTTGCCATTCTTTTCACGGGATGGTTTTTGAGAAAAATAAATTTTATAGATGAGAAGATGGATCACAGTATAAATAAACTGATTGTGTACTTCGCATATCCCTGTCTTATTGTCCATAATATAGGAAGCCTGGATACTACTGAAGAGGTACTGCTGTCTTTTGCGGTTACTTTTGCCGTTAGTTTGGCTTCTTTTTATCTTTACGGACTTATATGTTACGGCTATGCTAAACTGAGAAAATTCCCGGCAGAAGAATCAAATATACTGGAGTTTGCCATGGTAATGCCTAATGACGGATTTATGGGATTTCCCGTGGCGCTGATTTTCTTTGGGGATATGGGGCTTCTGCTTATGCTGGCTCACAATGCGGCCATGAATTTCGCTATGTTTACGTATGGGATAAAACAGCTCAAAAGAAATTATAAGGACAAGCGAAAAGCGACGCCGAGAAGCCTTTTTAAAGCATTTCTCAAACTTATGCTCAATCCTAATATCCTTGCCCTTATAATAGGATTCCTGCTGAGTATATTCGGCAGAGCAATCCCTTCGGCTGTAGATGAATATTTGACATATCTTGGGAATATCTCGACGCCGATGGCGATGATTTTTATCGGCTCGAATCTTGTTGGATACAGATTCAGAGATATTATAAAAAGCAGAGTGATAATCGAAGCGAGTGCGGTCAAACTGATTTTGCTTCCTTTGCTTACGACATTGATGGTGTATTTCCTTCCGATATCATCATTGATGAAATCTATTATAGTGTTGGGGTCCTGTTTTCCTGTCGCAGCGACAGTTGCTATGCTGGCTGAGCAGGAGGGGCAGGACCCGGGGCCTGCCAGTAAGACATTATTCTTAAGCACAGTATTGTCTATAGTGACAGTGCCGGTTTCCATCAATGTGATAAATATGATTTTCATGTAAGAGGTTATTTCTTCATGTTTTTATTGGGATAGGCAAATTCCTGATAAAAGACGGCCTCTCTTTCAAGAAGTACATCGAGCCTTTCCATAATGACATTTTTTGACGCTACGGAAAGGCTTTCGTAATCATTAAGAAGCTCGGCCAACTGGCGGTCTTCGGAGTCAAAGTATATCCTGCTCAGAAGACCTTTTGACAGATCATGGTTTACAAGGCTTTCAAAACCGATATTGTATATGGCTGCAAGCGCATCAAGTGTTTGAATATCCGGAACTTTCGAACCTGTTTCGTAGGCCGAATACGTTGAGCGCGTTATGTATATTTTTGCGGCAAGTTCATCCTGATTCATACCGTGTACAGTGCGTAAAAGCTTTAAATTTTTACATAAGACTTCAAGATTCATGTTTATTATACTCCCTCATTGTTGGTATAGTCCCAGGGAAACTTGTTAAATGACCGATCGCGATCAGCCAGTGATTCAAGTTTGATACGGATTTGATTTCTCGCTCCGTGGGATAATTTAAGATAATTCTCCATAAAGTGATGTGCCTCTATCGCTTCTTTATTTCGTTTAAGAAGTGACAGCATGTGTTCTGTGATATCAAAAGAGAGCAGATAGTCTAAGCTGATATCATAAAAAGTTGAAATATCATACAGTGTTATGATGTCCGGCATTTTGAGTCCGTTTTCAAGGGTGCAGTAGCAAGACCGTGACATATGCAGCATATCCGCCGCCTGTTCCTGACTCAACCCTTTGATATATCTCAGGAGACGAAGGTTCTTGGAGATATATTTATGGGCCTGATACATGTCACGTCTGCATTTGTTTTCTTCGATACGCATATCTGTGATCCTCCATAAACTAAGAAAAAATAAATGTTGCATAATATAAGAGGAGCAAAGTAATCAAAAAGTTTCAAATTTATGCAAAAAAACTTAAAATGTAACAATTTTTGATAAAATTCCATATCTACCCTCTTAAAGTTTATAATAAACCTTCTCATAGTTGAAAACACAATATATTGGGGATATTAAACTATAAGCAGTAAAAAATACTAACTTATAGAGGGGAAGCCGGTATTATGGAATTTAAGGAATTAAACAAGAAAGAGATGGGTGCGAGAATAAGAGCGAGAAGGGAAGCCATGAACATGTCCAGAAGCGAACTTGGCGCACTTCTTTCTGTAACAGGAAAATTTATCGCAGATATAGAATATGGAGACAAGGGAGTGTCTTTGAAAAATTTGTATAAACTTACACAGGTATTGGGCGTAAGTGCGGATTTTATTATAGCAGGGGATGAATCCGATATGCCGAGCGATGAAAAGAAGAGAAAACTCAATGAGAATATAATAGGCTCTTTAAGTGTATGCTCGGTTCAGCAGTTAGATTGTATGGAGCAGATAGCGAGACTTTATGTGGAAGGTATAGTTAATAAGGAATAGTGGTGAAGTGTGTACATTGGATAGAGAAGAAATTTTAGAATTGCTTTGTAGCAAGTATGTTTATGTAATTCGTCTCATGAAGATAATGGGTGTTGATGAAAATGATGTCGAAGATGTGGCGACGGAAGTATTCATAGATGCGTTCAGAGGTTTGGATAATTTGAGAGATCCGGAAAAGTTGGTGCCTTGGCTTAAGAAAATCGCAAGAAACAGAGCCAGTAAGTATTTTCGCAAACGTGCAAAACGCAAAGAAATCTCCAACATGATAAAGACTGAAATGGGTGAGATTGATATCTTTGATACCATTGCTGATGAGGTCACAGTCGAAAAGTTATTACAAGATGCTGAACGCAGAGGCATGGTAAGAGATATGATCAACAATCGGATACCGTTCCACAAGCGCCTGCCTTATGAACGCAGAGGCATGGTAAGAGATATGATCAACAATCTGCCGGATGTGAGCAGAAGAGTGATTCGCATGAGATTCTGGGGAGAATACAAACATTCCGAAATAGCAGAGATCATGAATATCAACATCAATACGGAGAAAAGTATTTACAGAAGAAGCTTGAAACACTTGAAAGAACAGTACTTGAATATTCTCAGAAAGGAAGAGCGTGATGAGTGGAAACGATAACAGCAAACGGTCCATAGGACAGATTATCTCTGATGCTACCGATGAAGAATTAAAGGATTATCATAAAGAAAGCGCAGGAAATATGACTCCTGACAGATTAAAGGCCATGGCTGCCCGGACAGAGAAAAGAAAAAGGCGTCATATGCGTGAACTGGCGGGGGTTGCTGCCTTGTTTATCCTTGTGGTAGTGGGAGGTATAATGGTATTTAATACATTTACGACTGATGTCGATGCAGATAAGAACGCCAAAGAAGAGATCGTAACGGAGGATGGCGTAGTTATTGAAGATGGAGGTTGGGGAAGCAGCAGTGAGGACAATTGGGTAATAACCGATTGGGCAGAAGTTAAGATTGCGAAGATAACTGTTCCTGAACTTGTAGTACCGGAATATATTCCAAAGGGATACGATTTTCATTCTTTAACAATAGAGGATGCAGGAAATATAACAAGGAATACATATATCTTTAAAAATGATGATATGCAAGAATATACAATTCAAGAATGTATACAGGATGAGAATTTAGGATCTACACAGATTAATAATGGTGATAGACAGGTTAATAGTAAAAAAGGTGTAATATATATAGAAGAAAATCAGAAAAGTAATAATGCCATCATATGTATTGATGATAGCATTATTGTATATATTTGGTCTACTTTTACAGATAAAGAAATTGTAAAAATTGTTGATAATATGACATATTAGAAAGAGCCAGTATATCGTGTTGTTGAATAGGTTCCATTGGAATTAGTATCAGAAATGACTACTTTAGCCCTATATACTTTTCCGCTTTTTAAAGTAAAAGTTCTTGAAGCTATAATAGAATATGTATTATATTCTGTTTTTATATAAGAGTATACAGGTAAATCTGTGGCTGTTTTCCAAGAACCGTTTGATTTAACTTGTAAGGTTATAGTGCATGTTGCTTTTGATGCTTTTGTATTAAAGCTTGCATTGGCAGATACACTTCCGCTGGTACTGCTTTTTCTTGAAGCACCTACAGTAGCTGAGGTTGTCGACCTTGGAGCAATTTCGTTTCCTTCACTTACAGTCGGGGTATCTGCTGTTTTTTCAGACTGAGCCTCTGCTGCGAATAATGCTGTAGGCATTGACAGAACCATAGCTGCTGCTAACACAAAAGTTAATAATTTTTTCTTCATTTTTTTCTCTCCTTTTTTAGAAATATTGATTTAGAATGGTTTGCATTTTAGGAGAGAACGTACTGTTAAACAATAAAACCCGCATAGGTCGAAATCTTTGTTTTCAAATGTCGACAATGCGGGTTTTGAAAATAAAAAATAGAGAAAAAATTTCTTAATTTGCGACGATTAATAATAAAAGCAAAAAGAAATAATAAAAAGCTGGTATATTTTGAAAAAAAAGTTTACAATGATAGTAATATAGATGATTTAAGGAGGATTTTATTATGAAGACAGTTGGTGTACTGGGAACAGGCACAATGGGTGCCGGTATCATTCAGGTTTTGGCTCAGAGTGGATATAATGTGGTATTAAGAGCCAGAAGACAGACTTCTGTAGACAGAGGCATCGCTACGGTAGAGAAGAATCTCGACAAACTGATAAAGAAAGAAAAGATTACCGAAGCGGATAAGGCTGATATAATGGCCAGAGTACATGGCTCTACAGATATAACTATCATAAAAGATGCCGACCTGGTGATCGAAGCGGCAACTGAAAATATGGAAGCGAAGAAAGCCCTTTTTCAGGAGCTGGATGAACTTTGTAAGCCTGAAGCCATCATAGCTACAAATACATCTGCCCTTTCAATCACAGAGATTGCTGCGGCAACAAACCGACCTGATAAGATCATAGGAATGCACTTCTTTAATCCGGTTCCTGCAATGAAGCTGGTTGAGATTGTTAAGGGACTTACTACATCAGATGAGACGAGAGAAACCATTTTGGCTCTTACAGAAAAGCTGGGTAAAACTCCTGTAGATGTCGCAGAAGCGCCGGGATTCGTAGTAAACAGGATTCTTATTCCTATGATAAATGAAGGTATCGGAATATTGGCTGATGGAGTTGCCGATGCCAAGGGAATCGATACAGCTATGCAGCTTGGAGCAAATCATCCGATGGGACCTCTTGCGTTGGGAGATTTGGTAGGACTTGACGTTTGCCTCGCTATCATGGAAACATTATATAATGAGTTTGGAGATACGAAATATAGACCTCATCCGCTCCTCAGAAAGATGGTAAGAGCTAATAAGCTGGGGAGAAAGACAGGAGAAGGATTTTACGATTACAGTAAATAAGTTTGGAAACAAAGAAAATATTAAAAGGCAGGAATATGGATTTTTACCCCTGCCTTTTATATTGCTCTTAAAAACAGGTGAAATGGCTGAAATTATTTCCAATAAATTACAAAAATATGTTGACAAAAGGGACTGAAAGAATATAATTAAATAAATGGTATATTTTTACATTAAAAGAGAACGTTTAAAAAGAGCGCTAAGCGGGAGTAGAATATTTGTCCGTCAATTGCTTACTTTTTCCGGAGTCTATGGAACATGAAACATATAAGATAATATTGAATACAATTAACATGATAACGGAATTGACGGAATTATCCGAAGAGATGATCAGAAAGCTGTCATAAAAACCGCATCCTGTGTGCGGTTTTTTTGTAAATTTGACAGCCAAATATTGTATAGGTTTAAGAATCGGTGTATATTATATTTATAGTAAATTTTGAAGTAAAATCTTGATCCCAATCGGATTTAATTTATTTTCTATTTATTCCCGTAAAAAAATTTTATTTTATTTGAGACAGAAAGGGTTCACATTTATGTGGAAGACTATGGAGGAGTCAGCGCTTAAGACAAAAAAGGTGGCTGAACTTAGAGAGATCGCAAAGACATTTGGTCTTAAGAATTACCAGAAAATGAAGAAAGCGGAACTGGTAAAGGCGCTGATGAAGGATGAAGAGACATCAGAAGCCGATGAGCATAAGGAGACCGAGGACAATAAAGATATTGAGAAAAACAGCAGGCTTAAGGAGAATAAAACTAAAGCAGTAAAAACTATGAATAAAGGCAGAAAGACAATATCTGCCGTGAGTATAAAAGAATCGGAAAATCAAGAAAAGAAGGAAGAAGACAACAAAAATTCTTCGAAAAATAAAGAATGTGAAAATATTTCATGCGTAGAGGTTCAAACAGAGGAAATACAGGAATCGGATATCTCTGAGAAACATCAAAAGTCCGGTAAGCAGAAAAGTAAAGCAGTTCCTGACAGAAATGACAGGTTTGAAGTGGAGGGTATATTAGAGCTTGCTGACGGAGGTTTTGGCTTTCTCAGGTTTAATAATTTTCTTACCAGCGAAAAGGATATATATGTAGCGCCTGCACAGATAAGAAGATTTAATCTTAAAACAGGCGATAAGATAAAAGGAATATGCAGAAATCCAAATGAGGGTGACAAATTCGGCGCATTGCTTTATGTAGTGACTGTGAATGGAGATGAGCCGGGAGCTGCTATTAAGCGTCCTGATTTTGATTCTCTGACCCCTATTTTTCCTAATCAGAGATTTACCTTGGAGGATGGCAGGGATCTTTCTCTCAGGCTGATTGATTTAGTGGCGCCGATAGGAAAGGGGCAGAGAGGTTTGATCGTAGCGCCTCCAAAAGCCGGAAAAACAGTGCTTCTTAAGAAAATGGCCAATAGCATAGAAAAAAATTATCCTGACGTGGAGATGATAGTTTTGCTGGTTGATGAACGGCCGGAAGAAGTTACAGATATGAAGCGAAGTCTTAAGGGAAACGGAGAAGTTATCTATTCTACATTTGACGAACTCCCGCAGCATCATGTAAAGGTAGCAGAAATGGTTCTTGCGCGAGCTCAGCGACTGGCTGAACATGGCAAGGATGTCGTGATTTTGATGGACAGCATAACAAGACTTGCGCGAGCATATAATTTAGTGGTGCCTGCTTCGGGTAAAACTTTGTCAGGCGGTTTTGATCCGGGAGCTTTGCATAAACCCAAGAAATTTTTCGGAGCGGCCAGAAAACTGGAAGAAGGAGGCAGCATCACTATACTGGCAACAGCGCTTGTTGAAACAGGAAGCCGTATGGATGATCTTATTTTTGAAGAATTCAAAGGCACAGGGAATATGGAACTTCATTTAGACAGAAAACTTTCAGAAAAACGTATATTCCCTGCAATTAATCTCAGCAAATCAGGAACAAGAAGAGAAGATCTTCTTATGAGACAGGATGAGCTGGAAGCGATCTGGTATATGAGAAGAGCTTTGGGCAATAGAGATAATCAGGAAGTTACGGAAATGATACTGGACAATTTGGCTCATACGAAGGATAATAAAACTTTCATAGAAGTGATAAAAAAGATTAAGTTAGAGGGGTAGCATGGATTTAAGCAAAATTTTTCTGAAGGGAGCGTGTCCTACCAAAATGGGAGGACAGGCGGTGATGGAAGGTATAATGATGAGGGGCGAGACTAAAACTGCTCTGGCATTGAGACTTCCTGACGGCAGTATTAAGGTAGAAACAGGCGATATAAAAGAACAGAAAAAATGGATGAAACTTCCTCTTGTACGAGGCGTGGCATCCTTTATATCTTCGCTTGTGGTAGGTACCGGGCAGCTTATGAAATCTGCTGAAATACTGACAGATGCAGAGGATGAAGAATATGAAGAAACGCGTTTTGAGCGGTGGCTGAATAAAAAATTCGGAAGCAAAGGCGCATGGAGTTTTATGATATATGTATCAGTTATAATCGCTCTGCTTTTTACAGTAGGTGTGTTTATAATTCTGCCGACAGCTGTGGTCAACCTGATGAAACTTTTTACTGAAAACATATTCTGGCTTAATTTTACTGAGGGAGTAGTCAGGATACTTCTGTTTGTGCTGTATGTATGGGCCATATCTTTTATGGGGGATATAAAGCGTGTGTTCCAATATCATGGCGCAGAGCATAAGACTATTCACTGTTTTGAAAACGGCCTTGAGCTTACGCCTGAAAACTGCCGTCAGTTTCCAACACTTCATCCCAGATGCGGTACAAGTTTTCTGATGTTTGTATTTATTATTGCTTTTGCTCTTCATTTTCTGCTGGGATGGCCTAATCTGATATTGAGGATAGTATCAAGGCTTTTACTGCTGCCTCTGATAGCGGGGTTGTCGTATGAATTGCTCAGATGGGCGGGGAAAAGTGATAACACTGTAGTAAAGATATTAAGCATACCGGGGCTGTATCTTCAGAAGATAACCACTAAGGAGCCCGACGACAGACAGCTTGAAGTAGCTATTACAGCAATAAATGCGGTGCTGGCAGCAGAGGGAAAGAAAAAGAGTGAGGACAGTGTATTATGTGAAAGCAATAAAAACGCCTTGACGGAATTGCCGAAGCCGCCGCTTAAGAAACGAAGATTCATATAAATTTAAGGAAGGATAAAAATGAAGACGAGAATACTTGTGAAAGAAGGAGAATATCAACTTTCCAAGGCTTTTTGCATGGACCCTAAAATAGATGCGCAGGAACTGTATTGTTTTCTTACAGGTATAGATAAGGTCAATTTATTTCTCAAAGCTGAGGAAGAGGTCGATCCTGAAACAGAAGAAAAGTATATGGAACTCATAAAGAAAAGGGCCGCTCGTATCCCTTTGCAGCATATTACAGGTGTTCAGGAATTTATGGGGTATACATTTAAAGTGAATCCCCATGTTCTGATCCCAAGGCAGGATACGGAGACTCTGGTCAGTGAAGCAGCAAAGACCGTTCAGAACACACCCAGAGAAAAGCTTTCATTTTTTGAAAAGCTTAAGGGAAGAAAAGAGTGGGAGATATTAGACCTGTGCTGCGGAAGCGGCGCTGTTGGCATTTCTCTGGCAAAAATCTGCGGAAATGTAAAGGTGACAGCCTCTGATATAAGTGAAGATGCCATTGATACAGCGTCGGAAAACGCCAGAGAGCTTAGAGCAAAAGTAAAATTTATTAGAGGCAATATGTTTAATCCTCTGAAAGGCAGAAAGTTTGATATGATCGTATCAAACCCTCCGTATATAAAAACTAATATGATTTCTATACTGCAGGAGGAAGTTAAAGATCATGAGCCTCTTACAGCGCTGGATGGGGGCAGAGACGGACTGGATTTTTACAGGACGATAGTCGATAATGCTGCCGACTATCTTAAAGCGGGAGGATTCTTGCTTATGGAGATAGGATATGATCAGGGAGAGGATCTCCGTAAAATGTTAAAAGATTCAGGTAAATATTCTCCGGCAGAGGTAATAAAAGATTTACCTGGGCGGGATCGTGTGGTAAAATGTAAATTGAAATAGGATAAAAACTGTCTGATTAGATAAGACAGTACATATATTTCGTACTGACGCCAAGGGTTTGACCGAGGAAAAAGGCGATGATAAAAAGGTTAGTCACCGTTTTTTTTCGGTTAGTTAAGATTATCGTAAACCACCTCTGTTTAGCTGTTGGCATACAGAGGTGGTTTTTCTTATTTAGTAAAAGTACGGAGGACTCATGAAAATTTATCCACAACTTAAATCTGCAGAAGGAATTGCGGCACTTTTATCATCAGAAGATTTTACACAGGTATATCGTCTGGCAGATCAAATCCGCCGCGAGACAGTCGGAGATATTGTACATTTAAGAGCTATAATAGAATTTTCCAATATATGCAAAAGGCAATGTGTATATTGTGGCCTAAACAGGGAAAACAAGGAGCTGGGAAGATTTCGGATGAGCCGCGAGGAAATATTGGAGGCGGCTGCAGAAGCTGTGTCGGCTGGGTATCGCACTATTGTTTTGCAGTCCGGAGAGGACGATTATTTCACAGCCGGCAGACTTGCGGATATCATAAAGAGTATAAAGGAGATGGAGGTTCCCTCTGAAGAAAGAACCGTCAGCCCTATTCATCCGGCGGTAACTATAAGCTGCGGAGAGAGGTGTGAGGAAGATTACCGTATTTGGAAGCAGGCAGGGGCTGACAGATATCTTTTAAAGCATGAAACCGCAGATCCTAGGATATACGATGAACTTCACCCTTGCGGAACACTGCAGCAAAGAGTGAAATGTCTTAAAATTCTAAGCAGACTCGGATATGAGACAGGCAGCGGATTTATGGTGGGGCTTCCGGGACAGACTCTGCGTACTCTGGGTGAAGATTTACTTCTTTTAAAAGAGATACCATGTAAAATGGCCGGGATAGGCCCTTTTATATCGAATCCCAAAACGCCTCTTGCAGATCAGCCCGACGGAGATCCGGAAATGGCAAGGCGAGCTGTGGCTGTAGCAAGGATTTTGCTTCCCGAAGCGAATCTTCCGCTGACTACGTCACTTTCTGTTCTTTCAGATAAAGAAAAACGCCGAATTTCGGACAATCCTTTTTCTTTCGGAGCTAATGTTGTGATGAAGAAGGTTACTCCTGATAAGTATAAGAAAGCTTATGAGATATATCCTGCGGAATTTAAGAAGACAGAAATTTTACAGGACAGAAAAGAGCTTGAAAGGCTGATAAAAAGCTATGGCAGAAAACCTTTGTAAAAATATAACCATCAATGAAAAGGAGAGATTGAAAATGGCAGTTTACAACAGTACGTCTAAAAAGGCGGAAGAATTTATTAACCATGAGCAGATCCTAAAGACTCTTGAATATGCAGGGCAGCATAAAGACGATCTGGAAATGATGGAACAGATCTTAGAGAAAGGGAGAAAATATCAGGGCCTTTCATATAAAGAGGCTGCTACGCTGCTGGAGTGCGAAGATCCCGATATAATACAGAAAACCTTTGCTCTGGGGAAAGAGATAAAAGAGCATTTTTACGGAAACAGAATAGTTATGTTTGCGCCGCTGTATTTATCAAATTATTGTGTAAATGGCTGTGTGTACTGTCCCTATCATGGGCAGAATAAGCATATTCCGAGGAAGAAACTGACTCAGCAAGAGATAAAGGAAGAAGTGATAGCCCTTCAGGATATGGGACATAAGAGGCTTGCGATAGAAGCGGGAGAAGACCCGTATAACAATCCTATCGAATATATTCTGGAAAGTATAAAGACTATTTACAGTATAAAACATAAAAATGGAGCTATCAGACGAGTAAACGTCAACATTGCGGCGACTTCTGTTGAAGAATATAAAATGCTCAAAGATGCCGGGATAGGGACATATATACTTTTTCAAGAGACATATAATAAAAAAGCTTATGAAGCGCTTCATCCATCGGGGCCGAAAAGTGACTATGCTTACCATACGGAAGCTATGGACAGAGCTATGGAAGCGGGTATAGATGATGTAGGATGCGGAGTACTGTTCGGGCTGGAAAATTATAAATATGATTTTGTGGGAATGCTCATGCATGCTCATCATCTGGAGAAGACCTATGGCTGTGGCCCTCATACTATTAGTGTTCCAAGAATAAGGCCGGCAGATGATATAGATCCGGATACCTTTGACAATGGCGTCCCCGATGATGTGTTCAAAAGAATAGTGGCTGTTCTCAGAATAGCGGTGCCTTATACGGGAATGATAATGTCTACTCGTGAAAGCGCCAAGACAAGGCGAGAATGTCTTGAGATTGGGATAACACAGATCAGCGGGGGAAGCCGGACAAGTGTAGGTGGATATGTGGAAGATGAAAGAGATGAGGATACAGTTCAGTTTGATGTTGAAGACAGAAGATCTTTGGCGGAAGTAGTTGACTGGCTTATAGATCTGGGATATGTGCCAAGCTTCTGTACAGCGTGCTATAGGGAGGGAAGAACAGGAGACAGGTTCATGAGCCTTCTTAAGTCCGGACAGATTGCAAATTGCTGTCAGCCTAATGCGCTGATGACTTTAAAAGAATTTCTTATGGATTATGCAGGAGAGGAGACTCATAAGAAAGGAGATGCTATTATAGCAGAGAGGCTGGCCATGATACCTAATGAAAAAGTAAGAGAAGTCTGTTCCGAGCATCTTAAAGAAATAGAAGCCGGAAACAGAGATTTCAGATTTTAGCCTTTGAGGAAGGAGGGTTGAAATGAGCCTTTATGATACTCCAAGAGCAAGCAGACTTCATATAGCAATATACGGTAAGCGTAATGCCGGCAAATCATCATTGATAAACGCCTTGACTGGTCAGGATATTGCGCTTGTCTCTGATTCTCCCGGTACGACAACGGATCCTGTGTATAAATCAATGGAGCTTCATCCCATAGGCCCCGTGGTCTTTATAGATACGGCAGGTTTTGATGATGAAGGCGAGCTTGGGGAGCTTAGAGTTCGGCGCACAGAAGAGGTGGCTGCGAAAACAGATATAGCGATCATTGTCATAGAAAAAAGTGAGGCTGAGAAAAGTTCTTGGAAATATGAGAAACACTGGTGTAAATTGCTGTCTTCGCAAGGTATTCCCCTTATATTTGTCATCAATAAATGTGATGACCCTGAGGATATTAATAAAAAATTTTTATGGGAGGAAAAGGTCAAAGCTTTTGCTGGGGACGTTCCTGTTATTAGAGTCAGCGCTGCTGGGAAGACAGGCCTTGATGAACTGAAGGCAGCCATAGAAAGATCAGTGCCGGAAGATTTTCTTCGTCAAAAGATATTGGGCGATATGATAGGAGAAGATGGTCTTGCACTTCTTGTGATGCCACAGGATATCCAGGCCCCTAAAGGAAGATTGATACTGCCTCAGGTGCAGACTTTGAGAGAGCTTTTGGACAGAAAATGTACAGCGGTTTCTACAACAGCAGATGGTTTTGAACGGGCGCTTTTATCATTGAACAGAGCTCCGGATCTAATAATAACAGATTCTCAGTGTTTCAGACAGATATATGAAAAAAAACCGCAGGAAAGTGCTCTCACATCTTTTTCTGTATTATTCGCTGCTTATAAGGGAGATATAGATATCTTTGCCGAAGGAGCATCGCAATTAGACAATATGACTGAAAAATCAAAGGTTTTGATTGCCGAGGCTTGCACTCACGTTCCTCTTTCCGAAGATATAGGAAGAGAAAAAATCCCTAATTTGCTGAGAAAAAAATTCGGAAAAAATCTTAAAGTAGTCAATGTCTGCGGAAATGACTTTCCTGATACAGATAAACTAAAAGAGTTTGATCTGGTAATACACTGCGGAGCATGTATGTTCAACAGACGCCATGTTCTGAGCAGAATAGCCGAAGCGAAGGCAGCCGGAGTGCCGATAACTAATTATGGTATAGTATTGGCAAAGCTGATGGGGATATTGGATAAAATACAGATTCCCCAGTGACCCGACAGAAAGTTATAGCGGCAGGAGGAAAATTTCTCTGAGGATTTTTTCTTCCTGTTTTTTTGTTTTTATCGGGTATATGATATTTTCTACGCCGTTGACTTCTTTGAGAAACAGATTGTTTCTGACTGCGTAAAAAGTACCGTTGATGTAAAGAGATACTTTTGTGAATTTATTTATTTTTGAATCAGGATGGCGTTCGGCAAAAAATGTTGGGGCAATGAAGTCAAGATCTATATGAGGTTCTTCGGTAAATCCCAGTATTTTGCGCCAACCCAGCTTAGGTCGGTTTTGCCACATTATCCATCCCCAAAAATCATCTCTGGTAAAACGATATTGACATTCTCCGTCATCCTGGATAATATTCTCCCGAAGGAGAAGGGGAATCCTGTGATGCTCAAAATTGAAGCCTGCGTCAGTTATGTATTGCTTTCCGTCTAAAGCAACGCTTATAATACGGTGACTTCGCATCTGTACGGGGTTTGAAGAAGCTATGATGCGGGCGCTGTAACTGACAGTCTGAAATCCCAGAGACTCCAGAAACCAGTTGTAGAGAGTATTTATCTCTGAACAGACGCCGCCTCTGCGATGGGTTATGATCTTATGAAACAGATCTGTGCGATTAAGAGAAACGGCTTTTCCTGCCATGATATCGAGATTTTCAAAAGGGATATGGGAAATATGCTGTTTATGAAGATGGGTCAGATATTCGATATCAAGGCTGTCAGAGCGGTATGCGCTGATTCTTTCAAAATACGAGTCTGTCTGATCCGACAACATGTGTATGCTTTCTCGCTGTATTGGATTCATTGCTTCGCCTCCATTTATGAATATCTTTATTATAGTTGACTATTATTAAAAGTGTCAATTGTTGATAATTTTCTTATGGTTTTTATTTGGCGTGAAAATCGCGAAAATACTTGTGTTTTTAAAAAGCCTGTGATATGCTATATAAGCTGTATGATTTGACAGTAATTATGCAAAGGTGGTAAACCTGAGCAGGAAAGAGGTGATTAGCATGAAAAAAGGAATCCATCCTGAATACAAGGAATGTAAAGTAACTTGCGCATGCGGTAACACATTTATGACAAAGTCCGTCAATGAAGAAATCAGAACGGACATTTGCTCAGCGTGCCATCCATTCTTTACAGGACAGCAGAAATTTGCCCACAGAGGCGGACGAGTTGAAAAGTTTAAGAACAAGTACAATTTGGATTAGTCAGGAAAAAACAGCAGACTGCTTTTTTGGCAGTCTGTTTTTTTTATATAGAAAATATTGTTTTAAAATATTTTTGAGGTGTAACAAAAGTCTGTTTTCGAAAAATAAGCAGCGCAGGCTTTGCAACGGTACGCCTGTAATATGAAAGCTCTGTAAGGTTATGGAGCTTAGTCATTTTTCCCCTTTTCAATATTGATACGTTATATATAGAGATCATGAGTTTTATGTAGGATTCTGTATAAAATATCGGTAGTCACAGAATATTTAAGGAGGCTATCATGGAAAAGAAGAAAATGTACGGATATATAAGAGTTTCCAGCAGGGATCAAAACGAAGCAAGGCAAGTTATTGCCTTGAAGAACTACGGTATATCGGATAGTGATATGTATCTTGATAAATTAAGCGGAAAAGATTTTGACAGGCCGTCGTATAAAAGAATGCTGAAAAATCTCAGGCAGGGAGATGTTGTCGTTGTGAAAAGTATAGACCGTCTTGGGAGAAATTATGAGGAGATCATTGAGCAGTGGAATATAATTACACGGGAAAAGAAAAGCGATATTGTGGTCATGGATATGCCGCTTCTTGATACAAGAAAGGGTAAGGATCTTATAGGGACACTTATTTCCGACATTGTTTTGCAGCTGTTGTCCTATGTTGCACAGACAGAGAGGGAGAATATCAGACAGAGGCAGGCGGAAGGAATACGGGCAGCCAAAGAGCGAGGAACGAAATTTGGGAGAAAGCGTATAGAGATGCCTCCGGAATTTCGCTGCCTGAGTGAACGCTGGAAAAAAGGAGAGATTTCGTCTAGGGAAGCTGGACAAAAATTAGGTATATCATATCAAACTTTTTTGAGAAACGTTAAAAACTGTTTGTGAAATTAAGTAGACTTTTTCTCACATCAGTTGTGTTCATTTTGTTATATGAAGTAGACTTTTGGTAACAAAGGAAAAACACTTGAAATACCATATTTTTAAACAAACTTACATAATTTTAATGACTTTTCAGAATAATTTCTAAAAATATAATTACTTTTGCATTATAACATTCCTGTTACAAAAAGTCTGCTTTTAGTAACAGGGCATCACTTGTTGTTTCATATTTTAACTGTTAAAAAGAAAAACAAGTGGAGGAAAAGTATGCAAATGAATGCGGGGAAAAGATTGCCGCACAGAAAGGGCTTCATCGTTTCGATGTTGGCATTTCTTACAATATTCGTAACTGTTATGGGCTTCATGCCTCAGGAAGCGAATGCGGCATCTCAAAGAGCTGCTATGGACAAGTCGTCTGTCTCAGACAGTTCGTCTATGGATACGTGGCAGGATATTGTAAAGGATACAACACAGTATGTGGGACGTATCTGGACGGACAAAACGGTATCTGATGAGGACATTAATCTGGAAGAAACGGGAGAGGCCGGGTCAAGTAAGATTACCGTCAGGAAAGGAGAAGGTTCTGATTTTCTCATTGGACTATCGGCATTATCTTCCACATCTAATTTGAAGGTGACTGTTGAGAGGCCTCTGGATATAGTACTGGTACTGGATGAATCCGGAAGTATGGCAGATAGTGTAGGTGGATCTCCTGTATATGCTGACGATCTTGATAAGTCCAAAACCTATTATCTGTCAAATGGTACCAGCGTTAAATGGGAGTCTAAACCGCTTAGAGGAGACGGATGGTATGATGATGGGCTTATTTTCTCTTCGAAATATCAGCCAAAGACATCAGCAGATGATTCTAATGATGATCATGTGCAGTTTTATGAAAGCCGGCAGACAAAGAGAGAGCAGCTGCAGGCTGCGGCCAACGCATTTATAGATCAGACTGCTGTGGCTAACGGCCAGATTTCTGATGAAAAGATGAAGCACAGAGTCGGTATCGTGACCTATAGCAGAAGCGCTGATATTGAGAATAGTCTGACAAACTGTGAAGGCGAGGGACAGACTGATCTGAAGAAGACCATCAGTAATTTACAAGCCAGTGGCGGAACATATTCTGATGAGGGTATGGACGAAGCAAAGAACGTAATGAAAAATGCTCGCGCCGATGCTCAGCAGATCGTGATATTTTTTACTGACGGAGAACCGGGCGGAGGAAACGGCGTGGATGCAGGGACAGCCAATGCTACTATCAGTGCCGCAGGGGACCTGAAGACAGAAAATAATGCTTTTATATATTCCGTGGGAATATTTTCCGGAGCAGATGAGGATGATTTAACTATGGACACTAACCGTTTTATGCAGGCTGTGTCCAGCAATTATCCGGATGCTACCGGATATAACATAGGGAACATGGGAAATCCGGTTGAAGAAAGCAAAAGAAATTATTATAAGACCACTAAAGAGAGTGGTTCACTTGAAGATGTCTTCAATTCTATTTTTGCAGAAATTACTGAAGGGACAGGCTTCCCTACACAGGTAAAGGGAGATGATCCGGCAGAGGATGGCTATGTGACTTTTACAGATAAGCTGGGGAATTATATGCAGGTAGATGATTTTAATACTATCATTTACGCTGATCAGGTATTTGAGCAAGTAAGCGATTCTCAGAGCGGAGATACTGTCACTTATGTGTTTAGAGGAGAGAATACACATGGAGTGGGTAATCCTCTTTATCCGGAAGCTGATCTGTCCGATATTAAAATTACGGTGACCAAAGGTGACGGTATAGAAGGCGATACGGTGGAGGTTAAGATTCCTGCTGCGCTTATTCCTCTTCGTCAGTTTAATGTAGAGGAAAATGATGAAGACGGTACGATTTCCACTGAGGTGACTAATGCGTGGCCAATGCGTATTTTTTACGATGTAAGTGTGAAGCAGGAGGCGCTGGACAATCTTGCAGATCCGGACAGTGATTTGCAAGGATATATTGATGCTAATAGCAATGATGAAGGCAAAGTCAGCTTTTATTCCAACGATTATACAAAGGGTGAGGCATCAGGTAATACGACTGTTAACTTTACGCCGGCATCTACCAACAGATTTTACTTCTATACAGAAGATACATATCTGTATACAGATAGAGACTGCAAGACTAAACTTGACAAAGAACCGCTGAGCGGAGAAACATATTGGTATCAGAGAACTTATTATGACAGTACGAAGGATACTTTGCAGACAGAAGCAATTCAGGTGTCGGGAGCAAATCTTACAAAGTATTCGGAGGCAGTGAAATCAGATATCTCAGGAAAATATTATATTGAAAAAGGCACGCCGAGAATTCACGAAGCGACAGATACGGTTCTTGATAAAACAGCTGTAGGCGGAAATAAGACAAATACCGCCACCCAGATCATAAATCCTAAATGGGATAAAGACGATGTGCTGAATGCCGAAGATATTAACGTGTATCTCGGAAATAACGGGCGTCTGGATGTAGAGCTTCCTGGACAGCTTACAGTAAAAAAAGAAGTGACTGCAGATGACGGACTTACTGCCCCGGAGGATGCGGAATTCACCTTCAAGCTGGAGTTTACAGGCGGAGATTCCGATAAAGAATATGCGGCGAAGATCTTTGACAGTAAAGGTCAGCAAACAGCAGGCTCACTTAATAAGATTAAATCAGGAGAAACCTTTAAGCTAAAGGCAGGAGAAAGCCTGAGCGTATATGGTCTTGATAAAGGCATGGGTTATACGGTTGAAGAGGTAAAAGGGGAGATTCCGGAAGGATTTACCCAAGTATCTCCGGTAAATGACAGCGGAGCGGCGTCTTCCGCAGCAGGAACTATAGCTGCCGGTGATAATAATGAGGCAGTATTTGTAAATAATTATTCTGTGGAAGAAAAGACCGTCAGACTGATAGATTTAGGTCTGACAGGAACAAAAACTTTAAACGGACGTCTTTTTAAAGAGGGAGACAGCTTTACGTTTAAACTGCAGCAGCAGGATAAGGATGATTCTTTGATAGGCAAACCTTTGGAATGCGAGATCAAAGGCGAGGATCATCTGGGAAAAAATAAAGCCAATATTTCTTTCGGAACTGACATAGAGCTTACCTTTACAGAAGAAGGAAGTTATAAATATATGGCTTATGAGGAGCTGCCAAGCAGCTTGCAGCCGGGGATTACCTATGACAATACTAACTACCGGCTGACCTTTGATGTCAAAGATGACGGTAGCGGTCATCTTCAGATAAGAAATCTGAAGATTGAAAAGGGTCATGAAGGAAAAGACTGGGAGACAATGTATTTTAAAGAAGATGGTACATATCCCGGGGCAGAGGAGCATTTTCTGAATTTTACCAATACTTATGCTGCCGGCGAACAGTCAATCACAATAGCCGGACAGAAAAACATGAACAATAAGAACCTTCAGGATTACACAGAAAGCGAACAGTTTGCATTTTCCATAGAAGCGGCAGGAGTGCGTGATATAGATACACAGGGTGCTTTTGATACATCTGATTTAGGTAAGCAGCCGATGCCGGCAGAGGGCGCAGGAGGAAAGTATATATACCGCAACCTGACAAACGGCGATATTACGATACCCGGAACTACATTTAAAACAGAAAATATAGATAAAGAATATAAATATGTGATTCGTGAGCTGCAGCCGACAAAGGATGGAACTTATGAAGGCGAAGGTTTGACGAATGCTGATAAGAACAGTAATGGAGAATGGGTATACAACGGTGTTACATTTGATAAATCAGAAAAAATAGTTATAGTGAAGGTAAAAGCCGAAACAGATCCTGAAGATTCTGCTAAGCTGTTAATTAAGACAGAGCTGGTGGATGAAAATGGAGATTTATACCAGTATTTCCGATTTAATAATACATATAATGCTTCCACCGCGCTTAGTCTTGAAGGCGAAAAGAATATTACAGGACGTGATTTCAAAACCGGAGACAGCTTCACTTTCGAAGTGGAAGGCGTAAACGGAGCGCCGCTTCCTTCGGGAGTAACGAAAACATCGGGCAACAAGGGAACGATTTCCATTGATCCGTCAGCCGGAAAGAGCGAAGATATTATTTTCGGCGATATAACCTTCACCCAGAAAGACGTTGCGGATGGAACCCGTAAAGAGGAAATAAAAGACGGCAAAAAAATCTATACCTTTACAAAAACTTTCACGTACAAAGTGAAAGAGTTGGGAACGGATGCTAACGGTATGACTTATGATAAGAGTGAGAAGACTGTGAAAATCACCGTTACTGATGATTCCCACGGAAATATGGAGGCTAAGCTTTCGGACGATTCTCAGGAGCTTCAGTGGACCAATGAATACAGATCTTCCATGGATTACGGAAATGAGGCAGGAGGTCTGGAGGTGACAAAGACGCTGACCGGACGAAGTATGAAGGCAGGAGAATTTGGATTTGCCATAACAGCGTCGGATTCCCAGGATGGCAATGTGAGCAAAGAAGATGCAGACAAACTGCTGTCAAACTCGGATAAAATATTCAATAATACCAGTGATCGCAATTCCGGAGTTTCGGAAACTATGAAAAAGCTCAGCGGCATTAAATTTACCCATGAAAATGCAGGAAAGACATATAAGTTTACCGTTAAGGAGAGCATAGGAGATAGCGGCGGAGTTAAATATGATAAGTCTGAGTTTGAAGTGGCAATAGCAGTAAAAGACGATGGCGACGGATCTATGCATACTATAACCACCGTTACTAAAGTCAAGGATGCAGACGGAAACGAGATCCAGAATCCTAAAGGAACAGAATATGATAGCTCCAAAGATCAAACACCTCGTGTGGATTTCAATAACAGTTACAGTGTAGACCCTGTATCTTTAAATCTTGATACAAGATTTACGAAGTCTTTATTAGGACGAGACTGGACCGATACAGACAGTTTCAATTTTAAACTGGAGGGAGCGACCGGAAACGAGCCGATGCCGCAGAAGAGCAGCGTAACGGTGGATTATCAGATGGCGAAAGATCAGGATAAAACAGAAGCTGAGGATAGGGTAAGTTTTGGTTTCGGAGAAATAGAGTTTACGACTGCCGGGACCTATACTTATAAGGTGACTGAGGATCAGACGGGTTCGGGAACAAACGGACTGACATATGATTCAAAAGAAGCCACTATTACAGTTAACGTATCGGATAAAGATGGAATCGGAAAACTGACTGCTACTCCGCAGGTTACACACAGTAATTTTGAGAATATTTATAGTGCAAACATGGATTATGCAGCTGTCGGCGGTATTCAGGTAACCAAGACTTTGAATAATCAGCCTCTTGAAGCAGATAAATTTGAATTTACAATTACTGCGGAAGACAATGCGACTATGAAGAAGCTTGGGATGAAAGAGATGACCGGTTCATTTGCAAACGAAGCAGGCGCAGATGCAGGTGTCCCTGCAGTGGTTGCGCAGTTCAGCAATCTTACTTTTGATGAATCGGATATAGATGAAACATACAGCTTCTCAGTTAAGGAAAATACCCCAGAGGGCAGTGGTTATGAGGATTACGACAAGGCTGAATATAATGTAAGTATCACTGTTTCTGACAATAAGGATGGTACGCTGAAAACAGTCACTATTGTAGAAAAAGACGCAGCGGTAGTAAAGACGGTTGAGTGGGACAGCAATACTCAGGTTGGTCAGGAACCTATTAAACTGGCATTTACCAATAAATATAATGCGAAAACACCGGACGATAACGCTGTGAGTCTATCCGGAACGAAGACGCTGAACGGCAGAAAGATGGCTGATAAAGAGTTCAGCTTCCGGGTTCGCTATCAGGGAACTTCCGGGGATGATGGTATCGTAGCCAAAGGCACTAATAATGCTGAAGGAAAAATAACATTTGACAAATCCTTGAGTTATTCCAGCGAACAGCTTACAAAGCTAACCCAAGAGGGAAGAGCAACATTTAACCCGACTGATGATACGTATACTGTAAGCTATACAGCAGAAGAGCTCACAGAGGGACTTTCAGATAAGAAGATTACAGTAAATAAAGGAAGCGTTGATTTTACAGTAAAAGTCAAAGATAATAAAGACGGTACTCTGACGGCGACTGCTTATGGAGCGGATAAGCTTGATTTCGAAAACACTTACGGAGCCAATGCAGACAAGATATCTGTAAATATCAACGGAAGCAAAATATTGGATGCTGATGCAGCGCTTACAAAACCGGATATCAAAGAGGCCTTTACATTTACCCTCAAAGGAGAGGATGGAGCGCCGATGCCTGAAGATACAACAGTCAAAAATGATAAAAACGGCAACGTGGACTTTGGTACTGTGAACTTTGAGGCAGATGATCTGGAGGAAGTTGAACCGGATTCAGACGGTGCAAGAAGTAAAACCTTCACTTATACAGTGAGTGAATCGGGCAAGGTTGATGGTGTTACTAATGACAGTCAAAGCAAAACTTTAAAAATAACGTTGAAGGATGATGGAAAGGGAGGTCTGACTGCAGAAAGAGAACCGAAAGACGGCGCAGCCTTTACTTTTACCAATATCTATAGTGTGACTCCAACTGATTCCAGTCTTACAGGTGATGGGGGAATCAAAATTACCAAAAATATTGATGGAAGAGACCTTAATAAAGGAGAATTTATCTTTGAATTGGTAGATGCAAATAATAAAGTTGTTGCAAAGGCGGTAAACGATGAGAATGGCAATGTGTCATTCCCTAAAATCACTTATGACAGGCCGGGAGACATTTCATACACTGTCAGAGAGCAGAATAATAATCTCGGAGGCGTGTCTTATGATGATAAGATAGTTACTGTTATAGCGCATGTAAAGGATGACGCGAAGGGAGGCTTGTCCGTAACCTTTGAAACCGCAGATGGGGAAAATAAAATAGAATTCAATAATACCTATGAGGCCAAGGGAACGTCAGCTGCATTTGGAGCTTCCAAACAGTTTGTCAACGGAACACTTCAGGACGGACAGTTTGAATTTGTTCTGAAAGATAAAGAAGGCAATATTGTTTCAAGCGCTAAAAATGACAGCAATGGACAGATCTTATTCGAGGCGATCGACTATGACAAGGCTGATACGTATGAATACACTATCGCGGAGATAAAAGGTGATGAAGAAAATGTTCAGTACGATGATACGGTATATAATATAAAAGCAGAGGTCACTGATAATAAAAACGGAAGTCTGGAAGTAAAAGTAACGGGTGCAGATGAAGCTGTGTTTGTTAATACTTATGATAAGACAAGCGGTTCAGGGACTAAAACCGGGGACGATATGCCTATAGCAGTAATTGGAGCGGTGATGATAGCGGCTGCGGGAGCAGGAGTTGTCACCATCAGAAGAAAGATAAGACGTTAATTCAGTAAGAAAATGAACATCAGCGGGAATCGATCATTGCGACGATCCCGCTTTGTTCATTGTAAAAAATATTGAGAACGGGAGAATGTTATGGGACGAAGAGAATTCACAGAAGCCGAAATTCAAGAATTAGAAAAGAATCCATATGTAGATGATGTTAATTCCGTACGAATTATATATTCTGAAGGATTCAAGCAACATTTTGTCAGGGAATATATGAAAGGAATCAAACCCACGCAGATATTCAGAGAGGCAGGATTTGATGTGGAACTTATAGGGTATAAAAGAATAGAAAGAGCTACGGCCAGATGGAAGCCATATGGTGATAAAAACACTTTGAAGTAAAACTTCAAGTGCTTTTTATTTTACCATAAAATAACAGCACTTGTTTGAGGTGGTTGACATGTGCATCTGGTTAGTATATTCTTACTAAATAAGGAGGAAATCATGGCAATATCAAATCCCGACAAGTATATAAATGAGATGTTTGAAAAAACAGGCGGAGAACCGATACAGAAATTTATAAACAAAATTCCTGCTGAGTTGGGAGAGTTTTCTGTCAGAGAACAGAAATCGAGACAAGGAATATCTTTTACTGACTGGAGAATGAAATGGACACATGATATACGTGTGAAAAAAAACTCAGGCAGAGGAACAGATACAATACAGATTGTATTTTTTATTAACAATGGCATGGACTGGCAAATGGAGGGAGAGAAACATGTATATATGAAGCAGGGAGAGCTTTGTATGTATAGAGATAAGTCTGCGGTCAGTGAAGGCAACTATGAGGGTGGCAGAGAACTGAGATTTAAGAGTATTCAGATACCTACTTGCAGATTTATGCGCATCATGGAAGACTGTATGGATGAGAGAATAAAATCTGAAGTGAAATGTTTGCTGAGATCCACGTCAAAATTACAGGCCACTGCTTATACGAAACGTTTGCTGACTGAAATCGAGGAAACGAAAAAATATAATGGAGTTCTTGCAGATCTTCACATGGAAGGTAAGGTTTGGGAGCTGGTCGCTGTATGCTTTGAAGAAGTAATGAACGGACAGAGAAATAATATTATATCAAGAACTGACAAAGCAGCAGCGCTTCAAGTGAGGCAGAGAATTATAGAAGATTGCGTAAATGTGCCTGATGGAGAAGGACTGGCTAAGGAAGCAGGAATAAGTCTTTCAAAACTAAGCAGAGATTTTAAAGAAATAACAGGAATGTCAGTCCATTCTTTTGTAATAGAACAGAGGCTGGAACATGCAGCATATCTTTTGGCAGGAAACAGACTGAATGTGACTCAGACAGCTGCTTTGTGCGGTTATTCAAATATGAGTCATTTTTCATCAGCCTTCAAAAAAAAATACGGAGTTCTTCCTAAGGACTACAGGCCTTGATTGCAAAAAGTATAGAGAAGTTTACTTAAAATTATTAAAAACAAACAGAATTTTGGTAGAAACCAGTATAATATGGAATTAAAATATAACGCATAAAGTTAGCTACGCATAACTATATGCGTTTTTTTATGCCTGCCTGTATCTCATGCTCTGAATTGAGGGTATGATTGTGTGAAGAAAGTGAGGCGTAAATTTTCAGATAACCGATATAGTAATTTGGATGGAAGGAGAAATACAGATGTTCAATAAAGTTTTAGAATATGCGGGATCGTACAGAAACAGGACTATATTGTCCGGGATAGTTATACTTTTGGCTGTGTTGCTGCAGGTTCTGCCATTTTTATTTGTATACAGGATCATAAAGCCGTTGATAATGGGGGAGGCAATAAGCTTTGGATATATAACAGTATGTATTGCAGGTGTATGTATATGTCTTGTTTTACATGCTTTACTTTATGTGAAAGGGCTCTCTATGTCTCACGATGCTGCCTATAATATACTTATGCGTCTCAGAATCTATCTTCAGAGACGCTTGGAAAATTTGCCGATGGGCAGGATACAGGAAAAAGGAACTGGCAGTCTTAAGCGTATGTTTGTTGATGATGTCGATAGTATAGAGATGCTGTTAGCGCATGCTCTGCCGGAAGGTTTGGGCAATGTAGCTGTTCCTGTTATGGTATATATAAGCCTTTTTGCAGTAGATTGGAAGCTGGCTTTGCTGTCTATGGCGTCGCTTCCAATTGGTATGGCGGCTATGTGCGTCATGTATGCTATAGGCAGCAAGGACATGAGTAATTATTACAAAGCCGGCAAAGTGATGAATAATACTATCATTGAATACATCAATGGTATGGAAGTTGTAAAAGTTTTCAATAAGGATGGTGATTCATATAAGCGATATGAAAAAGATATAAAGAATTACAGAGATTTTACCTTAGGGTGGTATAAGGCGTGCTGGCCGTGGATGGCTGTATATAATAGTGTACTCCCGTCTACGCTGATACTTACGCTGCCATTAGGCTCGTGGTTCGTACTCAGAGGATATTCAGCGCTTCCCGATCTTATTCTTGTAATGTGTCTTTCACTAAGCATAGGTATTCCTCTGTTGAAAGCGCTGAGTTTTATTCCTTCTCTGCCACAAATAAATTATAAGATATCGGCACTGGAGAATCTGATGAATGAGGAACCGCTAAAGCAAACTGACAGGGATTTTAATGGGGATGGGCTGACTATAAGGTTCACTGATGTGGCTTTTTCATATGAGAAGAAACTTGTGGCAGATCATATAAACATGGTTATAAAAGAAGGGCAGAAAGTTGCTCTTGTGGGAGAGTCAGGATCAGGTAAAAGCACGCTTGCCAAGCTGCTGGTTCATTATTATGATCCTGATCGGGGAGCTATAACTATAGGAGGGCAGGATCTTAGAAATATGAGCTTGGAAGCTCTCACTCAAATTATTTCATATGTAGATCAGGATCAGTATTTGTTTAATACATCTATTTTTGAAAATATAAAGATAGGATGCCCATCGGCATCTCGAGAGCAAGTTATTGAAGCTGCCGAGAAAGCGCAGTGTATGGAATTTATAGATAAGTTTCCTCAAGGGATAGACACTTTATCAGGAAGTGGAGGCAGGAAGCTTTCTGGAGGCCAGCGACAGAGAATAGCTTTGGCAAGAGCCATTCTTAAAAATGCGCCTATAGTTGTTCTTGATGAGGCCATGGCCTTCGCCGATCCGGAAAATGAAGATAAACTTGAAAAAGCTATTTCTGAAGCAGTAAAAGGCAAGACTCTCATAGTTATCGCGCACAGACTGCAATCAGTAAAAAATGCAGATATGATATATATGATGGAGAAAGGTTATATAGCAGGTGCAGGGACACATGATCAGCTTATAAGGGAATGCCCTTCGTATGAGAAACTATGGCAGGCAGCTTTAGAAAGTGCAGACTGGAAGACCACCACAGCAGGAAAGGATGGTAAGAGAAATGCTTAAACTTTTAAAACGTATTCTTAGATTATCGGGGAAATACAGCAAGAAAATAAAAGCAGCATTTTTATTTTCATTTTTTAAGTCAATACTGTCTAAAATGCCTATTTTTCTGGCGTTTCTGATATTAGAGAAGTTTTATACTGAAAGTCTGACAGGGATCTATTGCCTAAAAGTAGGAATAGCTTTAGCTTTAATTGTGATAGCGGAATCAGTTTGCCAGTTTGCTGGTGATAAACTGCAGAGTGCATCAGGATACATGATGTTTGCGGAAAAACGGCTTGAGCTGGGTTCCCATTTGAGAAAGCTACCCATGGGATATTTTACAGCAGGCAATATAGGAAAAATCAGTTCTGTGCTAAGTACTGATATGGTTTTTGTCGAAGAAATAGTAATGAGCTCTCTCGCCAACATGATGAATTATATGTTTACAGCAGCGATAATGGGTGTTTTTATTTTATTCTTTGATATAAGACTGGGGATAGTAGCCGTGGCTGTAAGTGTTTTAGCTGTACTGACAGCTAAAAATATGAATCGTATATCTCTTGATGAAGCAGCTGTCCGCCAACAGCAGAGCGAAAAACTTACAGATGCGGTATTATCATTTATAGAAGGTATAGGAATAATAAAAAGTTATAATCTTTTGGGAGAAAAATCAGAGGAATTGTCAGATAATTTCAGAAGATCAAAGGATACAAGCATAAAATTCGAGGAATCTTTGACCCCTTGGCACAGGCGTTTAAATGTACTTTATGCATTGGGAATGACAATTATTTTTGCTTATTCTATATATCTTTATCAGTTAGGGGAGCTCATATTGCCGTATCTTATGGGGTTACTACTGTTCATATTTGATCTTTTCGGGCCTCTTAAAGCATTATATGGAGAAGCAAGTCGGCTTACAGTAATGAATAGTTGCCTTGACAGAATAGAAGAAGTATTAGATGAAAAAGAACTCCCTGATAAAGGAAAGCATCATATTCCTAAAAAATCGGACAATAACATACCTGAAATTGAATTTCGCAATGTATCGTTTGCGTACGGAAAGGAGGAAGTTCTCCGTCATATAAATTTTAGCATGGCTCCCCAGAAAATGACAGCTCTTGTAGGACCTTCAGGAGGAGGCAAATCTACTATTGCTAATCTCATCACAAGATTTTGGGATGTAAAGGACGGGCAGATTCTTGTTCGGGGACAGGATATCAGGAACATACCAATATCGGAGTTGATGAACGACATAAGTGTGGTATTTCAGAGAGTATATCTGTTTCAGGATACAGTATATAACAATATAAGCATGGGTAAACCTCATGCTTCAAAAGAAGAAGTATATGAAGCGGCGAAAAAAGCCAGATGTTATGATTTTATCATGCAGCTGCCTGACGGATTCGATACGGTGATAGGAGAAGGAGGCGCTTCTCTTTCAGGCGGAGAAAAACAGAGAGTCTCTATTGCCCGTTGTATATTGAAAGATGCTCCCGTGATAATATTGGATGAAGCTACAGCAAGCGTAGATGTGGACAATGAAATATATATACAGGAAGCTATTTCCCAGCTCGTAAAGGGGAAAACACTATTGGTGATAGCTCACAGACTTAATACAATAAAAGAAGCTGATCAGATTTTAGTTATTGCTGACGGTTTAATAACCCAGAGGGGAAACCACGATAGTCTTATGAAAAAAGACGGTATATATAAAGATTACGTAGAGCTTAGAGAGAAGACAAGCGGCTGGGAATTGATGTAGCTTTCCATTAATAGTATTGCTGAATTAAAGAATTCTGATGATATAAGAAAGTATCATCGGAATTCTTTTTTTAAAGTTTAAACTTTGTTTAAAAAATATGCGTTGAATCCTTAAACTTTGGGATTAATTTATATGCATAACAAAGATAAGGAGGACGTATGGACATGAAAAATATAGTAATAATACCGGCGCTGAATCCAGATGATAATCTTGAAAAATTGGCGGAAAAAAATATTGCTTTAGGGCAAGAGGTAATAGTAGTAAACGACGGGAGTCTCAGCAGGTATAATGCTGTGTTTGAGAGACTGAAAGACAAATGTACTGTGCTTGAACACGCTATGAACCTTGGAAAAGGAGAAGCGATCAAAACTGCTCTGAGATATATAAAAGATGAGAACCAGCGGTGTGATTATATAGGTATAATGGATGCGGATGGTCAGCATCTTCCCGAGGATATGGCTGCACTTTTGAAAGCTGCGGCTCGATATGGCAGCTCGCTGATATTGGGGAGCAGAACTATAAATAATGACGTTCCATGGAAATCAAGAATGGGAAATATAATAACAAGAAAAATGTTTCACATGGTGTCAGGACAGTTCATTTCGGATACTCAGACGGGACTGAGAGCTTTTCCGGCCGGAATGCTGGAATTGATGTCAGAGGTGAAAGGCAGCAGATACGAATATGAGATGAATGTTCTTATAATATGCGCCCAGCGCGGGATAAGTATGAAAGAAGTGCCTATAAAAACCATATACCATGATAAGGAAAACAGCTGTTCTCATTTCCACAAAATTAAAGATTCTTTCCGTATATACCGTGACCTTTTTAAATTTTCCGCCTCGTCTTTCAGCAGTTTTATACTGGATTATGGATTGTTTGTAGTATTCTCTGTCATTTTGCCGTCCTCTTCATGGGGCGTAATGACTGCAAATATAGCTGCCAGAGTTATCAGTGCGGGATATAATTATTCTATGAACTGCCGTTTTGTATTTTATGAAAAAAAGACGTTAAAAACTGCGCTTGATTATCTGGCTCTGGCAGCTTTTATCTTGGTGATTAACAGTTTGGCACTTGAAGCCTTTACGGCAGGGCTGGGAATTCCAGTATATACGGCCAAGATAATGACGGAGTGTGTGTTGTTTATAACGAGCTGGATAGTGCAGAAATACATGATTTTCAGAAAAGCGGGCCAAAAGGGCGGCAGTGGTTCCGGTCAGAGAAAAGAGGCGCTGTCATGAAAAATATAGATCACAGAATGCTTGGAAGAACTTTGATGGAAATTCACAGAAAACAGGTTCCGTATTTGTGCAGAAAAGCGTTTGTGCTGGGAAGCATAGAGCCTGACAAGAATCCTTTGACATATCTCCACGGTCAGATAAGGGGTAAATTTCTGTGCGGACATAATTATGAGAATGTGATGCCTTCAATACGAAAATTGTATGAAAAACTTAAACAAGGCGGTTACAGTGAGGTGAAGAGATATTATCTTATGGGGAAACTTACTCATTATATAGCTGATATATTTACCTTTCCACATAATGCGGCTTTTCGGGGAAACATTAAAGCTCACGGCTTATATGAAAGAAAGCTGCATGGCTATATGAAAGAAAACCTTCAGTCTTTTGAGAGAGTTGACGAAGAGATAAATATCAAAGATCCGGACGATCTGGAAGAGCTTCATAAAGAATATATCCAACAGGCGGGGACATGTGAGAAGGATTACAGATATATCATTCAGGCCGTAGGGTTTGTAGAGGCGGTAAAGGATTTGGGCAGCGGAGGGAATTTTAAGAGAAGGGAGATCTTAAATTATGAAAAAATGTTCAGCATCATATGTAGGATCAGGGATAATGAAAAGCGGACTGAGGATAGTATACGAAAACGTATTCACACTGTTTAACTTTTTGAATTTTTCTATAGCGGCGCTGCTGCTTGCCGTAGGCGCCTATTCCAATATCCTGTTCATATTAATAGTGCTGGCCAACATAGTAATAGGAACGGCTCAGGAACTTAAAGCCAAGAGACTTGTAGAAAAACTTACGCTGCTCAACAGGCCTTTGGTAAGAATTTGCCGTGACGGGAAAGAATATGAAGTTTCGGCGGAAGAAATAACTGAGGGTGACGTTATGGTTCTGAGAAGCGGAGATCAAGTCTGTAATGACGCAATTGTTTCAGAGGGAATGCTTGAAGTAAATGAATCGCTGCTTACAGGCGAATGTGATGCTGTTGTAAAAGAAGAGGGAAGCAGTCTTTTGTCGGGAAGCTCTGTAATTTCGGGGAAAGCTTACGCAGAGGTGGTTCATGTGGGCGAGGAAAATTATGTCCGGAGAATCTCTGCTGAGGTGAAGAAGAGTAAGAAACCTGAATCAGAATTATTGGATTCCATGAATAAGGTAACTCGTCTCACCGGTTTTCTTATCTTTCCTCTTGGCATTCTTTTGTTTCTTGAATCTTTCGTTTTCAGAGGAGATGCAGTGAATTTGTCCGTGATCTCGTCGTCTGCGGCTCTTTTGGGGATGCTGCCTAAAGGGCTTGTGCTTCTTATCTCTGTATCTCTTGCGGCTGGGGTGATACGCCTTGCCAAGATGAAGATCCTGATACAGGATATTTACTCTCTTGAATCTCTTTCTCATGTGGATGTCTTATGTTTTGACAAGACGGGAACGCTTACAGATGGAACTTTGAGAGTAGTTTCTGTTATACCATATTCGCAGGTCTCTGAGGGAGAAATGGCAGCGCTGATAAAATCATACTTTTTCGCCGCCGATGACAATAATACGACTTTTCAAGCTTTGAGGAAAGTTTTTGGCGAAGAGCAGATATACAGATCAGTGAAAAAAATACCGTTTTCGTCAAAGAGAAAGTGGGGATCGGTAAGTTTTGCTGATGAGGGCAGTGTGTTTATAGGGGCACCGGAAAAACTGCTGCCGGAAATTCCGGACAATGTAAGAAGCGAGCTTGAAGCTGGACGCAGAGTCGTGAGCATAGGATATTATGGGGATAAGTGGGAAGATGAAAAAATACTTCCTGCCGAGATCAGACCTCTTTATTTTGTATCTATGGAAGACTCCATAAGGAGAGGAGTTGAGAATACCATGGCTTTCTTTCAAAGGGAAGGCATAAATATAAAGGTCATTTCGGGAGATCATGTGAAGACGGCTTCAGTGGCTGCCAAAAAAGCTGGAATCTCGGGATGGAAGAATGCTGTAGACATGTCTCTTTTGGAAAGGGATGAAGATTTAAAACAAATATGCGACAAATATACTGTCTTTGCCAGAGTATCGCCGGATCAGAAGAAAGCCCTAATTAAAGCGTTTAAAAACAAAGGTCATCGAGTTGCCATGACAGGAGACGGAGTTAATGATTTGCTGGCGATGAGGGAGTCAGATTGTTCTATAGCTGTGTGTGATGGAAGTGATGCCAGCAGACAAATTGCTCAGGTAGTAATGCTTGGTTCGGACTTTACAGGATTACCTTATGTGGTAATGGAAGGCCGCAGGGTAGTGAATAATGTTACGAGAACGGCGGGAGTATTTTTTATAAAGACTGTATATTCTCTTATCGTATCGTTGTTCTGCATAGCTGTCAATATTCCGTTTCCTTTTATTCCGCTGCAGATAACTCTTGTAGATGCTTTTATGGAGGCATATCCATCATTTTTGACTGTTTTCGAGTCGGATACACGAAAAATAGAAGGCAGTTTTTTAAGGAAAGTAATAATTGAGGCATTTCCTTTTGGTATGGCTGTAGCCATGATGATAGCCGTTGTAAGCCAAACAGCGCCTTTTTCTCAGGGGCAGATATCCACTGTGACATATATCATGCTCATAAGCATTTCATATATGGCTGTTCTAAAAAGCTGTGTACCTTTCAATAAGCTGAGAGCATTTATATGTGTTACAATAGTCGTGGGAATATCCGGCATTCTTACGACAGCGCCATGGATGTTTAACATAGGAACTGTAAATATTCATATGGCATTGTACATGATGACGGCGCTTATCATTGCAGCAGTTTTAATCTTTGCGATCAGGGTAGTCATTAAAAAGATGAATAAATATATTTTGGGCAATATGAAAAAGGAGGGTGACCATGACAGGAACAGAAATAATAGTTTTAAACATGATACAAGATCATCTTAGAAGTGCAGCGGCAGATGTCGTAATGCCGGCTATTACGAAGTTGGGAAATGCAGGAATTATATGGATAGTTATGGGAGTAACTCTTTTGGCAACAAAGAAATACAGAAGAGCGGGAATACTTGTTTTGATGGCGCTTGTTGTGGATTTGGTGTGTTGTAATTTGATTTTAAAAAATTTGATAGCAAGACCCAGACCCTTTGATGTGAATCCAATGGTGAAGCTTTTGGTAGCAGCTCCTGGAGATTTTTCCTTTCCTTCGGGGCATACTGCCGCTTCATTTGCAGCGGTTACTGCTTTGTTTTTGGAAAAAGCAAAATTTTGGTGGGCTGCGCTCATATTGGCTTTGTTGATTACTTTTTCCAGGCTTTATTTATATCTGCACTACCCTACAGATATATTGGGAGGTATATTGACAGGCGTTATAAGTGGAATTATAGCTATGGTTGTGTTTAGAAGGCTTGAGAAGATATATGGAAAAAATCATATTGATACAGTATTATAAATTATCATTAACAATAAGGAGATGAGCTGATGAAATTGGAAAGAAAGACGTTTCGTTCAAACATTATGATATTGGCGGCAGCGTTTTTGTCTTTTCTCATGTTTTGCGTAATTATTGCGGTGTTTTTTGAAGATCCTATTGAAAAAAATTTGGATATTATATTTCAGGGGAAAATTGACGAATATGTCACAGATGTCACAGATGCTATAAAGAAGACTGAAGACGGATCATGGGAAAATCTTAAAGGGTCCCTTAGTGAATATGGATATGATATGCTGGTTTTGAATGGGGACAGTATAATATATGGAAACAGCAGCAGACAGTGGAAAGATATTAGTGACGATATAGGTGGCAGAGTACAAGTTTCTGAAAGTCCTCAGATATTTTTTTACAGGGGAATTACGGTAGTTGAAATGAAGCATGGGGAAAGCGGGAATGTGATATTGGCGGCTAAGTTCAGTGATAACAGTCAGATATCATATATGAAGCAGTTTGATTTTATGTTGTTGTTTATTGCTCTTTTGACAGGGATATCTCTTATAATTGTATTACTGACAGTTTCATATTTTTTTATGAAGCGAACCAATAAAATGATAATGAGGCCTATGAACGAACTTATGAAGGCAGCTGAGAGAATAAAGAATGGTAATTTGAAAGAAGAGATTTATTACAAAGGAGAAGCGGAATTCGAAGATGTATGTACCATTTTTAACAAAATGCAGGTCAGGATACTTGAAGACCGGGAGCAGAGATTGAGAAATGAAAAGGCTCGCACAGATATGATTACAGGGATATCTCATGATTTAAGGACTCCTTTGACGTCCATACAGGGTTATATAAAGGGTATACAGGATGGAGTGGCTGATACCCATGAAAAAAAAGAAGCATATTTAAGAACAGCATATGAGTCAACTGAGGAGATGAATATACTTCTCCAGAAACTTTTTGACTTTTCCAGAATAGAGAGCGGCCAGATGCCTTTTCATATGGTCAAAGCAGATCTGGCTGAGTATGTGTCGGTATATATAGCTCAGAAAGAAAGTGTGACAGAACGGACCGATGTAGTATTTGAGATATTGTGGGACAGCTGTCAGATTATGCCTGATATATGGATGGATGTAGATCAGGTAAGGCGTATTCTTGATAATCTTTTTGAAAACAGTATTAAATATTCATATTCGCACCCTGTTATTATAAGTGTGCGGATATATAGTGATGATGAAGATATGGTGCTGGAGTGGCAAGATAACGGGCCGGGAGTCCCGGAAGATAAGATTGATAATATATTCGATCGCTTTTATCGCTGTGATGATGCAAGGAATGTGAAGGGCAGTGGAGTAGGGCTTTATGTAGTTAAATATATAATAGAAAGACACGGAGGATGGGCAAAGGCTGAAAATAATGGAGGCCTGAAAATAAGTCTTTGTTTCCATGGAGGGAGGTATAATGGGTAAAATAATGATAGCAGAAGATGATGTGAAAATAGCTCAGTTGGAGCAGGATTATCTCGAAAGCAACGGATATGAGACAAAGATTGTTGGAGATGGAGCCATGGTTATTGCGGAGCTCAAAAAGGGAGGATATGATCTGATTTTACTTGATATAATGCTTCCTAACTGCAGTGGGTATGATATATGCAGATCTGTACGAGAGGATATAGACATACCGATATTGATGGTGACGGCTCGTACAGAAGGGATAGATGTGATAAGGGGGCTGGGATTGGGTGCTGACGATTATATAACAAAGCCTTTTGATCCATCCCAGTTGGTTGCAAGAGTTCGTTCTCATTTGAGAAGATATCAGAGACTTACAGGGGGCGGTTCCGGAAAAAATACAGTAGAGCATACTGACAAAATTGTCGCAGGAAATGTAATAATAGAACCGAAGACATGGCGGGTATGGAAAGATGGGCAGGAAATAAAGCTCCCTAACAGAGAATTTGAGCTTCTTTGTTTTATGGCTCAAAATCCTAATATTGTATTTTCAAAAGAGACTCTTTTTGAAAAAATATGGGGATATGATTATGTTTCTGATGCAGCGACAGTTTCAGTGCATATAAACAGAATTAGAGAGAAAATAGAGAATGATCTGCGGAATCCTAAAATAATAGAAACGATATGGGGAGCCGGATATCGTTTTAATTTGTAAAATAGTAAAAAAGGCGGTTTTATTTTTCATTCCGTCATTTTCACTTTTTTATAATTCATTTAATTTTATTAAAACATTGTGGCTGAGCAGAATCAGCCAAGAAAGATTTGTTATATCGGTAGGAATACTGGGGATGTTTATTATTTTTGCGGATTAGCAGCCTTTCTAATTAACGGTTTTCTTTATATAAAACTTCTGATATAATATAGAGTTAGAAAAAGAGCGGTTTTTTCATGTGAAAATCGCGCATAATCAGAAAAACAGGAGTTAAAAATGTTTGATAAATTAGATTTTATAACGGAAAAATACGATGAGCTCGCTCAAAAAGTCTCAGACCCTGAGATAATAAATAACCAGCCTGTGTGGCAGAAACATGTTAAGGAAATGGGTGAGATGGAGCCTATTGTGAAAAAATACAAAGAATATAAGAAAGCTAAAGCGGATCTGACAGAAGCCAAAGAGATTCTTGAAGACGGAGACGAGGAGATGCGGGAGCTGGCTAAGATGGAAATTTCCGAGCTTGAGGATGTCATAGAACAACAGGAAGAAGAACTCAGAATATTACTGTTGCCAAAAGATCCTAATGATGAAAAGAATGTAATTTTGGAAATAAGAGCAGGAACGGGCGGTGAGGAAGCTGCTTTGTTTGGGGCTGATCTCTTGAGAATGTATACCAGATATGCGGAAAGAAACCGATGGAAGACTGAGCTTATAGAACTTAATGATACAGGTTTGGGCGGAATTAAGGAAGCAGTACTTCTCATAAAAGGAAAAGGCGCTTATTCGAGACTTAAATATGAGAGCGGAGCCCATAGAGTACAGAGGGTACCTGAGACGGAATCAAGCGGAAGGATCCATACGTCGGCTGCCACGGTCGCGGTGCTTCCCGAAGTAGATGATGTAGAAGTAGATCTTAATCCTAATGATGTGAGGGTGGACGTTTACAGAGCTTCGGGAAACGGAGGGCAGTGTGTAAATACAACAGATTCAGCTGTAAGGCTTACTCACGAACCTACGGGTCTTGTAGTTACATGTCAGGATGAAAAATCTCAAATAAAGAATAAGGAAAAGGCTTTTAAAGTATTGAAATCAAGACTTTATGATCTCAAGATGCAGGAACAGAACAAAGAGATTGCCGACCAGAGAAAAAGTATGGTTGGTTCCGGGGACAGAAGTGAAAGGATCAGGACATATAATTTCCCTCAGGGAAGGGTTTCAGATCACAGAATAGGAGTTACGCTTTACAAACTGGATAATTTTCTTGACGGAGATCTTGATGAGATAATAGACGGTCTGATTACAAACGATCAGGCTGAGAAGATGAAAAACTTCTAAGGTGTTGTGATATGCAGACAAAGATATTTACCACAAGTGAATGGGATATAAGACAGGCTGCCGTTATCATAAAAAACGGAGGCCTTGTGGCTTTCCCCACGGAAACAGTATATGGACTGGGAGCTGATGCTTTTGATGAAGAAGCTGTTGCTCGAATATATGCGGCAAAAGGAAGACCCAGTGATAATCCAATGATAGTTCATATAGCCAGAGCAAGTGATATAGGCCAGCTGACTCCTATGCTCAGTGCTGATATCGTAGCTTTGATAGATAATTTTTGGCCGGGACCGCTTACTATGGTACTGAAAAAAAAAGAGTGCGTCCCTGACAGAACTACAGGCGGCCTTGACACAGTAGCTGTCAGAATGCCTGACAGTGAAGCGGCTTTGTCTCTTATAAATATGGCAGGGTGTCCGATAGCAGCACCCAGCGCTAATATATCAGGCAGCCCAAGCCCAACGAGAGCAAAAGATGTTATTGCTGATATGAACGGTAGAATAGATGCGGTTATTTCAGGGGAAGACTGTCGGGTTGGCATAGAATCCACCGTTGTAGACATGACAGGAGATAATCCAATTATACTGAGGCCCGGAATAATAACAGCAGAGAACATAGAAGCAGCAATAGGAAAAAAAGTAAGATATGACGAGGCTTTGCTTAAAGACGTTGACATTGGAACGCTGGACCCGGCAGACGGAGCAGATATAAACGGGGCAAATAATTATAAACCCAAATCTCCGGGAATGAAGTACAAGCATTATGCTCCGAAGGCACAGATGACTGTTATCGAAGGCAGGCGGGAAAAAGTAAAGAGTGAGATAGAACGTTTGAAGATCCTTAATGAACGACTGGGATTAAAAGTAGGCGTGATACTTTTTGAGGAAAAGGCTTTTATCGAAGCTGCTCATGATTTTTTCTCAAAGCTGAGAGATCTGGACAGTGAGGGTGTCGATTTAATATTGGCAGGAGCTATGAGCGACAGAGACGGGGTCGGATTTGCAGTTATGAACAGAATGCTCAAATCGGCCGGATACAATATAGCAAGAGTGTAGTGAAGATAAGAAAAAACAGAAGACCACAAAGCCGCATCAGCGGAGAAAGGGTGCAGACATGAAAATTGCCATCGCCAGCGATCACGGCGGATACAGCTTGAAGGAAGCTATAAAGAAATATTTACAGTTCAGAAATATAGAGATTATAGATCTGGGGACCGATTCTGAGAAATCAGTAGATTATCCTGTTTTCGGCAGGGCGTGTGCAGAAGCTGTCGCCAAAGGCGAGGCAGAGCGCGGAATAGTATGCTGCGGTACCGGTATAGGTATATCCATAGCGGCAAATAAAGTAAAGGGTATAAGATGCGCTCTATGTACGGATGTTCATATGGCTGAAATGGCGAAAAAACATAATAATGCTAATATTCTGGCCTTGGGAGGGCGTACAACAGAAGAAAAAAAAGCTCTTGATATTATAGCTGCGTGGCTTGATACAGAATTTGAAGGGGGAAGACATCAAAGAAGAGTTAATATGCTTGATGAAATGTGAAAATAAATGTTTTTATATGAGAAGAAAGGTAGGTACTATTTATTATGGGCAATGTATATGTATTCGATCATCCGTTGATCCAGCATAAGACTGCGATGCTGAGAAAAGAAGAAACAAGTGTTAAAGATTTCAGAGAATTAGTAAGAGAAATCTCTATGCTCATGGGATATGAAGCAACGAGGAAGCTTCCGCTGGAAGAAGTGGAAATAACTACTCCTATGCAGAAGACTACAGTAAAAATGCTTCAGGGTGAGGATATAGCTATAGTGCCTATTTTGAGAGCAGGGCTTGGAATGGTTGACGGAATGCTGGCTCTTGTGCCTAATGCCAAAGTAGGGCATGTAGGGCTTTACAGAGATCCCGAAACTCATGAGCCTGTTGAATATTACTGCAAACTGCCTAATGATATAGAAAAAAGAGAGATTTTCGTGGTGGATCCTATGCTGGCCACCGGAGGAAGTGCTGCGGCAGCTATTGATTTTATTAAAGCCAGAGGCGGAAGAAAAATCATCTTTATGTGCCTTATTGCAGCTCCTGAAGGTATTGAAGTGTTGCAGAAAGCACATCCTGACGTAGATATATTTATAGCGGCCAAAGATGAATGTCTCAATGATCATGCATATATACTGCCCGGACTTGGTGATGCCGGAGACAGACTTTACGGTACGAAGTAATGATGATTCTCCGTGAGGACCCGGATCTGCTTGTGAATCGTCCCCGTGATGTCAGCTGGGATGAGGCGGAGTCAAAAGGGTAAGATAAGATGAGTAACTTGGAGGAAAAACATAGATGAAATATGATTTTATACCTGACAGCGTAAGTAAACATGATAACGTATATGATGTTCTTAAGGAAAGAGGATTTATAGAACAGTCAACAGACGAAGAAAGAGTTCGTGAACTTCTGCAGAATGAAAAAGTAAAATTTTATATCGGGTTCGATCCTACTGCAGATTGTCTTCATGTGGGGCATTTCATGCAGGTCATAATAATGATGTATATGCAGAAATACGGGCATACACCGGTAGTTCTGATAGGTGGTGGAACGGGATTCGTAGGAGATCCGTCCGGCAGAAGTGACATGCGTCAGATGATGACCCCGGAAACCATAGAGAATAATTGTGTGGCTTTTAAGAAACTGTTTGATAAATTCCTGGACTTTGATGAGGAATGGCAGTATGAAGGGAATAACGGTGTCTTTTCTCCGGGACATGAAAACAAGGTTCCGGAACCGGGCAAAGCGATTTCCGTAAACAATGCAAGATGGCTGCTGCCGCTGAATTATATAGACTTTATAAGAGATATCGGATCATGCTTTAATGTCAATACTATGCTGAGGGCTGAATGCTTTAAACAGAGAATGGACCGTGAGGGCGGATTGACGATGTTTGAGCTTAACTATATGTTGATGCAGAGCTATGATTTCATGGTGATGGCAAGAGATTTTGATGTAAAGATACAGTTTGGAGGAAATGACCAGTGGTCTAATATTATTGGCGGAGTGGATCTTACGAGAAAGAAAACAGGCAAAGAGGTTTATGGTATGACATTTTCTCTTTTAACTAATTCTGAGGGTAAGAAAATGGGGAAGACTCAAAAGGGCGCTCTTTGGCTTGATGCGGAAAAAACTTCACCGTATGAATTTTATCAGTATTGGAGAAACGTAGCAGATGCAGATGTGGAAAAGTGCCTCAGAATGCTTACTTTCCTTCCTATGGATGAGGTAATGAGGCTGTCTTCGCTTAAAGACAAGGAAATAAACAACGCTAAAGAGATTCTTGCTTTCGAAGTTACAAAGTTGGTTCATGGTGAGGCGGAAGCTGTCAAAGCCCAAGAAGCTGCCAGAGCCGCTTTTGGAGGAGGCGCAGACCTTTCCAGTATGCCTTCTGTAAAATTTGAAGCTGCTAAGCTTAAGGGAGATGGCATGGGTGTTGTCAGCTTTATTAAAGAGTTGGGCCTTGTTCCAAGTAACAGAGAAGGTTTCATGACCATAGAGCAGGGAGGCCTTAAGCTGGATAGCGAAAAGGTGACAGATAAAAAGATGATGATAACATCAGATCTTTTTAAAGATGGCAAAATGCTTATTGAAAAAGGCAAAAAGAAAAAAATTGTTGTAGAGTTAAAATAAAATTATATATGTCTTTTTGACTATCTTTTTATATCTCCTTAAATGTCCGCAAAGCCTTATTTTATAGGCTCTACGGGCATTTTGCTTTTGTGGTAAACCTCACATATCTAGGTCTATCTTCTTATATTTTCGCTATCAAGCGTGGTTAAAATCGTGGTAAATACTTCTATGCGATTAGACGCTGAACCTCTGATTTTGCGGTATCTATGGACGCATGAGCGTACCAGTTCATTGTGATACTAATGTTTGAATGTCCCATGATATACTGTAAATCTTTTGGGTTCATGTTCTTGCTTGCCAGTCTTGTGCAGAATGTATGGCGTAGCGTATGCGGTGTGATATGTGGCAAGGGATTGTCCTTGTGGTGCTTGTTATATTTCTTTACCATACGGACAAATAAGGCGTTGTAATCAATCGCAACTTTGGGCTTGCCTTTATGATTGACAAATAAGAAATTGCTCTGTCCGTCTATCACAAATGGTTCTGCCTTTGGGCGTTTCTTCATAACCCGTTGAAATGCCTGTATTGTTTCTCTACTTAATGGCACTTGTCTTATTCCGCTTTTCGTCTTAGGCGTTTCAATATAATAGCCCTGTTCCTTGCTCTTTAGTAACTGGTGGTCGATAATTACAACTTCATTCTTGAAATCAATATCAGCTACTGTCAGTCCGCACAGTTCCGAGATACGAAGTCCAGTCTTTAACAGTATCAGCACATCATCATAATGCTTGTGATACACATTGTCTGTCTTGATAAATGAGAGTAAGGCTTGTTCCTGTTCCTCTGTCAATGCGACTTTCTCTTTGGTATCATTTTCTAGGACTTCACTTAACTTAAAATCAAAAGGGTTCTTCCTTACACAATCGTCTTGTATGGCGATATAGAATGACGCTTTTAACGAGCGTTTATGGTTGTTAATGGTGTTATAGGAAAAGCCTTTATCTTTCATGCGTAACGCCCATTCCTTAGCGTCAGAGGGTTTTATCGCATCAATGCTCCTAGCACCCAACTTGTCCTCTTTCAATAACCGCATGAGTTGTTCCCGTTGTTTTTGTGTGCTTTTCTTCACATTCGCCCTCTGTAAGTTCTGTTTGGCATAGAGTTGGCAAAGCGTCATTTTCTTGCCTGTGCTGTCGATACCGTCCTCAATATCCCGTCTTATCTGCTGTTCCAGTTCACGAAGTGAGGGTTTTTCCCGTTTTTCCTTTGGTGTCGGGTCTGTGGGTGTCAATCTCCAAGCATACACATATTTTGTGTTTCCAAATGCGTCTACATATTTATATAAGTATTTCCCGTCTGTTCGTTGGCTCTCTCCAGTATGCAGGATACGTCCTTTACTATCCCGTCTTTTTTCTTTCATGGTGTCTGCTCCTTTCCTTGTTGGAAAGAGCCTTGATATGACTTGTGTTCATCATAACACATACAAGGCTCATTTGCATTAGATTGCGTCCAATTTGTCAATAACCTGTTCAAACTGTCGGCGTTTAATCTGTATGCGGTTGCCATTCATAATGAGCCAGCCAGCGTCCTTGTTTTCCTCTGCTAAGCGTCTTAACTTGTTTTCTCCGATACGGAAATACTTTGACGCTTCTTCAATGGTAAGGGTATATTTTTCCCATACGGGAATATCCTGTGCATTACTCATAAAACACCCCCTCACTTTCGATTACATCTGCTATATCCGTACACATCTGTTCTACAAGCATTTCCTGTTTTTCGGAAAGGTTGGTACATTCATCAATCATTTTCATGTAGTTTGAGCCTGTCAGCCTGTCGATTTCCTCTATCATCACGATTGACGGCATGACCTGTCTTTCCAGCCATTGCAGAGTGCGTTCCATATTGACAGGTACGGGGTTCATTTCAAAAGGTAAACTGTCATGGGAAATGAATATCTCCCACAGCGGATAATCGGGAAATTGCACAAAATCAGTAATAAGGTAAAACACCAACCCATGAGGGTTATATGTCAATAACAATTCCTCAACTGCCTGTACTGCCTTTTTATCACGCAGACGAATTTCAAAACGGTTGATAATATCCGTATGTTTCTTTTTGGTTGCCTGTTCCTTTTGTTTTTCATACAGGCAGAAATATTTTGTGCTTGCCTTTGAGCCGATATAAAGGGTACTTGCTAAATTACGGTTTTTTCCGCTTAGTTTTCCACCTTGTACATTTTCATAGTTTTTACAGCGACAATCCGCACCGCCATTTTTGTATTTTTCAGACAAAACGGGAATATCCAGCAGACCGCACATATCATTGATTGCCAAGTCAAAACGTCGGATAACACCGCCACAGTCAAGACAGCGGTTTAAAAATGAATACCAATCCCTGTTCTGTGCCTGTAAGACATATTCCATGTTGCGTGAGCCTGCCCCTTTTAATTCTAAAAATACACCCATGTGTTCATCATCAGAAGCCATGACCTTGATTTCCCCGTAGGCATAATGCTCCTTATAGCCATAATACCCATAGTCATAATGGATAAAATAGTCCGCTTTCATGCCAAGCACCTTTCGGATAACTTCTAATGCGTCAGTCGTTGGAAAACGGACAGACAGATAATCAACGAGCAGATAAAAAGGCTTATCACAGACATAGTAATTCAGACAACGCAGGATAATGTTCTGTGTTTCTTTACTTGCGTTGGCTTTTCCGTTCTCAAAGCGGTTGATACTATATCTTGATACATGGGTAAGACTTGCAAGTTCTCCTTGTGAAAGACCGCTTGCAAGACGTTTGTTCTTCATTTCAAGTGCAAATTCTAAATTGTTCATTGTATTCCTCCAATCCCACAACAGCCTTGAAATACCTGTAAACCACTATTCAAAAGAATGTGAAATTACTATCTTCTTAAAACTTCTCATTACTACTCACAGGTTTGGGGTTGTATGGTTTTTGACTTGTCTTTTGTGAAATAGTGCCCCCCTGTTAGATAACGGGGGCACAGTCAAGGCTCGCAGGCTCGCCAGCCGACAAAGCATTTCTTCCCCTTGACACAAGGTGTCATGGCGGTAAGCCTGAGAGGCTTCCGCCACCGTGTCAGAAATACTTTGTCAGCAAGTCCTGTTTTGCCTTTTCTAACAAGTTCCATTTCAACCAATATTCATATCTACGGGTTTAATCAGATGGGTATTTCTTTTTGAATGTTTTTGTATTTCATGCTATTGTGCTTATTCACTCACAATAGCATAGTAATTCTTATATGCTTATTTGTCAATATCTTTTTTTGTCTTTACAAATCATATTAAGCATGATAGACTTATAACAGTGAAGATATAACGAGATATGGAGGGTTGTGCAATGAAAATAAGCCATTTAGGAAATAATATACAGACCATAAGAAAATTTAGGGGAATGAAACAACAGGAACTTGCGGACAAAATCGGTATCAATATGCAGAGCCTTTCCAAGATTGAAAGAGGGTTGAACTATCCTGCTTATGAAACGCTGGAAAAGATAATGGAAGTGCTGGACGTAACGCCGAATGAATTATTATCGGGAGAATGGAAGTATGTCAATCAGTCTGAAAAAGAAGTCTGTCAGTTTTTAAGAACAGAAGAACGTCTAAATGCAGAACTGAAACACGGACACTATGATAACTTCTTTGACAGCGAGGAAGAATGGCTGGAATATGAGTTGGAAAAGTTACGGGAATACATTACAGACTATATCAACGGGAAAAGCATTGAAGCGTCCGACCTTTACCCAATCAAAGAATTTATCCAGCATTTGAAGTTTCAAAAATTACTAGACCGCTATGATGATTTATACAGTATGGATATGTTTGGGGAAAGCATAGAGGGACATAAATATAGGACACCTTATCAAGTCGTGAAAATGATAAATCCGAACTCAAAAGAGGATATGGAACTGTTACGGGAAGTATTAAGGAATAACCATTTTGATGATGAGGACGAGTAATCTTTTTCCTCTTGCGAGAAGATACAGCAAACAAAAAGCCCGATCAAGAGTGCAAAGCACCACCAATGGTGGCAAGCTCTTGACAGGGCTTTTTCTTTTCTGTTGTGGGTACTCAAGAGGAAAAAAGGAAAAGTGTGATGTCTCAATTTTTTTATCTTGCACGCATAAAAAGATTGAAAGAGGTGTTTGTTTCCAGTATAATGTTTTTTGTATAGAAGCAAGGATTGAATTTTTTTGAAAGAAAGGGTTGACAGTCATGTTCACACATTGTTACGCTTGCGACAGACAGACAGACAGACAGACAGACAGACAGACAGACAGACAGACAGACAAGTAAATTCTGCCCTTTTTTCAATTCTATCAATAATAAACAGAACGCACAGATTATCCAGTTATAAGGGGGAGTTTGTGCGTTTTTCTATGCAAAGAATTTATGAAAAATAAGGAGTGAACAAACTATGAAGAAAAAACAAGTCCTTGCAGTAAGTTCCGCATTGATGATTGGAACAACAACTGCACTTACAGGGCTTCCTACTCCTGTCATGGCACAGGAAAACACAGAAGTTGTGCAGGAAGCCGTTGTAGAAGAAAACAAGACAGAGCAAGTTCCTGTGGAACAGAAAACAGAAAACGCAGAAGTACAAGAGAATATAACAGACAAGGAACAGGAAGAAACTGCTGAAAATGCAGAAACTTTAAAAGAAGAAAGTACAAAACAGGAAACACCTGCAACACCAGAAAAAGAAGTGGTTACCGAAGATAAGACCGTTGAAGCAAGCAAAAATACAGAAGTAAAAGCTGGAAGCATTGCTATTGATGAAGCACATTTTCCAGACAAAGTATTTAGAGAACAAATCATTGCAGAATTTGATAAAGACGGCGATAGTGTGTTATCTGTTGATGAAATATCAAAAGCCCAATTCTTAAACTTGCATGATATGAAAACGATATCTTCATTAGAGGGTATTCAATATCTAACAAATTTGCAGTCTTTAGATGTTTCTACGACTTCTGTTTCAGACTTAAGTCCGGTTAAAAACTCATCTTTAAAAAGATTAGATTGTCGTTCTTCAAAAGTAAGAAGCGTTGATTTAACACGTTATCCGAATTTGGAAGCTTTCGTTTGCGATAATACATCAATTAACAGTCTTGATGTATCTAAGAATGAAAAATTGAATACGTTATTTGCAGATAGTACCTCTATTTCCAATTTAGATGTAACAAACAATCCTAACTTAGAACAACTATCTTGTAGCAATACAGGATTAATGGAACTTGATGTCACACATAATCCGCAATTAGTCACTTTAGATATAGGAGATACAAAAGTAAAAACACTTGATATAAGTAAGAACCCTAATTTGAAACAACTATCATGTTATATGACAAATATAGCTGAATTAGATGTAACAAAAAACACAAAACTGACACGCCTTTTTTGTCATGATACAACTATTAAAAAATTAGATTTAAGCAATAATTTAGAACTTGAAATGCTACGTTGCGGTGAAATTTTTGAACAAGGGATAAGAGGTCTTGATATAAGTAAAAACACAAAAATTAAAAAATTAATTTGCGATGATTTATACTGGTTAAATGTCGGAGAGAATAAAGTTCTTGAAAATAATCATGCTTTTGTAGGCAACGGTTATATTGATATTAAAGGGAATAAAATCGACTTAAAAAAAGATGTTGAACAAGGAATAGATATTTCAAAAGTAAAAGTTACTGCAAATGGAACTTTAGATAAAGATACAGGAATTATAACGGTAGATGATGTAAAAAAACCAGTTACTTATGAGTATGATTGCGGTACTTATAAAGACGGAAACGTTGTTTTAAAAGTAGAATTATCGTTAAACTCACAAGGAGAAGATAATACAGCACCAACTATTTCTGCAAATGATGTTACATTGAATGTAGGCGATACTTTCGACCCATTGGCAAATGTAACAGCAACAGATAAAGAGGACGGAACTATCACTTTGACAAAAGATAATATTGTTGCAAATGATGTAGATACTTCTAAGGCTGGTACTTACCATGTGACTTATAAAGTAACAGATAAAAACGGAGCTTCTGCTAAAAAAACGATTACTGTAACTGTGAAACAAAATACAGGCGACCTTAACTCTGCTCCAATCATTTCAGCAAATGATGTTACATTGAATGTAGGCGATACGTTCGACCCATTGGCAAATGTGACAGCAACAGATAAAGAGGACGGAACGATTATTTTAACAAAAGATAACATTATTGCAAATGATGTAGATACTTCTAAGGCTGGCACTTATCATGTAACTTTCCGTGTAGTAGATAAAAATGGTGCAATTACTGAAAAAACAATTACAGTTACCGTAAAAGAAAAAGTAACAAATAAACCTGTAAGTCCACAACAGCCACAGAAACCGAGCAAGCCAACTACTCCAACAAAGCCTAGCGGACAAAAGAACCCTGTAAAAACAGGTGATATGACAAACGTAGGATTGTTTACTTCTATGTTTGCTGGTTCAACCGGTGTATTAGCTGTTTTATTAACGACAAAAACATACCCAGGAGGACTTTTACATGACCCAAGTACATTTTACACTGAAAAGCGAAGAGATTCAAAGCATTATTGAATATTCTGTAAAGGATGACGTTTCTAAAAATATTTTAACAACGGTATTTAATCAACTAATGGAAAATCAACGAACAGAATATATTCAAGCAAAAGAATATGAACGAACAGAAAACCGACAAAGTCAACGAAATGGCTATTATGAGCGCAGCTTTACGACACGTGTAGGCACGCTAGAATTAAAAGTACCCAGAACACGTGATGGCCATTTTTCACCCACAGTGTTTGAACGTTATCAACGAAACGAAAAAGCCCTCATGGCTTCAATGTTGGAAATGTATGTATCAGGCGTTTCAACTCGTAAAGTATCAAAAATTGTGGAAGAACTTTGTGGTAAATCCGTCTCTAAGTCCTTCGTTTCTAGCTTAACAGAACAGCTAGAACCTATGGTTAACGAGTGGCAGAATCGTTTATTATCAGAAAAAAATTATCCTTACTTAATGACCGATGTACTCTATATAAAAGTACGAGAAGAAAATCGAGTACTCTCAAAAAGCTGTCATATAGCGATTGGAATAACCAAAGATGGCGACCGTGAAATTATCGGCTTCATGATTCAAAGTGGCGAAAGCGAAGAGACCTGGACAACATTTTTTGAATACCTAAAAGAACGCGGTTTACAAGGTACGGAACTCGTTATTTCTGATGCGCACAAAGGATTAGTCTCTGCCATTAGAAAATCCTTCACCAACGTAAGTTGGCAAAGATGCCAAGTTCACTTCCTAAGAAATATCTTTACCACCATTCCTAAAAAAAATTCAAAATCTTTCAGAGAAGCTGTTAAAGGAATTTTTAAGTTCACAGATATTAACTTAGCGCGTGAGGCTAAAAATCGATTGATTCATGATTATATCGATCAACCAAAATATTCAAAAGCTTGCGCATCATTGGATGATGGATTCGAAGACGCCTTTCAATATACCGTACAAGGAAATTCCCACAATCGACTAAAGAGTACCAATCTAATTGAACGACTGAATCAAGAAGTACGCAGAAGAGAAAAGATTATTCGCATCTTCCCCAATCAAACATCAGCCAATCGCTTAATTGGAGCCGTTCTTATGGACCTACATGATGAATGGATTTATTCTTCAAGAAAATACATCAATTTTGATAAGTAGAAATGGTAAAAACATTGTATAGCATTTTACACAGGAGTCTGGACTTGACTCACTTCCTTTATTATTTTTCATTTTTTTAAACTATTTAATACTAATGTCTTTTATAATAGCTTTTCATATATTATATAATCAATCTTTATAAGTCCTTTTATAAATTTCTTTTCTACCATTTTCGATAAATTCCTGTTTAATATTTTTAATTCCATAAACAATAGTTTCAATAGGATAATATTCTTCAACTATATCTTGATATTCTTTTGCTTTCTCAATATCTATATTTCCATACATTCTTAATATATCTTCTCCAAAATTTGTTCCTATTTCTTCTTCACTATCTTCAAGTAAGTATATAAAATCACAATATTCATCTATAATTCCAGAATCTCCAAAATCAATTATTCCAGTTAATCTATTATTGCCATCTAACAATAGATGATTACAACTAAAATCATTATGGCATAAACACTTTTTACCCTCAAAAACTGTTGTTGCATTTAGTCTTTCCATAAAACTTTCTATATAATCTTTTTCTATATCAGTTAAATCATTATAAATAGTTTCACGCAACAATATATACTCTTCTAATACATTTTGTTTATTATCAATAGTACATTCACTAATATCTGTATAATCTAAACCGTGCATTTGTCTTAAAAAACTGGCAATATCTCGTTTTAACAAATTTTGTTCTTCTTCTGACATAGTAGAATAAATTTCTGGTGTTAAAAAAGTTCCTTTAATTTCTTTATAACCTAGTATAGATAATTCATCACTAATATACGAATATTCAATATTAGGAATTTTTACATTAGTTTCTAAATTTGTATTTAAAAAATTATATATTGCTTTTTCTTTTGCATAACCTTTTTTCTTATTAGTACTAAATTTTGTTTTAAAAATGTATTCATTATTAACTAAATATGCCACACTATCATAACCACTACCGATTATTTCAATACTATCTACTTTGAAATTATCAAAGTAATGCTCAATTAAATATTTCATTGCCTTAACATTTGTGGCATTATCATCATATCTATATTCCATTAAATAACAATCTTCTTTTTTGCCCTCGTGTAATTCATGTTCTGGCAAATCTTCAATAATTCTAAAACCAGATTTTTGGTATGCCCTTATTGCTCTTGGATTATTTTTATGAGGGTCTAAAATAACTGCATTAGCATTTCTTTCTTTTTTCAAAAATTCAAAAATCAATTTAATATATCTTGTACCAATTCCTTTACTCCAATAATTTGGCTCTCCTATAAATTGATCCATACCATAGACTATCTCATCAGTTTTTGGATAATGATAATCAGTATATAACTCATCATACATTTTATATATTTGTCCATATCCAATAGGAACATTGTTATATTCAATAATTACTCTAAAAACTTCATCTTCCCAAGGCTCTGTATAATGTTTTTTTAATGATTCTAATGTATATTTTTTATCTCTACCACCATAAAATTCTAATACTCTTTCATCAGTTAACCATTTTAACATCAAAGGAAAATCATCATCTATTAAAGTTCTTATACATATTTCATTTTCAACTATATTCATTTATTTATCACCTTTTTCATAATCATATACATATACTATTTCATCTTTATAATCATTTTTACCACCTAATTTTTCATATACATGGCAAGCTCTAGGATTACCTTTATCAGTTATTAAAAACATTTCAGAACAACCAATCTCTTTAGAATATTCCTTAATAAAAGATAATAATTTTGAACCATAACCTTTGTCTTGATAGTTAGGTAACATTCCTATTGAGTGTAAATAAAACATTGTTTTTCCATCAGGTCTTAAAAGTGTATAGCAATATGCAAATCCTATAATTTTATTATTTTCTTTAGCTATAAACCCAAATGAACTGGTATCATTAAGAAATCCTTTTAAATTATCAATATCAAAAACCATATTATCATCAATTAAAACTTCTTCCATTTTCAGCCTGTATCATAGCTAAACAAATCGAGTTGTGTGTCCGTTTTTGGGCGTTCTGCTAGCTTGTTTAAAGTCTCTTGAATGAATGTATGTTCTAAGTCAAAAAACTCTGACAGCGCCTTTATATAGCTTTCTTTTTCTTCTTTTTTTACTTTAATGATCGATAGCAACAATGATTTAACACTAGCAAGTTGAATGCCACCATTTCTTCCTGGTTTAATCTTAAAGAAAATTTCCTGATTCGCCTTCAGTACCTTCAGCAATTTATCTAATGTCCGCTCAGGAATGCCTAGCGCTTCTCTAATCTCTTTTTTAGTCGTCACCAAATAAGGCTTGTATACATCACTTTTTTCGCTAATATAAGCCATTAAATCTTCTTTCCATTCTGACAAATGAACACGTTGACGTTCACTTCTTTTTTTCTTGAATTTAAACCACCCTTGACGGACAAATAAATCTTTACTGGTTAAATCACTTGATACCCAAGCTTTGCAAAGAATGGTAATGTATTCCCTATTAGCCCCTTGATAGTTTTCTGAATAGGCACTTCTAACAAGTTTAATCACTTCTTTTTCTTCTAAGGGTTGATCTAATCGATTATTAAACTCAAACATATTATATTCGCACGTTTCGATTGAATAGCCTGAACTAAAGTAGGCTAAAGAGAGGGTAAACATGACGTTATTACGCCCTATTAAACCCTTTTCTCCTGAAAATTTCGTTTCGTGCAATAAGAGATTAAACCAGGGTTCATCTACTTGTTTTTTGCCTTCTGTACCGCTTAAAACCGTTAGACTTGAACGAGTAAAGCCCTTATTATCTGTTTGTTTGAAAGACCAATCTTGCCATTCTTTGAAAGAATAACGGTAATTGGGATCAAAAAATTCTACATTGTCCGTTCTTGGTATACGAGCAATCCCAAAATGATTGCACGTTAGATCAACTGGCAAAGACTTTCCAAAATATTCTCGGATATTTTGCGAGATTATTTTGGCTGCTTTGACAGATTTAAATTCTGATTTTGAAGTCACATAAACTGGCGTTTCTAAAACAAAATATGCTTGATAACCTTTATCAGATTTGATAATTAACGTAGGCATAAAACCTAAATCAATAGCTGTTGTTAAAATATCGCTTGCTGAAATAGTTTCTTTTGCCGTGTGAATATCAAAATCAATAAAGAAGGTATTGATTTGTCTTAAATTGTTTTCAGAATGTCCTTTCGTGTATGAACGGTTTTCGTCTGCATACGTACCATAACGATAAACGTTTGGTGTCCAATGCGTAAATGTATCTTGATTTTCGTGAATCGCTTCTTCGGAAGTCAGAACAACGCCACGTCCGCCAATCATGCTTTTTTTTGAGCGATACGCAAAAATAGCCCCTTTGCTTTTACCTGGCTTGGTAGTGATTGAGCGAATTTTACTATTTTTAAATTTGTACTTTAACAAGCCGTCATGAAGCACAGTTTCTACAACAAAAGGGATATTCATTCAGCTGTTCTCCTTTCTTACGAAAATTAATTAGTTAGAAGCTACGATCAAAGTTGAATCACAACAAAAAAGGCAATCAACTAAGTTTTTCTTAATTGATTGCCTGGTATCTTCTTAAAGACTTGAAATTCCCTCAAAAACCCGATATAATGGGTTTACAGATATTTAAGTATCTGATTAATAAAGTAATTAAATACTTTACCAAATTTCGGGTCTCGACTTCTTTAATTGATTGGTGGTAATCAATTAAGGCTCGCAACTTATTTTCTTGGCGGAAAATAAGTTGGTCGTGGCTCTTTTTTTGTATTCTTTATTCAGTTCGTTGTTTCGTTATATCTAGTATACCGCTTTTAAAAAAAATAAGCAACAATTTCGTTAAATATATTAACGACAATCATTGCTTCTCTTCTTCTATTTGCAACTCTACTTGTTCTAATTCATTAGGAATTAAGTCAATAACTAAGGTTGAGTTTGTCAATTCTGCAATTCGTTCCAATGTTTTTAATGTCGGATCTGATTTTCCTGATTCAATCAATGAATAATTTGATCTACTCATTTCTAATTCTTGGGAGAATTTTTCTTTTGATTTGGTACCTCTCATCTTTTTTAAGCTTTCTCTAAATGCTAGTTCCAAGTTTCTCCCTCCTGTTTATGTAAATATTTTGCACGTTTTCCATTTAATTATATCGTTACACCTTGTAAATCACAAGTGATTAATCACAAATCACTTGTGATTAGTGATTGTTATTGGTGTTGCCTAGAACGATTCTAAGCACATGTTTAATTTTAAAGTGGGCAATTATCTTTAAAATGTCCTACAATGATTCAATAAAAGCATGGCTGCTAGTGAAACTTGCGACCATGCTTTTAAAAATACTTAATGGGGTCCCGAGCGCTTTAGCTCCTTGGAAGCTGTCAGTAGTATACCTAATAATTTATCTACATTCCCTTTAGTAACGTGTAACTTTCCAAATTTACAAAAGCGACTCATAGAATTATTTCCTCCCGTTAAATAATAGATAACTATTAAAAATAGACAATACTTGCTCATAAGTAACGGTACTTAAATTGTTTACTTTGGCGTGTTTCATTGCTTGATGAAACTGATTTTTAGTAAACAGTTGACGATATTCTCGATTGACCCATTTTGAAACAAAGTACGTATATAGCTTCCAATATTTATCTGGAACATCTGTGGTATGGCGGGTAAGTTTTATTAAGACACTGTTTACTTTTGGTTTAGGATGAAAGCATTCCGCTGGCAGCTTAAGCAATTGCTGAATCGAGACTTGAGTGTGCAAGAGCAACCCTAGTGTTCGGTGAATATCCAAGGTACGCTTGTAGAATCCTTCTTCAACAATCAGATAGATGTCAGACGCATGGCTTTCAAAAACCACTTTTTTAATAATTTGTGTGCTTAAATGGTAAGGAATATTCCCAACAATTTTATACCTCTGTTTGTTAGGGAATTGAAACTGTAGAATATCTTGGTGAATTAAAGTGACACGAATGTTCAGTTTTAATTTTTCTGACGATAAGTTGAATAGATGACTGTCTAATTCAATAGACGTTACCTGTTTACTTATTTTAGCCAGTTTCGTCGTTAAATGCCCTTTACCTGTTCCAATTTCGTAAACGGTATCGGTTTCTTTTAAATTCAATTGTTTTATTATTTGGTTGAGTACTTTTTCACTCGTTAAAAAGTTTTGAGAATATTTTATATTTTTGTTCATGTAATCACTCCTGAAGTGATTACATCTATAAATAAATACAGAAGTTAAACGATTTGTTTGTAATTTTAGTTATCTGTTTAAAAAGTCATAAGATTAGTCACTGGTAGGAATTAATCTAACGTATTTATTTATCTGCGTAATCACTGTTTTTAGTCTGTTTCAAAACAGTAGATGTTTTATCTACATTACGCATTTGGAATACCAACATGACGAATCCCTCCTTCTTAATTACAAATTTTTAGCATCTAATTTAACTTCAATTCCTATTATACAATATAGTGGTTCAGTTGTCAAGACAAAAATCTAAGCTTTTTATAATGAACTGATATATGTAACTGGGTAGGGGAGAAAATCCCCCCTTAGGCTGCATGATCATCCAGTAACAGAATCGGATAATAGCAGGATGCCGGTGTTTGATTATTGAGTGCAGAATGACAACGTTCAAAGTTGTAAGTGTGCACATATTTACCGATTGCCTTCCGTGCTTCTCTGATATTGTTATATTGGGTCAGATATGCTTCCTCGTACTTGAAGCTTCGGAACCATCGTTCAATCATGATATTGTCAGCCCACCGGCTTTTACCATCCATGCTTTGACGGATCTGGTTCTCTTTGAGGAAATTCATGTACTCATTGCTTGTAAACTGACAGCCCTGATCTGAATTCAGGATAACAGGTTTTGCCACTATAAACGCCTTTTTTAACGCAGTTATGACCATTCTGGTATCCAGAGTATCATCGACTTCCCAGCCAACGATACAGCGGCTGTACCAGTCAATCACAGCGGTCAGATACAGAAATCCACGCTTAATGGGGATGTATGTAATGTCGATTGACCATGCCTGATTTGGACGGTCGATAACGGCGTTACGTAGCAGATACGGGCAGACTTTAGCCTGTCGCATACGTTTAGAAAGGTTCATTTTTGGATAAATTGGATCAATCCCCATTTCATTCATATAACGGCGCGTTTTCCGGCGACCAACCTGATGCCCACGCTTCTTCAGTTGAGCAGACAGTTGTCGTGCTCCCCAGGCCGGATTATCCGTGTGTAATCGATCTATGATCGATTTGCAATCCAACTCCTCCTGAGATATGGGCATGCCCTTGTAATAAACACTGGTACGATTGATATCAAGAAGTGTAGCTCCTGTTTTAACTGGAAGTTCTTTAGTCTTCAAAAGGTTTTGGACTAAATTTACTCTCGTAGTCAGGTCCAAGTGTTTCTTCAGATTTTTTTTTCAACCAATCCACCTGCATAGTGAGCTGGCCAACTTTTTTCGCATATTCAGCTTTTTCCTTGCGTTCTAAAGCGAGTTTTTCTTTCAGATTATCCTCTCGTGTGTCATTAAAAACCACGGATGCTTTATCGAGGAACTCCTTCTTCCAGTTGCGGAGAAGATTCGGCTGAATATTGTTTTCGGTTGCGATTGTATTTAAGTCTTTTTCTCCTTTGAGCAGTTCAATCACTAATTCTGATTTGAATTTGGCAGAGAAATTTCTTCTTGTTCGAGACATAATAATAATCCTTCTTTCTGTAGTGTTTACAGTATATCAGATTCATTAAGAAATGTCTCTTGAAGTGTCTTAAATTACGATACCATTATACAAAATTTTAAGATAATGCACTATCAACACACTCTTAAGTTTGCTTCTAAGTCTTATTTCCATAACTTTAGGGTTAACCATACGCAAGACCAATCACTCTCGGACAATACTCATGATTTTCGGTAAAAAACGTAAAAGAAATAAGAACAATTAACAAAATGTATAATAACAATCAATAGCGACTAATGATTTTCATGTAAAAGGACACCAAACTATACGGTGTCCTTTTCAAATTCTTACGTCATATCAAGGCTCATTCAATCGTGGTAAATTCGTGGTAAAATGAGTGCTTTCCTATATTTCAAAATGCTTGAAAGTATAGTGTTTATGCGGATAATCAAAAATCAGATATAAAATTTAAAATAAAATCTATAAGGAAAAGATAATTCGCCGCATTGGCTAAACGATATGTTTGGGGTCCGATGTGGTGATTTTTTTTGTAAGAATCGGATCTGGTATTTTTAAGTTTCCGGTTAATGATATGGGCAAGTGGTTATGAAAATTTTGAGTAGTCCCCTTGCATTGAAGTTGACAATTTTTATCATGAAAAGGGAAAAGCATTGACCATAAAAATAAGGATGATATAATTTTAATTAGTTAGTTAACACTAACGAAAGTACAAATTTCGTTTGTTTAAAGATTTTATCATCAGGAGGAAAAATGAATTCAAAAACAATGAAGCTTAAGACAAAAGATTTGATAGTAGCGGGCGCTTTTGCAGCTCTTTATGTAGTAGTACTGTTTTCTGTCGTATCTGTGATGGGATTTGTTCCTATTCTTTATCTAATAGCCCCTTTTGTTAATTCTGTTATTTTAGGAAGTATTTATATGATGTATGTTTCGAAGGTACCTAAATTTGGTGTCATATTGATCCTTTCGGCGGTAGTGGGGCTGTTAACATCTTCCGGAGGAGTGTGGATGGCTCTGATTTGGTGCCTTGCTGTGGGGATAGCAGCGGAATTTATAGCGCGGGCAGGAGGATATTGCTCAAAAAATTTTTATATTGCCAGTTACACTGTATTTGCATGCACAAGTATGGCTCCTTTCTGGATGTTGGTATTTGCAAAGCCTGCTTTTATAGAATCGTGCGAAGCGTATTATGGGGCGGATTATGCTGCAGCTATAGATAAGTTTACCCCGGAGTGGATTATTTTGATATTGATTGCAATTGCCTTGATCGGGGGATTAATTGGAGGTATTGTCGGCTCTAAACTCCTTAAAAAACATTTTAAAAAGGCAGGAGTAGTTTAATGGGGGTTGGCGAAATTACTCAGCAGATAAAGTTAAAGTTGGATCCTCGCACCAAGTTTGTACTTCTTTTCGGAGTCGGCAGTTCATGCTTGATGCTTCCTCCTTTCTGGCTGGAAATAGCTACATTTATTTTATTGAGTCTGCTTTTAATTGCCAGCGGACGTTTCAGAAGTGTTGTTAAATTTGCCGTGATTTTGTCCGCCATGATTTCTCTCGATATAATAGTGGTTCCTAATATAAGCGGGGGAGGAGTTAGCTTGTTTCTTTCAGTAGCGAGGATGGCGAGGCTGATATTGCCTATATTTATGGCTGCAATGTTACTGCTGAAAACGACTTCGGTCAGTGAGTTTATAATATCTTTTGAACGTATGCGCCTTCCGGTAAAGGTCATTATACCTTTCTCGGTTATGTTTAGATTTATTCCCACAATTTCAGAAGAGTGGAAGAGTATACGGGATGCCATGCGTTTTCGAGGAATAGGTATTTCGGTAAAATCAGTCTTGACGAAGCCTATGATGACGTTGGAATATACTATGGTTCCTCTGCTTATGTCTACAGCTACTATTGCGGATGAACTTGCAGCAGCATCCCTGTCAAGAGGGCTGGATGCTGATACGAAGCGTAGCTGTATTGGCGATATCAGACTTCATGGGAGTGATTATCTGCTGATGCTCTTTTCTGTAGGTTCTGTTATTTACGGAGGATTGACATGATAAGGCTTAAAGGTGTGAGCTTTCGATATGAAAATGCCGGTGAGGGTGTATATAACCTAAAAGATATAGATTTAAATGTTGAGAAAGGAGAGTGTGTAGTTTTATGCGGAAAGAGTGGCTGCGGGAAAACCACGGTGACTCGGCTGATAAACGGCCTTATTCCTCATTATTATGAGGGGCAATTAAAGGGTAGTGTTTTTGTTGACAAGACAGAGATCGCAGATCAGCCTCTGGCAAAAATATCACAACATGTAGGATCTGTTTTTCAGAATCCGAGAAGTCAGTTCTTTAATGTGGATACGACGGGAGAAATTGCTTTTGGCTGTGAGAATCAGGGTTTGGCGAGGGCGGAAATCGCAGGCAGAATAGAAAAAGCTGCTGAGTTGTTTTCTCTTAGAGATCTTTTGGGGCGCAGTATTTTTGATCTTTCAGGAGGAGAAAAGCAGCGCATTGCTTGTGCGAGTGTATATGCTGTCCAGCCTGATATTTTTGTATTGGATGAACCATCCTCCAACCTTGATCAGGCGGCAGTAATAAAGCTGAAAGAGATTCTGGTAAAGCTTAAGGATTCAGGACATACTATTGTGATTTCGGAGCATCGTCTGTATTATCTTATGGATCTGGCGGATCGTTTTATTTATCTTGAAGATGGGAAAGTGAAAACGCAGTATACGAGAGATTCGTTGATGAAGTTGTCTCCGCAGGCTATATCATCCATGGGATTAAGAACGTTGGACCTTCGTCAGATAAATGATCAAAGTGGCGGAAAGAAAAATGATATGGTATCAGGAGTGTTCAGGATAGAAAATCTTTTATGTAAGATGTCAGGAAGAACTGTCCTTGATATAGATTCTTTGTGTATACCGGCGGGTGAAACGGTAGCAGTCATAGGGCATAACGGCGCAGGAAAATCAACCTTTGCGAGATGCTTTTGTGGCATAGGAAAGCATAGAGGAAAATTTTATCTTGAAGAGCAAGAAATAAAAGCTAAGAGACGTCTGAAGAAAAGTTACATGGTCATGCAGGATGTTAACCATCAGTTGTTTACGGAGAGTGTGCGGGATGAAGTGACCTTAAATGTTTCTGATTCCGGCAAAGGTGATTTAGAAACTGTCTTTGAGAAAATGGGTATAGTATCTATTGCTGATAATCATCCTCTGGCGCTTTCGGGGGGTCAGAAACAGCGGGTTGCCATAACAAGCGCAGTGTATGCAGGAAAAAAGTTTTTAATATATGATGAGCCCACGAGTGGACTTGATTATGAGAGTATGTGTCGTGCTTGTACCCTTATTAACGAGGCGGCAAGAAATGCGGAATTGTCGCTTGTTATTACTCATGATCTGGAATTTATTATGAAGTGCTGTACGGCAGTTCTTCATATTGAAAATGGCACAGTAAAAGCCTTTTTTCTTCTTGATGATAAAGGAAGAGAACGGTTAAAGGAAGAGTTTTTAAATATAAAATAAATGAAAAGTAAGGAGGATTTTATGAAAAAGCAAAGCCCTAAGACAGGTATGTCAAGGCTTATACAGTTGGCTATGACAAAGAAAACACTTGTCATAAGTTCTGTGGCGCTGTCTTGTTTGGCCGCCGTAGCCAGTTTTATCCCTTATCTGGCAATTTACAATATTGTACGCCAGATACTGGAAGTATATCCGGACTTGAATGAACTGGGACATACAGATTTATTTTATTATGGCTGGCTTGCCATAGCAGGTGTTGTGGCTAATGTTGTGCTTTATTTTAGCGCTCTTGTATGCTCGCATCTGGCAGCATTTGGAACATTATACGAGTTGAAGGTAAATTTTCTTACACATTTAGCCAGAGTGCCTCTTGGATTTCATGTATTGATAGGCAGCGGCAAATTAAGAAAAATTACGGATGAGAATATAGAAAAAATTGAAACATTTATTGCACATCAAATACCTGATATAGTTGCCGCTTTTGTATCACCTGTCGTGATGATTGTGATATTGCTTAGTATCGACTGGCGTTTAGGTCTGGCTGCTATTGCAGGCATTATTGTGGCTTTTATTCTGCAAAGTGCAGCTTATGGCAGAGAGGGTGCCAAAAAGATGATGGATCAGTATCAGCGATCTCTTGAGAATATGAATAATGCAGCTGTAGAATATATAAGGGGTATTTCGGTGGTAAAAGCTTTCAAACAGACTGTGTATTCTTTCAGAAGGCTTCATGAAACCATTAAAGAATATACGGCTATGGTCATACCTTATACTTTGAGTTGGGAAAATCTTATGTCAGTATTTTTGACGCTGATAAATAATATCTATCTCTTTGTCTTGCCGGTGGGAATATTCATAGGAATGAATACAGGTGATTTTAAGGGATTTGCTTCTCAGTTTATTTTTTATCTTATATTTGTTCCTGCCATAGCAGGAATCTTATCCAAGATAATGTATGTTAATTCTGACGCTATGCGTATAATAAATGGCGTTGAAACGATGGATTCAATACTGGCAGAACCTGAGCTGAAGCAGCCAAAAAATCCGGAACATACGAAAAATCATGATGTTTCTTTCAGTAATGTTTATTTTTCTTATGATAAAGACAAGGAAATGTATGCTCTTGAAAATGTCAGTTTTACAGCAAAACAGGGTGAGATAACGGCTATCGTAGGACCGTCCGGAGGGGGAAAAAGTACCATTGCACACTTAATACCGCGTTTTTTTGATGTAGATGAGGGAAGCATATCTATCGGCTCTGCGGATATAAGACAGATGGAGAGTCCATATCTGATGAGTCAGGTGAGCTTTGTATTTCAGGATGTTTTTCTGTTTAAGCAAAGCATTAAAGAAAATATCCGTCTGGGGAACAAAAATGCTGATATGAAGCAGATAACAGATGCTGCCAAGGCAGCGCAGTGCCATGATTTCATCATGTCTCTGCCTGATGGATATGATACTGTTATAGGGGAGAAGGGCGTTCATCTCAGCGGGGGAGAGAGTCAGCGTATTGCTATCGCTCGGGCGATTGTAAAAGATGCTCCTATAGTTGTTCTTGATGAAGCCACAGCCTTTGCTGATCCAGAGAATGAACATCTGATCCAGAAAGCTTTTGAAAAGCTTATGAATAAAAAAACCGTTATCATTATTGCTCATCGCCTTTCTACTATTCAAAGTGCTAATAATATAATTGTTATGGATAACGGGCATGTTGCTGAAAACGGAACTCATGATCAACTGCTGAAGAAAAAGGGAAAGTATGCAGCTATGTGGCAGACATATAATAAAACTGTCAGCTGGAAGATGAAAAAGGAGGCGAATATAAATGGATGAAAGAAAACCGAAGATGCAGAAAACTCTAATGCTGACAGATAAAGGATATAAGGACCTCAAAAAGGCTGTAGCAGCATGCACTGTTACAAACTTTTCAATGTTTATTCCGTCCATGATTATGCTTCTGGTAATTATGGAGCTTATGAAGCCATTCACCGGAGGAAATGTTTCATGGATTAACATGTGGCTTTATTTTGCCGGGGGAATTGCAGGTGCAGTGCTTGTGTTTTTGTGCAGCAAAAATGATTATAAAAAAACGTATGTAGTATCTTATATGGAAAGTGAAAATGCAAGGACGTCTCTTGCAGAACATATAAGAAAACTTCCTATGAGCGTATTTAATTCAAAGAATCTGTCTGAACTTACTACAAATATGATGGGGGACGTGGCAACTACGGAACATGTCTTGAGCCACATATATCCTCAGATGATATCAAATATGATAACTATTACTGTGGTGTGCGTGATGTTCGCTTTTTATGACTGGCGTATGGCTCTTGCGATATTCATTTCTGTTCCTGTGGCTTTTCTAATCATATTTGCCAGCAAACGTATTCAGGAAAAACTGGGAAGAAAACATGATAAAGCTAAATTGGAAGCTTCGCAGCAGGTTCAGGAGTACATAGAAGGGATTAAGGTGATCAAGGCATGCAATTTGGACGGTGAACAGTTTGAGGCGTTGGAAAATGCCCTCAGGACTATGAAAAAACTGGCAATAAAAATGGAATTTGGATCCGGTGTCTTTGTAACAGGAGCACAGATGATTCTTCAATCAGGCATAGGAATAACAGTTTTTACGGGTACATCTCTTTTGATGAGCGGAAAAATAGAACTCGTACCTATGCTGCTTTGTCTTACCATAGTTACGAGAATATACGGGCCAATATTGACAGAACTGACTCTTCTTCCTGAACTGTTTTATCATAAAATAGCAATAAAGAGAATGCGTACGCTTATGAGTATTAAACCTATGGAAGGGGATGAGCAGAAGCCGGTAAAAGAATATGACATCACACTTAATAATGTTAGCTTCCGGTATAATGATCAAGGGGAAGATACAATAAAGAGTGTGGATATAACAGTTCCTGCAGGAGGAGTTACAGCTCTGGTTGGTCCAAGTGGAAGCGGGAAGAGCACCGTATCGCGGCTGATAGCCAGATTCTGGGATGTAGATGAAGGAAGTGTAAAGATTGGAGGTATAGATGTTAAAGAGCTTGATCCTGAACATTTGATGGAATATATGTCTTTTGTGTTTCAGGACGTAGTACTTTTTAATGATACGGTTTATAATAATATAAAAATCGGCAATATGGATGCCTCTGAAGAACAGGTGCTTGAAGCTGCCAGAGCAGCGCGCTGTGATGAATTTGCCAATAAAATGCCTAATGGATATAATACCATGCTGGGGGAAAACGGAAGTACTCTTTCCGGAGGAGAGAGGCAGAGGATCTCCATAGCAAGAGCTCTTCTCAAAGATGCTCCTATAGTACTTCTGGATGAAGCTACAGCAAGTCTTGATCCGGAAAGTGAGGCATATATTCAGGAGGCAATAAGCAGGCTGATAATGAATAAAACGGTATTAGTAATAGCCCACAGACTGCGAACTATAGAAACAGCGGATAAAATTATTGTTCTTGATGAAGGAAAGGTTGTAGAACAAGGTACGCATAAGGATCTGATGAAAAAGGAAGGTCTTTATAGGAGACTGTATAGTATTCAGCAGGAAAGTTTAGGCTGGAGTGTATAAAAAGCTTTGAATATCTCTGATCACGCAATTGTGATCAGAGATATTCTTTTTTAATGTGTATTTTTGCCAATATCATTGACAATGCTAAAATGCTATTATATAATGCAAAATATGATTAATATGATTGAAGGAGAATAAAATAATGAGAACATATAATGATAAGATGTTTACTGAAACGTTTGAACGAGAGTATACATGGCTTAATGGATTTATGAGAAATGTAAGACGTTACGGCAGTCATACAGCTCTGATAGATCCGCTGACTGAACGTCAGTGGGATTACAGTCAGCTTAATTCGGAGGCGAACAGACTTGCTGATGCTTTGAAAAAAGACGGTGTGGGCAAGAATGATGTAGTTATGTCAGTTCTGGTCAACTGCCCTGAATTTTGTTTTTCTTATATAGGACCGAGAAAGATAGGCGCCATTTTAAATCTTGCCAATTTTAAGCTTTCATCGGGAGAGCTGTCTTTGCTTATAGACCATAATCGGCCTAAAGTGGTGATATACGCAGCGGAAGTCTGCGAAATGGTCACAGAAGCGTTGGAAATGGCAAACTATAAACCTGTCAGCGCAGTAATGGCTGATAATCTTGATAATACTATACTTCCTGAGGGGCATATATCGTATGATGATTATGTGGAAGGAAAATCAAGAGAAAATCCGGAGAAAGATTTTGAGCCTCATATTTACGATGAAGTGGTGAGAATGTGTACAAGTGGGACATCGTCGCTGCCTAAAAGTGTACCTATCAATGATATAAATGAAGTTTTGTCAGCTCACGATGCTATTATGCATTATCCTCTTAATTTTAAGGATGTTTGCATGAACATGACCCCTTTGTTTCACAGAGGGGGAAGCCATTCAGGCGGAACATGCCCGACTTTTTATGTAGGTGCAACATTGGTGCTGATGAGGACGTTTTCACCGAGAACAACTTTGCAGTATGTAGAAAAGTACGGAATAACATATCTTACAGGGTCTCCTGCTACGCTGGAAATGTTGGCTCATGTACAGGAAAAAACTCCATTTGATCTTTCCAGACTGAGAGGCCTTGTCACTATGGGAGCCCCTCTTGAAAAGGCCGCCTGCAAGAGATATCTTGAAATCCTTACTCCTAATATACTGAATGGATACGGAACTACTGAAACTTTCTGGAATTCATTCCTTAGACCTTACGATCTGCCTGACTATGCAGGAACTGTAGGGGGGAGTTGTATAGATGATGAAGTAAGAGTAGTAAAGATATATGAGGATAGAAAAGCCGAACCTGATGATATAGTGCCTATGGATAATGAAACAGTTGGTGAGATTATTCTCTGTTCACCTGCTAAGAGCAGCTACAGTTATTATAATAATCCTGAAGAAGAAGAAAAGAAATTTTATAAGGGCTGGATGTATACCGCTGATGTAGGCTGCTGGGATGAGAATCTGTATGTAACTGTCAACGGCAGAAAGGATGATATGATAGTATGCTCTGCCGAAAATATTTATCCTACACAGATAGAGGAAATTTTAAATGAGTTTGACAAAGTATCTGATTCCATAGTTACTTCCGTACCGGATAAAGCAAGAGGGCAGGCTGTGGTTGCTTACGTAGTGGCTAAAGATGAATCTCTGACTGTTGCTGAGCTGTCTGAATTCTGCACAGCTCATCCTATGCTTTCAGCTTATAAAAAACCAAGATGGTTTAGGATCGTGGACAGTCTTCCTCATACAGCTACAGGAAAGAAGATACATTATCTTATGAAACAGCAGGCAGAAGAGGATCTTAAAAACGGACTTTTAAAGAGAAAATAGAGAGGGTGTTATAAATGTGGGAATATAGACGGAGAGTCAGGTATTATGAAACCGATAAGATGGGTGTAGTGCATCATTCAAACTATCTGAGACTTATAGAGGACGCCCGCATGGACTGGATTGGGGATCATGTAATGAATTATAATGATATGGAGAAGATGGGTGTGATAATACCCGTAGTCAATGCTTCAGGAAATTTCAGAGCATTTCTCCGGTATGATGATCTTTTCTCTGTGAAAATGGAGCTAACTAAGTTTACGGGAGTCAGAATGAGATTTCAATATAAAGTGCATAATGCCAAAACCGGTGAACTTTGTTATGATGGTGACAGTGAACATTATTTTGCTGAGGATAAAAATTACAGACCGATTTCACTAAAACGTAAATTCCCTAAACTTTATGGGGCTTTTGAAAGTTTATTGAAATAGAATTGCTGATTAAAAATACGGTGCAGATTATTTGCACCGTATTTTTAATTTTTATATTTATTTCTTGTGATCCTTTTCTTCTTTTTCTTCTTTCTTCAGGAGATTCATAAACTCTTCTCCGGTAATGGTCTCCTTTTCAAATAAGAATTGGGCTAATTTATCAAGTTTATTGCGGTTTTCCATCAAAATCTTTTTAGCCTTTTCATGTTGTTGCTTAATGATACTTACTACTTTTTTATCTATTTCATTCTGGGTATCTGCGGAGCATACTAATGAGGTGTCTCCTCCAAGATATTGATTGTTTACGGTTTCCAAGGCTACCATGTCGAAGTCATCACTCATGCCATATCTGGTTATCATGGCTCTGGCGAGCTTGGTGGCCTGTTCTATATCGTTTGCTGCTCCTGTAGTTATTTCACTGAAAATTATTTCTTCTGCAGCGCGCCCGCCTGTAAGCGTGGCAATTTTATTTTCGATTTCCTGTTTGGTCAGCAGATATCTGTCATCTTCCTCCACCTGAAGTGTGTAGCCTAAAGCTCCGGATGTACGGGGGATAATAGTGATTTTTTGGACAGGCGCTGTATGAGTTTGCATAGCAGCTACGAGAGCATGTCCTATTTCATGATAGGCAACTACTTTTCTTTCCTTATCGGATAATACCGAATTTTTCTTCTGATATCCGGCGATAACAGTTTCTATACTTTCTTCGAGGTCATCCTGATGAACGACCTTTCGTCCGTTCCTAACTGCTCGGAGAGCAGCTTCGTTGATTATATTGGCAAGCTCTGCGCCGGATGCGCCGGAAGCCATACGGGCAATAGTGTGGAAGTCCACATCATCTGCGGCCTTTATTTTTTTCGCATGAACTTTGAGGATAGCTTCTCTTCCTATGATATCAGGCAGCTCAACCGGTATGCGTCTGTCAAAGCGGCCGGGTCTTGTAAGAGCCGGATCAAGAGATTCCGGTCTGTTGGTGGCAGATAGTATGATTACCCCTGCATTTTCCTGAAAGCCGTCCATTTCAGTCAAAAGCTGATTTAATGTCTGTTCGCGTTCATCATTTCCTGCTACTCGGTCATCTCTTTTTTTCCCGATAGCATCTATCTCATCTATAAAGACGATACATGGAGATTTTTCCTTGGCCTGCTTAAAAAGATCTCGGACCTTGGAGGCGCCCATTCCTACAAACATTTCCACAAATTCAGAACCTGAAATGGAAAAAAACGGGACGTTTGATTCTCCTGCCACGGCTTTTGCCAGCATGGTTTTACCTGTACCCGGAGGGCCTACTAATAATATGCCTTTAGGCATTGAGGCACCTACTTCCGTATATTTTTCAGGATTATGAAGATAATCGACGATCTCCGAAAGGCTTTCTTTTGCTTCGTCTTCTCCTGCTACATCGCTGAATCGAATACCTTCGGTAGACTGCACATATATTTTCGCATTGCTTTTTCCCATTCCGAAGGACATGGCTCCTTTTCCGCCGGCTTGATCCACCATTTTCTTTCTGAGATACTCTCCAAAGCCGATGAAAATAATAAGCGGCAATACAGCGGAAAGCAACAGAGAAAGCATGGGAGATGTATTTCTTTGGATGTCTTTAGTAAACTTAGCTCCGGATTCATAAAGGCGTTCTGTGAGCGTAGGATCTTCCATGGGGCCTGTTTTGTAGATCTTCTTTTCTTTTTTATCAGTGAATATGATTTCGCCGTCTTTTATTTCGACATCACCTATATTCTTTTTTTCTATCATACTCATAAACTTGCCGTAATCAACTTCGGCAGCCTGCTGACGCGTCATCATAGGCATTACAAACACGTTGAAAAGCAGCAGTAGGAGAAGGATGCCGATGTAATAGTAGGCCATTGGTCTTTTAGGTGATTTTACTTCTTTCATAAAGATCTCCTTTCATTTTTTTGAGCTGCAGACAGTTATATACATCCGAGAGATGTGCTTAACTTTATATGGAGCTTTTGAATTTCTTGATAATATCAAGGAAGAGCGAAGCTGCCGGATTCAAAAGTGATTTTTTCCATGCTACGGCACAGCCGAGACAATAATTATCATCAATAGGAACTATTTCGAGGTCGCAGTATGAAGGATCGTCCGGAAGCATTCTGGGAAGTATCGAGATTCCTAATCCTGCGCTTACAGACAGTATTACAGATCTGATATCATTAAACTGATTTATGATTGAGGGAGAAAATCTGTGGGTTCTGCAGAAATTCATTATCTGCATATAAAGTATAGGATTTTCTTCTTCGGAAAGAATTATGAATTTTTGCTTCCGAAGGGATTGAATATCAGTATTGTTTTTTTTGCTGAAATCGGCCGGCAGTATAAAATTGAGCTGATCAGTGTGTATTTCGAGCATATCGAATTCATCACTGTCCGGAAGCATATCTGTATAAAGAAAGTGAAAATCATATGGGTCGTCATTTTCATCTATGAGTACATCTCCTCCGGAAACATATGTGATATCCACTACGATATTGGGATATGCAAGACCGAATGTTTTGAGACATTCTTTTAAAAATGTGTCAGATGTGGTAACTGTAGCTATGGAAAGGCGCCCTTCAGCGCCGTCGTGAAGCTGTTTGACTGCATAGGAGCCTTTTCGCGCAGCTTCCAGAATTTCCTGAGCATAGGGGATAAAGGTGCGGCCTTCTGCAGTAAGTTGTACGTCACGTTTAGTTCTGTAAAAAAGTTTGACGCCAAGCTGCTGCTCCAGATCATTTATGTGCCTGCTTATAGTAGACTGGGGCACTCCGTTTTGACGGGCGGCATTTGTGAAATTCAGCATTTTGCTTACAGAAAGAAAGCTTTTTATTTGATTAAGATGCATTCTTTATACCTCGTTTGTTGACACTGATTTTTGATGATGGTATCATCAAATCAGCAGAGAACACTTATCCGAAAAAACAGTGTTTTTCAAATATTTATCCGATTTTGCTATTATATAATATGTTGGCGGATATGTAAAGGTCGCAGGGAGGATTTATGGACACAAAAGGAGAAAAGATAGTAGTCACAGGAATGGGCGCAGTCACTCCTATAGGATGCGGTGTGGAAGAGTACTGGAATAATCTGATAAATGGAGTATGCGGTATAAACAGAATTACGAGATTTAATGCTGATGATCTGGCTGTTAAAATAGCAGCGGAAGTTACAGATTTTGATATTGAAGCATATATGCCAAAGAAGGTCATCCACGAAACTGATGCCTTCACTCAGTATGCTTATGTGGCGGCCAAGGAAGCGCTTGGCGAGAATCTTCCGGCAGCTCCAGAAAGAACAGGCATCGTAATGGGTACTGCCATGGCAGGTGTGGCTACTACGGCAGCTACACAGGAAGTTCTGACCAATGCAGTTCATAAAAATGTGGGGCCAAGATTTGTTCCGCGTATACTGGGAAATATTGCAGCGGCACAGATTGCAATATCTTACGGAATATGTGGACCAAGCTCAACCCTGTCAACGGCCTGCGCTTCGGGGTGTGATGCTGTATCCATGGCAGCTATGCTGCTTCTTGCAGATGAAGCGGATGCGGTATTGGCAGTAGGCTCGGAAAGTATCCTCTGCCCTCTGGTTATATATTCTCTTGCCAATGCTCATACTCTGTCAAGAGCAAATGATGATCCGGCGCATGCCTGCAGACCTTTTGATGTTAACAGAAACGGCTTTGTCATAGGAGAAGGCGGAGGCGCATTGGTGCTGGAAAAAGAAGCTCATGCGAGAAATCGCGGCGCTGTCATTTATGCAGAGCTTGCCGGATGGGCAAACAACAATGATGCGTTTCATGTCACAAAGTCCGATCCTGAGGGGAAAATGTCTGCGGAATGTATGAGGAAAGCTTTGTCGAGAGCAGGAATGAAGCCTGAGGATGTGGATTACATAAACGCTCACGGAACAGGAACGAAGCTGGGTGATCAGGCAGAGATGGCTGCTCTTAAGGCAGTTTTCGGAGATTGCCGTCCTGCGGTAAGTTCTACTAAGGGCGCTACGGGACATGTAATGGGAGGAGGCGGACTCACTGAGTCCATAGCTTGTATTCAGGCAATGAGGTATGGTATTATACCGCCTACATTAAATCTGGATGAACCTGAGGAGGATTTTGACTTTGTTGCCGGGGTTTGCCGAAAACAGAAGGTGGATATCGCCATGACCACAGCGTTCGGATTCGGAGGTCAGAATGCCGGACTGGTTTTCAGGAAATATGAGGGATAAATCTGCAAAAAAACTTTGACAAGATAGCCTTATGCGTGTAAAATGAATCTGTGTCGCATGCCGACACAGATTTTTCGTGTGAGCAGGATGGATATCCGTCCGGGCCAGCACGGCTAAACAAAATAAGTTTTAGTAACGCCGAAAAAATTTTACGAAAGAGAATTTGCAGCCCTTTCATAAAATTCAGTAGGCAGGGCCGAAAAAGATTAAATTCCGGCAAACGCTGATAAGCTCACGGAGTTTTGATCCCAGTAGGTAGAAAGGAAAAGAAGATGAGTTCATTTATCGCAAAGCCTGCAGAAGTAGAACGTAAATGGTACGTTGTGGATGCTGAAGGCAAGAACTTGGGAAGAATGGCTTCGCAGATTGCCGCTGTTCTCAGAGGTAAGAATAAGCCGACTTACACGCCTCACGTTGATTGCGGGGATTACGTTATCGTTATCAATGCAGAGAAGGTAGAGGTAACAGGCAAAAAGAGAAAAGAAAAGATTTACAAGAGACATACCGGCTATCCGGGCGGTCTCAGAGAGCTGACTTTTGAAAAGATGATGGAAAAGCATCCTACAGAAGTTGTGAGACACGCTGTAAAGGGCATGATGCCTAACGGAAAACTGGGCAGACAGATGTACAAGAAGTTAAAGGTATATGCAGGTCCTGAGCATGATCACGCTGCTCAGAAACCGGAAGTTTTGGATATTTAAGGAAGGGAGGAATTAAACGATGGCAAAAACACAGTATTACGGAACAGGAAGAAGAAAATCCTCAGTTGCTAGAGTTAGATTAATCCCTGGTAACGGAAATATCACAGTTAACAAGAAGCCTCTGGATGATTACCTTGCACAGGAAATCGTAAAGAGAGAAGTTAAGAGACCTTTTGAAATCGCAGGCTGCGAAGGTAAGTTCGATGTTATCGCAACAGTTCACGGCGGCGGCTACACAGGTCAGGCAGGAGCTTTAAGACACGGTATTTCAAGAGCCCTCTGTGAAGCAGACAGAGAAGCTTACAGACCGGCCCTCAAAGCGGCAGGATTCCTTACAAGAGACTCAAGAATGAAGGAAAGAAAGAAATACGGACTCAAGAAAGCAAGAAGAGCAAGTCAGTTCTCCAAACGTTAGGGAGATCTATCCCAACGAAGAACGAGTTGCCAGAAGGTCCCCCGTCAGGATTGCCCGAAGCGAAGCAAGGTTGCAATCTACGGCGCAGACAACCAATCATTTTGGCAACAGCTCACATCACATTCGTGTGGAACCCCCCGAATTCCAACCCTTGGAATCGGGGGATTTTTTCGTATTTATTTTATAAGAAATATAATTGCCATCGTTCTTGTATGCCTAATTTACTGAAGAGGTTATAGATGTGTCGTCTTAAGGTGTTTTCGGAAATAAATAACTTTTGTACGATTTGATCATTTGAAAGACCATTAAACAAAAGAACCAGAATTTCATATTCTCTTGGAGTCAGATCATATTTTTGGCGATATCCTTCATGGCCTGCGTGATATGGATCTTTTGGCATGCGCGCATTGTAAAGACGTACTGATAGATGATCTTTCAGACAGTCCAGCTGAAAAATCTCTTTATCGGTAAAGTTGGGTGCGGGTTTACATCTGAATAAACCTAAAAGGCCGACAAGATCTCCGTTTTTTACCAGTGTTGTCTGTGCTCCGAAATGGAGATTAAAAGGGACGAAAAGTTCTTTGTAATAATCAGTGGCAGTAAAAATATCTTCTGATATTAAATCTGTAAGGCGATAGGCACTGGATTTTTTAGTATCATAAAGCCAGTGCATATTATCTATTTCAAATCCTGTCTTCATATGCTTTTGAAGTACATCGTCAACATTAGGATTTTTTAATGTATTTTCATTTATGAGACTCTTGAATGTATGAACACCGTCGGAATCTGATTCTATCAGATAGAAATTAGCAGTATCGAAGGGAATAAGGTGTTTAAGGAGCTTTAAAAAATCCATACGCATGTCATCAATATTCTCTACATTATAGATAGTATAAATAATATGATTCATAAGGCTTACATCATTTCCTTCAAATTTATACATATCATCCTACCTCCGTATCAAATAAACAACAGTTATTTTCTATATAATAACATACACATTTTGAGCGAAACAATACTCCGTATGTTGAAAAAAATTACAAAATCAGGAAGATAGGCCCTTTCTGTGAATAAAAATGAAAATTCGTACTATTTCAATAATGGCGAATCAAACCTAAAATGATATCAATAGATAATCAAGATTTAGGAGGGATTTAAAAAATGAAAGAAAGCAAAATTTTCGATACCAGCGGAAAAGTTTATTTCGGATGGTGGGCAACATTGGCAGGATTTATACTTATAGTATTTGGTTATTCCTGTATCATATCTATTACAGGTGTTTTTTTCCTGCCTGTGACTTCTGACTTGGGATTCAGTATAGGTCAGTTTTCTGTATATGTTACAATTCAGTGTCTTTCAAGTGTTCTTGCTTTGTTTATATTTCAGAGCAGAATGACTGGTCAGTATATCAGAAAAATCATGATTTTCGGAGCTGTCTGTGGCGCTGTATCTTTTGCAGGGTTTGCAGCAGCGCAGGAATTGTGGCACTTTTATTTACTGGCTATACCTCAGGGTTTTTGTTTTTCTCTTTTAACAAGTACTCCGTGTACAGTAATAATAAGTAACTGGTTTGGTCTTAAACTAAGGGGGATTGCTTTGGGAATCCTGTTTTCTCCTCTCGGTGCAATGGTGATGTCATGGCTGATGAATATAGTGGTACAAAATATGGGGTGGAGATGGGGATATCTCATAATAGCGGCTTGTTTGGCAGTCATATGTATCCCATGCGTGTTAGTATTCATGAAGTGGTCCCCTGAGGAAAAGGGGCTTACACGAAAAGGCGATTTGGAAGAAGTAAAGTCAGAGAATGGTGAAGCGACAGGAGCTACATTTAAAAGGGCGATAAAGAGGCCTTCTACTTGGATCGTTCTTTTATCGGCAACAACTATTACCATTGCTTCCGGAACTGTTTTGAGTCATACTATGCCGTTTTTGCAGCTTGGCGGCCTATCAAATTCCACCGCTTCATCTGTATTTTCTCTCATGTTTGGGGCGCTTGCAATAGGTCAGATAGTTGTTGGAGCGTATGTGGACAGATTTAAACTCATCGGCGGAGCAGTTGTTGTTTCCATTATTTTTGGGATAGCTTTCATAGCGACTATTGCAATACCAAGCTGTCCATGGCTTGTAACGGTCCTTATCTTAGGATATGGTTTTGGATGCCCTGCAGTAAATGTTATCTCGCCGCTGATTATGAATCATATGTTCGGTGAAAAAGAGATAGGGAAATTCATAGCATATTTAAATATATTTATAGCTTTGGGTGTGGCGTTCGGATCTACGATAGTTGGAATGATATATGATTTGACAGGTTCATATACGCCGGCATTTGTGCTGATGGCAAGCTTTTTGTTTATTTCTGCAATATTGCGGGGGATATTCTGTTCAAAGAAATTCTACTTTAAAAACAGAATCAGCCGGGAAGAACTGCATGAGAGATCAGATTTAATGTAAGAGAGGAGAGTTTTATATGAGATATGACTTAATAATCGAGAATGCCAATATTATTTCTATGGCTCAAAAACAGGAAAACTGCAGCTGGATAGCTGTAAAAGATGGCATGATTGCTGAAATGGGCAGCGGAAGGCACGAAGGAAATGCTGACAAAATCATCGATGCCGCCGGGAATACCGTTTTGCCGGGTCTTACTGATTGTCATGTGCATGTATTGAATGCCGGCATTAATCTAAATGGTGTTGATCTGCAAGAGTGCAGTACGATAAAGGAAGTTCTTAAAGTCTTGCAAAAGAGGTGTACGCAGGAGCCGGGAGATGGATGGGTGTATGGTGTGAATTATGTTCCTCAGAATATAAAGGAAGATAGGTATCCCACAAGGTGGGAGCTGGATGAGATCTGCGGCGAACATAAAGTTGTAATATTTGCAGCAACACTTCATGGCTGCGCAGTTAATTCCAAAGGAAAGGATGTAGCGCAAGTTCCGGGACATCTTCCTGGAGTAGAGAGAGAAGGAAATAAGATCAGTGGAGTTTATTCATCAGATGAATCTTCATTTCTTGCTACGGCCAATATTTTAGGCTCTCTTTCAGATGATGAGCTGTGGAAATTCATAGAAGACTGCGCGAATCATGCCGCAAAAAAAGGTGTGACCACAATACATGGTTTGTTTGGTCAGTTTGTAAGAAATGACAGAGACATGGATCTTATATTAGATCGCCGGGATTCACTTTGTATTGATATCGTGCCGTTTTATCAGACGTGGGAAGTCCAAAAGGCGGTAGATCTGAATCTGCCGCGAGTGGGCGGTTGCCTTACATTAGACGGAGCTTTATTTGAATATACTATGGCAAATTTTGAACCTTATGTTACTGCTCCCGAACTGAGGGGGGTTTTGTATCATACAGATGATGAGGTATATCAAGTAATATCGAAAGCTCATGAAGCGGGGCTTCAGTGTTCCATGCATGCTGTGGGAACGAGAGCTATAGATCAGCTTATATATACTTATCGCCGAGTGATTATGGAGCAGGGCGAAAAAGATCTGAGGCACAGGATAGAACACTTTTGCCTTCCTACAGAGCAACAGATAAAAATGGCCAAAGATCTGAAGCTGATTCTATCGATGCAGCCGGGATTTACATATTTATGGGATAAAAAAGAAGGCGGAGAGTTTGAGATGATTCTGGGACGTGAGCGGGCTGACGGCTGGGATCCGTTTAACAGAATAATAGATGAAGGAAATATCGTGTGTGGGGGATCAGACTGCCCTGTGACAGCTATTGAACCGCTGACGGATATTGCATCGTGTGTTAATGGAAATAATCCGGTAAGAAATATATCCGTTACAGATGCGTTGAAAATGTATACAGTTAATGCAGCCTATGCCATAAATGAGGAAAAAGTAAACGGAAGCCTTGAAGTGGGAAAAAAGGCGGATATTACAGTGATAGATAAGAATCCTTATGAACATGCAGATAAAGAGTCTATATATGAGATGAATGTGGTCTATACGATAAAAGAAGGACAAATAATATTTGAAGGATAGTGATATTTAAATATTGCAGGGGGGCTCATTGACAGCTCCCCTTAACATTTATCGTAATTTTTGTAACATATTCTTCTTCATTTGCTGAAGCAGTCTCCGCTATGAGATATTCTTCATAAGCATCTCCTACAGGTATATAACCAAGCTCATTTATTTGCCGAAACATATTACTGTAGGCGTGTTTCATGTGACTGTATAATCCTTTGTGGTAGTATACGGCATATGTACCGCCTTTTCGCAGTCTTCCGGTATGACAAGTGCCTTCGGTAAAAAGCCTGTTGATGTGGTTGTAGACTTTATTCTTCAGATCATTTTCTGAAAGAACTGAGCCTACGTTGGAACTTCCCGGGATATTGGAGCTCATAATAAAATCATTATGTATATCAGCCCACTGTTCTTCTGATGTTTCAGGATCAGTAACTGTCTGCTTGCTGTAAAGGAGATAAGTATCAGACAGTGAGACTATGAGGACTTTTCCGTACTCTGCATTTAAGCCTTCGTTTACGGAGTCTGTTAATTGTTTAAGAAGCAATTGTATTTGGGTAAGTTTTGAGATTTCTTCATCTATTTTAGTAAGCTGTGAAGTTGTCAAATCGGACAGTTTTTTTGCAGAAGGATTTTGAAAGTAAGGTAAAAGTTTATTAATCGGGACATTAAGCTCTCGCATGGATAAAAGTGTGCGGAAAGGGGCAATCTGGGAAGCAGTGTAATATCGATATCCATTGCTGCGGATTCCTGCAGGCCGGAAGAGATTGATTTTATCGTAATAGAGGAGTGTGTCTTTCTTGATTCCAAAATATGCAGCGAATTCACCGGTTGAATAAATGATTTTATCATTAAATTTCATATAAGATCTCCTTGACTATAGAGTTACTCCATAGTATATGCTGTGGTTAAAGTAAAATCAACAGTGGAGGTTTATATTATGCTTAAATATTCGAAATTAATGAATGATTCGTGGCTGAGATGGAGTGCGGATTCTGTTGAAAAAGCAAAACTGTGTATTATGGGAGTTCCTTTTGATAATGCGGTAAGCTTGGGAAGAGGTGCGGCCAAGGGGCCTGAAACAATTCGAAATCTCTCTTCGGAGATGTCGGATGTAACAGAAGATGATGTGATAATAAAGGATGGGATTCTGTTTGATATCGGGGATATCCCTCAGGACCTTGATTGGAAGAATTATTATGAAACGGTAGAGGAAGAAGCGTATGAGCTTATGGCATCAGATAAGATGTGTCTTTTTTTGGGTGGAGATCATTCGGTCACTATTCCTCTGCATAAGGCGTTTTCAAAGTATCATAAAGGCAAAAAAGAGGGTGCGAGGATAGGCGTCATTCACTTTGATGCTCACTATGATCTGTGTGATGAATATGATGGCCATAAATGGTCGCATGCCTGTACCGAAGCACGCGCCTTAGATGAAATGATTACGGGGGAAGACCTGTTTTTTGTCGGTATTCGAGTTGCAGAGAAGGCAGAACTTGAAGTACTTGATAAGAATCCGGACATCACAGTGGTAAAGGCTAAAGAGGTTCATAAGATAGGACCGGAGGCTGTATATGAGAAACTAAAAAACAAATTCAGTGATTATGATGCTTTGTATTTTACTATTGATATTGATGTTCTGGATCCTGCTTTTGCGCCCGGAACCGGGACGCCGCAATCAGGTGGTCTGACAAGCATTCAGCTTACAGAGTTGTTTAAAATGATTATCGAGGGACTTCCTGTAAGAGCTGTGGATATAGTAGAGGTAGCTCCTGAACTTGACGTAAACAATATAACTTCATGGGCAGCACTTCGTTTGATTCATGAGCTTTTTGCATATTTCAGCAGATAGGCAGCAAATTTGTTATATTTTGCCTTTTTGTATACAGATATAAAAAAGAAGCTGCATATCAACTTGATATGCAGCCTTTTTTTGGAATCTATGCAGCGCGAACGTTAACTGCTTTCATCTTGCTTCTGTCTTTTGGATCAGGTTCTGTGTCGAATGTCACTTTCTGTCCTTCGTCAAGACTTTTGAAATCATCAGAGATGATAGCAGAAAAATGTACGAAAACATCTTTTCCTGTTTCGGAATCTGTAATAAATCCATATCCCTTTTGAGCATTAAACCATTTCACTATACCGTTATTCATAATCAGTACCTCCATAATCTTTGGGTGTAAAAATAAAAAAGCTTTTCCAGCAATGAATTAAAAGAAATCATTGTCTGTGAAAAGCCTTGAAATCAAATCAATTACTTTTATTAGTTTAGCATATATGGAAAGATTAATCAATTACTTTTTTGAAAAGTAATAAATTTCTTAATTCAAAAATTGCAGACTTAACAAAAAATTTACATTAATATGCACGTTTAAATAGAGCTTTTCTTTTTGAACTGTGAATAAATTGTGGTATACTATCTCCATGACTAATAGCTAGGAGAATATCATGAATAATGAAGAAAATAACACGAAAGAGAAGGTTTATGTCATAGGACACAAGAACCCGGATACTGACTCTATCTGCTCGGCTATCGCATACACGGCGCTAAAGAATCAAGTGGGCTGTGCGGATTATATAGCATGCAGAGCCGGGATCGTCAATGAAGAAACAAAGTTTGTACTTGATTATTTCGGTGTTAAGGCGCCGCAGTATATAGGTACGGTTCAGCCCGAAATAAGCGATATAGATTTGAATCTAATAAGAGGTATCGAGAGTGGAGATTCTATTAAACGTGCGTGGGATCTGATGGATGAGCAGGGGGCGCGGTCGGTGCCGGTTCTTTCTGAAGGAAAAGTGGAGGGAATAGTTTCCATAACAGATATAGCTCAGTCATATATGGATGAAAGTGACAGTCACGTACTGGCCAATGCTAAAACGAAATTTTCCAGTATTGCAGAGACTCTCGGAGGGCATATTATCTGCGGGGATCATAACGAGTGCTTTGAGTCAGGCAAGGTGACTATTGCTGCATCCAGTCCTGATGTGATGGAAGGATTTATAGAAGAATCGGACCTTGTCATTACCGGAAATCGATTTGAAACACATTTTACTGCGATAGAACTCGGGGCTAAGTGTCTGGTTATGTGTCAGGGATCTATTCCGACGAAAGCTATAAAAAAGCTTGCAACTGAAAGAGACTGTATAATTATCAGTACACCTCATGATACTTTTACAACAGCAAGGCTGATAAATCAGAGTATTCCTGTCAGCTTTTTTATGACTCATGAAAATCTGCTGACGTTTCAGCTTACTGATTCTCTTGAGTCTGTCGAGGAAATGATGAGAATCAATAGATTTCATAATTTTCCTGTGATAGATAAAGACGGAATGTATCTGGGACTGATCTCCCGAAGAAGGCTTCTCAATATCAACAGAAAAAAAGTTATTCTGGTGGATCATAATGAGATAACTCAGGCTGTCGATGGTATTGAGCAGGCGGAGGTTCTTGAGATCATAGATCATCACAGGCTTGGAGGCTTTGAGACACTGGGTCCTGTATATTTCAGAAATCAGCCTGTGGGCTGTACGGCTACCATTATTACGCAGATGTATAAAGAGATGGGAATTATTCCGGATAAAAAGATCGCAGGCCTTTTAACTGCTGCAATAATTTCGGATACACTTATGTTCAGATCGCCTACATGTACGGAAGCGGACAGAATAACGTGTACGAAGCTCGCTGAGATTGCAGGTGTTGAGCCAAGGGAACTGGCTCATAAGATGTTTGAAGCAGCAAGCAGCCTTCAGAGCAAGACGCCTGAAGAAATATGTTATCAGGACTTCAAGATCTTTTCTAATGAAGGTTATTCATTTGGTGTCAGTCAGATAACATCTATGGATCAGGAGGAACTTGATAAGATAAAGGAAAAAGTTGAGCCATCCTTAAAAGTTGTTATGGAAAACCAGGATCTTGATATGATGTTTCTTATGATGACTAATATCATAGAGACAAGTTCAGAACTTCTGTGTTACGGATCTATGGCCGGGAAGACAGCGAGAGAAGCTTTCGGTATACCGAAAGATGAGGAAAAAATAATACTTAAAGGGATAGTTTCAAGAAAGAAACAGTTCCTGCCTACATTTGTCGAGGCACTGCATAATTAGCAAATAAATATGAAAGGAGTTTAATTCCCGGGCAATGTCAGCGAGGATTAAACTCCTTTTTATATTTATGATATTAACATATAACAAAATCTGTTTTTGAAAAAGTAACGGTGAAAACGAATTATTTTCTGTTGCTGTTTCTCCAGATTCCCATTTTTTCAGCATCTTTTATCAGCTCATCTCTAAAGTCAGGATGAGCAATGGAGATGAGCGCTTCTGCTCTTTCCCATGTAGTAAGTCCTTTGAGGTTGACTTTTCCGTATTCTGTGACAACATAATGAGTATTAGTTCGCGTATCTGTCACGATGGAGCCGTCTGCCAGTGTAGGTCTGATTCTCGAATGCATTTTGCCTGCTTTGTCTGTAAATGTGGAAGAGCAGCAGATGAAGCTTTTTCCGCCTTTAGATAAATAAGCTCCCAGAACGAAATCAAGCTGTCCGCCTGCTCCGCTTATGTGCTTTATTCCTGCCGATTCGGCATTTACTTGGCCGAATAGGTCTATATCAACAGCATTGTTGATGGAGATAAAGTTATCTATGGAACTGACTACTCTTATGTCATTTGTATAATCTACCGGAGCGCTGAGGCACTCAGGATTGTTATGGATGTAATCGTAAAGTTTCTTTGTCCCGGCTCCAAAAGCATATGCCTGTCTGCCTGTATCAATGGTTTTCTTGGAACCGTTTATTTTGCCTTCCATAGCGATATCAACGAAAGCATCTACATACATTTCTGTATGGACGCCCAGATCTTTGAGATCTGATTTGGCAATCAGTGATCCTACAGCATTAGGCATTCCGCCGATGCCAAGCTGCAGGCATGCACCGTTAGGAATCTCTTCAACGATATATTCAGCAACTTTTTCATCGATTTCGCCGCTTTTGGCTGCGCCAAGCTCTTCCATAGGAGTATTACTGCTTTCAACGATATGGTCAATTTTTGAGATATGTATTTTTTCTCCGCCCGGATTTCCTCCGAGAGCCAAAGGCAGATTTTCATTTACTTCTACTACGATACATTTTGCCCTGCTGCACATATCAGCCATATGTGATGCACTCGGACCAAAGTTGAAATAGCCTTCTTCGTCCATAGGAGTGACCCTTATCATAGCTACATCCACAGGATCAGGCAGGTCTCTGTAATATCTGGGCAGCTCGGAATATCTGATAGGAGCGTAGTAAGCTATACCTTGGGCGATGGCTTTTCTTTCGATTCCTGTCATGTGCCAGCTATTCCAGCAGAGATGCTTGGGTGCATTTTCTATTTTGAAGATCTCAGGAACTCTCAGCGCTATACCGCCACGGAATTTTAGATCATATAGATCGTCTTCCTTTATTCTTTTTGCCATTTCTCTGTCCAGATCAAAAGGAATACCGGTACCCCATCCGAAATCTATCCAGTCTCCGGATTTGACCAGTTTTACCGCATTTTCTGCAGTTATCAGCTTGCTTTCATATTCTTTTCTAAAATCTTGCATATTATTTCCTCACTTTTTAAATTTGCGTTTTATGTATCAAATTATACTATAGATAGTCAAAAGTATAAAGCCTTTGATTAAAAAAAGCAACTGTTGAAAGGAAGAAAGAGGCTTTGATTTTTGAATTTTTAATATACGGAATCTGTGAATTATACTGTCTGATGTCGTTGCCTTAAGCAGCAAGGGAATAAGAAAAAATGAAGTATAAGCAATTACTTATATGATGACAGATCTACATGCAGCCTTACACATACCTCCAGAAGAAAAAGTTCATCACTGTTTTTTAATGAAAGGCCTGTAAGATCTTCTATTTTATCCAGTTGGTAAAGCAGACTTTGACGGTGTCTGCCTAATCTGCGGGCAACTTCAGAAATATTTTTGCAGGTAAGATATACTCTTAAAGTCTCCATTAGTTTGGTGCGTTTAGTTTTGTCATATTGAAGGATTGGAGTAAGAATATCGTAAGTAATTTTCATGAAATTTTCATCGGAAGAAAGTGTAGACATCATATTGTAGATAAGAGTATTCTCATAATAATATCGTTTGTTATAACGGAAATTTGCTGTGCATAATTCTTCAGCCAGTTTTGCATGAAGATAGTAATTTCTGTAGTCTGTGGGGCCTTCTTTTATTTCACTTATTCCCCATGAAAAAATAAGCTTTTTTGATGTTTTCTTTAGCTGTTCCTCCGCTATATCCAGAAATTTTGAAATCTGAGTTTTGCCTGAAGCGGGTGAGATCTCGAGGTATGTTATTATGGCGTTGTTGTGGTGAGTCATCATAGCATCTTTTCCCAGTGATGCTGCAGTTTTTATAAAAGTGTTTCTGACAGTATTTATATTAGAATCCATCCAGTTTTCTTGCCAGTCATTGGAAGGATTGTCTTCGAGGTGTACTCTGCCTACTATGCATGCATATGTACGATTTAAGTTCATTCCCATAAGCTTTGCAGTTCTGGTTACTTTCTCTGAACCGGGATCACTGCCATTGGCAAGCATCCAGATCAAATCCTCTTTTGCCATGCTTTGCGTACGTTCGATGATTTCATCTCTGTAGAACCATAAGGAAAGAAGCGGAGAAAGTGTGTGTGACAGAAGATCAAGAAGCTCCTGAGTCGTGACTGTATTAATATGTATATGACCGTAAAGATGTCCATTGGATTTAAGAGGGATACTTGTCATGTCAGCGGCTCTTGGAGCATCGTCTAAAGCATTTCCGCTGCAGTCAGTGATGGATACTTTACAGTCCAGATATTTTGATATTATCTGAGATGCAGCTTTTAAATCTGTCCCGTTAAGGAAACTTTTAAGCATATCCTCCTGAAGTCCTTCCACTTTTTTGACGGCGTTATTATAGTCTTGATGAAGAAAACCAAGAACAGTTTCGAATATATCAGCAAACCGTACATCCCACGGTATAAGCAATATAGGCAGACCGCCTTTTTCAGCTAGCCTTCTGTTATTTTCACTCAGAGACATTTCATCGCCGGGGATAGCTAAAAGGAAAATACTGGCTTCGGCATTTATGAGACCTTGTATAAATTCATGCATTAGACATTCATCCTTTACGTAGGGTGTGGCTATGCTTATAACCATTTCATTTTTTCTGATGAAATCATCTAAAGGAAGGTCATTGACAGAAACATATTCTATAGGTCTTTCTGCAGGAATATCAGAATCAGTGAGATTTTTATACCATGTTATGAGATCAAGGCCGAGAAAATCATTTATGGAAAACATCGTTGTCACCTCCGAAATTTTGATATAAGTGTATGATACAATATTTTTATACTATTTGTCTGAAAAAAATAAAAAATATTCAGACAAATCGATATTGTTTTTTTATGTTGTTTGCTATAGTATTGCATCAAGTTAAGCTTACCGGTCGACTGGAATGGTATTTTGATTGTACTGGGAGGTGAATTATGCAAAGAGAAGAAAATCTTAATAAAAAAATGGGGTTTTGGCAGATCTGGGCGTTGGGAGTAGGTGCTGTGGTGGGAGACGGTATTTTCCTAATGGTAGCCTCAGGCGCCGAACAGGCAGGGCCGTCTTGTATTATAGCCTATGCCGTGGCAGGATTTTTGCTGATGTGTATATGTATGAATGCTTCGGAGTTGGCTGTGGGGATGCCGGTGGCTGGCTCTATGTATAACTGGAGCGAGAGGATTCTCGGGCCCCGATGGGGAATTCTGGCGGCTTTCGGAAACATAACAATGGATGTGGTATTTCTCGGATCTGTTGGATTAGGAACGGGATATATCTCCAATTATTTCTTTATGTGGACAAATAATGCGGATTTGTCTGCAGTAATATGGGGGATATTGATTTTGACTATTGTGTTTTTCGTGACGCTTCTGGGAGGAGATGTTACAGGAAAAACTCAGCTGGGTTTGATAATAGTGCTTGTGGGGATTATGGCAGTATTTACCGTGGCCGGTGTGGTTTCGGGAAATATTGATGCCGTAAATTATAAGCCTTTTGCACCTTTTGGAGGAGAAGGAATTATTTTGGCTGTATGCGCGGGAACATATGCGTACATGGGGCCGTTGTCGCTTCTGGCCGCTGCCGGAGAGACTAAGGATGTCAGAATAATGCCAAGAGCTATGTTCTGGGCATTCATAACCATAATATTGCTTTATGCAGCTGCTATCGTAGTTTGTCTCGGCCTCGTAAATTATCAGGAAATGTCTACTATGGAATCTCCGTTTACCGTGGCAGCCCAGTTTGCTTTTGGTGATGCAGCCGGAATTGTAATAAATTTTGCGGCATGGATTGCTTGTGTGACATGCCTTGTAGGAGAAATATTCTCAGCATCAAGATTATTGTATGGAATGAGCTTTTATGGTGCAGTGCCTAAGGTTTTCGGAAAAACCAATAAAAGAGGTGTTCCTCATGTAGGTTTGACAGTATCATTTTGTATAGGTATTGTTCTGATGCTTCTTGGGATCGTTCCGCAGCTGGGTAATGCTTATACAATGCTTGCAAATGTGGCCACCGCCTGCGGTATCGTATGCCTTATAATAACCGTGATAGCAAGTTATATGTATAAGAAAAAATTTGCAGATGAATATGGATCTCTTCCGTGGAAATTAAAAGGCAAGACATTTTTCTTTGTAATTGCATTGATAGGATGTGGTATACTATTTTATTCTTCATTCGTGTCAAGTTTGTCTACTGCCATATGCATCATAATTTTCTTTGCAGTTCTGATGGTTTACTATCAAATTTACGCAAAACCTAATGCTGAAAAAATTCAAAGACGGCAGAATGCTGAAGACAGAAAGGAGTAACAATCATGAAAATCATTGATCTTACACATTTTATATCAGAGGACATGCCGGTATATCCGGGAACGGAGCAGCCCAAATTGAAGCAGGCTAATACTTATGAAAAGGATGGATTTAAGGAAACTCTGATGACTATGTATTCACATACAGGTACCCATATGGACCCTCCCAATCATCTTTTTGCTGACAGAACAACCCTTGATAAGTTTCCTGTTAGCCAGTTTGTGGGAAAAGCGTTAGTTATAGATTGCAAAGACCTTACAGAAGGTGATACTATAACACTGGACAGAATAGCAAGATACGGAAAAAAGGCAGAGGATGCGGAATTCCTGCTCTTTAATCTCGGATGGGATAAAAGATGGGGGACGGAAGATTATTACGGTGACTATCCCTGCATTAATGATGATGTGGTGAATTTTATAATAGAGACAGGGAAAAAAGGCGTCGGCCTTGACGTTATAGGAATTGATCCTATTGCCGATGAGGATCTGCCTATTCATAAGAAGTTATTTAGAGAACATGAAATAGTAAATATTGAGAATCTCAAAGATTTAGATAAATGCGGAGATGATTTGTTTTGGTTCTTTGCCCTTCCCCTTAAATGGGAGAATGCGGATGGCGCACCTATCAGGGCAGTAGCATTTTGGGAATAATGGAGTAGTATTATGAGAGAATTTTTACTGAAGCATGCGGACATAGAGCCTGTGTCTTTTCATATGCCGGGACATAAAGGCTCTGCTGTTTTCAGAAAATATGGATATGGGGAATTTCTGGACAGACTTGCAGACTGTGATATCACGGAAATACCGGGAGCAGATAATCTTTTTCAGGCAGAGGGAATCATCAAAGAGGTTCAGAAAAAATACAGTGAGCTTTATGGTGTAGAACGGTCATACCTACAGATAAACGGAACAAGTGGAGGAATAATAGCCTCAATACTGGCAGCAGTGAAGCCGGGAGGTAAGCTTATAATGGCAAGAAACTGCCATAAGTCAGTATTTAACGCGCTTACACTGGGAAGTATTCACCCGGTATACGCTGCTCCGGAGTTTATAAAAGAACATGGCATATTGGGAGCCATATCGCCTGAGGAGATAGAACGATGTATAAAAGAAAACCCGGATGCAGATGCCATAATATTGCCAAGCCCTAATTATTATGGAATATGCAGCGATATCAGGGCGATAGCTGATATAGCTCATAAAGAGGAAAAGGTATTGATTGTAGATCAGGCTCATGGTGCACACTTGAAATTTTTTCATACCTTTGGATGCGGTAATTCAATGCCTGCCTCTGCTGAAGACTGCGGAGCGGATATAGTTATCAACAGCATACATAAAACTTTGGCGTCGCTGACACAGAGCGCCGTTTTAAATCTTAATTCTCAGCGAGTGAATCGCTATGTACTGGAAGATAAACTGCAGGTAATACAAAGCACGAGTCCGTCTTATATACTTATGAGCTTTCTGGATATCAATGCCGATTTGCTGAAAGATCATGGCAGACAGCTCATAAGAGAGTGGCGGGATAACATTGATTATTTTTACCATGTAGCTGCCGGTATAAAAGGACTGAAAATAATGACTGCCGATAATATGGATATCACTAAAATCAATCTTGATATGGGAGATTTGGGAATAGCGGGTGCAGAGCTGGAAAAACGACTAATGGAGAAAGGTATATTTTCAGAACTTTATACGGGAGATATCCTGATGCTTATGACAGGGATAGGCAATACCAGAGATCATATGATGAAGACTCTGAAAGCGCTTGAGGAAATATCACAAACAGCCCACGTGGCAGAAGCAGAGGGAGCGGATCGCAGAAGACGCTATCAGATCCCTGCTGCAGGAAAGCTTCACAGCGTTCCGTCAAAGAAGCATTTCGTTCCTCTTGGAGAGGCGGAAGGGGCGATATGTGCCGGTTCCATAATACCGTACCCTCCGGGAATTCCGTTCGTGTGTCCGGGAGAAGAACTGACACCGGATATAATAAGGTATATTACAGCCCTCAGGCATGACGGTGAAAAGGTTATAGGAGTAAATGACAGGGGTGAAGTTCTTGTGGGGAAATAGGATAATATGATGATAGCCGGAGAGCATCGTATAAGTAAATACTGCGATGCTCTTTGCGGTGTATGGAACATTTTTACGTTAATTTCGATGGTTTTAATAAAATTTCTTTTCTTAATGCCGGTATTATGATAACATGTGTAAGGATGGGTGGTATTCGTTTTTGAAACTATACCATATAAAATAGAACTGACATATTCATTTTCCGGGTACGGCAGAAAAGCCGGACGCTTATATCCGAAAGGAACGAGACGGAGGAACACAAGACACTCTCAGAAGAGGAGGTCGGTAGATTGAATATAGGGTTTATTGGAGCAGGAAAGGTGGGCTGCAGCCTCGGCAGATATTTTGCCGAAAGAGGGCATGAATACGGTCTTTGTGTAAAGGGCTATTTCAGCCGCAGCAGCAAGTCAACGAAAGATGCGGCACATTTTACAAAATCACAGGCGTATGATAATATGAAAGCTTTGATACGTGAGTGCAATGTTATCTTCCTGACAGTTCCTGACGGAAGTATTCAGGATACCTGGAATCAGGTGAAAGGATACGATATAAAAGGTAAAACGATATGTCACTGTAGTGGTGCAATGTCTTCGCTGGATGCTTTTGAAGGTATTGGAGAAACAGGCGCCTACGGATATTCTATCCATCCGCTGTTCGCAGTAAGCGATAAATATAACGCTTACCGGGAGCTGCCGGGTGTTTTTTTTACGTTGGAGGGAGGAAATATACTTTCCGGAAACGCAGAGAAAGAACATAGCCCCGAGTTCATCAGTCTTTGCAGGACGATGAAAAGCATGGGGAATCCTACAAGAATCATTGAAGCGGAAAATAAGACGACATACCATTGTGCAGCGGCTGTGGCCAGCAATCTTGTATGCGGTCTCATAGATCAGAGTTTGCAGCTGATGTATAGATGTGGGTTCTCTCAGAATGAAGCCGTGAAAGCACTGGCGCCTATATTGGTGGGAAACATGGCTCATATCGCAGATACAGATCCGACACAGAGTTTGACGGGACCAATAGAAAGAAATGATACCATAACTGTTCAAAAACATTTACAGTGTCTTCAGAGTGAAGATGAAAAGGAACTGTATCGAATACTGAGCCGCAGGCTTGTGCGAATGGCTCAAAGCAGACATCAGGACAGAGATTATGCAAAGATGAAGGAGATTTTGGCAGATAAATGAGTAAAGACTGCTTACAAGCAGTCAAATATATGAAATGCCACAGGCATAACCTAAAGACTGCTTACAGCAGTCAAATATATGAAATGCCACAGGCATAACCTAAAGACTGCTTACAGCAGTCAAATATATGAAATGCCACAGGCATAACCTAAAGGCTGCTTACAGCAGTCAAATATATGAAATGCCACAGGCATAACCTAAAGGCTGCTTACAGCAGTCAAATATATGAAATGCCACAGGCATAACCTAAAGACTGCTTACAAGCAGTCAAATATATGAAATGCCACAGGCATAACCTAAAGACTGCTTACAAGCAGTCAAATATATGAAAGGAAGAGGATGATGAAAAATACGGTTGCGAGTTTATTGAAAATGAAGGAAAATGGTGAGAAGATCTCAATGCTGACATGTTATGATTATTCTACAGCGAAGCTGATGGAGGCTTCCGGAATAAATATGATTCTGGTAGGAGATTCATTGGGGAATACAATGTTGGGATATAAAGATACGCTCTCTGTTACAATGGAGGATATGATCCATCACGGTGCTGCTGTTGTAAGGGGTGTGAAGCAAACATTTGTCGTTATGGATATGCCATTCATGTCATACCAGCCTTCTGTATATGATGCAGTCGTAAATGCAGGCAGATTGATAAAGGAAACGGGAGCCAATGCAGTGAAACTCGAAGGGGGAGCTGCTGTGAAAGAGCATATAAGAGCCATTACAGATTCAGGTATACCGGTAGTGGCGCATATAGGAATGACGCCTCAGTCTGTGAACGCCTTTGGCGGGTTCAAAGTTCAGGGAAAGAATGAAAAAGCAGCAGAGCAGATTTTGCAGGATGCATATGATGTTCAGGAGGCAGGCGCATTTGCAGTGGTTCTTGAGTGCGTTCCCGCCAAGCTGGCTGCACTCATAAGTGAGAAGCTTATGATTCCGACAATTGGAATAGGAGCAGGCGCCGGCTGTGACGGACAGGTGCTTGTATGGCAGGATATGTTGGGGCTTTTCAGCGATTATGTGCCTAAATTCGTAAAGCACTTTGCCAATGTGGGTGATATTATGGTAAAAGCTTTTAATGATTACGATCAAGAAGTTAAAGAGGGAACTTTCCCGGCACAGGCTCATGAGTTTAAGATAGACGATGAGATAGTAGAAAAGCTCAAGGAAAAATAAAATGATAATAGCAAATACGATAGATGATGTAAGAAAAAAAGTGAGAGAATGGAAAACGTCCGGATTTACAGTAGGTCTGGTACCTACCATGGGTGCGCTCCATGAAGGCCATGCATCTCTCATAAGTGCGGCTGTGGGAGGCTGTGACAGGGTGGTGGCCTCAGTGTTTGTTAATCCGACACAGTTCTCAGCGGGAGAAGATCTTGACAGTTATCCAAGAGATTTTGAAAGAGACTGCAGGATCCTCGAGAAAAAAGGCTGTGATATGGTGTTTCATCCGTCTGTAGAAGAAATGTATCCCGAAGGATTCGGCACTTATATTAATCTTGAAACGGAGATGACAAAGCAGCTTTGCGGAAAAAGCAGACCGGGTCATTTTAGAGGAGTTTGTACGGTCGTAAGTAAACTGTTCAATATAGTAGGTCCTGATAGAGCTTATTTTGGTGAAAAGGATGCACAGCAGCTGGCTGTGATACGCCGGATGGTAAAGGATATGAATTTTAATATACAGATAGTAGGATGTCCTACCGTAAGAGAGTCAGACGGTCTTGCCAAATCCAGCAGAAACATGTATTTGAATTATGAGGAAAGAGAGGCGGCTACAGTACTGTATAGATCTATAGAAGCAGCAAAGGCATTGATTCGTGATGGGAGCTGTATGCTCTCGTCGAAGGTGGTGGCGCTGATGACTGATATAATTTCATCCGAACCTGCGGCAAGAGTGGATTATATTCAAGCGGTAGATGGAATGACGCTGCTTCCCAAAGAATCCCTTGAAAAAGGAGATCTTGTTGCAATGGCTGTGTATATAGGAAAAACAAGGCTTATAGATAATTTTACTATTGGCGGATAAAGTTATGAAAAATACCTGTGGAATCTGATGTTTCAGTTTCACAGGTATTTTGTGTCATTAATTTAATTTTTGTCACATTTTATTGCAAAAGACCATGCGGTAAAAAGAATAGCTGATATTATTGCGATGAAATACGGAAGATGATCTGCGGCCACCTGTCCCAGAAGGCTGGCAATCAGAGAGATTATAAGCGGTGTTGTAAACTGCGCTAAGTATAAAGACATGGAAAGCAGAGGCATTACTGTTACTGCTGCTGATTTTCCTGCCTGCACAGATGCTGTTGAAATGATATAAGGTATTCCCAGTCCATTGGCGAAACCTATAAAAAACGATCCTAAAATGGCTCCTGTCCATCCTCCTATTGTCCAGAGTGCGGTATATCCCAATATAAAGAGGATAGGGGCGATGATTCTGGTGGTATGGCCTGCGCATTTTTTTATATGTATGAATGACAGACCTCCCAAGAAAGCAATAAAATCCATGCCAGCCATGATCGCAGCGATAAAATGCTGTGGGATAATCCCTTCTTTAGATGTTTCTATTGCGAATTCTGTAGGGTATATGAAGAATGTGAACATGAGAAGAAACATTGCTATAATGAATCGGTAGTATTTGACGAATATACCTGATTCTCTTTTTTCTGAGTCTTCACTTATGCGTTCATTTGGAAGAAATAATACACAGAAAACGATACTGATAAGTCCTATAAGGTAAACCAGAAAGCTCAGTCTCCAGCTTACTGACGCCAGAAGGCCTGCGATTAATGTAGATATGACACCTCCCAACTGGTTCATAGCAGAAGAGTATCCCATAAGCTTGTCTTGTTTGTCTTTTGTGTAATAAAAAGAAAGTAACCCTGTGGATAAAGGCATGATGATACCGACACCGATACCTACAAGAGAACGAAAAAAGAGTACAATGTAAATATTGCTGAAGATACCCGCTATACTGCCGCCGGCAACATAAAGTATCAGTCCCGTTATAAGCAGTCCTTTAGATCTGAAATGAAGGCATAGTTTGGGGAAAATGAAACTCATTATAACTATGAAAAGGGCCGGAATGCTTATTATCATCTGAGTAAGCGTCTGATTTGCATCACTGAAATATATCCTGATAGTATCAAGAGCAGGAGCCACGGCAGCCCCAGCCATGACAGTAAGAAGTGATAGTGAAAGAATTGTAATTGTAAGATTTTTTTGGCTGCTTTTTTTTGTAATCAAATTAAACCTCGCTTTCTTGAAATGATAAATGGCGGAATCAAAGTTTTCGCTTTTCTGCCGTATATTTTCTCTTTTGATACGCCAATATTACAAAACAATATATTAATTAAAACAAGAAAAGCGTAAATCCATTTGTTTGGACTTACGCTTTTGCTACACAACATTTGAATTATATCATAAGTTTTTAAAAACAATCAAACTGTATTTTGATTGTTTTTAAAAATGTACCTTTTGATATATTTTTGTATCTTATTTTGGGAATAAAATGAAAATTGTATATATAAAAATAATTAATTTTGTATATTTTGAACATATCAGTATTCGTGTATCATAAATGATGAAAAAATAATATGTATGCAGATAACAGAAAAGAGGAAATAATGAATACTAATGTGAATACTGTTTCGGCCCGGAGCAAAACGAAAATGTTGGTGATAAACGGCCTGTTTATCGCGCTTACACTTGTGGCAACGATGTTCATCAATATCAGGCTGCCCATGATAGGCAATGGAGGTCTGATACATTTGGGAAATGTACCGCTTTTTTTTGGTGCGTTCGTGTTTGGGAAAAAAACCGGAGCTATTGCCGGAGGAATAGGAATGGGTCTGTTTGATCTTATTTCCGGCTGGACAGCGTGGGCGCCTTTTACTCTTGTGATAGCAGGGCTTATGGGCTATGTGTCGGGAACTATTTCGGAAAAGCTGAAGATCCGTCCCGTCGTGGCTAATACTATAGCTGTTGCGGCAGCTCTTGCAATAAAAATTATTGGATATTACTTTGCGGAAGTGATTCTTTTCGGAAATTGGATAACTCCTCTCGGATCTATACCGGGAAATATCGTACAGGTAGCTGTGGCAGGAGCAATCGTTATACCTTTTGCAGGTAAACTGAAAAAAATAGCTATGAAATACTAAAGGAGGCAAGCATGTATAAGATAATGACGGCAGGTCCTACTCAGGTCCGTGAGAATGTTCGCATGGCCAGAAGTTTGGAGACTACCAATCCCGATGTTGATACGGAGTTTTGTGAGTTTTATAAGGAAACTTGTGATTTGCTCCGGGATTTGGTTCATTCTTCAGGTACGGCTTATATATTGGGTGGAGAAGGAATATTAGCCCTTGAGGCTGCCTGCGCTTCTCTTACGGAACCGAAAGACCGCGTACTTGTAATAGACAATGGTATTTTTGGAAAGGGGTTTGCAGATTTTGTAAAAATATATGGTGGACAACCTGTCTTGTTTTCGTCTGATTATCACAGACCGGTAAATATAGATGAGCTGAAGAGTTTTCTTGAAAAGGATAATGATTTTAAATATGCTACAGTAGTGCACTGTGATACTCCCAGCGGGGTAATAAATGATATTTCAAGAATATGTCCTCTTCTTGATGAGTATGGGATACTGTCAGTAGTGGATTCTGTTGCGGGGATGTTCGGGGAATATGTCAATGTAGATGAGAGCTGTATAGACATACTCTGCGGGGGATCTCAAAAGGTATTGTCAGCTCCTCCTGGACTGGCTATGGTATGGGTGAGTCAAAAAGCCGAAAAAGCTATGGAAGAAAGACATGTTCCTATAGCCTCATTTTATGCCAATATACTGACATTCAAAACATATTATCAGGATAAATGGTTTCCTTATACTATGCCTGCCAGTGATATCAACGGATTCAGAGCAGCTATAGATAATATTACAGCAGAGCCTGATATCGTGCAGAGGCATGCCGGTATAGCTGCAGCAACCAGAGAAGCTGTCACAAAGGCAGGTTTGGAGCTTTATCTGGACTATGGATTTTCAAATACTGTTACAGTGATCCGTGTGCCTGACGGGTTGACTGATGTACAGATATTATCCCTGATGAAGAATAAATATAATGTAATGATTTCGGGAAGTTTTGACATTCTTGCAGGTAAAGTTCTGCGTATAGGACATATGGGGGAGAACGCCAATGTAAGAGATATGGAGATGACGCTGGATGCTATGGACAAGTCATTGACAGAACTGGGAGTTACTCTTAAATGCAGTATGAAGGAAGCCTTTTCAGAATTTATCAGATGCAGGTGAACATGCAGCAGCAGTTGAGAAGAGATTTTTAAAAATGACAATTCTTCCGATTTGCATTATAATTATTATAGGATTTTTATGCAGATGTAGGGAGCTGTGAGATGTATATAAATATTATTTTTGCATTGTATATTATAGCAATGCTTATATCATTGGTGTGCTTGGTGTTTATCGGTCTGATACTTGTACGTAAAAATGACAGGGAAAATAAGATATATATATCAGTCAGAAGATTTGCTTCTGTTGTGTTGCTAACTGATTTACTTTATTTTATATTTTATTACCGTGAAGTTGTTTCTCGGGATTATGAACTTGCGACTCCATTTCGTATAGTGGATTATTTATTGTGTGATTTTTTGTTCTTTTGCTGGATACTTGTTCTGGCAAATATTATAAACAGAGATAAGCATAAACGTGTTGTGCAGGCAGGCGCAGCTGTAACGGCGGTCAGGATTATCTTTTCACTTATCATAACAATTGTATTCATGGGGCAGTATTACAATATTGACAATCCTGAAGTACGTCTGATATGGATGGTTTCGGAAGCATGTTTCATATTAATAACAGCATTAATAATAATATATTGCAGTATATATGGGATCATTGAAAGTGTCAGCCGTCTGAGGAGAAACTATATTATAGTTTGTTCTGTTTTGCTGCTGTTTTGGAGTGTGCTTCAGGGAATCATAGATATGGGACTGTTTGCTGGTAAATATGGTGTATCAGCGTGGGAAGTGGAGACTCCGGATTTCACCGGAGCTGTATTATTTCTTGTTAATCTGGCTACATGTGTGTTCGTTTTTCGTGAGGATTTCAGCCCGTTATTTTTCGGGGAAGATGTGTATGTGGCAGAAAGTGCTGATATAGATGAAAAACTGGATTTTATAGCGGCAGCTCATAAACTTACTGTCAGAGAACGCGAAGTGCTGGGACTGGTGTATATGGGAAATACTAATCCTGACATTGCCGAAGCTCTTTTCATATCTGTGAACACTGTAAAAAAACATATTCGGAATATTTACGAAAAGTTGGATGTAAAAAGCAGGTCGGAAGTGATACATTTGATAAACGCCAGGAACATAAAAAACGACGAAAAAAACAGGATATAATCAAATAGTACCCATTCGGGTACTGTTTTTTTTGAGAATTTTAAAGTAAGATACGAGAAAATCAAAACCCCTGATATAAAAGGAGGAGATCATGAAGAAGAAATTATTGTTTATCTTACTTTCGGCGTGTTTCGCTCTGGGATTATGCGGATGCGGAGGAGCAGGGACAGACGAAGCAAAGCTTACAGCCGATTGTCAAAACGGGAATTTTGTGGGAGAAGTTGATAAGGAGACAGATGTCATTGCCTTTAAAGGAATTCCATATGCTAAATCACCTACGGGAGATTTGAGATGGAAAGCGCCTCAGGCACCTGAGGACAGTGATGAAACTTTTGAGGCAAAGGAGTTTGGGAAGACAGCTACTCAGTATTCGTGGCATTCGGAACCGGCAGGAGAAAACGAAGCCGGTGTTGGGGAAGACTGCCTGACTCTCAATGTATGGACAAAAGATATGGACGCCGAAAATAAACCTGTTATGGTTTATATACATGGCGGAGGATTCGCATGGGGAGGGACGGCAGATCCTCTCTACAATGGATCTACCATTGTTGAGCAGCATGAAGATGTGATAGTTGTAAGTATGAATTATAGACTCGGCATGTTCGGAGAAATCGATTTCAGCAAAGTGCAAGGCGGTGAAGATTTCCCTGACAGTAAAAATCTCAGTATGCTGGATCTTATGCAAGGGCTGACATGGATACAGGAGAACATAACAAGTTTCGGAGGAGATCCAGAAAATGTAACTATATTCGGAGAGTCAGCAGGAGGAGCGTTTGCATCACTTCTTACAGCAAGTCCTGACGCGCAGGGTCTTTTTAACAGAGCCATAGCCGAAAGCGGATGTGTGAATCTGACATTTGATCAGGAAGATTTTGATGCTACGGGAACGACAGAAGCGCTTCTGGAAGCAACAGGTGCGAAGAATATGGATGATTTGATGGCAATACCTGAAGAGGAACTGATAAGGATCTATACAGAAGAAGATCTTGACGGTGAGGGAACAACTCTTAATGATTTGTATAACATGCCTTACAGAGGTCAGGAAGGCATCGTGGAAGAAGATCCTTATGAAACTCTCAGAAGCGGAGTAGGAAAAGATGTAGATCTTATGATCGGTACTAATGCGGATGAGTGGAGATACTGGATAAATGAAATGGGCGATGTGGAAATGACTGAGATGGATGAGGAAGGCATAGAAGAAAACATGGCCGTATACGAGGAGGCTGTAGCTGCAGAAAAAAAAGAGGAGGCTTACGCAGTGGCTTCTGACAGAGACAAAGAAAATCTTGATAAGTTTTTCCAATTAGAGCAGATCAAAGATTTGGATGAAATATGGCAGAACACGGAACTCGGAAATGAGACAGGTTTCAGGATGGGCGCTATAGAAGCTGCCTCATGCCATGCCGAGGCAGGAGGAAATACATATATGTATTATTTTGATATCCCATCCGATAATTTTGATTTTGTGGGAGCCTGCCATGCTTCCGAGGTTGCTTATGTATTCCATAATGAAGATGAGACAGGATTCAGCGGTACGGTAGACAAGGATCTGGCAGACCAAATCTGCGAAGCATGGGTGAATTTTGCCAAGACCGGAGATCCCAGCGTAGGAGATATTAAATGGACGAAATATAATATCGATGACAGAAATACTATGGTAATTACAAAAGACGGTCTTAAGATAGAAAGTGATCCTCTGGGAGATCAGAGACAGCTGCTTCAGCCGTTTGCAAAATATTATCTTAAATAGTTTGGATATAGCGGATAGGACTGTATTGATTTAAAATCAATACAGTCCGTTTTTTAGTAATGAAGAGAGACTTTTTGTTATCTCATCTATTTGTAAGATGATTGACGTGTGGATGTTTAATGAATATAATCGATGTAACAAAAAGCGCGTAAATGACAGAAAGGATATATGATATGAAGATAGCGGTTGTGGAGCCTTTGGCAGTAGAGAAGAAGGAATTCATGAAAATAGCAAGGAAAGCGGTAGGCGATGATGTGGATATAGTATACTGGGATACACGTACTGAGGACACTGCGGAACTGGCAGAAAGAGGAAAAGATGCTGATATTATCGCAATAGGCAATGTTCCCTTTCCAAGGGAAGTGCTGGAGAAATGTGAGAATCTTAAAATGCTGGCAGTAGCTTTTACAGGATTGGATCACGTGGATCTTGAATATTGCATGGAAAAAGGGATAACAGTGAAAAACTGCGCCGGATATGCTACCGTGGCAGTAGCTGAACTTACTTTTGGTCTGATTTTGGACGTTTACAGGAATATATCGGCATGTGATAAAGCAGCAAGGCTTGGAGGCACTAAAGACGGTCTTGTAGGATATGAACTTGAAGGAAAAACCATAGGTGTAGTGGGGACAGGTGCTATAGGTACGAGAGTTATAGAAATATCAAGAGCATTTGGAATGGATATAATTGCATATAACAGGACTTTCGGCAAGGTAAAGGGTGTAGCTTACGTAAGTCTTGAGGAAGTGCTGCGCCGCGCTGATATAGTTTCCCTTCATGTTCCTCTCACAGCCGAGACAAAAGGCCTTATAGGAAAGAAGGAACTGGATATGATGAAGCCTTCCGCGATTCTTGTAAATACCGCCAGAGGACCTGTAGTAGACAGCAGAGCATTGTCAGAAGCATTAAAACAAGGAGAGATAGCAGGGGCAGCTATAGATGTGTTTGACACAGAGCCGCCTTTAGACGGTAAGGATCCCCTTCTTACAGCTCCCAATACTGTGGTTACTCCTCATGTGGCCTTCGCAACAAAGGAATCCATGGTAAAGAGAGCGATAATAGAGTTTGACAATATCGCATCATTCATAAGAGAAAATCTGTAGTCATAGGTCAAGCATGAGTCATTATATTTTTATATCAAAGCAGTTAAAATAAAAAAGCTTCTGTATATGGAAGCTTTTTTATTATATGAATAAATTACTTACTGTGATGATTCAGTACCTCGTGTATTATTCTGAGAGCAGCCCAGCTTGTTATATCATTTATATCAAGCGGCGGAGCCACTTCTACTATATCCATTACTTTTACAGGAAGGTTTTTGAGAACGCCTTTCAGGATTTTGATGAGATCTATGGGATTGAGACCTCCACAAACAGGAGTGCCTGTACCCGGAACGAAAGCAGGATCCAGAACATCTATATCCAGAGTCAGGTATATGGCATCATAATCTTTGTAATGCTGTGAAAGTCTGGACACGATGTCAGATGCTCCTATATCATAGACTTCTTCAGCGCTGATAGTTATTATATCAGGATTGTCTTGGAGAATACTGAGCTCTGTTTCTTCTGCCACACGGACTCCTATGAATGTGAGATCTTTCCCTTCAACGATATTTTCAAGAGCACGAGCCTCTGTACATGCGTGAGACCACGGGTGGCCGTCGTATTCAGGGCAGAGGTCATAATGGGCGTCAAAATGTATTATTCCTATCTTTTTTCCCCGGAAATAAGTACCGAAAGCTTTGTGAAGAGGGATGGTGACGGAATGATCTCCGCCTAAGAACAGGCAAAATTTTTCTTTCTGCATCAGCTCAAAGGCATTTTTTTCCACAGAGTCAAAATATTTTTTCCAGTCAAGCTCTGCCCTCAGATCTCCTACATCATATAAAAGCCCTTTCTTTATAGGTCTGAATTCATCAGTAGTATCCGAAAGTTCTGCCGAAAGGCGGCGCAGATGATCGGGAGCCTTTGCGGCGCCTTTGTTGAGACTCACAGCATTGTCAAAAGGTATGCCCATTATCAGTATACTGGCATCTTCCATAGTATCTGCTGACCAGCGTAGCCATGAAGCTTCATTAAAATCCGATTTTTCCAACATATCAATACCTCCGTCTTGTTTTCTTTTCTTTCAGTGTATCTATTACAGGTGAGAAAATCAATAATATAAAAATAAAAACAGGTTTTTAATGATATTTTAATTTGAAACTGATAAAATCTGTGTCATAGGAGGAGGGCTATGAGAATATTGGTAGTAGAAGATCAGAAAGATCTCAATGAAATAATAGTGCGAAAGCTTACAAATGAACATTATAAGGTGGATTCGTGTTTTAATGGAGATGAAGCTTTGGCTTTTCTCAGTTGTGCTGAGTATGATGGAGTGATACTGGATATTATGCTTCCCGGAACGACGGGAATAGGTGTGCTTAAGAATATGCGGGGATTAGGAGATAAGACACCGGTTCTTTTGCTTACAGCTCTGGGAACAGTGGAGGACCGTGTGGCAGGGCTTGACGCAGGAGCAGATGATTATCTTGTGAAGCCCTTTGACTTTGATGAGCTGATGGCAAGAGTGAGAGCCATGATAAGGCGAGGAGGAGAACGCGCAAGCAGTATCATAACGTGTGGTGATCTGATTCTGGATTCATCTTCAAGACGTGTTGAGCGAGACGGCATAGAGATATCCCTTACAGCAAAAGAGTTTGATATATTAGAATATCTTATGCAGAATGAAGGGAGAGTGCTGTCCAGGGACAAGCTGTCTAATCATATATGGAATTATGATTATGACGGCGGTTCGAATGTTATAGATGTATATGTATATCATTTGAGAAGAAAAATAGACGATGGTTTTGATCAGAAAAAAATTATAACAGTAAAGGGCGCCGGGTATATGGTGAAGTAGATGAGCAGAATATCAGTCAAAGTAAAGATAACTATATGGTATACTGTTTTTCTGGTGGTTATCACAGGCGTATTTCTGCTTGTCATCACATATACAGGCAATATAAGAGCCGGGGAGTTGGCTCGTACAAAACTGGCGGATTCGGTTTCTGATGCCAGAGATGAGATAGGTACATTGGGAGAAAATTTCATAATAGATGAAGATTTGGACTTTTATGAGGAAGGGGTATATATAAGTGTATATGATGAAACAGGCGATCTCGTGGAAGGGCGCAGACCCATTGAAATTTCGGAATTTCCCGAGCTGAAAGATAAATATATGCATAAGCTGAAAGCTGACGGGGAGATATGGTATGTTTATGACAGCAGGTTTGAGATGAACGGAAAAGCAGTCTGGGTCAGAGGCATAGTAAAGGATTTTGCTGAAGGAGGGACATTTTCTTTTATTCTGAGATTTGCAGCGGTAGCGCTCCCGGCCCTTGTTGTAATCGCTGCGCTGGGAGGATATCTCATAACAAAGCGGGGATTCAGACCGGTTAGGAATATACTTGAGACGGCTTCTGAGATAAGCCATGACGGAGATCTTTCAAGAAGAATCGAAACAGAGGCCTCATCTGAGGCGTCAAAAGATGAGATATATAAGCTGGCGGGGGCATTTAACAGTATGTTTGACAGCCTTCAGAGTTCTTTCGAAAAAGAGAAACGTTTTACTTCAGATGTTTCACATGAGCTGCGGACTCCCCTTTCAGTTATTATTTCTCAGAGTGACTATGCTCTTGAAGACGAAGGGTATAGAGAGAAAGCTTTGAATGTTATAAATCGTGAAGCAAAAAGAATGGCTAATCTGGTGAGCAGGCTTTTGATTCTTGCCAGAAGTGATTCCGGTAAGCTGAGAGCCGAAAAGGAGAAAGTGGATTTAAGCGATTTGTGCGAAACTGTGGCATGGCAGCAGGAAAGTATAGCTCGGGAATGCGATATAATCATTAAAAGTGCGGTAGAACCGAATGTATATGTTTTGGGGGATGAAGCAATGCTTATTCGGGTTCTTCTTAATATTGTGGATAATGCTGTTAAATACGGAAAGCCGGGAGGCCATGTTGAAATACAGTTGGAAACGGTTGATTCGTGGGCATGCTGTACTGTGAAAGATGATGGGATAGGAATAAAAGAAGAAGACTTGTCAAAAATATGGCAAAGATTTTATCGTACTGAGGAAGCAAGGCGTGAAGAAGGCTCGGGGTTGGGACTTGCTATGGCAGAGGCTATGGTGAAGGCTCATAATGGAATAATAGAAGCTGACAGTGTATATGGGCAAGGAAGCCGGTTCAGAATTAAGCTCCCTTTGTATCAGGAGAGTGGGGAGTTTCCGAAAGGAGGAAATCAAAGTGTTTAAAAAAAATATATCTATAATGATTTCTGCAGCAGTTATCCTGTCGTTACTGTTGTTTACAGCTTGCAGCCATGATACGGAACACAGGTCTTCTGCTTCTTCGGAAGAAAAAAAACTGTATTCAGATCATCATGATAAAGACGGAGATGATCTGCATTACCTCCAGAGCAGCGCAGATGATATAGGAATGGATGAGGCTATAGATATTGCCGTGTCTAAAGTGCCGGGAGCCTCATCATCAGATGTGACTGAGATCGAGAGAGATTATGATAATGGCCGGATAGAATATGAAGGAGAGCTTTGGTACAATGGCTATGAATATGAATTTGAGATAGATGCAGCGACAGGAAATATACTGAAATGGGAAATAGACAATTAATATTTTATGAGGATATCAGAATATGAATTGTACAAGTATCATATAGAAAATCGTTCCCCCTGCGATTGAAAGCAGCATTTGGCGTTTCCAAAGGTGGAGGAGGACAACTAATATGATAGACAGCATTTCAGGAATTCCGTGGCTGCCTGCAAATATACTGACGTTTTTCAGACAATATATGATCAGAAGTCCGAATACAGCGGAAGGGAGTACGTTGCCCAGATATTGTATGTATTTTGGAGTAGGTTTTCCCGCCGGGAAAATTATAAAAGGGATAAAGCGTGTCAGCATAGTACCTAAAACTACCATGCCTACGGTGATCATCTGTTGTGTAAGTGTCATTTTATGAACCTCGTTTTCGGATTTTAGTCTTGAAGTTTATTTTCAAGAGGCTTTCGTATCAGCGTTAGGATGCCTAATATAGCCAGCATAGCAGGAATTATGAAATTATCAGAACCAAATAATATGAGACAGAGCAGCGATATGCCGATACCTATGAAAGCACTTGCATGCTGCTTTTCTTTTAGCCATTGTTCCATAAAAATTACAGTGAACATGGCTGTCATTACAAAGTCGATACCCTCTGTGTTAAAGTGTATCAGTGAGCCGAAGATACCGCCCAGAGTGGAACCGGATACCCAGTAAAACTGATTGAATAAAGTAACGAAAAACATAAACCATCCCCGATCTACGTTATCGGGGATGTCAGCTGTGTAGTTGATGGAAAATGTTTCATCGCACATGCCGAATATGAGATATATTTTTTTTGCGCCTGTGTCCCTGAATTTGTCAAGCATAGAAAGTCCGTAAAACAGATGGCGTGCGTTTATCATGAAAGCCATTGCAAGAGCCTGTATGGGATTGAAGGCACCTAACAACATATTTACCGTAACAAATTCAACCGATCCTGCAAATATTGTCATGCTCATGAACATAGGATACCAGAAACTGAACCCGGATACATTCATATATATACCATATGTAAGGCCGAGAAACCAGAATCCGGCGAATATAGGTATTGTATGGGGAAAAGCACACAGAGCGGCTTTCCGGATGGCTTTTATATCGTGAAACATTGTTTGCTCCTGAATTTTAATTATAATTCTAATACTGATGTTATTTGTATTAATGCTGTCCATTTAATATAAAGCCATAAAAATGGAAAAAAGTCAATTTGAGAAATGTAAAAACAGGGAGGAAAATAAAACGAAAGATATCTTCAGATGAAGATCAAAGCGTAAAGCGGTAATTCTAAGAAGAGATATGTAACCTGAGTAATGAGACTGCTACTTTACTAATTTTCGGGAAAGAGTATAATATATCGAGAGTTATATTATCGGCAATAAAGGGGGATCGTAATGAAAGCTGTAAAAATAATTTCTTCTGTAATATTAATATTGCTGCTTCTTACGGCAGAATCATTTGTAATGGGTATATTTTCTGTGGACAGAGCTGTATCAAAAGAGTCAGTATATGAAGCCATGGAGGAAAGCAATATAGTTTCAGAGCTTGTAGATGAAGCACTTAGTGAAGAAACTGTTAATATGGGAGGAACATATGGAGATATGTTAGATGCGGTTTTCCGTACTCAAGCCGTAAAAGATTTTCTTTCAGATTATATGACGGCAGTAATTGATGCGGAGTTGTATGGGAATATATATGAAGAGATAGGCAGCGATGAGTTTATGCAGGCCTTTTCTGAGGGAATAGATGAGGTCAATAAATCCGGATCGTATAATATCTCAGCCATGGAAAGCGAGTTTTTGAAACAGGCTGTACAGCGTAAAGCTCCTGATCTGACACAGAAGCTCAATTCTCAGGCAGATAGGTATGATTCTCTTGACGGAGAGGCATCGGAAAAGATGGCGGACGGGATACTAAGTGATATGGGCTTTCTAAGCGGTCCGGTTAAAGCCGTTTCTCTTTTAGTTACTGCTTTAGTATGCGCAGGTCTCATAGCTTTGTGCTGGACAAGCAAGCTGGGGTTTTTGTGGTGTGCTGTTGTGACAGCGTTGATATCATCTGTATTTTGGGGATTGCATTATCTGATACAAGGTGTCATAAGCATATCGGCATCAGATACAATGATGTATCTGATGATAGAAAAAGGTTTTGGCTCGGTTTATACGGCAGGGTTTATAATAGCCGCAGTATTCATGGCTGCTTTTATAATCTTCAGGATAATTTTCAGAAACAAGAAAAAAACGACACATAATGAAAATATTTCCTACACAGAAAGTACACACATATAATAAATAATAAGGTGAAATAATAATTATATGTGAGGTATTTTTGAAATGGAAAAGAAAAACAAATTTGTTAAAGGCAAGGCATCATGTCTTGTGAAGACGCTGTATATCATTGCTGCGGTTCTTATGGCTATATGTGCCTATATGATCGTAGTCAATATTCTGTACATCAGTAATTATGCGTCCAGTTATGGTGTAGCTGTTTCGAGTATGATGGTAGACGCAATACAATATGTTATAACAGGTTCTATAAGTTATTTCATATATGGCGTACTGGTTTTTAGTGCAGGTAAGATAATAAGATTGCTTCAGAGCAGAAACGAAGAGAGATCCGGGATTTCAGAATGTGAGATACAGGAGAGCGAGCGTGTTGATACTTTTGAAAAAACAGAAACGCCGGAAGATGAGAACCCTTCGGAGGAGGACATTCCTCAGTCTGAAGATGCAATCGAAGAAACAAAAGTCATTAACGAAGAAAAATAAAAATCAGTGCGGCAGCATAATGATTTTTTCAAAAATATAACAGGACTACAACCCGAAAATCTATAGATAATATTAGTATGGGATTTATAGTATTTTTAACGGGAGCCGTAGGATATTCAATAATAGAATACTTGTTCAGAGGATATACCCACTGGTCTATGGCATTGACTGGGGGAGCGTGCCTTCTGGCCTTCTACTATTATTTAAGAGAAAGTAAAAATACTCCCACTTTGGCGAAAGCCGCGGTGGGAGCTTGTATTTTCACTGTTTTCGAATTTTTCGTAGGAATAATAGTAAATATCTGGTACAGATGGCATGTATGGGATTATTCAGGACAGCCTGGAAATGTGATGGGACAGATATGTCCTTTGTTTACATTTGCATGGTTTCTGATATGTTTGGCTATACTGATTATTTCCAGCAATCTGTATTCTTTATTCCGAGTTTTTCGGCACGGAACTTGGGATTGAGCCCTTGGGATTTTTGTTGCTGATAATCTGCCAGTACTTTCATAGCAATGCCGCCCAGAAGCAGGATAGAAAATATATTGACTGTAGCCATTCCGCCCATTATAACATCAGCCATGTTCCATGCAAGGCTAAGATCTGCTTGGGCGCCGGCAAACACCATCAGTACTGCAAGTATTCTGAATATGAACATAAAGATTTTGTTTTCACTTATGAATTTTATATTAGCTTCAGCATAGAAATAGTTTCCGATAAGTGAGGTGAAAGCAAACATACATATGCATACTGTAACGATATGGATACCGAATTCTCCAAATACAGTAGCTATAGACTGCTGAACGAGTGGTATGCCGTTGAGTGCTCCGCCTACTTCATATTTCCCTGTAAGCAATACGATAAAGGCTGTGGCCGAACATATGAGAAGCGTATCTATAAATACTGAAAGAACTTGTACAAGGCCTTGCTTGGCAGGATGTGAAACATCAGCAGCCGCAGCCGCATTTGGCGCAGAACCCATACCGGCTTCATTGGAAAACAGGCCTCTCTTTATTCCCATTACCATACATGAGCCTGCGAATCCGCCGAAAATAGATTCAAAATCAAATGCTTCTTCGAAAACTGTTGACATTGCGGAAGGCAGTACTTTTATGTTTACGATAAAGATTACTATACTTATTATTATATATATTATGGCCATTACAGGGACAAGAACAGAAGATACAACGCTGATTTTGTGAGATCCTCCGAAAAAGAGCAGCGCTGAAGCTATGGCTAAGATAAGTCCTATTATCATTGGGACATATGACTCTGAAAAATTCGCAACATAATATTCGAAGGCAGAAGATATGTTAAATGCCTGAAGCCCGTTAAATCCAAATGCGAATGTTAGGATAAGCAGTATTGCGAATACGATACCGAGCCATCTTTGACCCAGTGCTTTCTGAATGTAATAAGCGGGACCGCCTTTGAATATGGAGCCGTCTTTTTCCTTATAGACCTGAGCGAGAGTACTTTCTACGAAAGCTGAAGCTCCGCCGATAATACACATGATCCACATCCAAAAGAGCGCTCCCGGACCTCCTGCCACAATAGCTGTAGCGATGCCTGCGATGTTTCCGGTACCTACTCTGGAAGCTGTAGCTATCATCAAAGCTTGGAATGAGGACATTCCTCCTTCAGTATGACTTTTTTCGGTAACTACTCTGCATGCTTCAGGGAGAAGTCTTATCTGAACAAACTTGGAACGGACAGTAAAATAAATACCTGCTCCGATAAGAACAATGATCAGAAATTTGCTGTAAAGAAAGTCATTGCATACAGTTAGAATGTCATTGAATGTTGTTAAAAAAGTATTCATTTGTAAAACCTCTTAGAATAAAGTGTGCCGGCTGTTTCCCCAACAGCCTTAGAATGTGTCTGACTGCATGAATATCTGAAATGATATTCACAGAGCGAAAAAAATAAAATAACAGCTTTTATGTATAAGTGGGTTGGCTTATAATAAGAGCGTATGCGACAATATTTTAACATCTGCAGCGTTTAAAATCAAACAATAAATAGGAGAGTATCATATGAAAAATTATAAGAAACTGCAAAACGGCAGCGATATAAGAGGTATCGCGATAACGGGAGAACCCGGAGAATTACCTAATTTAACGCCTTACGAGGCTGTGGATATCGCCAGAGGATTTGCTGTATGGCTTTGTGATAAATTAGACAAAAATCCTGAAAGTGTGACTATTGCCATCGGAAGAGATCCGCGTATATCGGGCAAGCGTTTGATGGAAGGGCTTATGAATGGGTTTGGCCCTTATGGGATAAAGGTTTATGACTGCGGATTGGCCTCTACTCCCGCTATGTTTATGACAACAGTATTTCCTGAATTTTCATGTGATGCAGGGATTATGATAACAGCAAGCCATTTGCCTTATAACAGAAATGGATTTAAATTTTTTACATCTGAGGGCGGTCTTAATAAAGGAGATATTTCCCTCATTCTTAAATATGCTGAGGATGAAAATTCAGGTACAGCAAATCTCGGTGAGCCTAAAAATATTGAAGGGAGAGTCAGAGATTTTGGCAAATTAGTTTATCCCGCTCAGGAGGGGGATGTGATGTCTGTATACTGCCGCCATTTGAGAAAACTTATACAGGATGGCGCAGGCATGGGGGAGAGACCTCTTGAGGGGATGAAAATAGTAGTAGATGCAGGTAATGGAAGCGGCGGTTTTTTTGCCAGAAGGGTTCTTAAACCTCTCGGAGCGGATATATCAGACAGTCAGTATCTTGATCCTGATGGAATGTTTTTGAACCATGCCCCTAATCCCGAAGACCGGGAAGCTATGAACTCACTGGCTATGCAGGTTCTCCGAACGGGAGCAGATTTTGGACTTATATTTGATACTGATGTGGATAGGTCTGCAGCTGTAGACGGGAGAGGCAGAGAGATTGCCAGAAATGGAATAGTTGCTATGGCGGCTGCTTTGGTAGCTGAAGAATACCCCGGTACTACTGTAGTCACAGATAGTATTACCAGTAGGCAGCTGACTTCCTTTATAGAGGATGGTCTGGGACTTAAACACATGAGGTTCAAACGAGGATATAAAAATGTTATAAATAAGGCGCAGGAGCTTAACAGACAGGGAACAGACTGTCAGCTGGCTATAGAGACTTCGGGGCATGCAGCTTTTAAAGAAAATTATTTTTTGGATGACGGAGCCTATCTGGCTACAAAGATAGTCATAGAGGCAGCTAAACTGCGAAAACAAGGGAAGTCCCTTGATTGTATCATAGAGAAACTTGAAAATCCGGCAGATGAGAGAGAGATAAGAATACCTATTACGTATGGAGATTTTGGAACGTATGGAGATAAAATTCTCAATGATCTCGAGGATTTTGTAAAGTCTTCAGAGGAACTCTTTCTCGAAGAACCTAATTATGAAGGAGTTAGGATAGGCTTTCCCAATGGATGGTGTCTCTTGAGAAAATCATTGCATGATCCTATTCTTCCTATGAATATGGCATCAGATGAGGAGGGCGGATGTGACAGTATCGTTGATACAATGAAAAAATTCTTATCGTCATACGACGGCTTGGACCTTATGGTCATGGGGTAGAAATATGAATAAAAACAGGGAACATTTCGTTACATGCGGACAGATGAGGATCCTTGAGAAAAGAGCAGATGAGAATGGGCTGTCATATTATCAGATGATGGAGACGGCTGGTTCCTCAGCTGCTGAGATTATCTTGGAAATAGATATGTACAGAAGATTTATCGCCGGTAAAGAAGATGTTTCGGATACGGTTAACAGCAAAGTTGCAGAGACTGTATATGTTGGAAAATCAATTAAATCGCCTAAAAGCTATGTTAGTGCCGAAAATAAAGGCTGCGATGAAAAGGGCGATTGGAGTAGCAGAAGGAAAAATGTTCTGGTATTTTGCGGGAAAGGCAATAACGGAGGAGATGGTTTTGTCACAGCAAGGATACTGTGTAATAAGGGATATGAAGTCACAGTGATTTTAGTAGATGGAAAACCAGTTACAAGTAACAGCAAAATTAATTTTTCTTTGATTGAAGATATGCCCATAACTATTGTAGATATGAAGGAGAATGAAAGAGCGCTGATAGAATTAAGAGAGATTCCCGATATCATAATAGATGCGATATATGGAACGGGATTTCAAGGGGCTCTTAATGGCAACGCACTGAAAGCTGCCATTTATATAAACAATTTTTCTAAAGGCTCTTCTGATTCGACTTGCCGTGGAGGGCCGATCATATTTGCGCTGGATATCCCTTCGGGGATAAGCGGTGATCTGATAAATGAAAAATATCTGGATCACAGCTGTGTCTGCGCCGACTACACTATTGTTTTTCATGCCAAAAAACCTGTGCATCTTCAGAAGTTTGCATCGGGATATTTTGGCAGGATAGTTGTCTGTGATATCGGGATAGATGAGGAACGTCTTTGGAATGTTGAAATTTAAAATTTCAAATCCTTCGGGTCTGTAATCCCTCGAGATCACAGGCTATTTTTATTGTGTCAGGAATATTTTATTTCGATTTTTCCTGTTTTTTAATTTCTTGCCATAACTGAAGACTTTCTTCAGGAGAAGATACCTTTACATCACCAAACACATGCGGGTGTCTGCGTATCATTTTTTCGGAGACTCCTTGGATTACATCGTTTATTGTAAAATATCCTTTTTCTGAGGCTATCTGGGCGTGCATAACTACCTGCAGAAGCAGATCGCCAAGTTCTTCGCAAAGATTAGCGGTATCTTTATTATCTATGGCAGATATGACTTCCCCGGATTTTTCTATGAGACATTCTTTTAATGTTTCGTGTGTCTGCTTCATATCCCATGGGCAGCCACCCGGGGATCTGAGAAGCGAGATTATCTCTGTAAAATCATTAAAATCATATTTTCTGTCTTTATCAGAAGAATTGAATTTTTTCTTTTCTGTCATGACCATGTTCTCCTTTATGATTATGCATTTTTATTAGTTCAGATTGCCCATTTTGTATCCGCCGAGATCAAGTGCGGCGAATCTGAATCCACATTTTTTAATTTCATCATTTACTTTGTCCATAAACTTTTCATCAAAAAATTTTTTTCTGTCGTGAGGAAGCACCTCTATTCTCGCTACATCTCCGTGATGTCTGACTCTGATTTGGGTAAAACCAAGAGCTTTAAGAAAGCATTCGGCTTTATATACTGATAAAAGTTTTTCTTTTGTTATAGTTTGACCGTAAGGTATCCTTGAAGCAAGGCAAGCGAATGCGGGTTTTTCCCAGATAGGAAAAGTTTTCCCATCGTCAGATGGTATCATAAGAGCCTGTTTTATGAAGGGGTCTGTATCGGAAAGTTTTCTAAGAGATTTTCTGATTTCCGATTTTGTAAGGCCGGCATCTTTAAGAGGACTTGATATACCAAGTTCCTGCAAGGCTTTGTATCCCGGCCTGTAATCGTCGAGATCATCCAGATTAGTACCGTCTACAAGATTTCTTCCTTGTTTTTCCGCAATTTCTTTTATTGAAGAAAATATTTCACGTTTGCATATATAGCATCTGTCAGGAGGGTTATCAGCAATTACAGATAGGATGTGATCTACGGAAGCTATATCGTGTTTTATACCGAGTTCGCTGCACAGATAATCAGCATAGGCTGTTTCATCATCAGCAAAATGAGGACCTTGTGCCGTTACGGCAGATACTCTGTCGTCGCCCCACAGTTTGTAAGCGAAGGTCAGCAGGAAAACGCTGTCTACTCCTCCGGAAAGCGCAACAGTAATTCTTCCGAGATCATTTAATATGTATTCGAGTTTTTTAAGTTTTTCATAAATAGTCATAGTTATTTTATTAAAGGTCTTAGACCTTTTTACTCCTGTTCTGTAATTTTGGGTTCATCTGTATTTTTTTCTGCCTTTTTTTTCGGTGGAATCTGAGCAAGAATCACAGCTGTAAACATCAGGCCGCATCCTATGACTTCTCTGTATGTGAGGGTTTCGCCCAGAAAAACACCTCCGAAAACAACTGCGAACAATGCCTCTGTACTCAGTATTATTGAGGCAACAGTAGGGTTTAGATGTTTTTGTCCCAGAGCCTGGAATGAATAGGCAATGGCGGTAGAGAAAACAGCTGTATAACAGATAGCCGGGGCCGCGGTCAAGATAGCCGGAAGAGAAATGTCATCAAATATAACGGCAATTATCAGGCTTAAGAAACCAGCTACAAAAAACTGAAATGCATTAAGCTTCAGCACATTTATCTTTGGAGCGAAATAGTCTATGCATAAGATATGAAAAGCCCAGAAAAAAGCTCCGATCATAATTGTCATATCTCCGGGGTGGACAGAGAAATCTTCTGTGATGCACAGAAAATAGAGTCCTACTACACCTACAAGAGCTCCGAGCCATGTGAAAAGAGATGTTCTGTGCTTTAGGAATATTCCCATGATAGGGACAAGAATGATATAAAGAGCTGTAATAAACCCTGTTTTTCCGGCATCTACTGATACCAGCCCCAGCTGCTGAAGGTTAAAAGCAAAGAAAATTACGATACCGCACAGAGATCCGCCGGTAAGCAAAATTTTTCTTTCCTTTTTTTTCTTTTCTTCAGTTTTTTTCTTTAAATCTTCTTTATTTTTTATGTTCATTATAAGCAACATCACACATAATGCAGCTGCTCCTAAAATCATTCTGAAAGCGCTGAAATAAAAAGGACTTATGGAATCCATTCCTATTTTCTGTGCCACAAAAGCTGATCCCCAGATTATGGCGGTTATGAATAAACATATTGTGGATTTTGCTGTATTGTTCATATTTTTTATCCCTTTCGTACTGTGCTGCGCCGGAAGATTATATTAAACCGAAGAAGCTGCAAAAAAATTCGGACTTTGCAGATTCCGGTGAAAATGTAAGTCAGATTTTTTGTTAAAACATACTTTATTAAATTCATTGAAAGTATATCAGTAAAAAATTGAATTTTCAAGGGCAATACATATCTTTTAGGAAGGAGATATAAGTCTTTTGCAATAATCGGTTTTCACTGTCTGTCAGCTTTTTAAGCTTTCTTTGACCGAGCTTTTCTATATATGAAACAGCTGAGAAAATTATAAAACGAAAATTTTAGTGGGCAGCGCTGAGATAAAGAGGCTATCCGGCAAACCAAAATAATTCTGTTATTGTATTGTTATTAATTTACTATTTATTGCGTAAAAAATAAAATAAACACTGTCTGATGCAAACAGGTTGCGGATATGTTATCATTGTAACAAGTCATATAAAGGATGTTTCCGACGGAGAAACATTCAAAGGAAGAAGGTACACAGATGGAATCGAAGATATGCCTCATAAGGCATGGCATAACAGAAGGCAATAAGAACAGACTCTATTATGGACACGCTGATATTCCTCTGGCAGCAGAGGGAATAGATGAACTTAAACGGCTTGCCGAATCGGGACTTTATCCTGACGGTGTTAATGCGGAATTTTATACGACAGGCCTGAGAAGAACCGAACAGACTCTTGAGCTTATATATGGCCGGCAGAAACATGAATCTCTGGAAAAACTGAAAGAGTTGAATTTTGGCTCTTTTGAAATGAAAAGCCATGCAGAACTTAAAGATCTTGAAGAATATAGGATATGGAAATCTGATAAACTCGGTAATTTGCCGCCTCCTAATGGGGAAAGCCTGCAGGCTTTTTATAAAAGAGTGATTAGAGGATTTGATGATCTTAAAGAACGTAATGCTTTGAAAGCTTTTTCCATGAGACATAAAGATGATGAAGCTCTTTCCATAGCGGTATGTCATGGAGGAACAATATCAGCTATACTGGAGAGTATATATCCTAAGGTAAAAGACAATTTTTATAAATGGATACCTGATCCCGGTCATGGATACATATTGTTTATGGAAGACGGCAAAGTAGCTGATACAGAAAAATTTTAGAAGATGAGGGAGGCTTTATGAACATTAGAAATACGATAACTGATCTTATAGGAGATACTCCGTTGCTCAGGCTTCATAAAATGGAGGAATATTTTGGCTCGTGCGCGGAAATTGTTGCGAAGGTTGAAATGTTTAATCCGGCAGGAAGTATAAAAGACAGAGTAGGTTATAAAATGATTTCTGAGGCCGAGAAAAGCGGAAGACTCAAACCGGGAGGGACTATTATAGAGCCTACCAGCGGGAATACGGGGGTGGGGATCGCCATGGCTGCCGCCGCCAGAGGGTACAAAGCAGTTATGGTAATGCCTGAAAGTATGAGTATCGAAAGACGGAAATTGCTGGCTGCTCTGGGAGCGGACCTTGTTCTTACCGACAGAGAGGAGGGTATGCAGGGCAGCGTGGAAAAAGCAAAAGAGCTTTTGGAAGAAATCCCGGGAAGCATAATCGCAGGACAATTCGAAAACCCGGCTAATCCTCAGGCGCATTACGAAACGACAGCTCCGGAAATCTGGAAAGATACGGAAGGTGAGTTAGATATTTTTGTGGCTTCTTTCGGAACCGGGGGGACTGTTTCGGGAATAGGCCGTTATCTTAAGGAAATGAACAGCGCAATAAGAATCATAGGTGTGGAGCCTGCATCATCACCGCTTGTAACGGAAGGCTGGGCAGGTACACATCAGATACAAGGGATCGGAGCTAATTTCATACCGGAGATTTTAGATGCCGACATAATGGATGAGGTTATGACGGTTACAGATGAGGATGCTCTTCAGACTATGAAAAATTTAGCTCGACTGGAAGGTGTTCTGGCGGGTGTTTCATCGGGAGCTGCTATTTTTGCTGCGGGACAAGTGGCTGCAAGAAAAGAGAATGAAGGGAAACGAATTGTAACAATATTGCCTGATACAGGTGAAAGATATTTAAGTATATTTTGAAAACTGTAATAAAACGAAAACGCTGCCCGGGTTTATACTCTGGGCAGCGTTTCGCTGTCATCACACTAATTTACTATTTATTAGGAGAGGTGTTTCTTTTCCTCTTGGAGTGATTATATAATAACAGCGCAATATGCTGATTTAAAGGCATCAGTGTGAAGATACGTTGAAAAGAATGTGTGGGAAATATGACCGGAAAAGTTAAGCTCTGACTGGGATAAATCGTGTTTTTTAAGTAAAAATGCTTGTAAAAGTGGGGCATGACAGAAAAATACGGACTATAAAACCAATATTGCGGAGTAAAGTTCGTAAAATGTTGTGGAATCAAAGTTTTTGGTTGAAAAACATTGATATAATAAGGTAAAAGTGCTAACATTATCATATAAATTCAAGTGACAGAATATAAACTGGTTTTTGATTCAGAAAGGATAATAGATCGATGGTAAGAAGAATTTACGTTGAAAAGAAAAAAGGCTTTGATGTAGAGGCCGAGGCGCTCTTTAATGATGTAAAAGAAAATTTGCACATTGATAAACTTGAGGGAGTGAGAATACTGAACCGTTATGATGTGGACGGTATAGATGACTCTACTTATGAAGCGGCTAAATTTACTGTATTTGCAGAGCCAGCCATAGATGTCGTATATGAGGAAACGATGCCTGTGGATGTGGGATCTGCTATTTTTTTCGCAGTTGAATATTTGCCGGGGCAATATGACCAGAGAGCTGACTCTGCCGCTCAGTGTATAAAGCTGATGAACGCCGGGGCAGAGGCTGTTGTAAAGTTTGCCAGAACTATAGTATTGGAAGGAGATATAAATGATGCGTCATTGGAAGCGATAAAAAATTATTGTGTAAATCCTGTTGACTCTCAGATTGCTTCTGATGATAAACCTTTGGATCTTACAATGGAGACAACGGTTCCTCCTGCAGTGGCGATAATAGACGGCTTTAGAAAAATGAATGAGGCGGCTTTGGAGGAATACAGAAAAGAAATGGGATTTGCCATGAGCCGTGAAGATATAAAATTCGTACAAAAGTATTATACAGAAGATGAGCAGAGAGACCCCACTCTTACAGAATTAAAGGTTATAGATACATATTGGTCTGATCACTGCAGGCATACTACATTTAATACGACACTGGAGGATGTGGGTTTTGATGATAGTCCTTACGGAAGGCTGGTAGCGCAGGCATTTGCTCAGTATCTTGATATGAGAAAGGATGTTTACGGGAACAGAGAAAAGAATCTGTGCCTCATGGACATGGCCTGTATAGGGACAAAATACCTCAAGAAGCATGGCAAGGCTGATAATCTGGATGAGTCAGAGGAGATAAATGCTTGCAGCATTAAGGTAAAGGCAAAGATAGACGGCAAAGAAGAAGACTGGCTTGTAATGTTCAAGAATGAGACCCATAATCATCCTACGGAGATAGAGCCTTTCGGAGGAGCTGCAACATGTCTCGGCGGAGCTATAAGAGACCCGCTCTCAGGCAGAGTATACGTTTATCAGGCTATGAGGGTTACAGGCGCAGCTGACCCCAGAAAGCCTATAGAAGAGACTTTAAGCGGTAAATTGCCGCAGAGAAAGATAACGACAGAAGCAGCACATGGCTATAGCTCATACGGAAACCAGATAGGGCTTGCCACCGGTCTTGTGGACGAAGTGTATCACGAAAATTATGTTGCGAAGCGGATGGAGATCGGAGCTGTTGTAGGTGCAGCGCCTGCTGATCATGTAATAAGAAAGGTTCCTCAGAAAGGTGATGTTATAATCCTGGTGGGAGGAAGAACAGGACGTGACGGATGCGGCGGGGCTACAGGTTCATCAAAGGAGCATACAGAAGAATCAATACTGCAGTGCGGTGCAGAGGTTCAAAAAGGTAATCCGCCTGTAGAGAGAAATATACAGAGAATGTTCAGAAGAAAAGAAGTCGCTACGCTGATAAAACGATGTAATGACTTCGGTGCCGGCGGCGTTTCCGTTGCAATAGGAGAGCTGGCCGACGGTCTTGAAATCAATCTGGATAAGGTTCCAAAGAAGTATGACGGACTTGACGGTACAGAGCTTGCCATTTCCGAATCTCAGGAAAGAATGGCAGTTGTGGTTGAGGCAGACAAAGAGCAGGAATTTATCAAATATGCCAGGGAAGAAAATCTGGAAGCAACCACAGTTGCTGAGGTAACTGATACCAATAGAGTCAGGATGCACTGGAGAGGAGTTTGCATACTGGATCTGAGCAGGGACTTTCTCAACACAAATGGGGCTCAGCAGTTTGCCAAAGCATTGGTATCAGATCCGAAAGAACTATCGGAAGTTAATTCAGATCTGGCAGATATATTAAAAGAAACAAAAACGAGAGAACAGTTGCTCATAGATCTTAACTGTTGCAGCAAGAAGGGCCTTACGGAAAGATTTGATAGTACAATAGGCGCAGGGACGGTATTGATGCCTTTGGGAGGCAAATATCAGCTGTCTCCGTCGGCAGGAATGGCTGCAAAGCTTCCGGTAACAGAAGGAGAGACAGATACAGCAACATTGATGAGTTACGGATTTGATCCGGAGCTTGCTGTCAGAAGTCCATTTCACGGAGCATTGTATGCCGTTATAGATTCAGTAACCAAGATTGCGGCAATGGGAGGAGACTACAGAAATGTGCGTCTGACATTCCAAGAATATTTTGAAAAGCTGGGCAGTGATCCGGCAAGATGGGGAAAACCGATGTCTGCACTGCTGGGCGCTCTGAGGGTGCAGAAAGAGCTTGAGATACCGGCAATCGGAGGAAAAGACAGTATGTCAGGGACTTTTATGGATATAGATGTTCCTCCGACGCTTGCATCATTTGCTGTAACCACGGCAGATGCAAATGATATCGTATCATCAGAGATTAAATTTGCCGGAAGCACGTTGGTAGCTGTAACAGCTCCTATAGATAAAGACGGTGTGATAGATTTTGAAATATACAGAAATAATCTTCTCAAAATAAAAGAGCTGGCAGAGGCAGGTAAGCTGTTGGCAGCTGACGCTATAGGGCGCGGAGGACTTTATATGACTCTGGTGAAGATGGCTGCCGGAAATAAGATCGGAGTAAATGTAAATGTGGAAGGTGATATTTTATCACCAATGTTCGGCTCTCTTGTCATTGAGCTTCCTGCAGGTCAGGATGTGGATAAACTGATGGCCGGGGCGGTATATGCTGCTTTGGGAAAGACTACAGTTGACGGAAGGCTTACTGTTAACGGACAGAGCGAGGATCTCAATCAGATAATATCAAAATGGCAGGAACCTGTAGAAAGCGTATTCCCTGTGAGAACATCTGAATTTAAAAATGCAGAAGATAAAACACAGGTAGAGCAGCCTGTCTTTATCGAAAGAAATATGTCAGTGCCTGCTGTGAAGATTGCAAAACCGAAAGTCGTGATACCTACATTCCCGGGGACCAACTGCGAGATGGATTCGGCAAGAGCTTTCAAAAAAGCAGGAGCCGAGGCAGATATACACATAATCAGAAACCTTACGGCTTCGCAACTTGAAGAGTCAATAGAAGAGCTTGAAAAAAAGATAAGATCAAGCCAGATAATAATGATACCGGGAGGATTCTCCGGCGGAGATGAGCCTGACGGTTCGGCTAAATTCATTACGGCGGTGTTCAGAAATCCTGCAATAAAAGATGCGGTGGCTGACCTGCTGGATAACAGAGACGGCCTCATACTGGGTATCTGCAATGGATTTCAGGCGTTGATAAAGCTGGGGCTGGTGCCTGAGGGAAAGATAACAGAATGCGGAGAGGACAGTCCTACCCTTACGTATAACAAAATAGGCAGGCATGCTTCATGCCTTGTGAGGACAGGAATAACATCGGTGAAGTCTCCTTGGCTTTCCGGAGTGAAAGTTGGAGAAACATTTACAATACCTGTTTCACATGGGGAAGGACGGTTCATAGCTAAACCTGACGTTCTGAGAAAACTCGCAGAAAACGGACAAATAGCAACTCAGTACGTTGACTTTGACGGGAAGCCTTCAATGGATATAGCCTTTAATCCTAACGGTTCTGTTATGGCTATAGAAGGTATAACATCTCCTGATGGAAGAGTCTTCGGAAAGATGGGGCATTCGGAAAGAATAGGAAACAACCTTTATAAGAATGTGATTGGAGAAAAAGATCAGAAAATATTTGAATCGGGAGTAAAATATTTTAAATAGCCGATACACGATTTAAGAAAGGAATATTAAAATGAAAGTAGCAATAATAATGGGCAGCAAGTCGGACTATCCTGTAGTTGAGAAAGCGGAAAAGATGCTGGACAGCTTCGGAGTGGAGTATGAAACGAGAATTATCTCTGCCCACAGAACTCCTAAGCAGGCTGAAGCCTTTGCAGCAGGTGCAGAAGAAGCAGGTTTCGGATGTATAATAGCAGCGGCAGGAAAGGCGGCACATCTTGCGGGAGTTTTGGCGGCGACAACACCGCTGCCTGTAATAGGTCTGCCGATGAAATCAAGCACTATGGACGGTCTGGACTCACTTCTTTCAGTGGTACAGATGCCAAAGGGAGTTCCCGTTGCCACTGTGGCAATAGATGGCGCTGAAAATGCGGCCATTCTGGCAGTCCAGATTCTCAGTGCGGCAGAGCCGAAGCTGAGACAAGCAGTAAAGGATTTCAAGAAAAAACAGGAAGAAGACATCATAGCGCTGGACAGAGAATTCAATGAAAACAAAAATAAATAAAAACAAAAATCAGGAGGGAATACCATATGAAAAAGTTAGAACAGCTTTACGAGGGTAAGGCGAAAAAGGTTTTTAAGACAGATGATCCAAAGTGTGTAATCGTTGACTATAAGGATGATGCTACGGCTTTCAATGGTGAAAAAAAAGGCCAGATAGTAGGAAAAGGTGTTGTAAATAATACAATGACAAATATTATTCTGCAGCTCCTTGAGCAGAAAGGCGTTCCGACCCACTACATAGAACAGATAAGCGACAGAGAGACTATAGTGAAGGCCGTAAAAATCCTGCCGCTGGAAGTTATCATGAGAAATATTTCCGCAGGTTCTTTTGCCAAGAGATACGGAGTAGAAGAAGGAATCGTATTTGATGAGCCGACATTTGAGCTTTCATATAAGAATGATGATTTGGGCGACCCTCTTATGTGCGAATCACATGCTCTGGCTCTTAAGCTGGTGACAAAGGAACAACTGGCAGAGGTTAAAAAATATGCAGCCATCGTAAACGACACTTTGAAGGAATTCTTCATGGATAAAGGTCTCAAGCTGGTGGATTTTAAGATAGAATTCGGTCTTTATGACGGACAGGTAATACTGGCAGATGAGATTTCGCCTGACACCTGCAGACTTTGGGATGTGAACACCAATGAAAAAATGGATAAAGACAGATTCAGAAGAGATCTGGGCAAGATAGAAGAAACTTATGCGGAAGTTCTCAGAAGAGTAAAAAACGATTAGTGCAGAGCCTATACGGAGGAAAATAATGGAAGAAAAGAAACTTACATATAAAGATGCCGGAGTGGACACCAAGGAAGGCGAACGTGCAGTATCACTGATGAAGGAACACGTTAAGGGTACGTTTAATGAGAATGTACTTACAGGACTGGGAAGCTTCGGAAGTCTGTTCAACCTAGACGTAAAGGGTATGTCACAGCCTGTTCTTGTTTCCGGAACTGACGGAGTGGGAACCAAACTTAAGATCGCATTCCTGATGGATAAACATGATACGGTGGGTATAGACTGCGTGGCAATGTGCGTTAACGACGTGCTTTGTCAGGGCGCAAAACCCCTGTTTTTCCTTGATTATATCGCCACAGGAAAGGTAAAGGCGGAAAAGATAGCAGATATTGTTAAAGGGATAGCAGATGGATGTAAGCAGTCGGGCAGCGCTCTTGTAGGAGGAGAAACTGCCGAGATGCCGGATTTTTACAGTGAAGGTGAATACGACATGGCAGGCTTTTCTGTAGGCGTAGTTGATAAGGATAAAATAATAACCGGGGAAAAAGTAAAGATCGGAAACAAGATTATAGGAATTCCTTCCAGCGGAATACACAGCAATGGTTATTCTCTGGTGAGAAAGGTATTCTTTGACAAAATGGCAATGGATGTAAGCGAGTATGTAGAAGAATTGGGGGAGACTCTAGGAGAGGCTCTTCTCACGCCGACAAAAATATATGCGAAAGCCTGCGACGCCGTACTGCCGAAGTTTGACGTTAACGGAATCGTTCATATAACAGGCGGAGGATTCTTTGAAAATATACCGAGAATACTTCCGGAAGGAACTGCAGTGTCAATAGATGTAGGCGCATGGAAAGTACCTCCTATATTCTCATATATTCAGAAGTGCGGCAACATCGAGACGAAAGAAATGTTCTCAACTTATAACATGGGTGTGGGAATGATGATGATAGCAGATGCCGCTGATGCAGACGCCATTGTAGCCGCTCTTAAAGATGCCGGTGAAGAAGCTTCTGTTATCGGAGAAATCATAGACAGAAAAGATGAGACAGTAGTTCTCAATTATACGGAGTAGGGGATATTGAACATGAGTGATAAAACGAAAGTTGCGGTACTTGTCTCAGGAGGAGGAACAAACCTTCAGGCTCTTATAGATAAAACGGCCGGCGGGGAGCTGCCGCAGGTGGAAATCGCAAAGGTGATCTCCAGCAAAGACGGCGCATTTGCTCTGGAAAGAGCTGAAAAAGCTGGAATAGCTACAGCTGTAGCCAAAGAGCAGGCTGAAGTCCTCGATGAACTTAAAAAATCGGGAGCTGAAATAATCGTGCTGGCAGGCTATATGAGAGTCCTTTCTCCTGAAATTATAGAAAACTACAGAAACAGGATAATAAATATACACCCATCTCTTATACCTAAATACTGCGGCAAGGGATTTTATGGGATAAGAGTACATAAAGCGGTTATAGAAGCCGGAGAGAAGGAAAGCGGAGCTACTGTTCATTACGTGGATGAGGGCGTAGACACAGGGGAAATTATCATTCAGAAGAAAGTCCCTGTTATGAAAGGAGATACACCTGAGGATCTTGCCGCAAGAGTTTTGGAAACAGAACACAAGATACTTGCAGAAGGGCTTAAGTTAGTAATTGACGGCTTAAAAGGAGGTAAAAAGTAATGGGCGGAGTAATAGGCTTCGTTTCCAAACAGGATTGCGTCATGGATTTGTTCTTTGGAACAGACTATCATTCACATCTGGGAACGAAAAACGGGGGGTTGTGTGTACTTCAGGATGGAGGATTCAATCGTTCAATACATAATATAGAAAATTCACCTTTCCGAAGCAAATTTGAAGCGGATATAGAGGAAATGTCAGGCAGGATGGGAATAGGTGCCATAAGCGACGGTGATCCGCAGCCCTTGACTGTACGAAGCAGACAGGGCGATTACGCCATTACTACCGTAGGGCGCATAAATAATAAGGAAGAACTGGTGGAAGAACTTCTTGAGGAAAGAGCCGGTCAGTTTATGTCTATGAGCGGCGGCCCTATTAATAATACAGAACTTGTGGCGGCCCTTGTATCTACCGGAAAAGATATTGTGGAAGGTATCAAAATAGCACAGGCTAAAATAGACGGTTCTATGACTATGCTTATTCTCACTGAAGAAGGGCTTTATGCTGCAAGGGATAAATATGGCAGAACTCCTCTTATAATTGGAAAAAAGAAAGGGGCTTACTGTGCAGCGTCCGAATCTTTTGCATTTATAAATGTGGGATATAAATATAAGCGCGAATTGGGGCCGGCTGAGATAGCCTTTATAACGGCAGAAGGAGAGAAGACCCTCGCAGAACCTCAGAAAGACATGAAGATCTGCGCATTTTTATGGACATATTTTGGGTATACCACATCCATCTACGAAGGAAGAAATGTAGAGCTTATGAGAAATAAAAACGGCGAGTTGCTGGCGCGTAAAGACGGTGATCTTGATGTTGATTATGTGGCAGGAGTGCCGGACAGCGGTGTGGCGCATGCTTTAGGATATGCCAATCAGTCAAGAGTTCCTTATGCGAGGCCTCTTATAAAATATACGCCTACATGGCCAAGAAGCTTTATGCCTCAAAACCAGAAAGCGAGAAATCGTATAGCGAAGATGAAGCTGGTGCCGGTATTTCAGATAATAAAAGATAAAAAGTTCGTACTTATTGATGATTCTATCGTAAGAGGCACTCAGCTTTCTCAGACGGTGACTTATCTGATAGAAAACGGAGCTAAAGAGATTCATGTCAGATCAGCATGTCCTCCTATAATGTACGGATGTAAATTCCTCAATTTTTCACGTTCCGTAAGCGATATGGAGCTGATAACCAGAAGATGTATCAGAGAGCTGGAGGGTTTGGATGATCCCGGGGATGCCTCAGCTAATCCTGCGGATTTTGACAGCGATATTCAAACAGAAATAAGTGAGGAGATATTAGCCGAATATGCTGATTCCAAGACAGAAAGACATAGGAAAATGGTAGAACTCATAAGGAGCAGACTGAATTTTGACAGTCTTAAGTTTCAGGAGCTGGAGGATACTATAGAAGCTATCGGTGTAGACAGGTGTAAGCTTTGTACGTATTGTTGGGATGGAAAGGAATAAAAATATGAAAAAATTATCATTAATGAATATTCTTAATGAAAATTCATATCCCGGAAGGGGTATTGTCATCGGTAAGTCCGCTGATGGAAAAAGTGCTGTAGCCGCGTATTTTATCATGGGCAGAAGCGTCAACAGCAGAAACCGTGTGTTTGTTGAGCAGGAGGAAGGTATCCGCACAGAGGCCTTTGACGAATCAAAGCTGAGCGACCCGAGCCTTATAATATATGCACCTGTAAGAGTGCTGGGAGATGCTACTATAGTTACAAACGGAGACCAGACTGACACTGTATATGATCTTATGGCTGAGGGCAAGACTTTTGAGGAAGCTTTAAGAACACGTGAATTTGAGCCGGATGAGCCTAATTATACCCCGAGAATATCCGGTATTATGAATGTTAAGGGCGGAAAGTATGATTTTGCCATGTCCATACTGAAAAGCGACGATGGCAACCCTGACTTTTGTATAAGAAACACCTTCACATATGATGGCTGTCCGGCAGGAGAGGGACGTTTCATACATACTTATGTAGGAGACGGTAATCCGCTTCCGAGCTATGAAGGCGAGCCTAAAAAAGTGGAACTCTCAGGAAGTATAGACGAGTTTACGGATTTAGTGTGGAACAGTCTCAATGAAGACAATAAAGTATCACTGTTCGTAAGATATATAGATATAGAAACGGGAAAATACCAAACCCGTATAGTAAATAAAAACAAATAATTGAGGAGAGAAATAATGAAAGAACTGGAATTAAAATACGGCTGTAACCCTAATCAGAAGCCTTCCCGTATATTCGTGGAAGATGGAGATTTGCCGATAGAGGTACTTAACGGAAAACCCGGCTATATTAACTTTATGGATGCCTTCAACGGATGGCAGCTTGTGAAGGAATTAAAAGAAGCGACGGGACTTCCTGCGGCAACTTCATTCAAGCATGTTTCACCGGCAGGGGCCGCTGTGGGTCTTCCTCTCAGTGAAGTTGAAAGAAAAATATACTGGGTGGACGATCTTGGCGATTTATCTCCTTTGGCATCAGCCTATGCCAGAGCCAGAGGTGCTGACAGAATGTCTTCCTTCGGAGATTTCATTTCTCTTTCCGATGTATGTGATGTAGACACAGCCAGAATCATAAAGAGAGAAGTATCCGACGGTGTGATCGCACCCGGATATGAGCCGGAAGCGTTGGAAATTCTCAAGACAAAGAAAAAAGGAAATTATAATATAATCAAGATAGACCCATCTTTCAAGCCTGATCCTGTTGAGCATAAACAGGTATTTGGCATAACTTTTGAGCAGGGAAGAAATGAAATGCCTATTAACGATGAATTCTTGGGAGATATTGTCACTAAGACAAAGGATATATCAGAAGAAGCAAAGCGTGATCTTATCATTGCTCTCATAACACTGAAATATACTCAGTCCAATTCGGTATGTTATGTAAAGGGTGGACAGGCGATAGGTATAGGTGCGGGACAGCAGTCAAGAATACACTGTACGAGACTTGCGGGACAGAAGGCTGACAACTGGCTTCTCCGTCAGTGTCCTAAGGTGCTGAACCTGCCTTTCAGAGAAGATGTGGGAAGACCTAACAGAGATAACGCCATAGATGTATATATGAGTGAGGACTATATGGATGTACTGGCTGACGGACAGTGGGAACAATTTTTCACTGAAAAGCCGGAACCACTTACAAGAGAAGAAAAGAGAGAATGGCTTGACCAGATGGATGGAGTGGCTCTCGGTTCTGATGCATTTTTCCCATTCAGCGATAACGTCCAGAGAGCATACCGAAGCGGCGTGAAATACATAGCTCAGCCGGGAGGCTCCATAAGGGATGATCTTGTTATCGAAGCCTGTGATCAGTATGGAATAGCAATGTACTTCTCAGGAATGAGACTGTTCCATCACTAAAAACAGAGAGACCCTTTCCAGGAGGTAGAAATAACAATGAAAGTATTAGTAGTAGGTGGAGGCGGCAGAGAGCATGCTATATGCTGGAAACTGGCGCAGAGCCCAAAGGTGGGCGAACTTTACTGTGCGCCCGGAAATTCAGGGATAGCTCAGATAGCTCAGTGTGTCGATATTGCAGCAGAAGACATAGACGGAATCTGTACATTCGCTTCCGAAAACAGTATTGATCTGGCGGTAATAGGACCTGAGGTTCCATTGGCTATGGGAATAGTGGATGAGCTGGAAAGCAAAGGTGTAAAGGTTTTCGGTCCCAACAGAAAATGTTCACAGCTTGAAGCCAGCAAATCATTCACCAAGTCTTTCCTTGAAAGACATAATATTCCGACAGCAGGATATAAAGAGTTTACTGACAAGGATGAACTGCTGAATGCCGTTGGAATTTACGGATACCCTATGGTTATCAAGGCTGATGGTCTTGCAGCGGGTAAAGGCGTTGTAATCGCTGAAAATGAAGTGGATGCCAGGATGGCAATAGAAGAAATGATGGGGCAGAAAGTTTTCGGCGCAGCCGGAGATAAAGTTGTTGTTGAAGAGTTCTTGACAGGAATAGAGGCCTCCATGCTGTGTTTTGTGGACGAGACTTCCATTATACCGATGGAATCGGCGCAGGATTACAAAAGGATATTTGACGGAGATAAAGGTCCGAATACGGGAGGGATGGGCACATATTCCCCAAGCCTTGTATTCACACCGCAGCTTGAAAAACAAATAAAGGAGCAGATACTTGAACCTACGCTCAAGGGATTTCAGGATGACGGACTGGATTTTAAAGGAGTGCTTTTCATAGGTCTTATGATTTCTGATGACGGCCCTAAAGTTATAGAGTTTAATAATCGTTTCGGAGACCCCGAGACACAGTCGGTACTGCCTCGTCTTGATAGTGATCTTCTGGATATATTTATGGCGGTTACGGAAAACAAACTGGCAGATGTGAATATAAAATGGAAAAAAGAAAAGGCTGTTTGTGTTGTCGCCGCTTCAGGAGGGTATCCTGGAAGCTATGAAAAAAATAAGGTCATAGGCGGACTTGATAAGGTGGATGAAGATGTAATAGTTTTCCATGCAGGAACTTCGAAAAAGGATACATCAGAGTTGGGTTGCGCCGATGAAAATAAGGAAGGCTGCAAAGGCAGATCTCACATGGCCACAGTCACATCGGGAGGCCGAGTTCTCGGAGTTACTGCGCTTGGCACAACTCATGAAGAAGCAAAAGCCAAGGCGTATGATAATATCAGAAGAATACGTTTTGAAGGAATGCAGTACAGAAAAGATATTGGAATAGTAAACAGCGAGAAATAAAGCTATATAAAACGGATAAGTTTTAAGAGAATGCAGCACTGAGGAAAAACTCTGGTCAGTGCTGCAGTTTTTTGTATCTTAATTAGACTTATTAATTGTTTTATATTTTTACAATCCTGATTTTTGAAAAATCTGATTGTCAATTTATAAGTCTGCTTTGAATTTTCTTTTGCTGCTTGTGCAGATTCCTCGTATGATCGCGACTACAAGCAGTATTGCGGCCATATAGAGCCAAGGCATTTTGTACGTTCCGTAGCTTTGTACCAGCATTCCCACAGCAGCGGCACCGATCGCGCCTCCTATTCCTATAAATACATTGACATAGCCGATAAGTTTGCCAAGATCCTTTTCTCCATACATATGACTCATCAGAAGCGGTGAAATAATATTTATTGCAGGAACACCGAAAATATATCCTGCTGTAAAAAGAATTATTCCTACAGATCCGGAGTTCATGAAGGCGAGGCCTATTGTCGCTATACAGAAAAAGATACTTGTTCCTACTGCTGCCACACTTAGCTTTTTATCGCAAACGATTCCTACGATGGGGCCTGTGAACATCATTATTACAGACATTGCTGAGACTATGGCTGTGGCACTGGTTTGATTATGTCCGGCCATTACCATAGTGGGGATGCCATGCTGAAGGATAGAACTGGAGACTATGACTGCTAAAGTACAGGAAATAAACGCTATCCATGTGATGGGTTTTTTAAGTGCTTCTATAAAAGACACGCCTTTTACTTCTGCAGAATTTATTTCTGCGAGTTCTTTTTCATTTAGATCTCCCATGCGTTTCATATTTTTTTCGGCAGGACTCCAGGATACTGTTTTAAAAGCTATCAGAAGGCATATTAAGACACATGCTGATAATGTTATGTAACCGGCCTGCCAGCTTATATTCAGGACTATATAGTTCAGCGCATTCATAAGGACTACAGTTATAAGTGACATACCTGTCAGGAAAAAACTCATAGCTTTACCACGCGCTTTTTCTCCGAACCAATTTGATACAAGGATCTGACATGGCGTCATAGTGAAAGCTCCAAAGCAAAATCCCTGCGGAACAGCAAATATGTAGAACCAAATCAGAGACCTTGCCATGGCGAATCCTATGAATGATATAATTCCTAAAAGTGCGGCAATTGTCATGATCTTTTTTATATTTTTCGCCGTAAGAAATTTTGATATACTCAGTAAAGTGACTATTTGGGTCAGGGACATGATCGTCATATAAAATGAATATCCGCCTATGGGCAGTTTTAGCGAAGCGGTAACCGGAAGAAGGAAGACCCCTGTCACCGAGACGATCCCGCTGTAGACAAGGCCACATATGATAGCGGCGGTTAAGACGATATACCATCCATAATATATTTTTCCGGTTTCATCTTTTAAACTGAAGTTTTTCATGATTATAACCTCCTTATTTAGAATATTTTTTTTCCTCTAAAGTAAACTGATTCTGCTTTAAGGCTATCAAGATCTTCAAGAGAAGTGTCTGATATAGAGCGGTCCAGTATGACGAAATCAGCTGATTTACCATTTTGAAGGCTTCCTGTGATATCATCGCAAAATGTTTGATAGGCAGGTCCGATAGAATACATCTCTATCATGTCGTTAAGGTCCACAGTCTCACTTAAAGGATCATTTTTTGGTCCAAGAGGACAATTTCTGTATATTTTATATTCGGGATGAGCTTTGTTCACGGTACGGGTAGTTCCTATTTTAAAACCAAGAAATGGACTTGGCGGAATTATCACAGGAAAATCAGTTCCAGCGGCCATTTTTATTCCTTCCTTTTTAAAACTTCCCATAGGGTATTGTGCCCGAGCTCTTTTATCTCCCAGCATTTCTGTTATTATGGTTTCTGTCATGCTGTAATAACATCCCCATATAGGCTGGACGCTGGCTATGACATTGAGTTTTGCCATACGTTTTTTATCTTCCTCTTTTATGGCCATAAAATGAGCTATTGTATTCCTCATTTTCTCTACTGCAATTCCCTGATTTTTCGTGTACTCTATAGCATCTAAAGTCATTTTTGCAGCGCCGTCTCCCATGCAATGTACATGTACAGGCATTCCGGCTCCATTCGCTTTCATAAAGATTTCTCTCAATTCGCTTTCTGTCCATTGGGGATGACCATTATATCCTTCTTTCATACCGATAGTTTTAAGATATTCCGGCTCATAGGGTTTATCCATGTAGATAGACAGACCTGTTCCGTCGGCAAATACTTTTACAGTGTTCCTTCTGAAGATTTCACCTACATCCTCAGATCCACGTTGTTTGATAATATGATCAAGCTGAGATAAAGGTTTTTCAGGGTCGACAGCATATACTGCCGTAACTCGCATGTTAAGTTCATCTCTTACAGCCAGATTCTTATATGCTTGTATGGCGTTTTCTGTGGCAAGTGCGTCGAAGATGAGTGTCGTACCATATGCATTGCCAAAATTTTTTTGATAATACATGATACCTTTTTCATATTCTTCAATAGAGTAATCTCCGTAAGGAACACTTTTGAGAATTAGATCTATTGCTGAATTTTCTTGGAATATTCCTGTGGGATTCATATTTTCGTCTCTCCATATAATCCCGTTTCTGGGTGAAGGTGTATCCTTTGATATCCCTGAATCTTCAAGAACCTTACTGTTGACCCATAGGTAATGATGGTCATAAGATCTTAATATAACGGGAATATTGCTGCATACTTTATCTATGTCTGATGCTGTAGGCATGGATTTAAGATCAGACATAAAATATGACGGATCCCAGCCTGTTCCTCTCAAAACTTTGACAGAGCGGTTTTGTTTAATATTTTTTCTGATAATATTTTGATAGATATTCATTGCTTCTGAAGGTTTCGCGTCATATGAAAGCCCGATGTTATACATATTAAAGCTGAAGATAAGTTCACATGTGCTTGAAGCATGTAAATGGGCATCCCCCAGACCGGGTAAGACACTTCGGCCTTTTAGATCTATCAGTAAAGTATCCTCCTTTTTATAAGACATTGCGTTTTGTGAGTCACCGACATAAACCAGTTTGTCATTACAGACGGCAAAGGCTTCACAGATTCTGCGGCAGGAATCCATAGTATATATTTGTCCGTTATAAAAAATTTTATCTGCCATATCTGCTCCTTTCCTTGATAATAAGAAATAGTGTGATTAGATCTATTCACTGCAAAAATTATATTTTAAATTATCAGAAAATTCTATGCCGATTATTGTTGAAGATTAATATAAAAATCGTTTTATTGCATAAAAATATTTACGTAATAATAGCAATATTAATATTTTTCTGATATTATTGTGGTGAAAAAAGTATCTTAATGGGGGGCGATGTTGTGAGTGAAACAAGAAATTATATAAAAGGAGAAATCGTATCTGTAGCTATATATGATGTTGAAGAGTATCCAATGCATCATCATAAAGACCCTGAAATTATATTTATCATTGATGGTCAGGCCTCTGTACATACCAGCTTTTATTCTATAGATGCAATAGAAGAAAATCATTTTATTTTTATAAATGCGGATACTATACATAATATAGAAAAGATAGGAGGGCCCTGCAGAGTAATGAGTATACATTTTCACATGGATCATATTGCGCATCTTTACAATGTGCCTGCTTTTTCAGCCTTCAGTATGGCTAGTTTTGATCAATATTCTTCCACTCAGACTATAGAGCAGCTGAGGCGATATCTTATAAATATAGCGTGCTGTTATATGGAGAAAACGTCTTCATATAAATCAGAACTTTCGGATATAGTATTGGAATGCTATACATATATGATGAATAATTTTCAATGGTTTTATTATGATGACTATATTCTTCATAATTATCCCCAGAGGCTGCCTCTTACACAGATAACGAGGGCGGAAGAAATCCTTACGTATCTACAGGAGCATTACAGTGAAAAATTAACCCTTTCTAATGTGGCTGATGCTTTTTATCTGAATAAGTATTATCTTTCTCATCTTCTTAAGGATACTCTGGGAATGAGCTTTCAGGATCTGCTTAATGCTATAAGACTGAATATAGCTTTGTATCCTCTTTTGGAGTCAGGAAAGTCTGTCGAGGAAATAGCCGAAGAGTGTGGATTTTCATCGGCTGTTTATTTAAGAAAAGCTTTCGCTGTTCATGCCAAAGTGTCCCTGAGTACATATAGAAAACGTTACGGCAAAAGAAATCCCGAAGACAGCATACCTGATATAATATGTTATGGAAAAGAAGAACAGCTTTCTTATCTTAAAATGTATCAGAGGAAGTATTATCCTGAAGATTTTCTTGTCGAGAACACTGAACGTTTGTCTGTCTATGTAATTCTCGGCAATACATATGAGAACTCTGATAATATTTTTCGAGCAAGGCAGCTGCAAGTCACCCCTCAGACCTTATTTCATATGGATTATATGAGGGACATTTTCTGTGAAATGGATTTTGACAGAGTGTTTGCCAAAACATCTGACTTTGACAGATTATATGAATTTTACGGATCATATGAATTTTTTAGCCCTGTGAGAGATCTGTGCCGTGAATTTGGAATAGACATGGAAATTATTGGAGAAGAAGACGAAGAAATAGAAAAAATAAATGAAACGGCTTCAGTTTTTGGCAGAGAAACTTCTATGTATGGAGAAAAGGGATTTCGTACAAAATGGTATTACTTTCACTTTCTTATAAACCGGTTATATAATGAAAGAGTCTTTGATAAAGAGTTTTGTACTGTGTCTCGGCAGGGGAAAAAGATAAGCATATTATGTAATAACATAGGTGAAGATAAATATAGACAGGATCTTTCCAGAAAAGAGATATTTCTGCATATAGAAGATATACAGTGCAATTATTCCATCTTTACATATACTTTGCAGTTTCATGGAGATGATGAGGTTGCTGTGTGGAGGAGTATAGGTGCTCCGAATTCGGTAAGTCGTCCGCTTCGTGAAACCATAAGAAGTTGCTGTTTTCCTAAAGTAAGTCATTCTCGTTCTACTGCGCAGTATGATTTGCTCAAAGGCATAACTTTGGAGCCGGGAGAAATGAAACTGCTGATGTTGGTTCCTGAGGAAGAGTCGCCTGAAAAGGTTAATTCTGTTACAATCAAAGATAAAATGTGATATAATGTACCAACAAAGCCGTCCGCTGAAAAATTATGCGAAAATGGTTTTGTTCTGAAAAAACCGTCTAAGGGAGGAAGCCATATGAAGAGTGATAAAAAAATAATAACCATAAGTCGTGAATTCGGAAGCGGAGGAAGGCTTATAGGAAAGCGCCTTGCAGAAAAGCTTGGCGTACCGTATTACGATAAAGAGCTTTTAGATAGGATTGCTGAGGAGTCGGGATTTTCCAGAGAAATGATGGAGGATGCGGAGAAGAAGGCGAAGAACAGTTTTCTCTACAGTCTTATATCTGCTATGGGAACAGCTGAAGCCGGTCCGGAGAGTCTGTCTCTCAATGAACGTTTTTTTCTGGCGCAGTTTGATACTATTAAAGAAATCGCCGGCGAAGGTTCCTGTATAATAGTGGGAAGATGCGCTGACTATATTCTGAGAGGTATGCCGGAGGCTACAAATGTGTTCATATATGCCGAAGAGGAAGACAAGATAAAGCGGGCTGTAGAAGAATACGGAATTCCCCAGGAACACGTAAAGAAGCTGATGAAAGATACCGATAAAGCAAGAGCCAATTATTACGCTTATCATACAGGACAGAAGTGGGGAGAGCCTGTCAATTACCATCTTTCCATAGACAGCGGTTATATCGGAATAGAAGATATAGCAGACCTTATAATAAAATATACAGATGTGAAACTGTTCAGATAGAAAGGAATGATCAGATAAAATGGCAGAAAATAAAGGCACTTATTATATTACTACACCTATTTATTACCCGAGCTCAAATCTTCATATAGGGCATACTTATTGTACTGTCATGGCAGATGCTATGGCCAGATTTAAACGCCTTTCTGGGTATGATGTGAGATTTCTCACAGGAACCGACGAACACGGGCAGAAGATACAGACTATAGCAGAGAAAAAAGGCATGAAACCGCAGGATTATGTGGACGAGGTGGTCGCCGGGATAAAGGATTTATGGAAGACTATGGAGATATCTTACGATGATTTTATCAGAACTACCGAAACCAGACATATAAAGAGGGTTCAGGAACTTTTCATGAAGCTTTATGAAAATGGTGATATATATAAGGGTGAGTATGAAGGCCTTTACTGTACTCCTTGTGAATCATTCTGGACGGAGAGTCAGCTTATTGACGGCAAATGCCCTGATTGTGGAAGACCTGTGGAGAAAGCAAAGGAGGAAGCATATTTCTTTAAGCTCTCCAAGTATCAGGATAGGCTGTTGGATCTTTTTGAAAATAATCCTGAATTTTTACAGCCTGATACGAGAAGAAACGAGATGATAGCTTTTGTAAAACAGGGGCTTGAGGATCTGTGTATTTCCAGATCGACATTCGACTGGGGTATTCCGGTACCTCTTGATGAAAAGCATGTTATGTATGTATGGCTTGATGCTCTTTCAAACTATATAACAGCGCTGGGGTGGCCGGATGAGCCTGAGCTGTATGATAAATACTGGCCTGTCAATGTTCACCTTGTGGGAAAAGAAATCGTAAGATTTCATACGGTGATATGGCCGGCACTGCTTATGAGCGCAGGACTTCCCCTTCCTAAACAGGTTCTCGGACATGGATGGCTGCTGCTGGAAGGCGGTAAAATGTCAAAGTCCAAGGGTAATGTGGTAGATCCTGTGAAACTAATAGAGCAATATGGAATAGATGCTCTTAAATATTTTCTTTTGAGAGAATATACTTTTGGTCAAGACGGGGTATTCACTAATGAGGTGATGCTCAAGAGAATGAATTATGATTTGGCTAATGATTTAGGGAATTTGGTATCCAGAACAGTATCCATGATAGAAAAATATAATGGAGGAATAGTACCTGATTTGACTGATGCATCGGATTCTGTAGATGAAGATCTTAAAACTGTTGCATTGGGCGCGGCAGATAAAGTTGAGTCCAATATGGATAAATTTGCTTTCAATATGGCTCTTGAGGAGATCTGGGTAGTTGTAAGACGTGCCAATAAATATATAGATGAAACGATGCCGTGGGTTCTTGCTAAAGACGAAGCGAAGAAGCCAAGACTTGATAATGTGCTCCATAATCTGGCTGAAACTATAAGAATTATTTCCGTTTTGATTCATCCATTTATGCACACTACTTCCGATGCTATACGGAAGCAGCTGGGCCTTTGGTATGCTGATGTGGCATGGGAAGATGCTTTTAGCTTTGAAATGATGCAGGGTGAGCAGGTAAAAAAAGGAAATGCTATTTTCCCGAGACTTGACATCGAAAAGGAGCTGGAAGAGCTGGAAGCTCTAAAAGGCGGCGGAGAAGATGCAGATATTCCGCTGGAGTTGAAACCGGAAATAGAATTTGATGATTTTGACAAGATCGATTTCAGGGTAGGTACCATAATATCGGCAGAGAAACATCCCAAGGCCGATAAGTTGCTCGTATTTCAGGTTAAAATGGGGACTGAAAAACGCCAGATAATTTCAGGCGTATCCAATTACTTTAAGCCTGAAGAATGTGTAGGAAAGAAAGTCGTTGTGGTGGCCAACCTCAAGCCCCGAAAGCTCAGAGGTCTTGAGTCTAAGGGAATGATAATGTTTGCCGATAATATTGTGGACGGCAGAGAAAGAATAGAATTTGTTTCCACAACAGCAGATGATGGGAATCCGGTAACATAAAATATAATCAGCTCTGCAGAACTGACTCAGCCAGATCTGCAGAGTTTTACTATGCAGAAAAAACAGTTGGAGTTATATAGGCTCTTCGTGTAAAATAGTCCCATGTTATGTAATTTTTAAGTATTGCAAAGCCATATTCTCTGCTATAATTTAATGAAAACAGAAAAATAACGAAAAGAGGGAATACGATAATGTTTTTTGATTCACATGCACATTTGAATAATGAGATGCCGCAAGAGGCAAGAGAAGAAATGATAAAGGCCGTGCAAAACTCACAGCTTGATTATGTGATGGATATCGGGTTTGACCTTGCCAGTTCAAAATTAGCGGCAGATCATGCCGCAAAATATCCATGGTGCTATGCAGCTGTAGGATGTCATCCTCATGATACCAAAGATATGGATGATATGCAGCTGGCGATGATAAAAGGGCTTGCAAAAAAGAAAAAAGTAATGGCCATAGGAGAGATTGGCCTTGACTTTCATTATGATAATTCTCCCAGAGATGTGCAGCGTGAATGGTTCAGAAGGCAGATACGTCTTGCTAACGAGCTTAAGATGCCTATAGTGATACATTCACGTGAGGCAGATCAGGAAGTAATGGATATTCTGAAAGAGGAGGGTGCTTTTTCGCAGGAACGTAAAAGCTGGTTTCCCAAGCGTCCGGATACTCAAGGGTATGCAGACAGACATTCAGGTTTATGCAGTGATTCAAGAGTACTTCTTCACTGTTTTTCGGGAAGTGCTGAGCTTGGACGGCAGTATGTAAAATTGGGGGCTACACTTTCAATAGCGGGACCTGTTACCTATAAGAATAATAAGAAAACCGTAGCTGTTGTGGAGGAAATCCCTATAGACTTTCTTTTGGTGGAGACTGATTCGCCATATCTCACACCGGAGCCTTTCAGGGGAAAGAAAAACACGCCTCCCATGGTAGAGTATACTGCGGCTAAAGTGGCGGAAATAAAAAAAATGAATCTCCAGGATGTAGCAGAGAAGACAAAGGAAAATGCTATGAGGTTTTACGGTATTATTGGGAAATAGCTGACTGCCTGATGACAGGTAAAAAATAGAATTTTGCCGGGCTTTTGGGGTTAATGAAAGCCCGGCAATTTTTAATATTAAGTAAGTATATATTTGATTACATGTTTTGTTGCAAGAAATTTTTATATTTAACTAATTTAATGTCTGCAATAATTTTAATAGTTTATTTGTATGTATGGCCGTTTTTTCTTTTAGTTCTGTTTCTTTTTCGGCATCATTCCGATTTTGATAAGAGACTCCTCCGGTATAAATATAGCCTGAATAATCTAATTCACATAAATTACACATAGCTTTTATTGGTGTGAGAAAATCATCTATAGGGTAATGTTGTTCTCCCTCATAACTATACATAAATTCAGGGGCGCCTGTAGTGAAAGAGGCAATCAATTTTTTGCCTTTAAGTTTATTTCCATCTGAACCATGAGAAAAGCCGTGCTGGAATGTCTCTTCGATCCAGCGGCTTAATAGTGATGGCATGGCATACCAGAAAATTGGAAATTGTAAAACGATGATATCAGCGGTTACAAGCTTTTCCTGTTCTGCTTTGACATCAATTTGAAAATCCGGATAAAGTTTGTCCAAGTAGACAAATTCGGCTTGCGGCAGGGCGGACTCAAGATTTTCCAATATAGATTTATTTGCGGCTGAATTGTTTAGATCTGTGTGTCCGGAAATTATTAATATTTTTTTCATATTTGATATCGCTCCTTTTTAATATTCTATTTGTGTTAAAATAAAATTATCTGTTCTGAAAAAGTCAGGTGCTGTTTTACTTACATTCTGATGTGCAGAGCTTTGGATAACTTTATCAAAATCCTGTTTGCTTTCTACATCAATCGTCATAGCAACAACATTGCTTAAGCCAATCCATCCCGTGCTTTTTTCTACGATAATTTCTTTGATTTCCGGAAGTTCATTTTTCATGTTTCGCATCAATTCAATTTCCTTTTGAATTTCGCTGTCAGTTACACCTTCTTTGATTGTTGCAATAAAAATATTTCTTATCATGGTTGAGTTCTCCTTTTATTTGTTTCCGATCTTAAACATTTTGAAGAATCTTTCAATATCTTCTGCGTTTTCATGGTCCATAAATACATTTTCGCCTAAATCCAGTTCTTCAATTTTCTTTATGTTTTCATTTGATAATGAAAAATCAAATATATTGAGATTTTCTTCCATTCTATTTTTATGAACAGACTTTGGAATAGCAATGATACCATTTTGAATTAAGAAACGCAGTGCCACTTGCCCTATTGTTTTGTTATGCTGCTTCGCAATTTGCATTAAAACTTCATTTTCAAAGATACCGTGGCTGCCTCTGGCAAATGGTGCCCAAGCTTCCAGTTTTGTTCCGTATTTTTCTAAAAATTTTTTATCATTTTTATGTTGCTGGAAAACGTGAGTTTCTAACTGATTTATCATAGGATTAATTTCACTGAAAGTTACTAAATCCATAAATCTGTCCGGATAAAAGTTAGAAACACCAATTGCTCTTACTTTTCCTGATTTGTATGCTTCCTCTAAAGCTTTCCATGTGCCGTAGTAATCATTAAAGGCCTGATGAATGAGAACTAAATCAATATATTCTGTCTGTAATTTTTTCAAAGACTCTTCAAGAGAGCGTTTTGCCTTTTCATATCCTGCGTTTTCAACCCAGATTTTTGTTGTAATAAACAATTCTTCTCTGGATACACCGCATTTTACGATTGCATTTCCAACACCTTCTTCATTGCGATATGCTTGTGCTGTGTCAATCAATCTGTAGCCGACTTGAATTGCTTCCGTAACGCAACGTTCGGTTTCATCATTACTCATTGTAAATGTTCCATATCCGAGTATAGGCATTTTTACACCGTTACTTAAAGTTATAAATTTCATTTTTCCATCTCCTTTAAATTTGCTTATTTTGCAATTTGTGCCATAAAAAATCCATTTTCTGCCCTTTTCAAAGAAAATAGGTGCAAGATAAGATAGTGATTTATCTTACTTACACCTATATTTTAAAATCAATTTATTGATATGTCTAATGCTTATATTACATCATTAGAAATGCAAAATTTGAATTTCTATTATCCTTGTTTATACTGCTCTTTTATAAAATTTATAAAGGTATGTGTTGCTTTTGAATATAATTGCCTGTCTTTCCATGCCAGTACAGAAGTCAATTCAAGTTTTGGTTCAAAAGGAATAAATATCATATTATCATAGTAATTATCTAACTTTACACAGATAACAGCCCCTTTTTTCTCCTTTGCAACAATCACAGCATTATACAGAAGATTATAGTTTACACATGACTTCATTTCTTTGGCAAAATCACCTGACCAGTTTGCCAGCTCATGATGAACGGGAGTATTGAGATGTATGGTTATAACTTTTGTACCAACTAACTCTCCGGGATGAATTGCTTTTTTTTGAGCAAGGGGGTTATCCTTATGAATCAAAACTCCCCACTGTTCCTTTGTCCTCATGCGGATGAAATTGCATTTTACAACATTTACAGGTTCTAATAACAGCCCCAAATCTAAAGAACCTTGCTCCATTCGTTCTTTAATATTTTCATTATTTCCGCTGTATAGCTCAAATTGCACTAAAGGATATCGGTTTTGAAAATCAGTGATAAGTTTTGCGATTTCTTGCGCACTTCTCATTTCTCCGCAGCCTATAGATATATTGCCTGACAGTATATCTGCATCTTGTTTTAGTTCTGCCTGTGCTTTATCTGCCAAGTTTACCATTTCCTGTGCGCGCTGGCGAAACAGCAAGCCGCTGTTTGTTAAATATATACTGTGGCTGCTTCTTCGAAACAGCTTAACTCCCAATTCTTCTTCAAGCTGTATTAGCTGTCTTGAAAGAGTAGGCTGTGTTATATGAAGAAGCTGTGCTGCCTTGGTTATATTTTCTTCTCTGGCCACTACTAAAAAATAATTCAAAACTCTTATATCCATATTTATTGATTACCTTTTTTGTTTTATTATAAAACAGCAGAAATGTGCTTACAATATTTCCTATTAAAATATGAAATGGACAGGGCTGATACCATAATGTAAATTTACATTAAAAGCATGATTTTTTCACACTTTTCGTATTATGGAAAACATGACAAAAAATAAATTGCTGTTACAGGAGTTTTGACAAATTTCGATGAGGACAGGCTGTATAATGTGCTTGTATTGGGAATGGAGATTTTTAAAATGGAAAACACCACCAAAGCAGGCGCTTTTAATTTAACGAAAACAAAAATAGCGCGTGTAGTCATATTAATATTGTTTACTTTTGTCATAAGCCATGGTCCTTTAATGGACGGATGCTTTCCCGCCGCGGTGGCTTTTGTTGCGTATATGACTTGTAGAAGCGTGACAAATTTGTATTTAGCCATACCCGCGGCGGCAGGTATTTTGCCTTATATTACAAAAGGATATGATCCGTGGGGGGATTTGGCGGCAGTTGCTGTCTGCGGTATTTTATTTGCGGCAGCCAGAAAAATGAAGCTGGAAACGTGGCAGACTGCCATGATCTCAGCTGCCATAGGCATTATATGTATGAGTGTGAGCAGGCTTGCCACCTCGACAGTATATAAGATAAGCCCTGAGAAACTGATGCTTTACGGATTTCTTATACTGGCGATGGTATTCATGTTTGATGCTGTACACAGCATATGGGCAGACAAGGAGAATAGAAAAACTGATGTTTTGCAGGAACTGCGGCTTGTGTCGGCCGTGTCAATGTGTCTTATGGTAGTAAACGGTCTGGGGATTTCGTTTTTATCATGGCCAGTCATTTTGTTTCTGACCTTGCTTACTCTTGTATATCTGGATTCGACAGCTGCTTTTTTGACGGTTGCTATAGGGGGAATCTGGACAAGCTTTATCGGTCAGGAGCAGTGGGGATTGCTTGCTACTGCAGTTATAGGCGTAACTGCGGCGATATTCGCTAAACGTTTCGGGGGGCTTATTTGTGCGGCTGTTTTTGTCCTTACATGCTGGTCCTTGGGATTTGCAGAGAGCGGAATAGTTTTGGGGGTTGATAATTACTGCCTTTTATTGGCTTCGGCAGTATTTGTCACTGTAAACTGGAAGTTTGGATCTAAGCTGAAAAAAAGTATAGTAATATTAGCGGGAACCGAGGAAAATGCAAGGGCTGAAGCTGACAGCAAAGCATCTGGGATACTCAAAATAAAGGCTGAGGACATGGCGGACTTGGCAGAACTGTATTCAACATATTTGGACAGCAGATCAGTTCTGGCAAATCAGTTTGATATAACAAGGCAAATTATGAATGATGTAAGGCACAGATTAAATGAAGGGGTAAGGAGCTCAGTATCTCTGAATCATGAAAGGTTTAATGTGGATATTGCAGTCGCTCAGTGCGCAGCTTCCGGTGATATCAATGGCGACTGCTGTGGATGGCAGGATATCGGAGACGGAAAGATTGCCATGATCGTCAGTGACGGAATGGGCAAGGGAAAGAAAGCAGCGGCAGAGAGTCTGATGGTAACTAAGACAATAATATCACTTTTGAAATCCGGAGTGACTACGGATCTTGCTCTTAAAATGATAAATGCTGTTATGCTGATGAAAGATGATGAGGATTCATACGCCACTGTGGATCTGGTTATAATTAATAAACGCACAGGAAAGACTAAATTTTATAAAATAGGTGCAGCGCCTACACTTATCCGTCGCAGGGATAAAGTCGAAGAAGTAAAACTGTCAGCTGTCCCTTTGGGAATAGTCAATGGACTTAAAATAAGATATATGGAAACAGTTCTTAAAAAAGATGACTGGATAATAATGATGTCTGACGGAGTGAGTGATGGGGGAGTCGGCGGAAATGGAAGAAATGATGTGTTTCTGAGCGTGCTTAAAGAGACTGCTGCTAAAGTAAGATCCGCAGATCCGGCAACTATGAGCGACCTTATATTGAATCAGGCAGCAGACAGTTATATAGGAAAAGAACGTGATGATTTGACTGTGCTGACAGCAAGAATTATTTGACGTTTCATTGTGGCTTACAGGGGAATTTCATGGTACAATAGATATAAATATCAGAAACGGAGTTTTGCAATAGTAAAAACGATAGAATGTTGATCCAGCAAGTCAGAAAAACCATAAAAGAACACCATTTAATAGAAAAAGAACAGCATATCGTATTAGGGTTGTCAGGAGGCCCTGATTCGGTATGCCTTTTTCATGTGCTGATGTTACTGAAAGAACAGATGGGTATAACGGTATATCCCGTACATTTGAATCATAAATTCAGACCGGGAGAGGCAGAAAGAGATCAGCGATATACAGAAAATTTGTGCCGGCAGATGGGCGCGCAATGCAGAACTTTTACAGTAGATTGTGCAAAAATGGCTGAGGAGCTTTCTGTTACAGGAGAAGAAGCGGGAAGGATAGCCAGATATGATGTGTTTTATGAAACTGCTGAGAAGATAGTTTCTGAACTTATGGAAAAAGGTGAAGATGAATGCAAAGCAAGGGAATCGGTTAAAATAGCAGTGGCGCATAACGCTAATGATCAGGCGGAGACTATTCTTTTCAGGTTTCTTCGCGGAACAGGAACAGATGGTCTGGCAGGAATAGCTTACGAAAGGAAGGAAAGAGGATTCAGCGTTATAAGGCCTCTATTGGATGTGTACAGGGATTCTATAGAAAGCTACTGTCATGAGAACAGACTTGATCCTGTCACGGATCACACCAACAATGAATCGGTTTATACCAGAAATAAAATAAGACTTGAGCTTATACCTTTAATAGAAGGTAGTTATAATGAGAATATAAAGCAATGCCTTGTGAGGCTCGGGCAGATAGCTTCTGAAGATAAAGACTATCTGTGGCAGCAGACTGAAAGAGTATATGAGACAGTTGTAATTCGAAAAGAGAATAAAGAAGCAGGCGGTGCAGGAGTTGTTGTCATGAAACGCGAGGAATTGAGCAAGATTCATGATGCCATACGTCACAGGCTTATCATGAAAGCATTTTCTGATATAGGACTGGATAAGGATATCTCACAGGAACGCATAAAATCTGCGGATGCTGTAATAAAGAAAAAACAAGCACCCAAGGTAGTGGAATTCCCACACGGATACAGATTGAAAGTCGAAAAAGGAAAAGTGATATTCTTTAAAAACTGAAGTTTGTGTGAATTTACCATAAAAAAGATGATGCTTCTATTGAAGGAACTTGGTTTACATGATAAAATGACATGATAAATTTGTATAAAATAACAAAAAAATTACAGATATAAACATTACCGGGAGGAAAATTAACTTGAAAAAGGCAAAAAACATTGGAATCTATGTGGTCATATTCGGGCTTGTACTGGCAATGGTGTGGTTTTACAACAGCGGTACTACAGAGGAACAGAAGGAAGTGAAAACTTCCACTATGGTTAAATACCTGAAAGAAAATGAAGTAGAGAATATTAACGTTACGGAAACGAAACTCACTGCCGAGCTTAAATCGGGGGAGAAAGTGTACGCTTATGTCAACAGTGCGGTAGACTTGAGCTATATATATGATTCATATATCATGCCTCAGGTTGATGAAGGCAATCTGAAGCTGGAGAGTGATGAGCCGAAAAAGGAATCCATATGGATAAGCTTGCTGCCGACGCTGATAATGATTGGCATAATGGTAGTATTCTTTATTCTGATAATGAATCAGAGCGGCGGCGGAGGTAAAGCTATGTCTTTCGGAAAGAGCAGAGCTAAACTCCAAAAGGACAGTGATCTTAAGAAGATAACCTTTAAAGATGTGGCCGGACTTAAAGAGGAAAAGGAAGAACTGGAAGAAATCGTAGACTTTCTGAGACATCCTGCCAAATATAACAGTTTAGGAGCCAGGATTCCTAAGGGTATATTACTTGTAGGGCCTCCGGGAACAGGAAAAACATATATTTCAAGAGCAACCGCAGGTGAAGCAGGCGTTCCGTTCTTTACCATCAGCGGATCGGATTTCGTTGAAATGTTTGTAGGTGTAGGAGCTTCAAGAGTAAGAGATTTGTTTGAGCAGGCTAAGAAAAATGCTCCGTGTATAGTGTTCATAGACGAGATAGACGCCGTTGGCCGAAAGAGAGGCGCAGGTTTAGGAGGCGGTCATGATGAAAGAGAACAGACTCTCAATCAGCTTCTGGTCGAGATGGACGGTTTTGCTGATAATGCAGGAATAATAATACTGGCAGCCACCAACAGACCTGATGTTCTTGACCCGGCACTTCTCAGACCGGGAAGATTTGACAGACAGATAGTGATAGGAATCCCTGATATAGTAGGAAGGGAAGAGATTTTCAGAATACATTCCAGAAACAAACCTCTGGATGAAGGTGTGGATCCAAAAGTCTTGGCAAGAAGAACTCCGGGATTTTCGCCTGCCGATATAGAGAATATGCTCAATGAAGCGGCGCTTTTGGCTGCTCGAAGAAACGGCATGAAGATAAGGATGGAAGAGATAGAGGAAGCTATAACCAAGGTAATTGCCGGGCCTGAGAAAAAGAGCAGAGTTATAAGCGAAGAAGAACGGAAGCTTACGGCCTATCATGAGGCGGGTCATGCTGTGGTGGCTCACGTACTTCCTAAGACAGATCCAGTCCATCAGATAACCATAATACCGAGAGGAAGAGCCGGCGGATTTACAATGATACTTCCTAAGGAAGACAAATACTATGGAACAAAGGAAACCATGCGGGAACAGATAATCCATTTGCTGGGAGGTCGTGTGGCCGAAATGTTGACGCTGGATGATGTCAGCACAGGTGCCAGCAATGATATACAGCGAGCTACGGATATAGCCAAGGAAATGGTTACAAAGTATGGATTCAGTGAAAAACTGGGGCCTGTAAACTACAGCTCATCAGACGAAGTGTTCCTGGGTAAAGATTTCTCCACGAGGAAGAATTATTCAGAAGAGACGGCATCCGAGATAGATGAGGAAGTAAAGGCAATAATTGAAGAGGCTTATGCTGCTGCAAAGGCTATCCTTCAGGAAAATATGGAACAGCTCAAGGCAGTAGCTGAAGGTCTTCTGGAAGTTGAGACCCTTGACAATGAACAGTTTATAAAGCTTTACGATGGAATTCTCACACCTAAGGAGCTGGCAGAAGAGCTTAAGAGCAAGATGGAAAAGAAGCGTGAGCTTGATAGAATTGAAGCTGAACAGTCCGAGAAGATGCGTAAGAGAGAGGCGGAGCTGGAGAGAAAGAGACTTGAGGAAGCTGCAAAAGAATTAGAAGAGAAGAACAGAAACTCAAAATTCAAGCCGACTATAATGATATACAACGATAAGACTAAAACAGCTGAACCTTTTAATCCTACAAATCTGTCAAAACCTCAGGACGAGGTTCCTGCTGAGGATGAAACTCCTTCAGAAGAAGATATCAGTGATGATGATATGCCGAGTGAGGAAGAACTTGCAGTCTATGATACAGATTATCTCAATGACGATGATGATCAGACTGATGAAGAAGACGGCGATGATGATCAGCAGTCTCATGATGGAAAGAGGAATGAATAATGAAGGTTACTGTTGCGGACTGTCTGGAACTGGAAGCATTTGAAGGTGCAGAGGTAGTTGCCGGCAAACTGAATCTTTCTAATGACGTCAAATCCATATCTGTTCTTGATGCATGTGATAATGATGATTTGAAATTTTACCGTGTAAACAAAGCGGAGATCTTTCTTACAGGTTTTCTGGGAATAAAAGATGATGTAGATAAGCAATGCAGTTTTGTACGTCATATCGCCAGAAGAGGCTGTGCGGCGCTGGCTGTATATTATGTAGGAAGAGCCGTAAGATCTCTTGATCACAGGGTTATAGAGACAGCCGAACGTGAGCTTGTGCCCCTTATTCTAATGCCGGCAGAAGCTGAGTATACAGAAGCTATCACTGAGGTTATGGATAAAGTCTTGTACGGCGATAACTTCAGCAACAGCCTTATAAGCAATACGGTTTTTCATTTGCTTAATTTTGAAAAGCATAGTAATTTTCAGTCTGCCGTGAGAGAGGCAGCTATAAACAATGATTTTCAGCTGATAATATTAAGCGAAGATTTTAACCCTATACTAACGGTGGAAACCCGGCATAAGGCAACCATATCTGATGCTATAAAGCTTGGAAAAGAGCGTAATGTCGAGAGCAATTCCAAGGTATACACCATGATAGATGTTAACGGTGTTCTTACGTACTGGGGACCGGTAAGTATCAACAATGACAAATACTATATGTTTATCGTGGATAATGAAGACTCGTATACGGCCGGTGAGATTACAAAGCTGGCTGAAATAATAGAACTTGCTATGGGGATGTGGAAGTACACTCCTGAGCGGGATGCCAAGGCTGAATTTATAAAAGCTTTGATAAGAGGCAATAAAAGCCTTGCTTATACACTTAAAGATGAAGCTAAGATAAGCGGTGATGATATCCTAAGTGTATTCTTTTCAAAAGGAATAGGAACAGAAGTGGAAAGTCACGTATTCGCAGAGTTTGAGAAAGAGGAAGATCTCAATGTTATGAAGATCACCGAGGGTGATGAGACATATGGAATGATACTGACTTTTGAAGACAGTGGGGGCAGTGCGGCTCTCAAAAATAGCTGTGTCAGGCTTTTCGACAAGCTCAAGGGGAATAAAAAAGCGAGGATATTTCATGTAACAGGGCTTAACGGCATAGAGGGTGCGGGAGATGCATACAGGCTTATAAGCGAGAGCTGGTCTTTCGTGCAGAATGTTTTTCCCTATAAGCGAGTATTTACTAAATATGAACTGACTTTAGTCAGTAACTGTATCAATATACAGATACAGGGAGGTTTTGTAAAGAAAAATTATATACAGCTTCTGGACCCGTTCAAAGAAGCGGGAGAGAACAAAGGAAAGCAGCTTCTTGAGACTCTTGAAACTTTTGTGCTCGATGCAGGCATGAACAGCGGCAAGACTGCTGAATTCATGGGTATACACACTAATACGGTACAGTACAGGCTTAAAAAGATCAATGAGATGTTGGGAGTGGAGATAACCGGAAACAGAATAATTCCGGGGCTTACCATGGCGCTTGCATTGAAAAGGCTGGAAAGAGTCGTCAGCTGACAGTAAAAATATTTCAAATCACATATAACATACAGGAAGATAGGAGAAGAAAATGTACTTTAATTACTTGGAGAAAGCGGATCCGGAAATTACGGCAGCAATAAAGAAGGAGATAAACCGTCAGGAAACGAAGATTGAGATGATAGCTTCGGAGAATTTTGTTAATTATGAAATTATGGAGGCTGCGGGGAGCGCTCTGACAAACAAGTATGCTGAAGGATATCCGGGAAAAAGGTATTACGGAGGCTGTGAGTGTGTAGATGAAGTAGAGACACTTGCAATAGAGAGGGTAAAAAAGATTTTCGGTGCGGATCACGCCAATGTTCAGGCTCACTCAGGAGCTAACGCCAATACTGCTGTTTATCAGGCAGTCCTTGAGCCGGGAGATACCGTTATGGGAATGGATCTGTCTAACGGAGGCCATCTTTCTCATGGATCCCCTGTAAATATTTCCGGCAGACTTTATAATTTTGTGTCATATGGGCTGAATCCTCAGACAGAGATGATAGATTTTGATAATGTCAGAGAGCTTGCGCTCAAGCACAGACCTAAACTTATCGTAGCCGGTGCGTCTGCTTATCCGAGGACTATTTATGCGGACAAGTTCAGAGAAATTGCTGATGAAGTAGGGGCTATTCTTATGGTGGATATGGCTCATATAGCAGGCATCGTTGCTGCGGGGCTTCATCCTAATCCTATGGAATACGCTGATATCGTTACCAGCACTACTCATAAGACGTTAAGAGGTCCCAGAGGAGGACTGATTCTCTGCAAAGAGGAATATGCCAAAGCTATAGACAAAGCTATATTTCCGGGGACGCAGGGCGGTCCGCTCATGCATATAATCGCAGCTAAAGCGGTATGCTTTAAAGAAGCGATGGAGCCTGAATTTAAGGAATACCAGCAGCAGGTTCTCAATAATGCCAAAGCCTTGGAGAAAGCTCTGAATGCAAAAGATTTTGAGCTTGTTTCAGGAGGTACAGATAACCATCTTGTTTTGGTTAAGCTTGTTAATAAAGGAATAACAGGGAAACTGGCGGAAAATCTTCTTGATGATGCCAATATAACTACCAATAAAAATGCTATACCTAATGATCCTCAGAGTCCATTTGTGACCAGCGGTCTTAGATTGGGAACACCTGCCATGACAAGCAGAGGATTTAATGAAGATGATGTTGTGAGAACAGTGGATGCCATTGCTCTTGTAATAGATAATCCGGAAGATAAAGAGGCTATGAATGAAGCCAGAGCCATCGTAAGAGAACTTACGGACAAGTATCCGCTCCATAAGAAATTCAGAGACTAAGATTTTATATACCTTCCGGGCATGATAGCGTGTAATATTGAGCTTTCTGTCCAGGAGGTTTTTGCGTAGAATCGGAAGGTTTTAAGGAGGGAAGGATAGATGAATAAGCTGGATCAGCTTCGGAAGATGAAAGAAGAACTCGCACAAGGTGGAGGCGAGAAGAGGATTCAGGCACAGCATGCCAAAGGAAAACTTACAGCAAGGGAAAGGCTTGATATACTTTTTGATAAAAATAGTTTTGTAGAAATCGATGCCTTTGTTAAGCATCGATGCAGTAATTTCGGTATGGATAAGAAAGAACTGCCTGGAGATGGTGTAGTTACAGGATATGGACAGGTTGACGGAAGACTTGTGTTTGCCTTTGCTCAAGATTTTACTGTCAGCGGAGGATCTCTGGGAGAATATCATGCGGAGAAAATCGTCAAAGTACAGAATATGGCTCTTAAGATGGGGGCTCCGATAGTAGGATTGCAGGATTCGGGAGGAGCCAGAGTTGAGGAAGGTGTAGCGGCACTTTCCGGATTTGGCAAGATTTTCAGAAACAATACCATATCGTCAGGTGTGATACCGCAGATATCAGTAATAATGGGACCATGTGCGGGAGGAGCCGTTTATTCGCCGGCGATAACAGATTTCGTATTTATGGTGGACAAGACAAGTCAGATGTTTATTACGGGACCTGAAGTAATAAAAACGGTAACAGGAGAGTCAGTTACAGCGGAGCAGCTGGGCGGAGCGATGACGCATAATACTGTTAGCGGAGTTGCTCACTTTGTGGGTAAGGATGACGAGGAGACATTGATGATGGTAAGAGAGCTTCTCGGTTATATGCCTTCCAATAATATGGAAGGATCTCCTGTTTATGAGTGTGGCGATGATATAAATAGGATGATTCCGGAGTTTAATGATATTATTCCTGATAATCCTAACAAGGCGTATGATATGTATGAAGTTATTATCAAAATTGCTGATAATGGTGTGATCTACGATGTCATGCCTCATTATGCCAAAAATATGATAACATGTTTTATAAGAATGGATGGGGCCACGGTTGGAGTTATTGCAAATCAGCCTAAATTCGGGGCAGGTTGTCTTGATATAGATGCATCTGATAAAGCGGCAAGATTTATAAGACGTTGTGATGCTTTCAACATACCGCTTCTTACTATAGAGGATGTTCCGGGATTCCTGCCCGGTACAGGTCAGGAATACGGAGGTATAATAAGGCATGGAGCTAAGATGTTATATGCCTATTGTGAAGCTACTGTTCCTAAGATAACAGTGATCTTGCGAAAAGCTTATGGTGGAGCATACATAGGAATGTGCAACAAAGAACTGGGAGCGGATATGGTAATGGCATGGCCGACAGCGCAGATAGCTGTAATGGGTGCTTCAGGGGCTGTTAATATAATTTCGTCTGTTAAAAAGGAGATAAAGAGTGCTGATGATCCCGATGCGTTAAGAACTGAAAAGATAGCAGAATATGAGGAAAAATTCAATAATCCTTATATAGCAGCGGGGCTCGGTTATGTAGATGATGTGATCGAACCGGCAGCTACAAGACAAAGAGTGATAAGTGCGCTGGATATGTTGAGCACGAAAAGGGAATCGCTGCCGGCTAAAAAGCACGGTAATATCCCTCTTTAAGGAGGTGTCAGAATGAGCTTTGTAGAAAAATTTACTGATTCCGCTCCTTTTATGATTATTGGTATATGTATAATTCTGTGTATTTTTGCAGTATTGATTCTGCTGATCACAATGTTGGTACGACATATAAGTCGAAAGAAAAAAGATACGGCACGGGCGCAGCTTCTGCAGAACCTGCTGCCGGATATTCCGGAACCCGTTTTTAAAAAAGAAAATATTGAAAAGCTAAAACTGCAGAAACCTCAAACAGCAGACAGTGGCGAGAGTATATCTGAAACAGAACTGGCGGCAGTAATAATGGCTGCTATTGCGGCTTATCGGGCTGACTGTGGATCGAGTTCTCTGATAGTGAGAAAAATCACGAGAATATCAGGAAATGATACATCATGGTCTAACGCAGCCAAAATGGACTGTATAGAAAGCAGAAAATTTTAATGGTATCGGAGGAAGTTTGACATATGAAAAAATATAATATCACCGTAAACGGCAAGACATATGAAGTAGAAGTAGAAGAGGCGGGAAGCTCTGCACCTGTATATAAATCTGCGGCAGCTTCTGCAGCGCCTGTATCGGCAGATATTTCTGAATCTGCAGCAGCAGAACCTGAAAAACAGGAGTCTGAAGCAGCAGCGATAGCTGAAGGAGAAATTCCTGTTACAGCGCCGATGCCGGGAACAGTGCTGGATGTAAAAGCGGCGCCCGGACAGAAGGTAAGCAGCGGCGATGTGCTGGTTATCCTTGAAGCCATGAAGATGGAAAACGAGATATTGGCTCCGTCATCCGGAACAGTTTCATCTGTACCTGCAGTAAAAGGGACATCTGTAAGTACCGGAGATGTTCTCGTGACTCTTAAATAAAAATGTTTCGAATATAGTTATATTTATGATACAATAGAGCCGTTGCAAACGGACCGTCTTTATTTTAAGTAAAAATCTACAGAGCAAAGGAGAATACCATGCTACTGGCATTTGATGTTGGAAATACAAATATAGTATTGGGAGTATTCAAAGATGGTAAGATGATCACCAATTGGAGACTTGAGACTGATAATAATAAAAGTGCAGATGAATATGGAATGATCATCGGGGCTTTGTTTCAGTATGAGGGATTAAGTGTGAAAGCCGTTAAAGATGTGATAATTTCAACGGTAGTTCCATCAGTGCTTTATACGCTGCAGCATCTTTCACTGAAATATTTTCACCGTAAAGCAATAGTTATCGGTGCAGGCATAAAGACTGGTATAGTAGTAAAATATGATAATCCCAAGCAGGTCGGATCTGACAGGATCGTTAATGCTGTGGCAGCACATGCTAAATATGGTGGCCCTCTGATTATAATAGACTTTGGAACTGCGACGACCTTTTGTGCGATATCAGAAAAAGCGGAATATATAGGAGGAACTATAGCGCCGGGACTTAAAATATCTTCAGAAGCTCTTTTTGAGAAAACAGCAAAACTTCCGAAGGTAGAGCTTGAAGTCCCGGGAAGTGTGATCTGCAGAAATACTATAAACAGTATGCAGTCAGGGCTTGTATATGGTCATATGGGAATGGTAGACTATATAGTTAAAAAGATGAAGAAAGAGCTTCGTGAGTACAGCAATGATGATTCGGCTGATGTTAAGGTTATTGCTACAGGCGGACTGGCAACGATGATAGATTCGGGAATAGACTGCATAGATCATGTTGATAAAATGCTGACGCTTGAAGGCTTGCAGCTTATATATGAAAAAAATAAAAAAGTGAGAAAATCTGATTCTAAAGCAGAACAGGAAAGGTGTGAATATGGAGAGGAAACTTTTTAATATAGGATCCTTCAAACCCGATAGTCCTTTTTTTCTCGCTCCATTGGCAGGAATAACTGATAAAGCGATGAGAAGCCTCTGCGCCAAGCAAGGGGCTTCTTTAGTCTGTACGGAAATGGTGAGCGCCAAAGGACTGTGGTATGGAGACCGGAAAAGTCAAGTTTTGTTAGATATGGGAAAGGACGAAGGCGCAGTAGCGTTTCAGCTGTTCGGTAGTGATCCTGAGATTATGACCTTTGCAGCAAGGACGTTAAAACACCGGGATAATGTGGTGCTCGATCTTAATGTAGGTTGTCCGGTTCCTAAGATCGTAAAAAATGGAGAAGGGTCGGCGCTCCTGAAAAAGCTCGATGTTCTTTATGATGTGATAAGCGCCATGGTAAAAGCCGCAGAAAAACCAGTGACAGCAAAAATACGCATGGGTTTTGAACGAGGAACGAATACAGCGGTGGAGACTGCAAAAGTGTTGGAATCAGCAGGAGTGAATGCCATAACTGTTCACGGCAGGACAAGAGAACAGTATTATGAAGGAAGATCAGATTGGCAGGTGATTGCGGATGTCAAGAAGAATGTATCAGTGCCTGTTATCGGAAACGGAGATGTTTTCAGCGGTCAAGATGCCGTGAACATGTTGAAAAAAACCGGATGTGACGGTGTTATGATAGCACGCGGAGCGTTAGGCAATCCATGGATATTTAGAGATGCAAGAGCGCTTTGGGAGGGAGGAGAACTTCCGGATCCTCCTTCAAAGGAGGAAAGAGCCGATATGCTTCTCAGACATTTTGATATGGTTATAGCAAATAAGGGAGAACATATTGCCGTAAGAGAAATAAGAAAACATGTAGGATGGTATATTAAAGGGATCCATGGTGCAGCGGCACTCAGACATAAAGCGAATACGATAACGGATGCCGATGAAATGAGGCAGATTATAAATAAAATTAAAATATGAGGCATCTGAGAAGAGGCTTTGGCTCAAGGGAAAATCCATGAGGCAAAGTCTCTTTTGCATTGAAATTTTTCATAATAAAAAATACAATTTCTATTGACAAATAATATTATATAATATATAGTATTAAACAGAAAACAATATTGTGCAAATAAAAGGAGGGAAGTATGGGTTTCAAAATTGAGTCGGGCTTGCTGGATGCATGTGCTTTAGCGATCCTTAACGGCGGAGATACGTATGGGTATGAGATCACTCAGTCCATGAAGAAAGCGATAGTGGTCTCCGAATCTACCCTGTATCCGGTTCTTAGAAGACTGCAGAAAGAAAAATTCTGTAAGACATATGATAAACCATATCAGGGGAGAAACAGGCGATACTATTCAATAACCGAAGAAGGAAAAAAGAAACTACAGGAATATAAAGTACAATGGCTGGATTACAAAAATGCTATAGATACATTTTTGGATGATGAGCCAAAGAGGAAAGTTGGAGGAGGAGAAGATGACTAGGAAAGAATTTATAGAAAAACTAAGATCAGAAATATCAAAATTGCCTCAGGAAGAAATAGATGCTGCCATTGAGTATTATGAAGAGTACTTTGACGAGGCAGGAAAAGAAAATGAACAGGAAGTTCTTGAGCATCTGGGCAATCCTAAAAAAGTAGCGGGACAGATAAAATCTGAGTATGCGGTCAGATTGTTTGATGAAGATGATAAACCTACTGTTAAAAAAGGACTTTCTGCAGCGTGGTATGTAGTGATAGGAATATGTTCAGCGCCTGTTTCCATCCCTCTGGCTGTGGCGCTTGGGGCACTTGTCATAGCTATCTTTGTGGCTTTGATAGGATGCGTGGCAGCTGTTTTCGCAGCCATTATTGGTTGTTTCGTAGCTGCGGTAGCCTTTATCGTTTTCGGATTTATGGCAGTTCCGGTTGCTGTACCTACAGCATTGCTGTTTCTGGGAATAGGAATCGGTACATTGGGATTCATGGCGGCAATGGGAGTATTGCTTGCGATGGGAGTAAAAGCAGGAACCAGCGCTATGGTGAGCGCTGCCAGAAGACACAATGACAGAAGACGTATAAAGAAAATGGTAGATTTAAATGAACAAAAAAAATGGCGTTATAAAGATGAGATGACTGGTGAAGAAGGAGGCGGGAAAGATGAATAAAGGTCTTAAAAAATTTTTTATAATATGTGCTGCAGCTGTATGCATGGGCCTTATCCTATCTGTTGTGGGATACGTTACAGGGGGAATTCACTTTATGGATAAGCTCAGTGAGAAATATACATGGTTCAGAGGGGGAAATGTGGAAAGGACATATACAAGTCTGAAGGAAACAGACCAGTTTGACTCATTAAGCGTAAAAGGGGATATAGATGTGATGATCTGTAAAGGAGACATCTCTAAGACAAGAGTATCTTTTGACAAGAACTCCAATAATCCTATATTCAGAGTAGAAAATGGAGTTCTCACGGTTGATGCAGGAGAGATGAAAGGCGGAGTTTTGATAGATCTGGGGACAGGAGACAGATCCCCTTATCTGGAGGTATATGTTCCGGAGGGAATAAATATAAAGAATATAGACATAGATACAGACTATGGCGATGTGGAGATAAGCGACATATCAGCAGGGACGGTAAGTATAAATGCAGATTCCGGGGATATAAGCATGGATAGAGTTTCATACGATACGATGAATATAATATCTGATTACGGAGATATAGAAGGGCGTGTTCTTAAAAGCAAAGGTCTCTCTATCGAGGCGGATGCGGGCGATATAGATTTACAGGGTGAATTTTACGGTAACACAAATATTAAGTCTGATTACGGAGATACAGATATAGTTACAACACTGAAGGAAGAACTTTATACTCTCGATCTGTATACTGATTTTGGAGATGTGGAAGCAGGTTCGCATAAATATGAGGATTTCGGTTATATCAATCAGGGAAACGGCGAGAATATTATAAAAGTTGTCAATGATTCAGGAGACATCAATATAAGTTTCGGAAGATAAAGGGATATTTATATAAGGATAAATAATGAAAAAGAGCAGTCACGAGACAGAGTGAAGTGACCGCTCTTTTTTATAGTTGCATCTGACATATGGACCTGATATCATCATTTATTGAAGTGAGAAGCTGAGATATTTTAAACATATTTGTCGGTGTATCTTCATCAGGGGTATCCTCTTTTTTCAATATATCTTCCAGAGCAATTATATGTTTATATAAAGCTGTGAGACCCAGCATACCGGAAAGCCCTTTTATAGAGTGGCAAAGTACAGCTGCATCGGAACACTGCCTGTTTTCTATGAGCTCTGTAAGCCTTAAAGAGAGATCCGCGTTATTTGTTTTGAAGTTGTTGAAGTGTTTCATGAACAGTCTCGGACTGTTTCCCATATTTTCTATAGCTGTGTGGATATCGCAGACTTCAGGATCAAGATTGGAAAAAGTTGCAGTGCCGTTGGATTTGATTTCAGGAAGCAGTGAACGGAGCAGTGCTAATTTTATATACGGTGATATGGTAGTGTAAAAAACAGATGAATTAAAAGGTTTAAAAAGAAGAAGTTCGAAAAGATCTTCGGCTTCTGCTACTTTTATTTTTTCTTCATCTTTACTTGCAGCAGTAACAGCGATCACGGGAGAAGTTACTCCCATTTTTCTCATTTTCCTTGTGGTCTCAAGTCCGTCCATACCGGGGAGGTTTATATCCATAAGAATCAGGGAATAATAATTACTTTCCACAGAACTGCACATTGTGATGGCTTCCATGCCATCAAAGGCATTCTCGCATTTAACTCCTATATCATTTAAAAATGTTTGTATTACTTCATGGTTGGCCGCTGTATCGTCAACGATCAACACTATGTCCCTTTCAGGCGATAATATATTATTTATCATAATCGTTCTCCTTAATGTTCATCATTTGTGCCGTTAATGAGATTTTATAGGTAAAATAACGGTTTTGCTATACAAAACGTACGACGGCATTCCCCATATTACGACAAAATATCCAAAATAATATTGTGGTTAAAAAAGGAAATTGATAGAATAAAGTAGATAAAGGGGGAATAAAGGTATGATAATTATTATTGTAAAAATAGTCGTAAGTTTGTTTTTAGGGACTCTTGCGGGATTCGCGGCAATATATATTTTCAATAAGATGCCGGCCAAGTGGTTGTGTGATTACGGACATGCTCCTTCACAGGAGCTGAAAGACCCATATATACAGCGGGTAAAAGGTTTTCCATGGAGATGGATATATGCAGCTGGGTTTATTTGTCTTCTCATAAGGCTCTCCTTTTTTGATGTGAGACTTGCTGCAGCAGGCCTTTTCGCGTGCTGGGCAATGCTCATAATAGGGCTGGCGGATTTAAAATATATGGTTATTCCGGATCAATTTGTTATAATGCTGGCGTTGTCAGCATTCGGTTTTATCCCCTATCACAGTTCTGTTTGGCAGCCTCTTACCGGAGCGCTTATAGGCGGGGGCGTTATGCTTATGGTGGCTGTGCTGGGCGGAGCAGCTTTTAAAAAAGAGGTGATGGGGTTTGGGGATGTAAAGCTTTTCGCCTCTTTGGGGCTGGTTCTGGGGATTAAGGGGACTGTGTCGGTTCTCATAGCCTCATCGCTTTTCAGCGGTATTTTTGCAGCGGTCGGTCTGGCTTCGGGAAAATATCGCAAAGATGAAGTCAGGCCGTTGGGACCGTATATATGTGGATGCGGGATATTTTATATATTCGCAGTATGGCCTTTTTTATTATAATATCATGGTTTGACTCGTGTTTTTCGCAGAAATTCAATCAACCTCTATAAATTGAAAGAAAAATATTATATAATAAAATCTAATATGGAAAAAAACATTTTATTGACAATAGAATATGATGGCTCGGAATTTTCCGGATGGCAGAAACAACCGGATAGACCGACTGTGCAGGGATACCTTGAAAAAGTATTGTCGGACCTTCTCAAAAGAGAAATCGCACTCAGTGGGACAAGCAGAACGGATGCCGGTGTACATGCTCGCGGCCAGAAAGCGTCTTTCAGAACCGATATAAATATACCTACTGAAAGATTGGCTCTTGTGATAAACAATATACTTTGCGGGCATGAAAAGGGGGCTTTTGCTCTGTCGCCGGTGAAAATCGTTTCAGCTGAGGAAAGGCCGCTTGATTTTCATGCGAGATTTGATTCAAAGGGAAAGAAATATATTTACAGAATAAGAAATTCCAAAGAAACAGATATTTTTATGAGAAATTATATGTATCATGTGGCCGCACCTTTGGATATGGATGCCATGAAAACGGCTGCCGGCTATATAGTAGGTACTCATGATTTCAAATCTTTTGAAGCATCAGGCGGGACACCCAGGGAGACTACTGTCAGAACCATTTTTGATATCGATATAAAAGAAAACATATACCGAATAGATAATGTTAATGATGGAGATATAGGAAGAGATATAGAGCTTCATGTAAGCGGAGACGGCTTTCTGTATAATATGGTCAGAATAATCACAGGAACTTTAGTGGATATAGGAACCGGCAGGATTCCTCTCTATGACATGAAAAAAATATTAGAAGCAAAGAACAGGAGTAAGGCAGGCCATACGGCTCCTCCTTACGGGCTTTATCTGGCAGAGGTTTATTATTGAAACTTTCGTTATATTACAAGGAGAATATTATGGACAACAGACCCAGCTGGGATGAATATTTTATGGATATGGCGGTTTTAACCGCAAAACGCTCTACTTGTCTTAGGAGACATGTAGGCGCTGTAATAGTAAAGGATAAACATATAGTTGCTACAGGATATAACGGAGCGCCCAGGGGGCTTGAACACTGCGGCGACCGTGAAGGAGGGTGTTTGAGACAGCAGCTGGGTATACCGTCGGGAGAGAAGCATGAGCTGTGCAGAGCCCTGCATGCAGAACAGAATGCTATAATACAGGCTGCCACATTAGGTCAGAGTATAGAAGGGGCTTCTATTTACATAACACATCAGCCTTGCGTCATATGTGCTAAAATGATAATAAATGCGGGAATAAGCAGAATAGTAGTAAAGGAAGGTTATCCGGATCAGTTGTCTGTGGATATACTTAAGGAAGCCGGATTGAAAATAGTAATGTTAGGAGAGATTTAGTGACAGCGACCAGTATAGAATTATGGGGCCCGTTTGCGGTGGCTTTGATAGTGACAGCGGCGGCGACTCCTTTAGCTATTTGGACGGCTCCGAAAATAGGAGCCATGGATATTCCCAGAGATGAAAGAAGGGTACATAAAAAACCCATGCCCAGATTTGGAGGTACAGCCATATATATAGGCATTATGGTTGCTCTTGCTGTCTTTGCTTCGGATCATAAAGATATTCTGAGTATAATGGTGGGATGTACGCTGATATACTTTCTGGGGCTTATAGATGATCTTAAAGATCTCAGTCCCCTCATAAAATTGGGCGGACAAGTAGTATGCGCAGCAGTTATCTATATCATGGGAATACGTATAGAATTTATAACTAATTATTTCGGACCCGGGAATATGATGTTCGGAGATGCTGCGTGTTGTATAGTAACGATAATATGGCTAGTAGCCATAACAAATGCAGTTAATCTGATAGATGGTCTTGATGGTCTTGCAGCTGGTATATCAGCTATTTCTGCATTGTGTATAGGATATGTTTCATATATACATGGGCAGTATATACCTACACTGGCAATGATGGTTATAGCAGGGGCAGCTCTTGGATTTCTTCCTTATAATTTCCATCCGGCTAAGATATTCATGGGAGACAGTGGATCGGAGCTGTTAGGTTTTTCTATAGCAGCGGTATCTATACTGGGAACAGCCAAAAGTGCTACGATAGTAGTTGTGATAATTCCGGCTCTTGTGTTGGGGCTTCCTATTTTTGATACTCTGATGGCTATAGTAAGAAGAGTGGCGAAGCATCAGTCTATAGGGACTGCTGACAGGGAGCATCTTCATCACAGGATAATGAAAGCGGGATTTGGACAGAGACGTTCTGTTATGATATTGTATTGCATAAGCGGGATCATGGGTATCGTTGCTGTTTTGTACAGCAGAGGTTTGGTAATAGAATATCTGGGACTTATTGCGGTGGCTATTATGTTGATATATGTTCTGCTGTCGGATACAGGAAACAGAAATATAAGTCTGAAAGCTGATAAGATAACAAAGGAGAAAAGAGAAGAAGAAAGCGGGAAAATCAAATGATTAAGACGGAATGTCTAAATACCCTCAATAACAGAGAACTTCTGGGAATGATGACAAAAGTGGCTCTGCCTATAGCGCTGCAGAGCCTTATTGGTTCAAGTCTGAGTTTTATAGATAATCTTATGGTGGGAAGCCTTGGGGAAGTGGAGCTTAACGCTGTAGGAGTATCAGTACAGATTTTTTTTATATACTGGATGCTCCTTTATGGTTTTGCCGGAGGATCGGCAACTTTCATATCTCAGTTTTTCGGTGTCAGGGATTTTAAAAATATAAGAAAGACAACAGGCTTTGCCTTAACTGTGGCATTTGGCATAGGTCTGCTGTTTTTTATTGCGGGAATTGCTTTTCCCGAATACATACTGCGCATATTCACAAAATATCCTGAAGTAATAGAGGCAGGAGTAGGTTATGTGAGAATAGGCTCCTTCACATTCCTTATGCTTGCTGTGACCCAGCCCTTTACTGTGGCGCTTAGAGCGACACAGCAGTCTGTGCTGCCTCTTATAGCAAGTGTCATAGCCTTGGCTACGAATACGTTTCTTAACTGGGTATTTATATTTGGGAAACTGGGGATGCCTGCTTTGGGCGTAGAAGGTGCTGCGCTGGCTACTGCTATAGCAAGACTTTTTGAAATGCTGATAATATTATTTGAAGTTTTCGTGTTGAAAAATAAAATCGCTGGACGTTTCAGGGAATTCTTCGGATATAGCAGAGAAATTGCTTTTAAAATTGTAAAAAATGCGCTGCCAACTACGACTAATGAAACTCTGTGGGGCATAGGGACATCTCTTTATATCGCAGCTTTTTCCAGAATAGGAATTGCAGAAGGGGCAGCTATTCAGGCGTGTAATACTATAAATAATATGTTTGCTATGGCTGCATTCAGCATAGGCGATGCTATATTGATTTTGGTAGGTCAGAAACTGGGAGAAGGGAAAACAGAGCTTGCGTATAATATGTCTAAAAAGATGGTCAAAATGGGACTTGTTATCGGAATATTGTTCGGAGTTGGTGTAATTATGGCTGGTGAGCCGTTGCTCAGCTTATTTAAGTTTTCTGAGGAAGGCGCTGATTATGCTCTGAAAATTCTTATTATATACGGAGCCACTATGTGGCTTACTGTATATAATGCTATGCATGTAACCGGAACGCTCAGATGTGGAGGAGATACAAAATTCGCAATGATAACGGAAACTTCTACTGTCTGGCTCATAGGAGTGCCTATGGCTTTTATAACATCTCTTTATTTTCAGTTCCCTATATATCTTGCGGTGTTGGCTGTTAAAATGGAGGAAGTGGTAAAAGGTATATTTCTTACAAAACGATATTTCAGCAGAAAATGGCTTAAGAATGTAATAAATGAGATTGACGATTGACGATATGTCAAAAATATGACAAAAAAGTTTAGGAATTTTATCTGTTTTTTAAGTTACAAAAATTGTAAAAACGCTGTATGCGTTGAAAAAACTGGATTGTTAATTAAAAAATTATTCAAAAATGGTTTCACAATTCCAGCAAATTGGTGTATAATTTAAAGTCATAAGAGAGGAGATGAGATGGGTTGACTTATGTTATAGGCGCTATTGCAGGGCTGATATTGGGAGGAGCAGTAGGTTACCTTAAGAATCTTTTTCTTTGGCAGCGGTATCTGCAGGAAAGTGAGAAAAAAACTGCGGAGGAGGAAAAGGTGGGAGGCCTTTATGCGCGAGCACTCATCAGTTATGCAGTAAATATACTGACATTGCTTTTGGCCTTTGTTGTAAGGAATATTGTTCCTTTTGATGAGGCTGCTTTTTTGATAGGAACAGCTATCGCTTTAGTGGTGATGAATAAAATACTTGCTGCAGGACAGAAAAAAACGATGGAAAAGGAGGCTTGATGTCGATGATAGAGGCGTTGAATTCTATAGGGATATCAAATGGCATGATAACAAGTGCGGTCATTACTGTACTGCTTTGTGTGATTTCTGTTATAGCCGGCAGGAGGCTTCAGACCATACCGTCGGGTTTTCAGAATTTTGCTGAATGGGCTATAGAAGGGTTGTTTGGATTTTTTGAGGGAATCATGGGAAGCAAAGCCTGCAGACGTTATTTTCCATTGGTAGCAACACTGTTTATATATATTCTGCTTGCCAATTACTCGGGACTTCTTCCCGGATCAGGGCACATCAAAGGGCTGGCAGCTCCTACAGGATCGATAAACTGTACTATGGCAATGGCAATAATCGTATTTGTGGCTATACAGATTATAGGAATAAGAGAACATCATGGACTCAGATATTATAAACATTTGCTCAAGCCTTTTGCATTTTTGCTTCCGTTGATGGCTTTGGAAGAGATTGTAAGACCTGTATCTCTTACTTTGAGGCTTTATGGAAATATTTTTGGCGAGGAGACTGTTACAGAATCGTTCTTTGATCTGGTACCAATAGGCCTGCCTGTAGTGATGCAGATGCTTAGCGTGCTGATGGGATTGGTGCAAGCACTGGTATTTTCGCTTCTTACGGCCATATATATAAAAGAAGCGCTTCCGGAGGATGAGGAAGAACATTTATAGATAGATTGGATGCTGAACACCATTGAAAGTTCGGCTGAAAATATTTCAATTATTGATATGATCACTTTTAGCGATCAAAGTAATGAAACACCGCAAGGGTGTAACCTGGATGATCGTCAATGGCGATCAAAGTAATGAAAGGAGAAAGAATTATGGGTTTAATAGCAATAGGAGCGGCTTTAGCAATAGGATTAACTACTATCGGGCCCGGAATCGGACAGGGAATAGCAGCGGCAAAAGGTTTAGAAGGCATGGCACGTCAGCCTGAAGCAGCAGGTATGCTTCGTACTAATATGATACTTTCATTTGCATTCATGGAATCCTTGAGTATTTACGGACTTCTTGTTGCATTTTTGTTGTTCACAAAGATCTGAAAACAAGATCAGAGATCTGTAATGGAAGGAAGGCATAATTATGGTTGAAGCATTAGGAATCAGCTTAAAGGAATTTATATTTTATTTAATTAACTTCCTGATCTTAGTGGGGATATTGACCAAGTTTCTGTATAGGCCTTTTCTGGATATGCTTGCTAAAAGAAAGCAGTCTATAAAGGATGCGCTTGATAACGCAGAACTTACCAACAGAAGAGCCGATGAAAAGATGGAAAACTATGACAGACGCATAGCTAAAGTAGAAGAGGAAGGGCGCGAGATAATAAGAAATGCTAAGATGAAAGCTGACGCTCAGGCCAGAGATATTATAGATGAGGCAAATAAACAGGCAGCTGATATGATCGCCAAAGCAGAAACGGCCATTCAGAAAGAAAAGGAAAAGGCCATGGTAGATATGAAACATGAAATCGCAGCACTTGCTATTCTCGCCGCTGAAAAAATCGTAGAGCATGAAATACAGAAAGTAGGACAAGAAGCTGTAGTTGATGAGATCATAAGACAGGCAAGGAGTACGGGATGGAAGAACTGACCATTGATCTGACTTACGGCACCGCTTTGTTTGAGGCGGCAGCAGAGACCAAGAAGACCGAATTGATTAAAGAAGAAGCATCAGAGTTGGCAGAGGTTTTCAGTCGTGAGCATGATTTGTATACATTCATAAACTCCCCCGGCATATCAGCCGAGGAAAAGAAACGGGTTTTCGGAAAAATTTTTGAGGGAAGAATCTGTGATGAACTTCTTAATTTTCTTTATATACTGATTGACAAAGGCAGGACTATGCATTTTGATAAAATGGTTAAAGTTTATAAAAAACTTGTAGACAGAAAAGAAGGAATTTCATATGGAACAGTATACTCGGTAATCCCTCTTGATCAGAAGCGTATAAAAGAGCTGGAAGAGCAGACCTCCGAGCTTTTCAAAGTGAATATAAAGTTAACTAATGAAATCGATCCCAAACTGATAGGGGGAATCAAAATCCTCGTGGAGGGTAAGATGATAGACGCTTCTATCAGAAAAAGATTTGACGATATGGACAGTCAAATTAATTTGAATTAGGGAGGAGACGAAATGAACTTAAGACCGGAAGAAATCAGCGCGGTAATAAAAGAACAGATAAAAAATTATAAAAACAAGCTGGATGTTTCCGATTTCGGTACAGTAATACAGGTCGGCGATGGTATAGCCAGAGTTTACGGGCTGGAAAACTGTATGGCGGGCGAATTACTGGAATTTACCGATAATACTTATGGGATGGCATTGAATCTTGAAGAAGACAATGTGGGTGCCGTTATCTTAGGATCTGACAGGGAGATACGGGAAGGCGATGTTGTTAAACCCATGGGCAAGGTAGTCGAAGTGCCTGTAGGAGAAAATATGTTGGGCCGTGTCGTAAATGCATTGGGTCAGCCTATAGACGGTAAGGGCACTATTGTTACACAGGATTTTCGCCCTATAGAATGCGCAGCGCCCGGAGTCCTTCAGCGAAAATCAGTAAATCAGCCTCTGCAGACAGGTATTAAGGCTATAGATTCTATGATACCTATAGGACGGGGGCAGAGAGAACTGATAATCGGAGACAGGCAGACGGGCAAGACAGCTATAGCTGTAGATACGATTCTCAACCAAAAGGGTGAAGATGTTATCTGTATATATGTGGCTATAGGACAAAAAGCCTCTACAGTGGCGCAGCTTGTACAGAATCTTGAAGATAAAGGCGCTATGGAGTATACCATAGTGGTATCAGCTACGGCATCGGACGTAGCTCCTTTGCAATATATAGCCCCTTATTCAGGATGTGCTATAGCAGAGCATTTCATGTATCAGGGTAAGGATGTACTGATTGTTTATGATGATCTGTCAAAACATGCGGTGGCGTACAGAGCGATGTCACTGCTGCTGAGAAGGCCGCCGGGGAGAGAAGCATATCCCGGAGATGTATTCTATCTGCATTCAAGATTGCTTGAAAGAGCAGCAAAACTTTCGGATCAGTTGGGCGGAGGTTCCATTACGGCATTGCCTATTATAGAAACTCAAGCAGGCGATGTTTCGGCGTATATACCTACAAATGTTATTTCTATTACTGACGGCCAGATATTTCTTGAGACAGAGCTGTTCTTTACAGGGCAGAGACCGGCAGTGAATGCAGGTATATCAGTTTCCCGTGTAGGAGGAAATGCTCAGATAAAAGCAATGAAAAAGGTTGCCAGTTCCGTAAAACTTGATCTGGCTCAATATAGAGAGCTGGCAAGTTTTGCTCAGTTCGGATCAGATATAGATAATGAAACGAAAGAGAGACTTGAACATGGCCGTATACTTATGGAGATTCTGAAGCAGCCGCAGTATCAGCCTGTACCTGTGGAACGACAGGTTATGATAATCTATGCAGCTATAAACAAATATCTCGCCGATATCGGCGCTGATAGTGTAAAAGATTTTGAGAAAAAGCTTTACAAATTTATGTCCGAAAACTATCCACATGTTGAGAAAGCTATAAAAGAGAGCGGACAGATCAGCGAAGATACTGAAAAGCAGCTTTGTGAAGGAATAGAGCTGGCTAAGAAAGAATTCGAGAAAGAATCCGGGATGGGCAGTACGATACAGGGCAAAGCAGATTAGGAGGTGTGATAATGGCATCAAATAATATGCAGGATATAAAGAGACGTATAAAAAGTGTTACAAGCACCGAGCATATAACCAATGCCATGAAACTGGTGTCGGCAGGAAAGCTTAGAAAGGCAAAGGCTATATTTGAGAAAACCAATGCCAATTCTCACTATATCACACATACTATAGCAGAGATCTTTCACAGCGGTCAGGATATTCCTCAGGAATATCTTGCCGGGAACAGAGAAATAAAAACTACATGTTATATAGTTGTTACCAGCGGCAGAGGACTTTGCGGAGGTTTTAATACCAATGTTCTCAAAGAAGCTCAGAAGGATATAGATAATGACTGGGAAGAGCCTATAATATATGCTATAGGTACTAAAGGAAAAGAATACTTTGAAAAAAGAGGTTATAAGATATATGGAGATTATTTAGCTCCGCCTGAAAATATATCGTTCCTTGAGACGCGAAAAATGAGTCTTCCTATTATAGAAATGTATAATAGAGGAGAAATTGATGAGGTCGTGCTCATATATACCTCTTTTATAAGTTCCATGGAACAGGAAGTGAAGAATATAACTTTATTGCCTTTTGAGGTAGATGAGGAAACTGATATAATAAGGGATACCAAGCAGGTGGAATATGAGCCTTCGGTAGAAGCTGTATTCAATTATCTGGTTCCCAAGTATGTAGAGACTATGATATATGCGGCGGTGGTGGAATCAGCCACATGTGAGCACGCGGCGAGAAGAACTGCCATGGAAAATGCTACGGAAAATGCCAGAGATATGCTGGATCAACTGTCTCTTTATTACAACAGAGCCAGACAGTCTGCTATAACTGATGAAATTATAGAAATCGTAGCCGGTTCCGAGGCGCAGAAATAGGAGGCGAAAATGAACAAGGGAATTATACATCAGATCATAGGCCCCGTAATAGATATAAAATTTAATGAAGACGAGATGCCGGAGCTTCTCAATGCGGTGAATATAAAATACGAGGATAAGAATATAGTTACTGAAGTGGCGCAGCATATAGGTGATGATGTTGTAAGATGCGTTGCATTGTCATCCACTGACGGACTGAGAAGAGGAATGGAAGCTGTAGACACGGGAGAGCCTATCAAGGTGCCTGTCGGAAAAGAAGTTCTCGGAAGAATGTTCAACGTTATCGGTGATACCATTGATGAAAAAGGCCCTGTTGAAACAGAGCTGAGAGCAGCTATACACAGAGCAGCGCCTCCTTTTGAAGAACAGGATACATCAGCCCATATTTTTGAAACCGGTATAAAGGTAATAGACCTGATAGCGCCTTATACAAGGGGAGGCAAAGTAGGTCTGTTTGGAGGTGCGGGTGTAGGAAAGACTGTACTTATTCAGGAACTTATAAGCAATATAGCCAGAGAACACGGAGGAATTTCTGTATTTGCAGGTGTTGGAGAACGAACACGAGAGGGAAATGATCTGTATTATGAGATGATAGAATCCGGGGTTATAAATAATACAGCGATGGTGTTTGGCCAGATGAACGAACCTCCCGGAGCAAGAATGCGAGTAGCCCTTACAGGGTTAACCATGGCAGAATATTTCAGAGATAAGGAAAATCAAGATGTACTTTTATTTATAGATAATATTTTCAGGTTTACTCAGGCGGGTTCTGAGGTATCTGCTCTGCTTGGACGTGTTCCTTCAGCTGTGGGATATCAGCCTACACTGGCGACAGAAATGGGAGCGCTTCAGGAAAGAATTACTTCAACGAAAAAGGGGTCTATAACATCAGTGCAGGCGGTATATGTTCCGGCTGATGACCTTACAGATCCGGCGCCGGCAACTACATTTGCTCATCTGGACGCTACAACGGTTCTTTCAAGGTCTATAACCGAACTGGGGATATATCCTGCGGTAGATCCTCTTGAATCTACATCAAGAATAATGGATCCGCTTATTTTAGGAGAGGAACATTATCAGACAGCAAGGGGTGTTCAGGAAGTCCTTCAGAGATATAAAGACCTTCAGGATATAATCGCTATACTTGGTATGGATGAGCTTTCGGATTCCGACAAGCTTGTGGTATCAAGAGCCAGAAAGATACAGAGATTTCTGTCTCAGCCTTTCAGTGTAGCGGCTCAGTTTACGGGAATGGAAGGAAAATATCTGCCGCTTAAAGAGACTATCAGAGGGTTTAAAGAGATTCTGGATGGAAAACATGATGAGATACCGGAGCAGATGTTCTTGTTTGCAGGCGGTATAGATGAAGTTGTGGAGAAGTTTGAAAAGAGCCGGAAATAAAAATAGGAGATTATTATGGCAAACAGCGTAAAATTAGAAATAATAACTCCATCCAAAATGTTTTACCGCGGTTATGTAGAAATTGTGATAACTACGACACTGGAAGGTGATGAAGGGTTTATGTACGGTCATTCATGGGCATGCAAACTTCTGGATATCGGAGAATTGTGGATACAGGAAGCAGGAGCAGCAAAAGACGAATTTAAAGTCGCTGCTATTGCCGGAGGTTTCATAGATGTGAGGGACAGTATCATTATCTATACTGATGCCGTAGAATGGTCAGAAGATATAGATATGGACCGGGTGCTCAGCGAGAAAGCCAAAGCAGAAGACTGGCTCACTCATCATGAGAAAGATGGTGATCCTAACGATGTCATAAAGGCTAAGATCGCTATTTCCAAAGCTATAACCAGAGCACATGTAGCCGAGGGAGGATATAGGAGGAAGCATTAAGGATAAGGAGGTAAATATGAGTAGTGAAACGAGAACTGCATTGATAGGAATCATTGTAGAAAATGAAAATTCAGTAGAAGAACTGAATAGATTGCTCCATGAATATCGCCGCCATATAATAGGCAGAATGGGAGTGCCTCATCCCAGCAAAGGGATATCGATAATAAGTATAGCTCTTGATTCGGATCAGGATACCATAAGCGCTTTGTCCGGAAAGCTTGGCGCATTGGAAGGTGTCAGCAGTAAAACTATATATTCCAAGAACTGATTGGTGCTGAAAAAACAGATTATATTGCCAGAGGCTTTCGCGTTGGGAAAAATCCTTTGAGGCGGAGCCTCTTTTTTCATATAGTCGGACATTTACAGCAGCGGCAGCTTGTTTATTCTTTTAACCGGGCAATGATATCATACAAAAACAGTTCATATCAAAGATTTATTGGAGATAGTCTTTGTTTTGACTGTTTTTTTATATTAGTCATCATAATAAGGCAGAGAGATATTTGTACTATGGTGGAAGCTGGAGTAGCCAGACCTATGTGAAAAAGTGTTGCCTCGGGGATATGGCTTATTAGTACTACAAGTGGGATTCTTACACAGAAAGCTCCTGCAAGCCCCTGTATCATGACGAATAAAGTTTTTCCGTATCCGTTATAGTAGCCTATAAAACAGAATAAGAATGGTGTGAGCATGCAGTCTATGGCGTAAGCTTTCAGATAATCATGAGCTTCTGGTATGACGGCGGCATCATTCGAAAATACAGAGGACAGTACATCTCCGTGAAAAAATGAAAAGTATGCCATGATAATTCCAATGGAAACAGATGTGATAATTCCGTAAAGAAGACCTTTTGATGCTCTCTGTGGTTTTTCGGCGCCTGCATTCTGGGCAACGAAAGCTGCCATAGATTGCATATAAGCAGACGGAACAAGCATTATAAATGTGCAGAGTTTTTCAGCCACCCCCACTCCGGCGGATGCAGTGACGCTGATAGTGTTGACCACCATCTGAATAACAAGAAATGAAGTGCCCACAAGAAGTTCCTGAAGGGCTACGGGAGAGCCGAGCTTAAATTCGGTCCATATTATATTTTTATTAAAGCGGATAAATTTTCTTGAAAAAGTAAAAGGAAGCGTGCGTTTTCGAATTATAAGAAGAGATATGACCACACTTACAGCCTGTGATGCTACCGTGGCAAGAGCTGCTCCCGCTACGCCCATATGAAAAACAGCGACTAAAAGAAGATCGCCGCCTATGTTCAAAACGCAGGCAATGGCCACTGTAAGAAGAGGTGTTTTGGAGTCGCCGATACCTCTGAATATACTTCCTAAAACATTATAAGCTACGATAAATATGCAGCCGCCTCCGCATATTTTTATGTAGAGATCAGTTTGGGCGAATGCTTCTTCAGGAGCCTGCATAAGGCGGGCGATAGCACCTGACCATATGATAATGCACACAGTAAGAATAAAGGAGACCACGAGGAATAGGCAAAGTCCGCTTCCGATAGCCTGACCTGCTTTGTAAGGGCTTTTTTCACCTATCCGCTGACCTACGAGAACTGTTATTCCCATGGCAAGTCCTGTTATGGTCATTGTAAGCGTCTGCATTACCATACTGCCTGTAGCGACGCCAGATACGTCGGCTGTAGAAGCAAATTGGCCTACGATGAGAAGATCCACACCTCCGTATAAGGCTTGGAGAAACAAGGCAAATAATACAGGCATGGCGAAGCGGGTTAGAGAACTGAGTATTTTTCCTTCTGTTAAGTTATTTGTTTTTTTCATGATAACCTCTTTGAAAATATTTGAGGTAATTATTATAACAGAAGGTTTTAAAGTAATGCAATGATATGAAGCACATTGTAAAAATCGTTAGATTAAAATTTGAGATTATCAGTGACAGAACAGTATTCCCAGTTGATATACGATAAAGGATGCGCCCCATGCAATAGATGTCTGGGTAGTTATCATGGCTATGCTTTGCCGCCAGTTACCTGTTTGATTTTTCACAGCGGTAAGAGTAGCGATACAAGGAATATATAAAAGGCAGAATATCATAAATGAAAATGCGCTGAGTGGTGAAAAGATGTCAGAGAGCAGCGTGTAAAGAGAGCCGTCTGATGCAGTATTTGATAGCACGGCAAATGTGCTGACTGTGGCTTCTTTTGCAGAAAGCCCGGCAATAACAGCAGATGCTGCCCTCCAGTCGCCGAACCCTAAAGGAATGAATATGGGAGAAGCGTATTTGCCTAAAAGAGCAAGAATACTGTCTTCACTGTTTGATACTATCTGCAGGTTACAATTAAAAGACTGGAGAAACCATATTATAACAGATGCCATAAATATAACAGTGAAAGCTTTTTTTATAAAGCCTTTTACATTGTCCCATACTGCTGCAAAAATGATTTTCACATCAGGGATTTTGTAAGAAACATGGGCTTGCGGATTATGACGTGTTCGCTGCAATCCTTTTGATATACGAGTATGTTTAAGAAAGAGGGCATAGAGGATTGCTGTCGCTATGCCTGCTGTGTATATCCCGGCCATAGCCCAGACTCGGTGATCTTCAAAGAAGACTGCCGTGAACATAGCATAGACAGGTAATTTGGCGCTGCAAGACATAAAGGGGATGAGCAAAATAGTTGTTTTGCGGTCTTTGCCGACAAGCATTGTCCCGGCGGCAAGAACAGCAGGAACTGAGCATCCGAATCCCATGATGAGAGGAACGATACATCTTCCGGATAGCCCTATTTTGCTCATTGGAGTATCCATCATGACTGCTACTTTAGGAAGATAACCGGTTTCTTCCAGAACGGTCAAAAGAAAGAATAATACTGCTATAATAGGTATGAATGAAAGTACACTTCCTACTCCCGCACATATCCCGTCTATTATCAGTGCATGAAACAGTGGATTGACTCCTGCGCTGAGAAGTTTATAACTTAAAATGCTTATTCCATTATTTATAACTTCTGATAAAAGATCGCTTAAGAATTTACCGGCAACATTGAATGTAAGGTGAAATGTTGTGAGCATAACCAGAAGAAATATAGGAATTCCTGTAAATCTTCCTGTAAGTATTTTGTCTGCAGCCATAAGCTCTCCTTAAATTATACTTAAATACTCTTATTTGATGTGATATAATAGTAAAACAAAATGTATAATAATTGATATGAATATACATAAAATTTAATTACAGGAGAATTGATATGGAGAGAACTTTTAGAATAGGTCCCATAAGACCGCCAAGTGAAGCTGAAAGCCTGCTGCTGCAAGTTACTAATGGCTGTACTTGGAATAAATGTAAGTTTTGCCAGCTTTACAGGCATACTAAATTCAAGGCGTATAGCGCTGACAGTATCAAGGCTGATATAGATAATATGGTGTATCAAGCACAGAAAGTTGAAAAATACAGAAACAGCAACGGTACATGGGATATAGACGGACTCAATAGAGCGCTTATGGAAGGTACTGATGAGGAACGGCAATGTCTTTATATGATGGCAAACTGGATAATAGACGGAGCTGAAAATGTATTTCTGCAGGATGGGAATACTACGGCTCTAAGCAGCGGAAGACTTACTGATGTACTGATATATCTCAGACAGGCATTTCCTACTATAAAAAGAATAACCTCATATGGAAGGGCAGAAAATCTTGCTAAAGTAAGTCCTGAGGAGTTTGCCGAGCTTAAGGCTGCCGGCCTTGACAGGATACATTCAGGATTTGAATCGGGATCGGATGCTGTTTTGAAAAAGATAAATAAAGGCGTGACACAGCAGGAAGAAATCACCGCAGGCAAGAATGTAAAAGCAGGCGGGATTGAGCTTTCTATATATTTTATGCCTGGAATAGGGGGATATGAACTTTCAGAAGATAACGCGCTGGGAACAGCTCACGTAGTCAATGAGGTCGACCCTGATTTTCTGAGGATAAGGACAGCTGCTGTAAAACCCGGGACAGAGCTTTATGATGATTTTATGTCAGGCAGCTTTACGCTGTGCAGTGACGATGAGAAGCTTTTGGAACTCAGAACTGTGATAGATAAGGCTAAAGGAGTGGATACAAGGCTTGTAAGTGATCATATTATAAATCTTCTTCAGGATGTAGAAGGCAGTCTCAAAAATGAGAAAGACAAGATGCTGGATATTATTGATCAGTATCTTGCTATGCCGGATAAAGACAGGAGAATGTATCAGGCTGCCAGAAGAATGGTACGGGTCAGTAAACCTGCCGATATGTTAAGGCTTTCTGCTGAAGAGCTGCATCGGCTGGAAATTATGGCAGAGTCTGTAATTGATCCCTATGAATGGGAAGTCAAGATGAATAGTCTGATTTCAAGATATATTTAACAAGTTTTCAAAGAAATAGCGCTGGTGTGCTATTTCTTTTTGTGGAAAAAGGGATGAAACTTAATTCAATAAAACACTGGGTATTGTGCTATTGTTGCCAGTAAGATAATCTTAAATATCTTCGAGGATATGAAAAAATTATAGTGCCATAATCAGGAGTTTGATATTAACAGTTATGAAATTATGACTGAGGGATTATTTTCGGCTGGAAAGCAGATATGCCATAAGTGTAAATACGATAAGCCCTGTTATAGCTATAAGGCCTTGAATATCGAAAGTGAATCCGGGACGAAGGACAAAAATTGATCCTACCATAAGGCCCAGTATACCAAAATAGAGAGCCTGAGGATGAAACTTGAGCATTTGCTTTATGACTTTTACACCTGTGATGCCGCCGGCAATGAGTCCCAGACCTATAACCGCTATAAGCGCTATATTGAATGTAGCTATGGCTTCCATTACAGCAGCGTATGTTCCGAATAAAAGAAGTACCAGTGATCCGCTGACGCCGGGAAGTATCATGGCGATCATTCCAACGGCTGCAGTAAAAAACAGCCATCCGCATAACCAGAAACTGAGGCCGCCGAATTCTTCTATGGACTTATTAGCTGCAGCTTCTGAATTGACAAAAAACAGAAAAATCATAAAAGCTAAGGCGAGAATAAAGAATATCCAGTTCTTTTTATGAAAAGTTTCTCCTTTCGCTCTTTTATATAATGCAGGAATACTTCCGAGAACAAGACCTATAAAACAAAATTTTAAAATAACGGGATAATTTTCCATAGCCTTTACGATAACGTTGCTGAGTCCATATATTCCTACAATGGCTCCCACAGCGAGCGGAATGAGAAATTTGAGATGATTTTTTATGTTTTTCAGACTGAGTGAATACATTATTTTATCATATATATTCAGTATTACAGCCATGGTTCCGCCGCTGACGCCGGGAATAGCATTAGCGATACCGATGAGCAGTCCGAAAATCAGGTTTTTAAAATATTCCATATTATGAGCTGAGATCCTTTCTGTATGATTTTCTGAATAACATATAATATATCACAGTTTGATGATTGTTTTAAGATGGTTTATCAATTGGGGATAAAAAATTATAATAAGATTTATTTGGCGGAAAGATATATGACTATAGCAAAGTTTGTCTCAAAAATGATAAATGGTCTCAAAAATGTAACACAAATTTAAGAAAATTATGCTTTTCCGCAATGAAAGTTAAAGATGGCTCTAAAAATATTATTTTCTTTTATAAGCCTTGTACACCGCTAAAAACAAGGATTTATCAGAAAATTTGTTTTTTCGAAGGACAAAATAATTATAGATTTGAAGTATTTGGCATGGATATTGAATATATAATATGCAGAAGTTACATCGATTGTCGTTAATTTCAGGCGACGAAAGAAAAAACACCTTAATTGTTAAAGAGGAGGAAAATTATGACAGAAAGAAACATGAAATTAGCTTTAGAAGAAGCTAAAAGAGTTGTGGACATGATCGAAGCTGATGAGCTTTCAGAAGAGCAGAAAGCAGCGGTTATCTCAGACTCAATTGCAAACTTTAACGAAAACGTTAACCCAGGTTGGTTAGAATACAGAAAATCAGTATCAACTGATTCCGCATTCGTAGAATGGGCAGACAAAGATTCCGTATTCGTAGACGTATATGGAAACGAATTTATCGACTGCTTAGGCGGATTTGGTATCTATGCTTGCGGACATAACAATCCGGAAATCAAAAAGACTGTAAAGGCTCAGTTAGACAGATACTGCTTACATTCACAGGAGCTGGTTGACCCATTAAGAGGTTACCTTGCTAAGATCTTAGCTATGATCACTCCTGGAGATCTCCAGTATTCATTCTTTACAAACGGTGGTGCTGAAGCTATCGAAATGGCTATGAAGCTGGCAAGATTAGCTACAGGCGGCAGATGGTACATATCAACTGTAAACGCATTCCACGGCAAGTCAATGGGAGCTATTTCATTAGGCGGTAAGGGATCATACAGAGAAGATTTCATCCCTATGATTCAGCAGGTACAGCACGTTGAATATGGTAATGCAGATGCTACAAGAGCTGCAGTTGCTAACCTTACAGCAGTTGGCGAAAAAGTTGCAGCTATCATCGTAGAGCCTATTCAGGGTGAAGGCGGAGTTATTATTCCACCAGATGGCTACCTCAAAGAGCTGAGAGCTATCGCTGATGAATACGGCATTTGCCTGATCTTCGACGAAATCCAGACTGGTATGGGAAGAACTGGTACAATGTGGAGAGCAGACTATGAAGGAGTTACTCCTGATATCATGACTTACGGTAAGGCATCCAGTGGTGGTGTAGTACCTATCACAGGTATCATTGCAAGACCTTGGACTTATGAAAAGTCAGGTATCGGTACTGGTAGCGAAGGTAAGATGTTTGACAATCCATGGATCTTAGGATCACCTACATTCGGCGGAAACCCTCTTGCTTGTGCAGCATTTATTTCAACTATCAAATATATGCTTGAGCACGATATCCCTGGACAGATGAAGGATAAGGGAGACTATTACATGAAGGGTCTTAAGAAGTTACAGGAAAAGTATCCTACAGTTCTTAAGGATATCAGAGGTGCTGGACTTCTTATCTGTATGGAATTCCCAGAAGCAGAAGTTGGCCACGAAGTAACTAAGGGTCTGTTTGCAAGAAAGGTTATGACTGCCGGAACATTAGTAAATGCGAAGACAGTAAGAATTGAGCCACCTGCAACTCAGAGCTATGAAACTATAGATAAGGTATTAACTGCTCTTGATGAAGCTATCGCAGAGGTAAAAGCTGCATTCAAGCTGTAAGAGAATATAAAAAAGTAGATCAGAATATCGGTGTAATATTCATCTAAATACCTCAGGACCCCGCCGTAAGGCGGGGTCTTGATTTATGGGAATTTTCAGCGGCATTGTCAATTCGTTCCGCTGTTTTTCTTTTTTTAAGTTGAGCGGTTATTTGTATATGTGTTACAATAACTTTGCTGTATTTTTTGGCGGTATGGAGGAGAATATGGGATACCGAGTAAAAATTGATATATTTGAGGGACCTTTTGATTTGTTGGTATATCTGATAGAACATGCTCAGATGAGTATATATGATATCAAGATATCAGAGATAACAGATCAGTACATGGCGTATGTAGGGGATATGAATAAAGCGGATGTCAATATTTCTTCGGAATTTATGACCCTGGCTGCGGCCCTTATTGAGATAAAGTCTAAAATGTTGTTACCCAGATCAGTTCCGCAGGAGGGCAGTGGGAATGTATCTGAGGATCCGAGAACGGAGCTGGTGGCAAAGCTTGTGGAATATAAACGTTTTAAGACCATTTCGGAATTACTGGAGGATCGCTGGGAAGATACAGATATGTATTTGGAAAAACCGCAGGAGGATCTCACAGAATATACGGGAGAATCTGATGAGTATCTTAATCTTGATATAGATCAGTTTAGGACGGCTTTTGAGAAATTTTTAAACAGAAAGAGAAAACTCGAGGAAATAAAAAAACATCATAAGAGAAGTGCAAAACAGCGTATAACTACAGAGACAAGAATGGAAAATATAAAAGATTTTTTCAGAAAAAGTCATTTGAAAGAGGTTGATTTTAGACAGCTGGTTCATGAAAAAAATGACAGATATGATATTGCAGTGACTTTTTCCTCAGTATTGGAAATGATGAAACAGCGCAGGCTGGATGCCAGTCAGCCTTATATATACGGGGATATAACGGTTAATCCCACAGCAGAACTGTTTTGTGAAAATCAGATGCAGGAATCAGACTTGCAGGTAAAGGAGGAGCATCATGGCAGGTAGGAAAACAATAAAATCAGCGATAGAATCCATGATGTTTGTATGGGGAAAACCTCTGGACATAAAGGAAATAGCCGAAGTTCTAAATGAAAACAGAAATGAGATATATGTATGTTGTAAGGAACTTCAGGATGAGTATGAGCGTGAAGGCAGAGGTATTGTGATAAGAGAGGTAAACAGGAGTTTTCAGTTTGTTACACGAAAAGAAAATATAGATTATATAGAACGTCTGTGTACTCCGGTAAAACATAAACGGCTGTCTCAGTCAGCTTTGGAGGTGCTTGCTATCATAGCTTATAAACAGCCTGTGACCAAGGGGGAAATAGAGGCAGTCAGAGGGATAAAATGTGATAGGGTTATCGAGGGGCTTGCAAGGAAAGATCTTGTGGCGGAAGTCGGCAGATCTGATGCCGTTGGAAGACCTATCCTTTATGGGACTACCGATGAATTTCTGAAACAGTTTGGGTTTGAAACACTGAAGCAGCTGCCGGATATAGAAGATATAGAAGGCGCTATGTCAGATGACGAACAGGAGGCATTTGACATAGAGGGTGTGTATGCACAGCAGATATCGTTAGATCTAAAGGAAAAGAAGTAATAAATGGCCCTTTTGTCGCGTAAGGTGACAAAGGGGATTTTTTATACAGAAAATATTGCATGAGATGTTCTAATAATGTGAGACAGTCCCAAATTTTAGAAAGGAATCGGCTAAGCCGCTTTTTATGAAAAGGAGAAAAACGATATTTATTTTTGCGGTAGCTGTGGCAGTAGCTGTCGGATTTGCTTTTTATGTACAAAAGCATGGAATCGTGGATACTGCAGCAACAAAAGAAATAGGTATTTCAGCTGGCCAGGCGATACTTATTGATGGAAACACAGGAAAGGTTCTGTACGAGAAAGCAGCTGACGAGAAGGCGTATCCGGCAAGTACGACAAAAATAATGACAGCGCTGATAACGCTGGAGACCCTTGAAAAATATGACAGCCCTCTGAATCAGAAAGTAAAGATCCCTGCTTTGGCAGAAGGCGTGGAGGGCTCATCTATTTATCTTAAATCCGGAGAGGAGATATCCATAGAAGATTTGCTATATGGCCTCATGCTTGTTTCCGGAAACGATTCGGCAGTAGCTTTGGCGGAGATAATAGGAGGAAGCCAAGAGAAGTTTGTCGAAATGATGAACGATAAAGCCTCCAAGCTTCACTGCGACAATACGCATTTTGCAAATCCTAACGGATTGTTCGACGAGAATCACTATACTACGGTGAGAGATATGGCCATAATTGCCAGAGAAGCTATGGGAAACGAAACTTTTCGTAAAATAGTTTCAGAGAAAGACTGGAAAGCAGAAAGACCGGAAAGTACCTATCTAACTTTTCATAATAAAAATAAGACCGTTAATGAATATGAGGGTGGCAATGGTGTGAAGATAGGCTATACAAAAAGTTCCGGCAGGACGCTTGTGGCTTCTGCTACAAGAGGTGAAAAAACTATGATTGCTGTCGTTATGAGTGCTCCTGACTGGTTTAATGACGCATACAGACTGATGGATTTTGGATTCAGTCAAACAAAATGAACTCCTTTTGATAGATATGCATAATATAAAAAGAAAATATATTATGTATATTTTGGGAGGAGAACCATGACATATATAAATAGTTTATGTGCTGACGTAGGAACAGACAACTGTCCTTGTCCTCTTGCTGAAACAGGGGACTGTTTAGTGTGCAGCAGACTTGCCGGGCGTCGGGAATGTGACTGCTGTTGGGCAGGCGTCTGTGTATATAATGAGTACATCCAGAACGGAAGCGTAGTAAGACAGAAACGTGAAAATGAACCTACAGAAATTTTAAAAAAAATCTGGTATGGCAGTGATCTGCTGGTAATTGTTTTGAAAGTGTCTAAAGGATTTGCGTTAAAGGCAGCGCAGCCGGGAGCCTTTGTGTTTGTAAATCCTGTAGGAAAAAGCGAAATCTCCAATGTTCCTGTATCAGTGATGAGGAGCGAGCCGGAAAGCGGCAGACTATTTTTGGCGTTAAAAGTAATTTCGGCTAAAACAAAGGCCGTAGCTGAGGTCGAAGATACTTTGATGCTCAGAGGCGTATATAAGAACGGTCTTTTAGGCGGAGGTCTGTCGGGTCTGAAGCAGGACATGAGAAGTTCAGGAAACAGTAACGGAAAAAGATGGCTGATAGTGACTAAAGGTGTTGGATTTGCACCTGCGGTAAATCTTATGACCTGTACATCAGGCGATATAAAAGTTGATTTTTTGATAGATACTGAGAAGATTAATGATGAAATTGTCATAGACACTTTGCAGAAAAGCATAGATGATGAAGGGATAGAAGCAAGTTTCAGAAAAGAGTCTCTGCATGAAATAACCAATGCTTTGCAGGCAGAACAGTCAAAGGGGAGACGAGGTCTTCTGGCGGGAACATATAACGCTGATGAATATGATAGAATTATACTGATGACATCAGATTATTATATAAAGACTTTATCAGAATATATGGAAATACCGGAGCATAAACTGGTGTTCTGCAATAATTTCAGAATGTGCTGTGGTGAAGGTATCTGTGGAGCTTGCGGACATATAGATGAACATGGAAATGTCAGCAAAATGTGCAAATGCCGTAATATTAATATCAGAGAACTTTTGCAGAGATAACGGCATTTTCTGACAATAACGGACATTATATGTTATAATCAAAGTGATATGAACAAATCTTTGATGAAAACAATTTGCATAATAACAGTGTTTTCTATGACGATAGCTCTCATTGTAGGCTCCATAGCTACTATGAGGAGTACGTCATATCTGGAAACCGAAATAGATAAAAAAATTATCACTACAGCGGAAAAATATGCCAATGATTTTAGCGCAGAGTTCAACCATATGGAAGGGCTTACGGATTCACTCGCTTCTTATGTGATGACGACATTTGACAAGTCTGCCTATGAAGAAGATCATTCGGGATATCTTGATTTTTACAAAAAGGACTTGGCTGAGATGATAAAGAGTGATCTTGCGACAATAAAAAGCGCTCACAGTCTTTATGTTACCTTTAACCCGGAGCTTGCATCCAGGAATGATGAAGTATGGTATTCGGTGATAGATGGGAAGGTGAAGGAAATCTCCGCTGATTTTCAAAATAACAGCAGAGATTTCAGCCTGCCCTATGAGAAAAATATGGAGTATTTTTTCAAGCCGCAGGGAAAGGATCACGGAGTGTGGATCTCTCCTTATTATGATGAAGATATAGAAAAAGAAGTTTTTTCATATTCCAGTCCTATTTATGTGGACGGGCTCTTCATAGGCGTTGCTGGAGCCGATATAAGTGCAGAGGACATCGTTAAGGTAATAAAAGAAATGAGTCCTTATGCAGGTGGATATTCTGCCTTGCTTGATGAAAATTACCAATTCATAATTCACAATGATGAGGAATCTTTCTCTGAAGAGGAGGATATAAAGTCACTTCTTAAGAGTGAGCTTGACAAGGATGGCCGGAATGTTTCCGGGAAATTGAATTATAATTTTCGCGGAACAGAGAAAATAATGAGTTATTCAAAAATGAGAAACGGTTGGACGTTTATAACGACACAGCCCCAGGAAGCTGTATATAAGCCTATAGATTCGCTGAGGGGAACTATGTTTCTTTTGGGGATATTCTTGGTAATAGTTTTTATTGCCTTTCTTATAGCATTTTCCAGGCCGTTTATAAAAAAGACAAATACTTTGGAGGAAGAAAACAGAAGAAAAGAAATAATAATCATATATCAGTCCAGACAGGCCAAGATAGGCGAAATGGTCGGCAATATAACGCATCAGTGGAAGCAGCCGCTGAATACTATAAATCTTATCCTTGCAAATTTGCTGGACAGCTATCGTTATGGTGATCTTGATGAGAAGAGACTGGAAAAAAGTGTAAACAAAGTAGAGAATATAGTAGACAAGATGTCTGAAACAATAACAGATTTTTCTGATTTTCTCAAACCCACTAAAGAAAAAGTATTTTTTGATGTAAGAGACTGTATAGAAAGCGCTGTGTCATTGATGGAGGAAAGTATAAATCTGCATAAGATAAAAATGCGCACATGCTGTGAAACAGAGAAAAAAGCATATGGGTATTATAATGATACGACACACGTAATATTTAATCTTCTTAACAACGCGAGAGATGCCATACTGGAGTCTCATCCTGATGAACGGAATATTGAAGTTCGCATATTGCAAGAAGGAAATATGCTGAAAGTTTCCGTTATAAATCCGGGAAAGGGAATAGCTCCGGAAAATCGAGAACATATTTTTGAGCCGTATTTTACTACGAAAGGAGAAATGGGAGGAACAGGTTTAGGTCTTTATATTTCCAAGCAGATAGTTGAAGATAGACTCAACGGAGAAATTTCTATGGAAAACATCACGGGTGGAGTGAAGTTTGATGTTTTGATACCGACAAGACCCGGAAAAGAGGAAAAAAATGAACACGGATGAAATATTAAAAAACATGAAGGTCTTATACGTTGAAGATGATGAGGAAGCGAGGGAAGAACTGACAGACGTTCTTAAGAGACGTGTGGGAAAAGTGATTGTAGGAGAGAACGGAAAACGGGGACTGGAGCTTTATAATGATTTTCTGCCGGATATTATTATAGCGGATTTTTATATGCCTGAGATGGATGGTATAGAGATGATCAGAAGGATAAGGCGGCAAGGGGCTGATCCGGCAGCGATAGTTATTTCGGCAGTCAGTGAGGTTAATATTATACTGAGTGCTATAGACGTGGGGATAGATAAATATATACTTAAGCCGGTTAATGTTCAGGAGCTTTTGGATGCTATGGGAGAACAAGCTAAAGTTATATACGGAAGAAAGAAGAAAAGTACGGCAGCGCTGCCGGAGAACAGAAAGAAGATAGAGGATGAGATAAAGCGGGAATTTGCAGCGATGCTAAAGAACATGACAGGCAAAGGGCCTCGTAATGTAAGCGTTTTTATGTCAAATGGTGCCATAGAGATAGTAGCCAGTGAGGTGATGACAATTTTTGAAAAAAACCTTCTTGACAATTTTCGAAATGTTGCTATAATAAGGCATGTCAGAGAGATATTTTTCTCCGTTAAAGCGGAAGAGATCTGCAGTATGATTTTACGGATATCAGGCCATAAAGTCATGTTGAGTGAAATTTCCGTCAATGTGGAGAATGATAAAAATAAATTAATATTTACTATCAATCAGAAGGGATAATGCCTGAAACAATATACTTGGTGTGGAAGGAACCGATCTGAAGAGATAGTGATGTATTTAGATTTGTACGCTTAAACGGATAATGTTTATTAGTGGCTGTTTAGGATCATACAATTAACTTTGTATGATCCTTTTTGTTTTTTGCATTAATTTATTTTAAGGAGGGATGTTATATGACACAGAGCAGCAGTGGAGGCAATGAGCTGCAAAGAGGCATTAAAGGCTGGCAGGTAACATTTATCGGTCTTGGAGGAGTTATCGGTTCATGCTATTTTTTAGGCATAGGTGTCTGCGTCAGAACGATGGGTCCTGCAGTATTGCTGGGATTTGCTATTGTATCATTCGTTATTTATGCAGTAATGGTGGCTTATGCGGAATTGCTGGTGAATGTACCGAGGACAGGCTCATTTATCTCGTATACTAAAGAGTTTCTGGGACCTCAGTGGTCCATAGGAATGGGCTGGGCGTTTTGGTGTAACTGGGTTGCATTTGTACCGTCAGAGTGTATAGCGCTGGCGTCTACTGTTAAGTATATGACCGGTTCGGACAGTCCGGTGCTTTATGTTTCGGTAGCAGTAGGTGCCCTGGCAGTCGTTACTATCATCAATATTGCAGCAGTAAGTCTGTTTTCAAGGGTAGAAGGCATACTGGGAATAACAAAGGTAAGTGTAATCATATTATTTATTGTCGTAGCTATAGGAATCTGGCTTGGTCTGTGGGGCAATGAGAATGCATTTATAGGAACGTCAGTAAACTTCGGGGGAGCCGCTTCACTGATGGATGAACTGTTCCCTAAGGGATCGTTGATCGTATTTACACAGATGACGCTGATACTTGTAACATGTGAAGGTACAGAACTCATAGGTCTGGCTGCGGCAGAGGCACAGGATCCCGAACATTCCGTGCCGAAAGCCTGCAAGAGTGTTATTTGGAGAGTACTGGGACTTTATCTGGTGCCTATAATTCTGATACTGCTGGTTTATCCATGGGGTAATGCGCACGATGATGTGCCTATTTTTGCAGACATCTGTAACAGCTATGGCTTGCCGATTATGGGATTCATAATGTCAGCAGCAGTATTTGTAGCTGCATTCTCCTGTTCAAATTCAGGCTTTTACGGATCGGTAAGAGGTATGTATGGACTGGCTACGGAAGGGCTTGCTCCTAAGTTCCTGACTAAGGTCACGAAAACAGGAAATCCAAGAAACTGTGTTTGGCTTACCATGACATGTATGTGGGTAATCATGATATTAGGTCTGGTTTCACAGCTTACAGGAGCTCTTGAAACATTATATGCCAGCCTGTTGTCGCTTGCAGGATTCACAGGAACAATGTGCTGGATAGGAATATGTCTGTCGCAGGTAGTGATGAGAAGAAGGCTTAAGCAGAGAGGATATGATCCTAAGACATGTCTTAAAGCTAAAGTAAATGATAAAGTCGCATGGCTTCCTCTTGTGGCCGCTATAGTACAGATTGTGGTGCTGGTAATGCTGGTACTCGAGGATCAGCTTGTATTCGGCATTGCGGCAGGATGTACAATAGTACCTATGATAATAAGATACATAAATGTAAAAAGAGGAAAGGCCAGAGATGTTGTCAAAGCCAATGATAAGGAAAAGTCGTTTGACGAGTTGTTCCCGCCTCTGACTGAAGAAGAACATAAGGAGCGCGCAGCAGCGTATGCTGTAGAAGCAGCGAGAGAATAAATTCTTGACAAATATATTCAGGATGAATATAATTACACCATAATAATATAAAAACTTTAAACCGATGATTAAGAATAGTAGGTCAGGTTTTGAATTCAAAGAGAGTCGCGTGCGGTGGGAGAGCGATAAGGATAACCGGATCGAATGGACTTATGAGGGCAGACGAAAAGCTGTATAGCCGAGTAGAAACTGACGGGATCTCCGCCTGTTATAAAGGGAGTGCGTATGATAGCTGTACGTGAAAAGATAAGGGTAGAATCGTTATCCTTGGGTGGCATAACAAAAGCAGCGCTTTTGTCCCGTAGCTGGGGCAAGAGCGCTTTTTATAATTGGGAGATATTGAGTTTTTCTATTTCCTGAAAAAATATTATTAACAATGTCAGTAAGTGAAAGGAGTTTTAAATGAAAACTAAAATACCGCACAGAATATATCTTACAGAAGATCAAATTCCCAAGCAATGGTATAACCTAAGGGCAGATATGAAGGAACAGGCCGCTCCTCTGATTAACCCTGCTACAGGCAGGCCTGCGGCTCTCGAAGATCTTTATCCTGTGTTCTGCGAGGATCTGGCAAAGCAGGAGATGGATGATGAAACCAGATATTTTGATATTCCTGAGGAAGTTTTGGATATTTACAAGATTTACAGACCATCACCTTTATGCAGAGCCTATAATCTTGAGAAAGCTTTGGATACACCGGCAAAAATATACTATAAATTTGAAGGAAATAATACATCCGGAAGTCATAAACTGAATTCTGCTGTGGCTCAGGCATATTATGCAGGAAAAGAAGGTCTTAAAGGAGTAACTACAGAGACGGGAGCCGGCCAGTGGGGGACAGCTCTCTCGGAAGCTTGCTCATATTTTGGACTGGATCTGGAGGTTTATATGGTTAAGGTATCATTCCAGCAGAAACCTTTCAGAAAAGATATCATGAAGACTTTTGGAGCAAAAGTTTTCGCATCACCTTCAGAGAGAACGGAGGCTGGACGAAGGATCTTGGCGGAAGATCCGGATAACAGCGGAAGCTTGGGCTGTGCCATATCAGAAGCGGTGGAAAGGGCTGTTACAAGCGATGGGTATAAATATGTACTTGGCTCGGTCCTCAATCAGGTGGTGCTTCACCAGTCTGTCATAGGCCTTGAATCGAAAACGGCTATGGAACTTTGCGATGAATATCCTGATATAGTTATAGGATGTGCGGGAGGCGGTTCGAATCTCGGAGGCCTTATAGCTCCGTTTATGCAAGATAAGCTGACCGGTAAGTCAGATCCGCGGTTTATTGCTGTAGAGCCGGCTTCGTGCCCATCTCTTACAAGGGGTGTTTATCGATATGATTTCTGTGATACAGGAAAGATTACTCCTATGGCTAAGATGTATACGCTGGGCTGCACATTCAAGCCGTCGGCCAATCATGCAGGCGGCCTTAGATATCACGGGATGTCCCCGATACTGTCCAAGCTGTATCATGATGGATATATGGAAGCTGTAGCGTATGAACAAACTAAGGTCTTTGAAGCAGCAGTTCAATTTGCCAAGCTTGAGACGATTCTTCCTGCCCCGGAATCGGCTCACGCCATCAGAGCGGCTATAGATGAGGCTTTGAAATGCAGACAGACGGGAGAAGCAAAGACTATTCTATTCGGTCTTACAGGAACAGGATACTTTGATATGACAGCGTATGCTGCGTATAATGAAGGGAATATGAATGATTATATCCCTAGTGATGAGGAACTTAAACCTGCTATAGAGGCTCTTCCTAAGATACCGGGAATACAGGAATAGTAAATATGGGTGTTTACAATTCTTCATTTGTATCTTATTATATAAATAGAAAGTTATAAATTTAACAGAGAGGTATTTATGAGAATTTTTGACACCAAAGTACAAGAATTAAAGTATACGGTATTAATGGAGCTGGCATGGCAGACATGGAGGGGCAATGATGCCTTCATGGTGTTTAATGAGATAGCCGATGAGATTGTCAAGAAGGATGCGCCTCCGATGAGCTGCTGTATTTACAAGGACAGAGCCATAGTGGCAGAGAGAATCAGGATTGCCCTTGGCGGTAATAAAAATAACCCTAACATTATTCAGGTGATAGATATTTCATGTGATGAATGTCCTGTGGCCGGTCATGTTGTAACAGATCTGTGCAGAGGATGTGTAGCTCACAGATGTTCTGATGCGTGTAAACTGGGGGCGATAACATTCGATGATGAGCAGATGGCTCATATAGATAAGGATAAGTGTGTGGAATGCGGAAAGTGCGCAGAAGTGTGTCCTTACAGTGCCATAACCAATTTTAAGCGGCCTTGTGAAAAAGCCTGCAAAGTAGATGCCATATATATGGCAAAAGATGGTGTCGCCACTATAGACAGCGAGAAGTGTATTGCCTGTGGCGCATGTGTATATCAGTGTCCTTTCGGAGCTACTCTTGATGTGTCCAGTATAACCGATGTTATCAAGACGATAATGGCCAGTGAAAACAATGAAAAATTTAAAGTATATGCGGTAGTAGCTCCGGCTATTGCCAGCCAGTTTACATATGCCAAACCGGGACAGGTAATAACGGCGATCAAGGAAGTTGGCTTTTACGGAGTTGAGGAAGCTGCACTGGGAGCTGATATCGTGGCTTATAATGAAGCGGAAGAGCTTCAGGAAAGAGAGCTGATGACATCGTCGTGCTGTCCTGCTTTTGTCCAGTATATAAAGAACAATTTCCCGGAGATGGAGAAGTATATATCTACCAGTCTGTCTCCTATGGCTGAAGCCGGAAAACTCATAAAAAAATATGACCCTGACTGCAAAGTTGTGTTCATAGGGCCGTGTACCGCTAAAAAAGGGGAAATAAAGGATCCAAAGGTGGCTGAATATATCGATTATGTTTTGACTTTTGAAGAACTTCAGGCTCTGATAGACAGTAAAGACATTGAAGTAGAGGAACTGCCTGAGACGGATCTTAATACGGCGTCGCCTTTCGGAAGAAATTTTGCAAGATCAGGAGGCGTTGCAGACGCGGTTGCGGAAGCCGTTAAAGAGAGAATAGGTGATGAAGTTAAAGTTAATCCGATAGTGTGTGACGGTATTGATCAGTGCAAATCTGCACTGACCAGAGCAAGCAGAGGGGTACTGCCCAATAATTTCATAGAAGGAATGGTGTGTGACGGAGGCTGCATAGGTGGGGCAGCTTGTCTTACCCATGTGGATAAAGCCAATAGGAAAAAGATCGAGGCGTATGGAATAAGCGCCAAGATCAAAGAAATACAGGAAGCTGTAGAGCAAGCCAACAACAGAGAATAAAAAATTATATAGCTTGCAATGATTATATTAATATGGTAAGATGAATTGTTAGCAAATTTACCTGCGGCTTAGTCGGGCGAAACTCCGACGGCGACTCGGCGGCAGGCGAATAAGAATAAGGAGGAACAGAATATGATAACAACTGAAAAAAAAGCGGAAATTATTAAGGAATATCAGAGAAAAGAAGGAGACACAGGTTCTCCGGAAGTTCAGATAGCAGTACTGACATACAGAATAAACGATCTGAACGAGCATCTTCAAATACACAAGAAAGACCATCATTCAAGAAGAGGTCTTTTGAAGATGGTAGGACAGAGAAGAAACCTTCTTAATTACCTGAGAGAGAAGGATCTTGAAAGATACAGAGATCTTATCACTCGCTTAGGTTTGAGAAAGTAAATTAAACTTAAAAATTTAGGCGGGCTCATATTGATCCCGCCTGTTTTTTATCATGCAGGAAATATTGCATAGATGTTGTTAGAAGAAAGAATAAACAGGAGGTAGTTGTTTATTATGAAATTTACAGATTACAGGACTTTTAAGACAGCCATCGGCGGCAAGCTTCTCGAACTTGAGATAGGAAAAGTATGCGAAATGGCTAATGGACAGGTTATGGTGAGATATGGCGATACTGTGGTTAATGTTACGGCCGTAGCGTCTAAAGAACCGAGGCCTGATATTGATTTTTTCCCGCTTTCTTGCGACTATGAGGAAAAGATGTATGCAGCCGGAAAGATTCCCGGTGGATTTATTAAAAGAGAAGGCCGGCCGAGTGAAAAGGCTATACTTAATTCAAGGCTGATGGACAGACCTTTGAGACCGTTGTTTCCTAAGGGTTTTTTCAATGATGTGCAGGTGGTGGCGACTGTTATGTGTGTCGATCATGATGCGCCGTCTGAAATTGCCGCTATGATAGGATCATCAGTGGCGCTTGCGATATCTGATATTCCGTGGGACGGACCTACGGGATCTGTTCTTATAGGAATGATTGATGGACAGTTTGTGGTGAATCCGTCATTGGCGCAGAGAGAGGAAAGCAGTCTGCATTTGGTGGTTTCCGGTACTAAAGAAGCTATTATGATGGTAGAGGCGGGCGCTGAAGAGGTGTCTGAGGAAACTATTCTGGATGCTATAATGTTTGCCCATGAAGAAATAAAGAAGATAGTAGAATTCATAGATGAGATCGTGAAGGAAGTCGGCAAGCCTAAAATGGAGCTGGAGCTTTATAAAGTGCCTGAAGATATAGAAGCAGCGGTCAGAGAATATGCAGAAGATAAGATGAGAGCCGCTATCCAGACTTATGACAAAATGGAGAGACTGGATAATATGGATGCTGTGGAAGCTGAGACAAAAGAACATTTTGAAGAGATATATCCTGACAACAGTAAGGATATCGGCAATGTGCTTTATGCTATAACCAAGGAGCAGGTGAGAAGTCTGATCCTTGATGACGGAATCAGACCGGATAACAGGAAAGGTACGGAGATCAGGCCGATATGGTGTGAAACCGGTCTTCTTCCGAGGACACACGGTTCAGGCTTGTTTAAAAGAGGACAGACTCAAGTAATGTCTATTGCGACTCTGGGACCTCTGGGCGAAGCGCAAACTATTGATGGAATAACGGAGCAGACTGAGAAAAGATATATGCATCACTACAACTTCCCACCTTACTCTGTGGGAGAAGCAAGACCTATGAGAAGTCCGGGAAGAAGAGAGATTGGACATGGCGCATTGGCAGAAAGAGCGCTTTTGCCGGTATTACCTGATGAGGAGGATTTTCCTTATGCTATCAGGGTAGTATCTGAGGTTCTTTCCTCTAATGGTTCTACATCGCAGGCATCTGTATGCGGAAGCTGTCTGGCTCTTATGGATGCAGGTGTTCCTATTAAAGCTCCTGTTGCCGGAATAGCCATGGGACTTATAGAACGGGTGGAAGAAGACGGAAGCAGTAAGATGGCAATCCTTTCAGATATACAGGGTATGGAGGATTTTCTTGGGGATATGGACTTTAAAGTGGCTGGTACAGCTAAAGGTGTGACAGCTATTCAGATGGACATTAAAGTACACGGTCTTTCGAAGGAAGTTCTGCAGAATGCTTTGAAGCAGGCTTATGAAGGCAGAATGCATATAATGAAAGAAATGCTGGATGAGATATCAGAACCGAGGAAAGAGCTTTCTCCTTATGCTCCGAGGATTATATCTATGCAGATCGATACCGACCAGATTAGAACTGTTATTGGACCTGGAGGAAAGACTATTAATAAGATAATCGCTGACACCGGAGTAAAGATTGATATCGATGATACAGGGCTTGTATATATTGCTGCTCCTGATATGGAATCTGCTCAGGCAGGAGTTAAGGAAATCGAGATGTTGCTTAAAGAACCTGAACCCGGTGAGATTTATGAGGGAAAGGTGACACGAGTGATGCCTTTTGGAGCATTTATAGAGATTCTTCCGGGAAAAGAAGGCTTGCTGCATATTTCGAAAATGGCAAAAGAAAGAGTGGAAAAAGTGGAAGATGTCATGAATGTCGGTGATATGGTGACGGTAAAAGTTACTGAGATAGATAATCAGAACAGGATAAATCTTTCAAGAAAAGAACTGCTTAAATAAATTAAGAAAATATAAAACATCCGGTTTTAAAAGAGACCGGATGTTTTTTTATATAACTTATAGTATTTGGAGAGTATGAGAGTCGATATTTGTGTAAAAGCTAAGATTGCAGTTTCGCATTTTTTTGTTTTGTATGAGAAAAGCATGCGATGTAAGAATGATAATTAGTTGGGATTCTGATAAAGTGTGGAGAAATTTGAATGAAAATGAAATATTTTGAATGAAAATGATTGACTTTGAACGAGATTGTGTTATTATTAAAACACAAAGGAGAAAAGATATGCTGCAGGAAGAAAGATTCAATAAGATATTGGCAGAGTTATCCGAAAAAGGAGCCGTAAAAAATATCAGGCTTGCCGAAATGCTCAATGTCAGCGAATCTACAATTCGACGAGACATAAATGAGCTTGATGATATGGGCAGATTAAGAAAAGTTTTCGGCGGAGCAATGCGGATAGAAAAAGATGTGAATACACTGGAAGAAGACATTATCACGAAGTCTTCAGTTCATGTTGATGAGAAAGAACTGATAGCCAGATATGCGGCCGGCCTCATAGATGACAATGATTCAGTATTCATAGATGCCGGCACGACTACGGAAAAGATGGTAGAGCATATAGAAAATCATACAGCGACTTACATGACCAATGGCATAATTCATGCTCAGAAGCTTGCTCAGAAAGGAATGGATGTAAGTGTAGTATGCGGGAGAGTAAAGGGAAAGACACTTTCCGTAATAGGTGCAAGAGCTGTGAAGTCAATACAAAGCTATAATTTTACAAAATGTTTTATGGGTGTCAACGGTATAGATGTTTCCAAAGGATTCACGACGCCTGATCTGGATGAGGCTATGATAAAAGAGGAGGTTGTGAAGCGGTCTCATACATCGTATATATTGGCAGATTCTTCGAAATTTGATCAGATATTTGCGGTGACATTTGCAAAATTAAAGGGATCATGTATTATTACTGATACATTAAATAATGATTTATACAGAGAATATGCTGTGATAAAGGAGGTTAAGTGAGATGATATACACGATAACCATCAGTCCCGCTATAGATTATGTAGTACATCTTGATTTGCTGAAAGAGGGAATGACTAACCGTTCGACCCATGAAGAATATTTTCTGGGAGGGAAAGGGATAAATGTATCTCAGGTACTTAAAGAACTTGGAGTGGGGAGTGTGGCTCTTGGATTTGTCCGCGGATTTACCGGGCAGGCTCTTGAATCGGGACTTCGGGATAAAGGGATAGATACTGACTTTATTCATTTGACACAGGGGATAACCAGAATAAATGTAAAAATCAAAGCAGATGAGGAAACGGAGATAAACGGACAGGGAACTGTGCCTACAGCAGCGGATTTTGACAAATTGGCAGAAAAGCTGAAGAAACTTAAAGATGACGATATTCTCATTATATCCGGCAATATACCTAAGGTACTTCCTCAGGATACTTATGATAGAATATTGAAGCTTACCAAAGATAAAAAAATGAGAATAATAGTGGATACAAACGGCGATCTTCTCATAAATTCACTGAAATACAGACCCTTCCTTATAAAACCTAATATAGACGAGCTCAAAGATATTTTCGGAAAAGACATCAGCGCTGAGGAAGGGGCATTAAAGCTTCAGGAGTCCGGAGCGCGTAATGTAATAGTTTCATTAGGCAAAGATGGAGCAGTCCTTCTGGCAGAAGACGGTAATATATACAGAGCAGGAGTATGCACAGGGAAGGTTCTCAACACAGTTGGATCAGGCGATTCCATGGTGGCGGGATTTCTTGTAGGATATATGCAGACAGGTGACTATAAATATGCTCTTGATCTGGGAAGTGCGGCAGGATCCGCAACGGCACTTTCGCCGGGTCTTGCTGAAAATCATAAGATATACGGTTGTTTAAAAGAGTTGAGGGGCACCGAAGATGTGCAGCCTAAATGATCACTTTAGTGATCTGAACTAAAGGAAAGGAGAATTAAACATGCGTATTACAAATTTATTAAACAAGAGTGCTATGATTCTCAATGCTGATGTTTCAGACAAAAACACCGCAATTGAAGCATTGGTTGAGATGCATGACAAGGCCGGGAATCTTTCTGATAAAAAGAAATACAGAGAAGATATTCTGGCAAGAGAGGCAGAGAGTACTACGGCAGTAGGCGAAGGTATAGCTATACCTCATGCTAAAAGCAGCGCGGTATTAAAACCCGGTCTTGCTGTGATGACTGTAAAAGACGGGATAGATTACGGAGCCCCTGACGGAAAGCCTTCAAATCTTCTTTTCATGATAGCGGCTCCTGAAGATGGCGATCTTCACCTTGAAGTCCTCTCACGTCTTATGACACTTTTGATGGATCTTGATCTCAGAAAGAATCTGCTGGAAGCCGGAAGTAAGGATGAATTTTTAAATATAATAGATAAAGCCGAAGAAGATAAATACGGAAAGCCTGAGTCTTCGGCGGTTAAAAAGAGCGAAAAAAAATATCAGCACAAAGTAGTAGCAGTAACGGCGTGTCCTACAGGAATAGCACACACATATATGGCAGCAGAAGCGCTGGAACAGAAGGCTGCCGAAATGGGTGTACAGATAAAGGTGGAGACTAATGGTTCAGGCGGAGCTAAAAATGTATTGACTCCTCAGGAAATACAGGAAGCAGACGGAGTTATAATAGCTGCTGATAAAAACGTTGAAATGGTACGTTTTGATGGGAAGCCTGTTTTGAAAACTACTGTATCTAAAGGTATAAATGAACCGGAGGAACTGATACAGGAAGTAATAAAAGGCAAAGCTCCTGTATACACGTATGAAGGAGGGAAAACAACAGAGATCAATGTTTCAAGTGAATCTGCGGGACGTCAGATCTATAAGCATTTGATGAACGGTGTTTCATATATGCTTCCATTCGTTATTGGCGGAGGAATAATGATTGCTTTAGCATTTCTGATTGATACTATTGCAGGAGCGCCGAAAGATTCTTCCTTCGGAACTTATACTGCAGCCGCCGCTTTCTTTAAGACGATAGGAGGATATGCATTCAGCTTTATGCTTCCGGTACTGGCAGGATATATAGCAAGAAGTATTGCTGACAGACCCGGTCTTGCTGTAGGCTTTGTGGGAGGTTTTATAGCCACAGTAGGAAGTACATTTGCACAAGTATCGGGTGACAGCTCAGCTATTTCGGGATTCTTGGGAGCTTTGATAGCAGGGTTCGCAGGTGGATATATCGTACTTCTTCTTAAAAAGATCTTCTCATTCCTTCCTAAATCACTGGAAAGTATGCTGCCTGTATTGATCTTGCCTCTGTTGGGAACAATAATAATCGGACTGTTTATGTGTGCTATAAATCCGGCTGTCGGAGCATTGAATATGTGGATCACAGATCTGCTTAATTCTATGGGAGAAACCAGTAAGATAATACTCGGATGCGTAGTAGCCGGAATGATGGCGATAGATATGGGAGGACCGTTTAATAAAGCGGCATATGTTTTCGGTACAGCAGCAATAACTACAGGAGGCTTTGATATCATGGCGGCTGTAATGATCGGAGGTATGGTTCCGCCGATAGCAATCGCTCTCTGTGCTACATTCTTTAAAAACAAATGGACTGATACAGAACTGAAATCAGCTCCTATAAACTATATTATGGGACTATGCTTTATAACGGAAGGAGCTATACCATATGCGGCGTCAGATCCTATTAGGGTTATCCCTTCATGCGTAGTGGGTTCTGCCGTAGCAGGCGGACTTTCTATGGCATTCGGATGTACTTTGAGAGCTCCTCATGGAGGAATATTTGTATTCCCTGTAGTAGGAAATGTACTGTTTTATGTGATTGCACTTGTGGTAGGAGCTGTTGTAGGAATGGCGCTTTTGGCTATATTAAAGAAAAATATTGCCAGAAAAGTTTCAAATTAGATATTGAGCGGAGGAAAATAAAATGGTATCAAAAAAAATGAAGGTGGTTAATTCACAAGGATTTCATATGCGCCCTGTAACCGAATTTGTAAATAATATGAATAAATATAATGCAGACGTTAAAATTATCGCTAAAGGAAATGAGATTAACGGAAAAAGTCTTATGAACATAGTTGCCTCCTGTATAAAATTCGGAGATGAGATAGAACTTCAGTGTACCGGACCGGATGAAGATGCTGCGCTTAAAGCGGCAGCAGATATGATTGAATCCGGATTTGGCGAAGAATAGATAAGATTTACGGAGGATCAAGTCATGCTGAAAGGAATCCCGGTGTCGGAAGGAATAGCGAAAGGTATCGCTGTTTGTATAAAATCCGAGGATAAATCGGAAAATAAACAATGCATTTATAAAAAGGCAGAGGATAAAGATCAGGAATCACGCAGGTTTAATACGTCGCTTCAATCGTTTCTGGAGGATACTCAAGAGTCGGTAAATAAACTTAAAAAACGAGGAATGGAAAAGGAATCGGGAATACTGAAGAGCCATATGGAGATAGTAAAGGATCCTTCTGTGATATCAAAGATAAATGAGGAAATCGAAAATGGATGTTGTGCAGAAGAAGCTGTAGATAAAACAATGGGATTTTTTGCCGATATCTTTGAAGCAACAGGTGATGAACTTACTATGCAGAGGGCAGCGGATATACGTGATGTGAATAAAAGTCTCAGAGATAAACTTACAAAATCAGAGTCTGCCGATTTATCTAATATTCCGAAAGGCTCGGTGATAATAGTAGATGAATTGACTCCATCTATGGCGGTTTATATAGACCCTGAGAAAGTCACGGGTATTATAGCTGAGTCGGGAGGGTATACTTCTCACTCTGCAATACTTTCCAGAGCGCTGGGAATCCCGGCGGTACTCAGTGTTCCTGAAGCTCTTTTGAAAATAAATGACGGAGATGAGCTGATTGTTGATGGAACGACAGGTGATGTAATAAAGGATCCTACGGATGCAGATGAAGCTGAATATATGAAAAAGGCAGAGGATTTCAAAAAGCATAAGGAATTGCTCAGAGAATTTTCAGGTAAACCGAGTATGACATTATGCGGGGAAAAAAAAGATGTCTTTGCTAATATAGGAAATGCTGCAGATGCCGAGAAAGCCAGATCTGATGATGCTGAGGGAATAGGTCTTTTCAGAACGGAGTTTCTTTACATGGATAGAGATTCTGCACCCGGTGAAGAGGAGCAGCTTGAAGCTTATAGAAAAGCGGCAGATATATTTGCTCCTGCGCCTGTTATAATAAGGACGCTGGATGTAGGCGGGGATAAAAATATTCCATATATGCATATGGGCAAGGAAGATAATCCTTTCATGGGATTTAGAGCAGTAAGATATTGCCTTGAAAACCAATCATTATTCAAGACACAGATAAGAGCCTTGCTTCGGGCTAATACACAGGGGAACATAAGGATAATGTTACCTATGGTAACGAATCTGTGTGAAATAAGGGATGTAAGAGATATGATAAATAAATGCTGCGAGGAGTTGAAAGCAGAGGGAAAAGAATTTAATTCGAATGTCTGCTTGGGTATTATGATAGAAACACCGGCTGCAGCGGTTACGGCAGATATACTTGCCGGCGAAGCAGATTTTTTCAGTATAGGGACCAATGATCTTACAGGATATATGATGTCTGCAGACAGAGGCAATGCCAAGGTTTCATATCTTTATAAGGCATATCAGCCTGCCGTGCTGAGGATGATAAAATTTATATGTGAATCAGCTCATAAAGCGGGTATCCCTGTGGGTATGTGCGGAGAAGCTGCGGCAGATACGATACTGACTCCGTGTCTCATCGCTTTTGGGCTTGATGAATTCAGCGTAGACAGCGGAAAGGTGCTGGAAACCAGAAAAAATATTTCTATGTGGAGTTTTAATGAAGCAGTAGAAGTATCTGAAAAAGCCATGGCTTTACATACTGCTGAGGAAACAGAACAGTATTTGAACAGTGTAAAAAGATAAGGAGGATATCATTATGAGTACTAAGGTTGCAATTAATGGATTCGGAAGGATCGGGAGACTGGCTTTCAGAAGGATATTTACAGACAGTGAATTTGAGGTGGCTGCTATAAATGATTTGACAAAACCGGAGATGTTGTCATATTTGCTTAAATATGACAGTGTTCAGGGAGCCTACAGTGGTCATAATGTTGAAAATACAGAAAACAGTATCATAGTAGACGGAAAAGAAATACCTGTATTTTCTTCGCCGGACCCCGGTCAGCTTCCATGGGGGAAATTGGATGTAGATGTAGTTCTTGAATGTACAGGTTTTTTTGCTTCAAAGGATAAGGCAAGAGCGCATATTGAAGCGGGAGCTAAAAAAGTTTTGATATCAGCGCCTGCCGGAAATGATCTACCGACTGTTGTCTATGGTGTAAACCATGATATCCTCACTAAAGATGATGATGTTGTTTCGGGAGCAAGCTGTACTACAAACTGTCTGGCTCCTATGGCAAAGGCTCTCAATCAATACAGAGAACTCAGGACAGGTTTTATGACTACGATACATGCTTATACCGGAGATCAGATGATTCTTGACGGACCTCATAAGAAGGGTGATTTCAGACGTGCGAGGGCCGGAGCTGTAAATATCGTGCCTAACAGTACAGGAGCGGCTAAAGCTATAGGCCTTGTTATCCCTGAGCTTGACGGTAAGCTTATTGGGTCGGCTCAGAGAGTGCCTGTTCCTTCAGGATCACTTACAATCCTTGATGCTACTTTGAAAGACGAAACAGACAGTGTATCTGTTGAGGGAATAAATGAAGCTATGAAGGCCGCTTCAAATGATTCTTTTGGTTATACCGAAGAAGAGCTTGTTTCCAGTGATATAATCGGTATGTCATATGGTTCGCTTTTCGATGCTACACAGACTCTTGCAGAAAAATGCGGTACACATATTTATGAGGTTAGAATTGTGTCATGGTACGATAACGAGATGAGCTACACTTCTCAGCTGGTAAAGACTCTCAAACATATGGGAACCTTGCTTTAAGAAGATAATTCCTATACCACATTATTAAATAACAGAAAATACGCCGAAAAGAAATTGTTTTCCGGCGTATTTTCTGTTTGTCAGAGAATTTTACAAACTTGTGATATATTCGTTCATGGGTTTTACCATATAACTACTGTATGGAAGTTTGTCAGTACTGATATAGCCTGCGGGAGCATCGATGAGCTGCGGCAGTCTGTTTAGTATTGTAGCGCATGTCAGTTCGACAGTAGACGGTTTGTTTACTATGATTGTTGTATCGGGTTCTCCGTAAAGAGTCCACTGATTTTTATCAAATTCTTCAGGTGCATATACTTTTCCTATGCATTCTGTTTCAAGGACTATTCCTTCAGCTGTCTTTGTGGTAACAATAGCTGACATACCAGTAGCATTTCCGGCTTTTACAGTCATACCGAGAGTATCTGATCTCAGATCCTTGTGATAGGTGTGGGGTATGCATTTTTGTGTCTGAGATATGATAGTGAGCCCCAGCTTACTGCAAAGCCATCCGTTTTGGTTCCACATATATGATGGAATATATTCCCCTTTTTTGACAAGAGCGCCTATTTCTTCTGAGGATAGGTTGTTGCAGGTGCCTATTTGCTTTTCGAATTCCTCTATGCTTAGCCCTGCTCCGTGCCCTTGGGCAAGGGCTATTCCGTAATCTTCTACGTTATAACTGCTGCTTCCTTTAATTTTAGTTATTTTTGCAAGAGATGCGGCGATATTAGTTATCATGGTTCCCCAGTAAAGATCAGGATATCCGCTTCCACATAGTGTACAGTTGTTTTTCTTTGAAAGCATATCTAAAGCCTTTGTTATGTCAGGTGATGAATTCCATGGATAAAGAGATTCTTCACAAGTCGAGATAGCATTGATTCCATTTTTTGCACATACTGAGAAGGCCTCTTTCAGCTCTTCCATAGTGCTGCGTGTGGCAATGATACATGCGTCAGGCTTTGTATTTTTTAGAATGGTATCCGCATCAGATGCAGGGGAGATTTTTAATCCGACAGGATTACCGCCGGTGATGATACTGATATCCTTTCCAACTATATCCGGATTTACATCAAAGGCTGCAACCAACTCAGCTCCTTTTTCCAAAACATAACTTATCAAATATTTACTCATTTTACCGCACCCGTATTGTGCTATTTTTACTTTACGATTCATAATGATACCTCCCATTTTATTGAAGTATGGACTGATTTATAAATTTTATACTATAAGCATAATCCTTATAGTTAGTATAAAGTCAACAGTATTTTGAAAATTCTAAAATTTATTGTGATTAATATTAATGAATCGTAAAAATTTATGTACAGTGTATCTTTTGTAAGATTATTTTGAACTGACAGGTATCTCAAGTTTATAAAACATATTTCTGCAGTTGTTTTCAAAAATGGGAAACTCCACAAGAACTTCACACAGATAATCTCCGCATATTTGAAGTCCGCTTCTATGTATTTGGGCTATCAGTTTGGCTGCATTATCTTTTTCTGCGTAAAAATCATCTGAACAAATACAGTAATACATTGCGGCAGGTATGGTTTCAGGATTTAATGCATGGTCTTGAGGATCGACAAACAGGAAAACTTCATTAGCAGAAAAATCACCTTTAAGCATCGTTTCTTGCCTCATTATGGTTCCCACGTTGCAGAAGTAACCCATGGAGAGGTCTTCGCTGGCCAAGTGCATCTTTAATTCTCTAAGCATATATTCGTATCCTGTATGATCCTGATCAAAGAAATTTTTTTCAGTGGAATAACGATAGATATACCTTTCCTGTATGTATTCCATAAACATTCGGCCGTCCTTTGGCAGAGACTCATATTTTCTGTAATTTTCCAGCATTCTGGAAATAGAACGACTGCGCCTTGAAAGTTCATCTATTTGAATGTCTATAGAGAGTTGCTGCCGTTTTAAAAAAGATTTTATATCGTTGGAGCTTCCGTTGTCCAGGGTATGGCGGATTTGTTTGAGCGTCATGCCGTAATCTTTCATATATTGTATCATATCAAGCCGCGCTGACTGGATTATATGATAATAGCGATAGCCTGTATCGGGATCTGTGACGGCAGGAGTCAGCAGTCCTTCTCTGTCATAAAGTCGCAGAGTCTGAGGTGAAATATGATTCAGTTTTGCCATCTGTCCAATGGTCAGAGAGTTTAAATTCATATATAGCCTCCTTTAAAGCTGATAATTTATTTGATTATACGATAAAAAATAAGGCCCTTTCAAGGGTCATGAACCAATTTGCTGTATGATTCATATCTTAATATGAACATAGTTGGGAGGGATTTTTTTGTATAGAGTTGTAGTAATAGGCGGTGGCTGGTCCGGATGTGCAGCGGCGCTCACCGCAAAAAAAGCAGGAGCGGATGTGACGCTTCTGGAAAAAACAGATCTTCTTTTAGGTCTGGGAAATGTAGGCGGAATCATGCGCAACAATGGCAGGTTTACTGCTGCCGAGGAAAATATAGCAATGGGGGCAGGGGATTTATTTGCCATCACAGACAAATGTTCGCGCCATATTAATATAGATTTTCCCGGGCATAAGCACGCAAGTCTTTATGATGTTACCAAAGTGGAACCGTGTGTGAGAAGACTTCTTCGTGAAAAAGGTATAGATGTAAGGCTTATGGCGCGAGCGGTAGATGTAGTGACAAGAAAGAAAAATAAGCAGAGGGGCGGCAGAGACGGTGAGTCTGTCATTGAAAAAATTGTATTGGCTGGCGGAGAGGAAATTGAGGGGGATGTTTTTGTAGAAACAACAGGATCCACAGGTCCTATGGGAAATTGCCTTACATATGGAAACGGATGTTGTATGTGTATCCTCAGGTGTCCTGCTTTCGGTCCGAGAGTAAGTATTAGCGCTAAAGCCGGCGGAAGCGATATAATGGGCAAAAGAAAAGACGGATCTTTTGGAGCTTTCAGTGGCAGCGGCAAACTGGAAAAGCGTTCTTTGTCAGAAGAACTGCAGCACCAGCTCAATGAAACCGGTGTAGCAGTAGTTCCTCTTCCGGAAAAAGCTATAAAACGTGAAAAACTTGATATGAAGGTATGCAAACAATATGCTCTCAATGAATATGCCGAGAATATAGTATTGCTGGATACGGGATATGCTAAGATAATGACACCGTTTTTTGATCTGGAGACACTGAGACAGGTTCCGGGGTTTGAAGATGCCAGATATGTAGATCCTTATGCCGGAGGCAAGGGTAATTCTATCAGATATCTTTCTGTTGCAGAAAGAGAAAACACTATGAAAGCTGCCGGAATAGAGAATCTGTTCTGCGGGGGAGAAAAATCAGGTCTTTTTGTAGGTCATACCGAAGCTATTTCTACCGGAAGCCTGGCAGGCCATAATGCGGTAAGATATCTCAAGGGAATGAAGATGCTTGAACTTCCTATCGGAATAGCTATAGGAGATCTTATTTCGTTTGCAAACGAAAGCCTCAAGACAGATGATGGACTGATGAGTCGTTATACTTTTGCCGGAGCTGAATATTTTAAGAGGATGAAAGAAAAAGGACTTTATTCTACAGATGCAGAGGAGATCAGCGCTAAAGTCAGAAGGTATGGCGTAGATAATATATATGAAGAGCAGCTCATATAAACATAAATATCAGATATATCAGTATATTCGAAAAAAATATTGACAATGAAAAAGGTTTTGGTATAATGCTTTTAGGAACAGCCGATGTAAAGCGGCAGTTTGTCTTTTAAAACATAGGAGATTGAGAACCGAAAGAGAATACGTCAAGTAAGCTCATCGCAGACCAATACATTTACTTTGTATTGGTCTTTTTTATTATGCAGAAAATATCGTTTTGTGATATTGATGCAATGCAATAAAGCCAGCTGCCGGAGAAAATAGGTGAAGCCGGCTTTGTTCTTATCAGAAAGGAGAGATGTAATGAAGATGACAAAGAAGTTGGTGGGAGTAATACTGGCTGCTGTTATGGTGCTGACGTGTCTGACTGCATGCGGTGGTAAGAAGGATATGGAATATCCTGAGGATTTTCAGAAGTTTATGGATGTTCTGGATACAGATTTTTCTTATGATGTGGACAAAACTATATCAGAAAAAGGGGATGATCCTGCTTTGGGATTCAGATCAGCAGGATCACCTGCGGAAAAGGAGACTGCCGAGTATATAAAGCAGACTATGGAAGAAATCGGGCTTGAAAATGTTACTGTGGACAAGACCCGCTTGGACGGATGGACTTTTAATGGAGCTAATATAACCTTTAAAAACGCAGATGGTGAAGAAGAGAAAATAGATCTGGGCGGATATCAGACGACTATACAGGCTGATAATGAAACGGTAGAGGTAGTATACTTGGGTAAGGGGACTGCTGAAGATTACGAGAATGTTGATGTGACAGGCAAACTGGTTCTGATAGATATCAATCAGAATGAGGAATGGTGGATCAATAGTCCGGCGTATCAGGCTCATGTTAAAGGAGCTAAGGCGGTACTGGCTAATACTGAACTTCCGGTAGAGATGGATGATCGTATCGGCACTCAGGATATATGCGGACCTGAGGATGCTCCTGCTATGGGAATCAGTCAGGAGGATACAGATGCACTGAAAGAAGCTATAAAGGCTTCAGGGAAAAATGAAATAGAAGTAGTTTTAAACGCTGATTCAGTGGTTACAGAAGATGCTGAAAGCCAGAATGTATGGGGAGAGATTCCGGGAAAGACTGATGAAGTGATATATATGATGGCGCATATGGACGGGTATTTTCATTCTTTTTATGATGATGCTTCAGGTGTGGGGCTGATATTGGGATCAGCCAAAGCCATGATAGACAGTGGATATAAGCCGGATAAGACAATAAGATTTATCTGTCATGGAGCTGAAGAATGGGGCAAGATCGACAGTCAGTCTGACTGGGCTATAGGAGCTTATAAGCAGATCACGGAGATACATCCTGAATGGGCGGAAAATGCCTTTGCTATTGTTAATATAGACGGAGCTTACTGCGTGAAGGACGAAACTACATTTGGAATTTCTGTGTCGGAGGAGCTTTACAGCTATATTGAGCCATTAGTTCAGCCGATGTTGGATGAGTCAGACTATGAATATCAGTATGTGATGCCGCCAAGCACATATAAGGAAGACTTTAATTATATGACATGCGGAGTACCATCGGTGGCAACGGCTAAAGGTGAAGAGACATTATTTTATGATACAGCTTATCATACCAATGCTGATAGTGAAAAGGTAGTTGAATTTGATGAAGATGCATGGATCTGGATGCATACTCTTTACGCAAGGATTGTGTATGCTTTTGATGATCTTGCCGCAAGACCTATGGATTTCGGAACACGTTTTGAAGCTTTTAAAGAGTCTATAGATAATGAGATCTCAAATGATAATCAGCTTACTGAAAAGGCCGACGGCGCTATTGAAGCGGCGAAACCTGTCACAGAAAAAATAAATAAGCTCAATGAAGATTATGAGAAAGCAGTAAGTGACGGAGATACAGAACAGGCAGATAAGCTGAGGGAAGAGGCGATAGAACTGAATAAACAGCTGCATGGGGCATATAAAAAAGTACAAGATGAATTTCTGTATCTTGACGGGGAGATGACTGTAGTATTTCCTCATGAGACGAGACAGTCTAATGTACAGAATCTGCAGGGAGCTATAGATGCGCTCAAAGACGGTGATGCAGAAACTGCTTACAATGATTATCTTTCAGGGATAAACAATGGATGGTATGCTATGTATTTTGATAAAGAGACTGTAGATTATTTCAATGATAATTTTATTGAAGGCGTAAGAGGAACATGGGCAGAAGGCAATGTGGATCCTATGGATTGTTATGTTGATGATATTATAAGAAGCCTTATGGATAAAGCGGATTCGGAAAGTCAAGATTTTGCAGATGAAATCAGCCGTCTGGAACAGTTGAAAGAAGAGCAGAAAGCTCTCCTTGATACCGTGATACAGCAGGAAGAAGAAGGGCTTGACACAATAACGGAAACATTACAAACACTTTTATAAAGATGACAATGTTTTTATAACATAAAAATTTTAAAATAGCTGTCTGATGGCAATATCAGGCAGCTATTGCATTGCCACAGAAAGATATTATAATTATATAAAGCAGGCATACATGTGGACAGTGTTGAGGGGAGAAGGCGAAGATGAATCGTATTATCAAAAAGATATCTGCAATAACAATTCTTATAGCTTTTTGTGCTTTTACAGCTTTTGCAGCTATTGAGACAGTCACTTTTTCCAAGGTATTGAAAAAAGCTGCTGATGATAAGCTCTTTTTTGAGACTAAGAAGTTTGCAAATCAGATAAGTATGGTTTTTGAAAATGCAGAGGGCTCGGTAGATACATTGTGTGCAGAAGTTTCTAACAGCTTTGATATATCTGAACAACTTCGAGACTCTTCTTACATAAAGGAATATATGAAGCTGTATTCTCCTGTCATAAAGGATGCTCTTACGGATATAGAAGATTCTCAGGGCTTGTATATAACCTTCTCCCCCGATATAACCGATAGGCAGGGGACTTATGAGATATGGTATTCTTATGATAAAGACGGCAGGCTGACATATACCGATGCTATGAGCAATGGTATATATTACGAATCATTTGATGATGAAGAATTCCCGACAATGCAGTATTATTTTTCTGCTGTTGAAAGTCCCGGGGAGGGAATCTGGACTGAACCTTATGTAGATTCGGACATAAATGAAGAAGTAATTGCTTATTCCAGAGCAGTGTACTGTGAAAATATGTTAATAGGAGTTATAGGTACAGATATCTATACAGAATATACTATAGACTTGATAAGTGATATGAGAGTGGAAAATGACGGAATGGTTTTTCTTTTAGATGGTGAAAATAATGAGATTATATCATCTGACAATATAAGAGAGGCAGGATTTTTGGATTCGCATGATCTATGGGAGACAATAACAGCTGGGATGGAAGGAAAAAAGGACGGATTTTTCGGTGTGGACTGGAATGGCAAGGCCATGAGAATCAGCTTCAGCGAGCTGAGCAATGAATGGAAGCTGGCGATAATAAATTATGAAGATAAGCTTTACAGCGCTTATGATAATATAATAATAATAGTTATATCGTTATCTGCGATTCTGGTGCTTTTATTGTCTGCGGCAATATATTTTACTGTGAGATATTTTTCCAGCCCTGTTGACAGAGCTATAAAGATGCTTCATATGATGGACCTTGATAATCAGGTGGAAGAGAGAGAAGCTACCGGAATAAAGGAAGAAAGTGATATAGAGCTGATCGTCAGGAAAGCTATGAAGAGGCAGCGTATGAATGACATTATGCTGGCGAATCAGGCAAGGCTGGCATCAGTAGGTGAGATGATGGCAAATGTTACTCATCAGTGGAAACAGCCTCTAAACAATATAAATATCGTAATGGGAAATCTCAAAGATGATATAGAAAACGGACAGATTAGTGAGGAAGAGGCTCTCTTGGCTATATCCAAGGTAGAAAGACTGACTACGGGAATGTCAGATACCCTTACTGATTTTTCGGATTATCTCAAACCTGATATGAAACTGGTGGCATTCAATGTAAATCATGTTATAGAAGCAGTTCTTGATCTTTTTAAAGATAAAATAAAGACAAGAAATATTCAAGTCAATGTAAAAGGTGAGGAAGGCCTGATGTCATATGGATATAAAAATTCTTTATATCATGTGATTCTCAATATAGTGGACAATGCAATAGATGCGATAGATGAAAGAGGGAGTGAAGGCGGGATAATAGACATAGCTATAAGGCGGGAAACAGGAAAATGCGGTAGGATATCCGTCGAGATATTCAACAACGGAGTCCAGCTTTCGGAAAGTGAGCGGGAAAATTTGTTCAGGCCATATTATACTACTAAAGGAAGCAGCGATGGTACAGGGCTTGGGCTTGCTATCTCCAAACATTTTATAGAAGAAAGTATGGCTGGTGAAATAAGCCTTGAAAATTATAAAGACGGTGTCAGATGTGTTATACTCATCAATGAGAAGGAGGAGAGACATGACAGGTAATACATATTTGTCTCAGCTTAAGATATTGTATGTAGAGGACGATGACTGTACAAGACAGGAGCTTGAACATTATCTCAGAAAAAAGGCAGGCAAAGTGATAACGGCATCTGACGGAGAAGAGGGGCTGAAAAAATACAGTGAGGAAGATCCCGATATAGTTATAGCTGATATTTTGCTTCCCAGAATGAACGGCATAGATATGCTGAAGCAAATAAGAAAACCTGGGGGAAGATGTCCCTTTATAATCACTTCATCTGTACATGAAACAGAGATGATAATAGAGGCGGTTGATACCGGCATAGTCAAATATGTGGTAAAACCCATAATACTTGCTCAGCTTCTTGATGCCCTCAATAAACTTGCAGCTACGCTGCGAAGCGGGAATGTAATTTTCGGGAATGTGGAGAAAAAGCTGGAATTTGAGAGCAAAATAAAACAGGCTATGACAGCGTTTTTGAAAAGAACTGCCGGAAAAGGGCCCAGAGATATGACGGTGTTCATCAGTGACGAACAGATACAGATATCTGCTTATGGAATGATAACACCTCTTGAGCGTAAACTGCTGGAAGATAAACATAATGTGAGTCTTATAGAACATATACATAAAAGTTATTATAAGACAGTAAAACCGGAAATGGAATTTATGGTAAAAGAAATTATCGGCATAGATGTGATTCTGTCGCATACAGATTTTGCAGTCTTTAAATCTATGGATCATCTTATTTTTGAAATAGACGGCAAGTAATATAAACAGCTGGATTTAAGGAGAAGGCTCTCGCGGGCCTGTAATATAAGCGTGTATTATCAATAGCTTGCCTTTGTTGACAGTGAATAGTATAATATAATTAACATATGCCAAAAATATCGGTTATAATTTTTATTATGGCCGTAAAACCGGAAGAGAGGTAATAAAAAATGGACGAAAAGGAAAAAGTACAGCAGTCATCAGGTTGTGACTCTGACTGCAGCCATTGCGCCAGCGCAGGGAGCTGCAGCAGTCAGCCTCAGAGCATGCTGGAGGAAACCAACAGTATGAATAATATCAAAAAAGTAATAGCAGTGGTGAGCGGTAAAGGCGGTGTGGGAAAATCCCTCGTAACTTCACTCATGGCTGTAAATATGAGGAGAGCCGGCTATAAGACGTCGATTCTTGATGCTGATATAACAGGACCTTCTATTCCTAAAGCATTTGGCATCAGAGAAAAGGCTATGGCTAACGAGCTGGGGATATTGCCTGTTATTACTGAAACCGGAATAGGAACAATGTCAGTAAACAATTTACTTGAAAATGATACGGATCCTGTGGTCTGGAGAGGTCCGGTAATAGCAGGAACAGTGAAGCAGTTCTGGACGGATGTATTATGGGGCGATGTGGATTATCTTTTTGTGGATATGCCGCCGGGAACAGGAGATGTGCCTCTTACAGTATTCCAGTCTCTGCCTGTGGACGGCATAATAGTGGTGACTTCTCCACAGGAGCTGGTGTCTATGATAGTTGAAAAGGCAGTGAAAATGGCAGAGATGATGAATATCCCTGTACTGGGTTTGGTGGAAAACATGTCTTATCTTAAATGTCCCGAGTGCGGTAAGGAAATTCCTGTATTTGGAAAGAGCAAAGTAGATGATGTTGCCGGGGATCATGGACTGGATGTTCTGGGAAAACTTCCTATAGATCCTAAACTGGCTGAGGCCTGCGATAGAGGCAGAATAGAGTATTTTGAAGGAAATTGGCTCCATAAGGCAGTAAAAAAGCTGCAAAATTTATAAAATGAGGTATGAGAAAGTTTGCAGGTTATGATGATTTTTTTCATCATAACCTGTTTATTTTTTTTGTTATCATTATTATGACACCTGTTACGGAGCCCATAAGAAGCAGCCCTGCTGCAATAGCCCCTGCAGTCAGGATAGTTTCTTTTACTGTTTCGCCAAAGGATTTATTTGTGTATTCAAGCATGGCAAGCATACTGTAGTAAGTTCCTGCTCCGGGGACTAAGCTTATTATGCCCGGAATAATGAACATAGTGGAGGTTTCCTTGAATACTCTGGCGAATATATTGCTGAACAGCCATACAAGACAGGAAGATATAAATGTAGAAAACACCGGTGACATTTCAAGGAATGTAAAAGCTTGATATGACATCCAGCTTACAGCTCCCACAATACAGCATAAAGGGAATTTGCGTGACGGGACATTAAATATAATACAAAAACCACATGTCATAAGCAGGGAACATAGAAGCTGAAGCAGTATTGTTATCATAGTATAGCGCCTCCTCCCAATATTTCCCAGAGTTTAATGACAACGCCGGCTCCGGCAGCCAGAGAAAGGGCAGTCAGAATAGTTTCCATCAGTCGGGCTACACCGGCCAGCATATCGCCCGAGAGAAAATCTCTTATGGAATTAGTAAGAGCTACGCCGGGAACAAATAACATAATAGTTCCTATTATAATAGGATCATAAGTTGCAGCATCTATGAGAGAAGCTGCGGAAAGTGCAATGAAAGCAACCAACGCGCAGCTGCAAAAGCCGGTTACGAAGGAATTTATTTTCAGTTTGTTGAGAAAGACCGAAAACAAATAGCCGAGAATACCTGAAAATACAGAGATACAACAGTCTGCAGCGCTTCCTCCGAATATCAGGCAAAAAGCTGACGATATCATTGCTGCACCCAATAGGCGGACTGGCAGAGGATAGATTCCTCTGTCATCTATTTCTTTTAACACAGTCATTCCTTCATCAACAGAAAGCGTTGCAGCAGAGAATTGTCTGGAAAAATGATTTACTTGAGAGATCTTTCGAAGATCTGTACTTATTCCTTTTATTCTTTTGACGTATGTCTGAGTATCATCTTCATCTCCACCTCTGTCCATGGATATGAAGATGCCCGTAGGAGTAGCAAAAACTTCTACGTTATCCATTTTACAGGCCTTGCATATATGAGTCATGGTATCTTCGACTCTGTATATCTCGGCTCCGTTTCTCATCATTATCTCACCGGCATATAATGCCAGCATGAGAACCTTCTTCTGAAACAAATCGACCATTTTAAAACCTCATGATATTAAAATTAGAGTTAAAAATATATTGTGACAATACGTTTTGAGCAAAATCATTATAACAAAGAATATGTATGTTGTGTAAAAGATTCTGTGCAAAAATTATGCTGATATGAAATAATGTTAAAGTCAAAACAATACCGCGACAGAGATTGCCGCGGCGTTGTTTTTTGCATTAATTTATATAAATTTATTAAAGAGGCTTAACTTCAGTCTCAAGAGTGATGTCCAGTTTAGCAGCATATGCAAGATACTTGTCGCATTCTTCATATGTCAGCATATCTGATGAAAGAAGTCCTGTCTGATCATAA